>CAZETQ010000004.1:43887-71609 GCA_964515165.1 uncultured Solibacteraceae bacterium | reverse complement strand
TTCGCGCGTCAGGTTTGTCGCTTTATTTGTCGCTCGAACTTCCACATCGGCGACTACAGCGCCGGTCGCATCGGAAACGGCGCCAGTCAAATTGGCGGATGTCTGCTGGGCAATAGCTCCTGCCGGAACCAGGAACAAAGCAAGCACGAAACGCATCAAGACCTCCCAGGGAAACGGGATTGATTCTATCTTGATTAACGTGCCGATGCACTAAATTGAAATGTTTTAATTTTCCAGCTAACCGGCTGCCCGGGCGGACAGGGACCGCGCGATAAACGCTGGCATTTTCATCGCCCGCGGCTGGGACACTTCGAATTTCAGCCACGCGCTCAGAACCAGCCGTTGCACCTCTCCGGCATACAGTGGCTGCGTGATCACGTCGTAGGCGCCGGCTTCCAGAACGTCCGTCCAGAAATGACCGTCCGGCTGGCAGCAGGTGACCAGCGTTTGAATGGCGGCGCTTCGCTCTCGAACGGCTTGGAGAACGGAATGCCAATCCGCATCCGCAAGCTCCGCTTCCGTTACAACAACTCCTACCGGAAATTCCAGAAGGGCTGCCGAAACTTCAGGCAATCTTCCGGCAGTGCGCAATTCCAGATCGAGGGGCGTCAACATGGACGCCAATACTTGCGCGCGATCGGAACTGCCCGATGCAAACAGCACCGTGCGGTTCATATGGCGTCTCCAAAAAATAACTCTATTTCATTATTTGCGATTCGCCCGCGGACAGCAAGAAAAAACGGCCTAATCCCTCTTAATCACCGCCAAATACCCCAAGTTTCGGAATAACTGCCGATGGTCTAGTCCAAATCCGACGACAAAGGCATCGTCGATCTCAAAACACCGGAAATCCACCGGCACCTGCACCAGCCGCCGGGATGTGCGATCCAGCATCGCGCACACCGCCAGCGAGTTGGCTCCCCGCGCCGCCAGCGTGCGCAGCAGATACCGCGACGTCAGCCCCGTATCGACGATATCTTCCACCAGCAGGATGTCCTCTCCTTCGATGGGGTCGTCCAGATCCTTGGCGATCCTGACAAGGCCCGGATTTTGACCGGCAAAGCTCGAAATAGAGAGAAAATCGATCTTGACCGGAATCTCAATGGCCCGCGCCAAGGCGGTCAGAAAGAACACACTGCCTTTCAGAACGGCGATTAGTTTCAGTTGGCGGCCGTGAAACTTTTCTGAAATTTCGCGGCCCAGGATCCGGATCCGTTCGTGGATCTGCTCTTCGGTGTACAGGATTCGCTCGATATCCGGCTGCATGCGTTCTAAGCAGTCGCCCGGGCGCTGGGTAGACCGTATTTAAAGATCAAATTTTCAAAGTCTTTCTGATAAAAGACCTGAATATTAATGTGGGGATGCAGATCTCTCAATCGCCGCACTTTCCGATTCTTTTTGGTCACCAGCGATTGCTTCATTGTCGTGAGTTCGATGTACATGTCGAATTCCGGCAGGTAAAAATCCGGCGTGAATGCTTCTTTCATCCTGCCAGAGCTGTCCCATTCGATGGGGAAGCTTCGCGGCTCGTATTCCCAGGCAATCCGGTAAAAATCCAGAAGATTCGCGAAAATTTCCTCGCTAGGGTGCGAAAACTCCCGCTTCCGCCGCGCTAATGCCTCCGGGGGCGCGATTCCATGCTCGGCCAGCGCCAGTCGTGCCTGAAATTGAAGCTGTGCTTCGTTGCCGAACGCCAGCAGCGCTCCCTCTCCGGCGCCCGTCACCTTCGCCGCATGAACTACAATGTCAGCCATTTGTTCCGGAGTCAGGTGGCCTCCGCCTACAATCAGGTCGAACCACGCGCCGCGGAATCCCTTCTGTGAGGCGTCCATCGCACGCAGGCGTTTCAGCGCGGCCGGGCGTTCCAGACCCCGGTCCAGCATCAGAGCGCCGACGCGAACCATTTCCGGAGCGGAAACCTTCACGCGAAGAACGTCCCGGAAGGAAGGAAACAGCCGTTCGGCGCCTTCGGCGCAAATCAGCAAATGATGCTCCGTGGCCAGGCGGGCCAGCATCGAGGTGGCGACGTGAATCTTAGCGTCCGGGGGCAGGGAAACGTCGCCGAACTCTTCGGCGATCCGAGCATTCAGGCGGGCATCGGTGACTAGCTCAAAGTGCAGCCGTTGCGCGGCGAGCCGGGCCACTTCCTCGTGCCGGCTCCACGGCTCGCCTGAAACCGTGATCAGACTCACTTATCGAGAATGATAGCTTAGCGATGTGAAGGTATCGCGACGTCAATTTGCCGCTGTGGCGATGGTTTTCCCACGGGCGCTGTATGCCGCTCGCGAGCTTCGTGCGGACATCGCCATCCTGGGCGCCGGAGTCGGTGGCTGCGCCGCCGCGCTGGCGGCGCTTCGGAACGGCCGGAGTGTCATTCTGACCGAAGAAACGGACTGGATCGGCGGCCAGCTGACTTCTCAGGCGGTGCCTCCCGACGAGCATCCCTGGATTGAATCTTTCGGCGGCACTCGGCTCTATCGCGAGTATCGCAATGCGGTGCGCGACTACTACCGCCGTAACTTTCCGCTCCGGGCGGACATTCGCCAGCGGAGCGTTTTTAATCCCGGCGGCGGCTCCGTTTCCGCTTTGACTCACGAGCCGCCGGTGTCTCTGGCTGTGTTGGAAGCGCTGCTATCGCCCTGGCTGTCTCTCGGAAAGCTCACTCTGCTGTTGAAGCATCGCCCGATTTCCGCGGACGTGGACGGCGATCGGGTTCGCGGCGTCCAGGTCAAGGACCTGGAAACGGGAGTCTCGCGCGGCATCGCCGCGTCCTATTTTCTGGATGCCACTGAACAGGGCGACCTGCTGCCTCTCACAAAGACGGAATTCGTGACCGGGTTCGAATCCCGTAAGGATACCGGCGAGCCCTCGGCGCCAGAGGCGGCGCAGCCCGCCAACATCCAGGCATTTACGGTGTGTTTTGCGGTCAGTTATCACCATGGCGAAGACCACACCATCGACAAGCCGGAAGAGTACGAATTCTGGCGTGACTACGTTCCGAATCTGAAGCCGAAGAACTGGCCCGGCAAGCTGCTGTCGTGGGAAATGTCGCATCCCCACACGCTCGACGTCAGAAATGTGAAGTTCGATCCGACGGAAGCGCTAGCCAAACCAGGCCCGATGAATCTTTGGCTCTATCGGAGGATTCGGTCGAAGGCATTCTACGAAGCCAATGCCGGAGCGGACATTTCGCTGATCAACTGGCCGCAGAACGACTACTGGCTGGGGAATCTTCACGGAGTCAGCGACGACGAGGCCGCGGGGCATCTGAAGCGAGGCCGGAATCTTTCGCTGTCTCTGCTCTATTGGATGCAAACGGAGCAGAAGTGGAAGGGCCTCCGCATTCGACCGGACCAGACCGGCACTGCGGATGGGCTGGCAAAATATCCGTACATTCGAGAATCGCGCCGGATCAAGGCCGAGTTCACGGTGCTGGAGCAGCACGTTGCGACAAAAGCTCGCGCGCCGATCACAACGGCAGAGGAGTTTCCCGACTCGGTGGGCCTGGGCAGCTATCGCATCGATCTTCACCCATCATCGGGAGGAGACAACTACATCGATGTCAGCTCGCTGCCATTCCAGATTCCTATGGGATCTCTAATTCCCCGGCGTGTCGAGAACTTGTTGGCTGCCTGCAAGAACATCGGCGTGACGCACATTACCAACGGGTGCTACCGGCTGCATCCGGTGGAATGGAATATCGGGGAATCGGCAGGCGCGCTCGCAGCCTACGCGCTGGAAACCAACCAGACACCTCGGGCGATTCGAAACCACGAGGTGGCCCGGAAGCTGTTTCAGGGCCGCCTCGTTGCTCAGGGAATCGAGCTCGCGTGGCCGAAGATTTCACCGCGCTAGTCGAGAATCTTGACCGAGACTACGACGAACAGGGCGCTATCCTCGTTCACGCCGGAGATCTTGCCCAGGACGGTCTTTTGTCCTTCCTTGAAATCGCCGGATGTGTGTAAGGCCAGATCCCGAAACTGGTATTGAGTGCTGATCAGAGCGTTGGCATTCTCCCCTCCCTTGAACGAGCTGACTACATAAGGGACTCGAAAGTTCACTCTGATGAAATCAAATCGGACATAGCGGTCCGCCTCTTTGCGAATGATCGCCTGCGGTCGAATCCTCAACTGCGCCGTCGCAGATTGACCTTGAACATTTTCCGACAAACCAGCGATCTGCGAATTCTGTTCGGCATCTTTCCCCTCCTGCAGCCGCAGCGGCACGACATCCAACACGGAAACGCTCTTGTAAGGAGTTGCAACCCGAAGTTGCTTAGCCACCGGTTCCAGATCTGCGGGAATTTGAGAAGGAGCGCTGTTGGCTTTCGTCGAGCAAAGAAGAAAAGCCAGGGTCATGTCGATGTTGCGTCCGATGGCGGCTTCGCTTCCGGGACGGTCCAGCTGCTCAACTACCTTCCGCATCTGATCGACAACGTCCTTCGGCGCGTACACGACAATCGTCCGGAGCTGCTCGTCGGCTTCGTAGCGAACATTGAAGACCCTCAGCATTTTGGCGAGCCGATTGAACGCGTCGCCGGTCAGCGTCTTGACGGGAATGATCGCCGCCTCCGGATTCGGCAGCTTCACCGGATCCGCCTTCTCCTGACCCGTCAACAGGCTTGCCGCCACGACCGTTATCGCCACAAATCTTGGAAAGCGCATCTTATTCATCTCCAATCAGCAAAATCACGACATTTGGATCCGGAGTCTCAATCCGAATCACCACATTCGACACATTCGAATCCGCTACTTGCGGACGAACAGCCTGACGCTCCGTGCGCGCCATCACTTCCGGACGCGCCTTCCGTGCCCGGGTGCGAGGCTCCTCCGCTGCAGCAATTACGGGCGGCGGAGCTACTGGCACTGGCTTGACGGAAGCGACCGGAGGCGTCGGCGGTACTTGCGGCCGCTGCTTGACCATCACGACCACCAGAACGGCGCAGGCTACCGCAGCAGCGACTGCACCCCAGCGCCACCAGGACCACACTCTCCGGCCTTCGGCAATCCTTCGAGCCGCTTCCATCCGGACCCGAGCTTGCGAATCGGCGGGAACCGGCTCCTCCCGCATCTCCCGGAATAGCTCCCGGATTTGATCTTCGTTCATGGCTCCTCCCTGCTGAGAATTTCCCGAAGGCGCGCCATCGCCTTGGACACCTGACTGCGAACCGTTCCTTCCGACGACCCGAGCGCCGCCGCGACTTCGTCCGTCGAAAGGCCTTCGATCTCTCGCAACACCACCGCGGCTCTCTCTTTGACAGGCAGTTGGGCCAGAGCCCTCACGAGTTTTTGCTTCTCCTGGCCCCGGATTGCTTCTGCCTCCGCAGAGGCGCCCAGAAACCGAAGTTCCGGCAATTCCACCGACGGTTTCGAGGCTCGCCGGTGGTCCAGACAAAGATTGACTGTCACCCGATACAGCCAGGAACCCAGAGCGGCTTCATTGGCAAAGCTCAAGCCATGGCGATGCAACCGGACAAATACTTCCTGGGCCACATCCTCGGCATCCGCCCAATTTCCGAGAATGCGGTAGGCCGTTCGAAGCACCTGCGAGTCGCGACGGCTGACAACTTCGTCAAAGGAGATGTCTATTGCGCTGGCCAGTCCGCTCATGAGTGCCGCATCGAACATCCTACGCACGATGAAACGGATCCGGCGTCGAAAGTGTTGATTGAAACTGAAAGATTTTTTCTAGGAAGGTTTGGACCTACGTTTGCAACAGGCAAAACGGAGGTGATCCATGAAATATGGAATCGCGTGGTTGTTGGGAGTCCCGACGAGCTTGATCTTGGTTTGGTTCTTGCTAAATCAGACCGGCTGCTAGCGAACGGTAACGCTCGCTTCCGCGTCAACTTTGCGGTCCCGCCCCGACTCCGCAATCAAGCGGTAGGTTGTCGTCTTTGATGGAGACACCTCGACGCACCGGCTGAGCGAGGGAGTAATGGCAGGCCCAGCCGGTTCGATTCTCACGCTTTCAGCATTGGCCACGCTGTAACAAAGCAGCGCCTTCTGCCCGGGTTCGGTCACAGAGGGCGAGGAATAAAATCCCAGAATCTTCAGTTCCGTCCCACCCGCGTCTCGAATCGTTTTTCGAAGCTCCGTGGCTTCTTTCGCATCCGCTTCCTGCTGCTGGCGCTTAGTCTCGGCTTGGCGTGAGTACATCGTCCAACCGACGTAACCCGCAGCGGCCAGGACGGGAAGCCAGCCGATTCGAACTATGGTTTTCCAGCTTTTCATTTCCTCCTCTGCAGGGATGACACGTCAGATGCGGCAGGTGTTGCGCTGAACCTAGAAGAAGAGCGGTTTTCCGGAAAGCGCCTGGAGAGTGAACAGCACCACAAGTCCCGCGTAAAAAATCGACGCTACGGCAACAACCAGCGCTGGATTGGGGATTGCCCATCGATCGGCCAGCCACCCGAGTAACGGGAGAATCTGGATCGCATGCAGGCCGAAGAAGTGACCGATGCGCAGATCTCCATAGTTCGTCGACCAGTTGAGGAAGGGCAGACCCGGCCCGCCGTCAGGCGCTCCCATGGTGTGCGCCGAAACGCGCAGCATCAACCCGGCTTGAATGCTGCCTGCCAGAAAAACCGCAATCCCCAGTCGGATGCCCCACAGGTAGCCGGTCGTCAGTGCCGCCGGCGCGCGGAACGATGCAATCAGCAGCGCCAACATCGCACCGCTGCTCGCCACGATGAAAATACCCATCAGTAGAAAGATCGCCGCGTCCCACGGCGAATCCGAGTTGAAGTGAGAGCGAACGCCCCGGAAGGACTGCAGGTGGATCAGCGTGTTCTCGACAACCATCGAGATGGCAATTACCCAACCGATCAGCGAGCTGCCTGGGGGATGGCCGAGTTCATGAATCAGGAATCCGGCGGTGGACAGAAAGATCACGGTGGAAAGAACGAACTTCATGGGTTTGATCCATGGGTTCAAGCCCAGGATTATGCGATCGTCGACAAGAGTCAGAACGAGCAGCACCGGGAGCCACGCAAGATGCAAAACCGCCGCCCAAAAGACCGGCCCGCTGCCTTCGCGAATTGTCCGGATGAAGTCCTCGATCAGAGTTCCGCCTCGCTTTTCTTTGCCAAACGGAAAATTAAGTAGCAGGCGAGCCCGGCCGGTCCGAACATCAGCGTGAGCAGAAGAAAGGGAACCACCTGCAAATGAGGGACAGCCAGCCGCCGGGCATCGCGCGCCTCCCAGGCTCCGATGAACAGGTCAAAGGCGAGATAGTGGATCCAACCGCCCAAGGCCACCCACGGACTGGAGAACAGCAGCATCACCGAATCCAGCGTGATTCCGGATGCGCTGGACCGGTGAAACTCGTGCAGGAATACTCCGAGGTAAGCGAGAGAGAATAGAAGCGGCATCGCCAAGCCGGCCATCCGCTGGGTAAATCTCCATCGCGGCGCCGCGATCAGGAGCAGCCACGGCGGTACGCAAGCGGCCGTAGCAATCTGAAACAGGACATCCGGATCCATGAAATGCTACGCCGCTTTGGCCGAATCGAACACCTTGGTGCCTCCCACCCAGACTCGAAGAATCTCAATCTCTCTCTCCGTCGCGTCGTAACGGAACTGGATCAGGTCCGCCTTCTCACCGGTGGCAAGTCCGCGCCGCCGCCCTCCCACCCGGCCGGCTCTCGCCGGATTTGACGTTGCCATCACAATCGCGTCGGGTAGATCCAAACCGGCCAGCCGGACCAGATTCCGGACGCCATGATCCATCCGCAGCGCCGAGCCTGCCAGCCGCGTACCGCCGCGAAGCGTCACCCGATCGCCCGGAGGATGCAGCGTCACCTCCACCTCGCCCAGCCGGTAATCGCCGGGAGGGCAAAGAGCCGGCATCACGGCGTCCGTAATCAGGACGCTTTTCTCCAAGCCCTTGGCCCGCAGCGCCGCCTTCAGAAATGCCGGCCCTAAATGAATGCCGTCAACGATAAAACTTGCCGTCAGGCGGTCCTCAGCCAACTGGTCCCAGATGTAGTTGGGATGTCGCGCCATGACCGAATGCGCACCATTGCCAATGTGGGTCGACATGGTCGCCCCCGCCGAAACCGCATCGGCAATCTGCTGGGAGTTGGCCTTGGTGTGCCCGATCGAAGCCACTACCCCTTCGCGAACGACGGTTTCGATGAACGCCGGGGTGTCCGGCCATTCCGGCGAAATTGTCACCAGCTTGATGTAGCCTCGTGCGGCTTCCTGCAGACGGCGAAACTCGTGCAGACTTGGAGCCCGCACCGCGTGGAGCGGGTGCGCGCCTCGCGGTCCGTCTTCGGGCGAAATATGCGGTCCTTCTACATGGAACCCGTCCATCGCCTCGCCTTCCGGCAGAGTCTCCCGAGCCTCCGCCAGCCGCCGCAGCGCCCCTTCCATCACTTCCTGCGTTCCGGTGATCACGGTGGGGAACAGCCGCGTTACACCGGTGGAAAATTGAACACGAACCGAGCGGCCGATCTCTTCGATCGAAGCCCCCGGCGCGCAGTAGTCCACGCCCGCGAATCCATTCACTTGGAGATCGATAAATCCCGGCGCCAGCAGCGGCAGATTGTTAGGAGGATTCAGCACCGGTTCCATCGCGGTGATGGCCGTCTCCGCCGTGACTTCCACCGCCTCGCCGGTAAAGACGTTAACGCCTGAACATTTCATAGTTTCTCTGTTTTATCCACAACATTCACACATTCAACCCACATCGAAAATCCGCAAATCGATCAAAGTAAACGAATTCTTTGTTGTTGAAATGCGGAGTTTCATCGTGAGAAATTGCTTTGACGAGATGACGCGGGTTGGTAGAGTAGCACTGATCCTCAGCACAAGGCGCGGTGAAGACCGGAAAATCTCGGGGGAGGTGGCCGTTCGGAGTCGCGCCTTTGCTGGATCCTTCCAGTCCCTTCCTCCCCGCGGTATCGATAAGGTTTCTAAACCAGCTGCGCCGCCGGTACCGGAGTCAGCCAGCCGTAACGATCGTCGGAACGCCCCTCGACAATGGCGAAGAATTCCTTCTGCAACGCCTCGGCGACCGGTCCGCGCCGGCCCTTGCCGATGGTGTAACGGTCGATGGAGCGAATCGGCGTGATTTCGGCCGCTGTGCCGGAGAAAAATACTTCGTCGGCGATGTACAGAAGCTCTCGCGGGACAATCCCTTCGATCGCCGGAATGTTCAGATCCTGGGCGAGTTTCAGGACGGTATCGCGAGTAATTCCCGGCAGCACGCTGGCGCCCAGCGGCGGGGTGATGATCTTGCCGTCTCGAACCACGAAAATGTTCTCGCCGGAGCCTTCGCTGACATATCCGTTGGAATCCAGCGCGATTCCTTCGGAGTATCCGTTGGCCAGGGCTTCCATCTTGATCAGCTGCGAATTCATGTAATTGGCGCCTGCCTTCGAAAGCGCCGGCAGCGTATTGGGAGCGATGCGATTCCAGGAGGAAACGCAGACATCCACGCCCTGCGCCAGGGCTTCTTCCCCCAAATACTTGCCCCACTCCCAGCACGCAAGGTAAACGTCCACTGGATTCTTGCCGCCGAACACGCCCATATCGCCGTATCCGCGCAGAGCGATAGGCCGGATGTAACACGAATTCAAACCATTGGCTCTAACTAATTCAACGGCGGCTTCCGAGAGCTGTTGGGCGCTATAGGCGACTTCCATCCGGTAAATGCGCGCCGAATCGACCATTCGACGCATGTGTTCGGGCAAACGGAAGATCGCCGGTCCCGATTTGGTTTGGTAGCAGCGGATGCCCTCGAATACCGAGGAGCCGTAGCTCACGACGTGGGAAAGTACGTGAATTGTCGCATCCTGCCAGCGAATGAACTCGCCGTTGCGCCAAATCTTCTCGGTGGGCTTTAACATCTTAGAATTATATCTTGGAGGATTTTCCAGGTGAGACTCCGACTTCGTACGGCCGGTCTGATTCTGATCATTGTTGCCGCCGCGTCCGCGCTGCTCGCTCAGAAGTTAAAGGAGCTGAAACCTGCTTCCAGTGTGGAGAATATTCCGAAAGCGAAGGACATTGAGATCGGCCGGAAGGTAGCGTCCGAAGCGGAGCAACAGTATCCCGTCATCAACAACCCGGAGCTTCAGGCATTTGTAGACCGGATTGTAAAAAGACTGGGCACGCAGCCCGCGGCGGACGGCTATCCCTATACGATCAAGCCGATATACGACGATTCCATCAACGCATTTGCGTATCCCGGCGGAGCAATGTTCATTCACACCGGACTGATCAAGGCCGCCGACAATGAGGATCAGATCGCTGGAGTTCTCGGTCATGAGATGGCCCATGTTGCACTCCGCCACGGCATGGCGGGTATGGTGCGTGCCCAAAAGACCCAGACAATTGCCGGAATTGGTGGCGCCCTGGCAGGAATTTTTCTGGGCGGTGGCGCCCTGGGTAGTTTGGCGCAGGCGGGAATCGGGCTCAGCGCTCAGAGCGTTCTGTTGAAGAACACCCGCGATGCCGAGACGCAAGCGGATCTTCTAGGTACTCGAATGATGAACGAAGCCGGCTATAACCCGATTGAGATGGCCCGTTTCTTCGAGAAGCTCGAGGGAGATGGAGGTTCCCGGGCGCCGCAGTTCTTTTCGGATCACCCGAATCCCGGTAATCGCGTGAAGTCTGTCGAAGAAGAAATTCAGCTTCTTCCGCGGGCAACATACAATGCGGCCCGGCCCCAGGAGTTTCAGCGGGCAAAGGCAGTCGTAGGCACGCTGAAAGCGCCGCCCAAGAAGACAAGCTCCAAGGGCGCTCCTGCACGAACGGGCGGCGATGGGCCGACAGGACAGGTGGGCCAGGGTGCCAACGGATTTAAGCGGTACACCGGCCAGGTGTTCCAGATGGACTTTCCTGGACAGTGGCAAGTCTTCGGCGGCCAGGGCGCCGATGCCGTCACGATTGGCCCGCAGAACGGCGTAAATCCGGATAACGGTTCGGTGAGCGCGGGGGTCGTTGTAAATGGCGCCAAGAAGCAGGGAGACTTGCGCAGTTCCACGCGCGCGATCGTCCAGGGCTTTCAGAAAAACGACGCGAACATGAAAGTAGGCGAGAGCAGAAACATCCAGGTGAGTGGACGGCAGGGGATTCTCACCACGATGCAGTCCACTTCGCCGCAAGGCGGAAAGGAAATGGACTATCTGCTGACGGTCGATCTTCCGGATCGAACGTTCTTCGCTGTCTTTGTCGCGCCGGAGGCTCAAGCGCAGCAGGCTCAGCCGGTCTTTCAGCAAATGATTCAGTCGCTCAGGTTTGCCCAGTGAGTTCGCCCGATTCGCAGTATCAAGCGATACTCTTCGATTTTGATGGGGTCCTGGTCGATTCCGAGCCGGTCCACTTCGACTGCTGGGGCGAGATTCTTCGCCGTTTCGGGATCACCCTGGAATGGGACTACTACGCCACCAATTGCATCGGAGTTTCGGATCGCGCAATGATCGCAACCCTGGCGCCGCTCGCCGAACCTCCGGTCGAGTTCGACACTCTCTACGCGCAGTATCCCAATAAGAAATCTTTGTTCCGGGAGCGCATGCTGGTGAATCCGCCGATGCCGTCCGACACGCTTCGCCTGCTGGATGAGCTCCGCGATTACCCGTTGGGCCTGGTTACCTCCAGCGGCCAAAGCGAAGTCGCCCCGATCCTGGAGCGATTGGGCATTCGCGACCGCTTCGCGGCGCAAGTTTATGGCGGAGATGTTGCTCGACTGAAGCCCGCTCCCGATCCGTACCTTCGGGCCGCGGAACTGCTTGGCGTCACGCGCGCGCTGGTGATTGAGGATTCCGAAGCGGGCATCGCGGCGGGTACGGCTGCCGGTTTCGATGTCGTGCGAATTACCACGCCGAACGAAGTGGCAGCCAAGGTTCGCGCGGCCCTTTCCCTGGAAACAGCCAACCGCTCATGACTCCCGTCAACTACGCGCAGCATGCGCGGTTCGTGCCGGAACTCGGCGAGTTTCTGCTGGACTGGCTGGATCCCAAGCCGGGCGAGCGCATCCTTGACGTCGGCTGCGGAGATGGAGTGTTGACCGTCAAAATTGCCGAACGCGGAGCCGATGTTCTGGGTGTCGACTACTCCGCCGACATGGTAGCGGCGGCCCAAAAGAACGGAGTTCCCGCGCAAGTGGCCGGTGCTGAGAACCTTCTTTTTGACCGGGAATTTGACGCTGTCTTTTCCAACGCTGCGCTGCATTGGGTCACCGACGCCGAAGGAGCAGTCCGCGGCATTGCGAAGGCCCTGAAACCGGGAGGCCGGTTTGTCGCGGAGTTCGGCGGCCATACCAACATCGCCGCCATCGCGACTGCCGTCCGAGCCGTTTTGATGCGTCACGGACGCCGGTTGGAGGATGTCTGGAACTGGTACTTCCCGACACCGCAGGAATATTCTTCGCTGCTGGAACGCTACGGCTTTGCCGTCGAGCACATCGCGCTGGTGCCGCGTCCGACTCCGCTGCCTACGGGAATGGAATCCTGGCTGGTCACCTTCGGTCAACGGTTCCATCTGACGGACGCCGAACGCTCCGGCATCGTCGATTTGCTGCGTCCGGCCCTTTGCGATTCCGAAGGAAACTGGACTGCCGACTATGTTCGGTTGCGGGTGCGCGCCGTTCTCAAGTAGAACGGCGCGCTTTACCTCCGGCTACTTCACCATCACGGGAATCGTCGTGAAGGCAGCCTGGTCGAACCGCAAGCCCAGGACGGTGATCGGACGATCCTCACCCGGCTGAAACTCGATCGTTCCCCGTTTCTGGGCGGTCACCGGGTACTGCTCGCTCAGCACGAAAGCGTTATGCGCGCTTGCATTCAGCCCTAGATTCGTAATTTGCAGCGGCGCGCCTTCGTCATTGCGGATCACTACGGTTGTCGTTCCCTGCTGCGATGCCAGATTGGCAATGGCGACTCCCGTCGCGAGATTCCCCGTGTTGTCGAACGCCAGGACGTAGCCGCTTGCCGACCGCGTTTCCAGCGGAACAACCGCTTCATATGCATTCGCTCCCGCTCGCTGCCGGAACACCGCAAAACCGCTGACTGTTCCGTTCGACAGAAGCCGGGCCCAACCCTGCTGCGTTTGCTCGCTCTCCGGCCCGTCGCTCTCGATGATCAAAGACGCGCCCGCATGGATCGTCCGTTCCAGTGTTGATGCCAGAACAGGTCCGCCACCGGTCTGCGGGAATCGCAGGGGAAGATTCAAAGCGGCTCCGGAGTCTCCTGTCAGATTCAGCCGGATCAAGGCGGGCGCCGTTCCGTTGTTGACGAAGGTGAATGTCGTCTTCCATCCTCCGCCCGCCGCCACTTGAGCCATCGATCCGATGGCCGTCATGTCGGCGGGGAGAGCTCCCAACTGTTCGACCGCAAACGGCTGGCCGGCGATGGAGATCGTTCCCGATCGAGGCGGCGCCCCGGGATTGGAAGTCACCCGGTAGGCGACGCTGCCGGCTCCGGTGCCGGAGCTACCGCTGGAAATCGTCAGCCAGGGTAGGGAATTGCTCACGCTCCAGGCACAGCCATCCCCGGCGGTCACAGTGATGGTTCCGGTACCGCCGGTGTTGGTAAACGACTGCCCGACAGGGTTGAGCGCGTAAGTACAGCCGCCAGCGGCACCCTGCTGAGCGAGAGAAACGGGAATTCCCGCCGCCGTCAGGATTGCCGAACGGGCAGATCCCGCATTGGCGGAAATGTTCAGAGTCACTGTAGCGGGGCCCGTACCGGTAGCCGGAGAAGCCGAGGCCCAGGAAGGAAGATTCGCGATGCTCCACCCACATGTGGCGGTAGTCTGAATGCTCAGCGATGCGCTAGCGGCGCTGGCATCGACAGCAATACTGGGAGGCGTCACCGTAAAGGTACACTGCGCATTCGCCGGCACCAGCAGCCGCACCGCATTGTTGGCCGTGTCGGCAATGACGGCGCGGCCGATGGAATCGATGGCCAATCGCGAGGGCAGGTTGAATGAACCAGCAGTGGCAATCCCGCCATCGCCCGCGTATCCCCGCAAGTTGCTTCCGGCAATCGTCGAAATTGTGCCTGCGGGAGAAACGATCCGAATCCGGCTGTTTCCCGTGTCTGCGATAAAGAGATTTCCGGCTCCGTCCAGGGCTACGCCTCGCGGATGATCCAACCGGGCAGAGAGGGCCGGTCCGCCGTCCCCGGCAAATCCGGCAGGCCCACTTCCGGCAACGGTGGAGATCACACCCTCTGCAGAGACTCGGCGGATGCGATTGTTTCCGGTGTCGGCGATGTATAGGCTACCTGCCGAATCGAAGGCGATCCCATTGGGATCGTTTAGCTGAGCGGCCGTTGCGGACCCGCCATCGCCGGAGAAGCCGGATGTTCCGTTTCCCGCAATGGTGTTGATGGTCCCTTCCACCACCCGCCGAATCCGGTGGCGGCTGGCTTCGCCGATGTACATACTTCCGCTGGGATGTACGGCAACGTCCGCCGGGGATAGCAGCGCGCTCAACGCCGCCACGCCTTCGCCCGCGTCCTGGCCACCTCCGGCAACCGTAGAAATCGTTCCATTGGCGGCAACACGGCGAATCCTCGACACGTCGGCAATCAGCAGATCGTCGGAGCTGCGCGCCAGCCCCAGTGGCGTCACGACAGCGGAGGTCGCCGGTCCGCCATCGCCGTTGGAATCTGTCGGGGAACCGCCGCCGGCGACAGTCGTCACGATTCCCTGTGGCGAGATCAGCCGGACTCTGCCGTTGATGGCATCACCCACATAGACACCCTGGGGAGCCGCCGCTACGGCGCTCACCGGCCCAAACTGGGCGGAAGTTGCTGCTCCACCATCGCCGGAGACGCCTGTGCCGTTCCCGGCGATAGTTTGGATGACTGCCTGGGAGATCAGACGCACTCGCTGACTGCTGTCTGCAACCAGAACATTGCCTGTCTCATACACCGCCACGCCATTAGGCCGATTCAGAGTCGCATTGGTGGGAGGACCGCCGTCTCCCACAGGTCCCGTCCCGCCGCCAGCCAAGGTCGTAATGGTGCCGGAGGAGGATACGAACCGGATTCGATTGTTTCCGGTATCTGCGATATACAGGTTGGCCGCGATGTCGACAGCGACCCCGGACGGCGCCGATAGCTGGGCGGCCGTGGCAAGGCCACCGTCTCCGGAAAATCCGGGAGAGCCTGTTCCCGCGACGGTCGTAATCAGTCCTCCCGACACTCGACGGATGCGGTTAGCACCAGCTTCCGAGATGTAAGTCCGGCCCGCGTTGTCGACAGCCACGCCCGTAACAACCAGCAATTGAGCCGACGTAGCCGGCCCGCCGTCGCCGGGAATGCTGGCGCCGCCTCCCGCAAGGATCGTGATTGTGCCCTCGGTGGACAGCCGCAATATTTGCGATGGCGTGGCGATATAAAGCAGCCCGCCGGCATCAAGCGCTACGCCGACCGGCGTCATGGCAACGCTCGTCGCGGCGACGCCATTCTGAATAGTTCCGGAGCCGCCGCCCGCGACAGTCGTGATCTCGCCATCCGGATCGATCCGCCGAACACGGCCGTTCAATGAATCGGCAATATAGATTCCCGCGGTCGCGCTGATTGCCAATCCACGAGGCTGGAAAAGTTGCGCCGCCGAGGCGGGGCCATCGTCCCCGGCAAACGTTCCGCGGCCATTGCCTGCCACGCGGGTGAGCACTCCGTCCGCATCGATTTTGAATAAAGAATTGACGGACGTGAAGTACTGATTCCCGTTGGCGTCGGACGCGACACCCAGCGGTACTCCGATGGGCGCGTCTTTCGCGCTGACCGGTGTGGCGGGCGGAACTCCACCGCCGATCGTCAAGGCTGTGTAACGTTGACCGGACGCAGCACTTGTGATTAGAAATACGAAAAGAAGCGAACGCACACTTGCCTCCTTGGCAATAACTCCCTGGGTGCACTCTATCGTATCTTCGATCTCGGGTTAAGCCGTCGATTGCAACATTTCGACGATCTCAGGATGTCCCATCTTCTCCGCCCAACGGATCGGCTTGGCCCAAGCCTCGGCGTCGGGCTCTTCGGGATCGGCCCCGCTTTCCAGCAGTACCCTCACCACGCCGGCGCGTCCCCAACGGCAGGCCCAGCCAAGAGGCGTACTCTCCAGAATCTCGTCGCGAATCCCGGTCTTGGCACCGGCTTCCAGGAGAGCCGAAGCGAATTCCGCAGCCTCGGCGCCGGTGACGTGATCCCCCATGGCGGCCACTTCGTGCAAGGCGGTCCGCCTGAATCCACCCACGATGTTGGGATCGCATCGCTCCAGAATTCGGCGAAAGCAAACGATGTATGTGGCGCGATCGAACTCCGGGTTGGCGGCATACAACCAGGGGATGTGATTCCAAAACGACAACGGCTCCATCAGGCAGCGCAGCCATCGAAGATCGTCTGGTGGCCACCTCACTTGCTCCAGGGCCATCCTGACAATCTTCGGATCGCCGCCGCATGCTCCGAAATGCAGCAATTCTTCGGCAACGGGCTTTGCCGGGGAAACCAGCTTGTGTAGGGTTCCGCGCGCGTCGTCGGCGAGCATCTGGCGCGCCAGTTCGGTTTGGCGATAGATCGCGGCAGTATCCGCGCTGACCACTCCGCCACGCTTCCGGAGCAGTTCGGCCATCTCCCACTGGCGATGGCTGTAAGCGCTGTGGACAGAAGATCCGCTGGAATCTACATGGACATTCGGATCCGCGCCGCTGTCCAGCAGCATCTCGGCCATCTCTTCTCGCCCCAAGGCCGCCGCGTGCCAGAGCGGATATCCCTGCGAGTAAGCCACCCAATCGCCCTCGCCTATAGAAACCCGCTCGTTCGGATCAAATCCGAAACCGAGTAAGAGCTTCAGCATTTCCGGCCGATTGTGGCGAACCGCGACAGTCAATAGGCCGCCGCCATCCCATCGGATGGGATTTTCGAGATTACCGGATCTATGCAAAGCCGCGATTGCTTCGATGTCGCCGGACGCGACTGCCTGTCGCAGGGATTCGTCCGGCCGCTGGGTCTCCGCCGGTTGCTCGCGTTTCCTCGAGCCGCGCTTCTGTTCTTCCTCTTCGATAATCGCGACGATCTCTTCATAGCCGCGCTCTTTAGCCAGCGTCCAGGCCTGTGTCGCATCCCGATGAGGATGTACTCCGGACCGCGCATTCGCTCCGCGATGCATCAACAGCCGGACCATCCCGGCGGAGCGGCGCATCACGGCGAAGTGAATCGGCTGGCGTTCGTCTCCGTAGGACATCGACATGTCTGCCAATTCCGGACGTGCGGCGAGCATCGCTTGAACAACCGGCAGTTCGTCCTTCTGGATTGCGTCCGCCAGACGCCGGATCGTCACTCCATCGACGAATGATTTCAGCCGCGGCCAACTCGCAAAGCCGTAGCTGCGAGCGATGACAAGCTGCGCGTCATGGAGTGCAAACCGGGAAGGGTCCGCTTCCCGGTAATGTGAGTGGACCTCGGCGACCGCATCCGGTTCTCCGGCCGTAAAACCGCGCAGCAGTTCCCTGGCCTGGCGTTTGATCTGCTCCAGATCCGGGTGCGTCCGCATCCGGCGGGTGGAAAGTTTCTGTTGCATAGGATCTCCTTTCCATGCGCCCGGTGTCCGCTCGCTCAGGCAGAAAAGAGTCCATCGAAAACTGGCAGGGAAAACAGAGACTTCTCAGGGGGACGCAGTCCTTTCCGCGGACACGGAGGCGTCCTGAAACGCCAAGGAGATAATAGCAGGAGATACCGCGGCTAAGGCTTGGAAGGCGGGGTATTCGGAGCAGCCTCGCCCTTGCGTCGAAGGGTGGGAGGTTTTCGTCCTGTGGTCTTCTGCTCAGCGTCGGGAGAAGCGGCAGTGGCGGCGCGTTTTTCTGCCTCTGTCTTCTTTTCCTCCGGCGCTTCCCCTTCCACAGGCTTCGACAGCTCGCTGAGTTCTTTCCGGCGGCGTTGTTCGGCCTCGTTGGCCTGGACAGTCCGGGTGGCTACGTCTTCCTGCGCCAGTTCCAGAGAGCCTTGCGTCGAATCGATCGCCTCCGTCAGGGCAAACTCATAGCGATCCTTGTCCTTGAGCGTCGCTGCTTCGATTTTCTTTAAAGATTCCAGCAGCGTCTTTTCGCCCTTGACGATCGCGTTCATCCCCTCGTCGATCACGACTTTCCGCCGGAGCGCATCGTCGGTGACAATATCGATCGCCTCGATGATCTTGGTGTACTCTTCCAGATACTCGTGCACCAGGCCTGAACGTCCGGGCTTATCCTTCTTCAGCGCTTGCTCAATCATGTCAACGCGCTGGCGAGCAAATGTCAGGTACACCTTTAGGCGATCGTTGGGGTCTTGGGCCAGCCGGACCTGATCGGCTTCGTCGGCGGTCAGAAAATCCTTCTGCGCCAAAACAGCCGCGGAACAGAGCGCAAGGATGGCGAAATATTTCATTTTCCCCGGTCCAGCACGAGGGACAAAAATCGTTCCTGTACCGAGTGTACCCGTTTGATCGTTGCCTCGATAGCGGGCCTCTCATCGACGGGCAGATCCTGGCGAAAAGTCTCCAGGCGTCTCAGCAGATCGTTGCATCGCTTTTCGGCATTCTTCAGCCGGCCAACGTTCTTCTTGCCGGAAGTAAGAGCCTCACTGGCGACATCGACCGCGTCGGCAATCGTGGGGGCCAGCGTCTCTACCTTGTCGAAGTCCGAGGCATCCGCCGCCGAGCGGGCGTCAGCCAATTGCTGCAACGCAAACTCAAACGCCTTTTCCGCGCGTTTCTTCGGATCTGTTTCGCTTTTGACAGCGGCAAGATCCGCCGCCAGAGCGATCGCAAGCATCACGGCGGTCACCTGCGGCTGGCCTCTCTTTCCAGAATTCGAGCCCGCTGGCGAGCTTTGAATTCTTCATCGGGGTACTTTCCATTGGCAACGGCCAGAAACGCCTGGTAGGCGGCCAGAGCGGGCTTCACCTGATGATTGCGGTCTAAAACCACGGCGCGGAAGAACAAATGAGCGGGAGTCTCGGCGCCCAGCTGTTTCAGCCGATCGAAAACGGCGATGGCTCGGGCGTCTTCGTTCAAGGAAACGAACATGCCCGCCAACTCGTTCAGGGCGTCGGCGGAATCGGGTTTGATTTGGACCGCTTTGGCAAACTCGCGAGCGGCACCGGCGAAATCGCGCTTGTCCCGCAGCAGACGTCCATGCGTCAGAATCAGATCGAAATCGTTAGGAGCCGTTTTGAGGGCTGCTTCGATCACTTCCTGAGCTTTATCCGACTGCTTTGTTCGAAGATAGGCCGCCGCAAGCCGCGTTTGCAGCGCGAGGCTCGGCTCGGTCTTCAACGCGGATTCGTAAAGCGGGATCACCTTGTCCCAGTCGCCGGCATCTTCGTACACCTGCGCCAGCTCCAGGGTCGCCCCGGCTTTCTCGAAGAAGG
Source organism: uncultured Solibacteraceae bacterium (assembly GCA_964515165.1). Classification (GTDB taxonomy): domain Bacteria; phylum Acidobacteriota; class Terriglobia; order Bryobacterales; family Bryobacteraceae; genus JAPKYZ01. The sequence continues at coordinate 52,247 of CAZETQ010000004.1, read as the reverse complement.
GCAGGGCATCGTCCGGCCGTTTCATCTCGACCAGGCAGCGTGCCAGTCCCAACTGTGCCGCGGTCAGCGAAGAATCAAGCTGGAGAGCCTTGCGGTAATTCGGTTCCGCATCGGCGCACCGTTTCGATTCCCGCTGCGCCTCCGCCAGATGCCAAAGCATCCGGACATCGGTGGGCTTCTGAACGATCGCGGCCTCCATCAGCGGCATGGCTTCCGGGAACTTACGATATCGAAAATAGAGCAGCGCCAGGTTGACCTCGGCTTCGTAGAGTCCCGGTTTCATTTCCAGGACTTTCTTCAAGCCTGCAATTGCCTGTTCATCCTTGTTCTGAAAACTCTGTGCCATCGCAAGGTTGAAAAGCGCTCCGTAGTCATTGGAGTTCTGGTCGACGACCTTCTGGAAGTGCTGTTCAGCCTCGGCGAATTTACCCGCATCCATCGCCGCGTTGCCCGCCGCGATCGGGTCCGCTTGCGCAAGCCACAGCAGGAGAGCCAGCGTCATAAGGTCACTCTATCGTCCGCAACGCCTGCCCGGTGTAGCTGGCTTCGCAATTCACAATCTGTTCCGGAGTTCCCTGGAAGACGATGCTGCCTCCGCCCGCTCCGCCTTCCGGCCCCAGGTCAATCACCCAGTCGACGCTTCGGATGACGTCCAGATTGTGCTCGATCAGCAGCACGGAGGCGCCCTGGCCGATCAGCCGGTTAAAGGCATCCAGAAGCTTGGCGATGTCGTCAAAATGCAGGCCCGTCGTCGGCTCGTCGAAAATGAACAGCGTACCGTCCGCCGAGGCTCCGCCCAGATAAGCGGCCAGCTTCACCCGCTGCGCTTCGCCCCCGGAAAGAGTCGTAGCCGATTGCCCCAGCCGCAGGTATCCCAGGCCGATGTCCTGCAGTACTTGCAGCTTGGCCGAAAGCTTGTTGCTGTCCTCGAAAAAGGTCAGCGCCTCCTCGATTGTCATCTTCAGAACTTCGTGGATGTTCTTGCCCTTGTATTTGACTTCCAGAAGACTCTGCTTGTAACGCGTGCCCTTGCATTCATCGCAGACTAGTTCCACGTCGGCCAGAAACTGCATCTCCACGGTGACCGTGCCGTCGCCCTGGCACGTCTCGCATCGTCCGCCGGGAATATTGAAAGAAAAGTGCCCTGCCGTGTAGCCACGCTTCTGTGATTCGTGAGTGCTGGCGAACAGCTCGCGAATTGTGTCGAACGCCTTCACGTAAGTGACGGGATTCGACCGTGGCGTGCGGCCGATGGGCGATTGGTCGACCAAAATCACATTGCGAATCAGCTCGGCGTGTTCGACCGAGCGGCATGTCTGTTTTTCGCTGAAGGTTTCCGTGTCGGTGCTGCCGGAGTCGGAGGACTTTTCCGTTCCGCTTCCCACAAGTCGCTGCAGGTTCTTGTGGATGACTTCGTGGACCAGGGTGGACTTGCCCGAGCCGGAGACGCCGGTTACCGCGGTCAGGATTCCCAACGGAATCTCTACATCGAAGCCTTTCAGATTGTGCGCAAAGGCTCCCCGGAACATGATCGACTTCTTGCGATTGACTGGCCGGCGCTTGCGTTTCGGAACCGCATCCAGCTCGCCGGTAAGGTAGCGCGAGGTGAGCGTTCCTTTTCCATTGCTCGATTCCAGCAGGGCACGAAACGGCCCGGCAAACATCACGTGGCCCCCTTGTTCGCCCGCCGCGGGCCCGATGTCGATCAGATGGTCCGCCGCACGCATAATCGCCGGATCATGCTCGACGACGATCACGGTATTTCCCAGGTCTCGCAGTTCGGCAAGGATGCGAATCAACCGGCTGGTATCCCGATGATGCAGTCCGATCGACGGCTCGTCCAGAACGTAGCAGGCCCCCACCAGCCGTGAGCCGAGACAGGTGGCCAGCGTAATTCTTTGCGCTTCGCCGCCCGACAGCGTCGACGACAAGCGATCCAGCGTCAGGTAATCCAGGCCCACATCGTCCAGAAACTTCAGCCGCTGATCAATCTCGACCAAAATCTTTCCGGCTACGGCAGCCTGCTCCTCGCCCAGGGTCACGTTGGAGAAAAACTCAAAAGCCGCGCCGATATTCAGCCGCGTTACATCGGCGATTGTCCGCTCAGCCACTCTCACATTCAGCGCTTCCTGGCGCAGCCGGGAGCCGCCGCAATCCGGACACTCCGCATAGCCGCGATACCGGCTGAGGAACACCCGGACATGAACCTTGTATTTCTTCTCTTCGACTTCTGCAAAGAATTCCCGCACCGAATTGGCGATGAACTTCTTCTCCTCCCGCGTCAATTCCCGGTAGGGAATTCTCCAGCGGATCTTGCCCCTGGCCGATTTCTTCAAGTCGTCGTAGAACCATTTGTAGTTGGGCTTCGCCCACGGATCCACGGCCCCTTCGTCCAGCGAACGCGTCGGATCCGGCACGATCAGGTCCATGTCGTAGTCGATCGTGTTTCCAAATCCCTGGCAGCGCGCGCACGCGCCCATCGGAGAGTTGAAGCTAAATAGCGACGGCTCCGGATCCACGAACGTCTTGCCGCATTGCTTGCAGGCGAACGACTCATTGAATCGAACTTGCCGGGCGGGGAATGCGCCTGCTTCCTCGAAAATCACCTCGCCGCCCTCGCGATAGCACGTCTCCACCGTGTCGACGATTCTTTGGCGCGCCTCCGGAGAGATCGCCAGCCGGTCCGCCAGGACGTATAACTGCTTCCCGAAATCGATTTCCAGCAGCGACTCCGGCGTGGAGAACTCGAAAGTCTTGCCGTCCTGATAAAGGCGGTTGAAGCCTCGGGCTCGCAGCTCAAACAAGCGGTCCCGCAAAGTGGCGCTCACCGCCGGAGCCGCCTTTTTGCTTCTGCCGGCCGGTTTGGGAATGGGCGCCACCGTTTGAACCGGAAATAGCGCATACCAGCGCGAACCGGCCGGCTGCTCCATCATTCTCGCCGCCACGTGGTCGATCGTGTCCCGCTCGATCGGAATGTTGCAGTTGGGACACCAGGTCGTCCCCGCGCGCGCCCACAACAGCCGCATGTAGTCGTAGATTTCTGTCGCCGTCGCCACCGTGGAGCGCGGATTCCGGGTCGTGTTCTTCTGCTTGATCGCAATCGGCGGAGCGATCCCTTCGATCTCGTCGATGTCGGGCTGCTCCATCCGCTCCAGAAACTGCCGGGCGTAAGCCGACAGCGATTCGACGTACCGGCGCTGGCCTTCGGCGTAGATGGTGTCGAAAACGAGCGAGGATTTCCCGGAGCCCGACACTCCGGTCACCACGGTGAGCTGGTTATGCGGAATCTCTACGGTGACGTTCTTTAGGTTATGGACCCGCGCGCCGCGGATCAGGATTGAGGAGGTCAAGCCGCTACACTCTCAGTGTATCGTGAGCTCCTTCGCCCGCCGTCTCATCGACTGGTACCGACACTCCCATCGAAAGCTTCCGTGGCGGGAAACTACCGACCCGTGGCGGATCCTGGTGTCGGAAATCATGCTGCAGCAAACCCGCGTTGCGGCGGTGATTCCTTATTACGAGCGCTTCCTGAAGCGGTTTCCCGACGCAAAAGCAATAGCCGAAGCGCCGGAGCAGGAAGTCCTGGCGCTGTGGAGTGGCCTGGGTTACTACTCCCGCGCGCGCAACCTCCAGGCCGCGGCGCGCCAGATCGTCGCGATGGGTGGATTTCCGAAAGACTATGAATCCATTCGGGAGTTGAAAGGCGTAGGCGACTACACGGCGGCGGCGGTGGCATCGATTGCTTTTGGACTTCCGCACGCCGTTTTCGACGGCAATGTCGTTCGAGTCGCCGCCCGGCAGACTAACAATCCGGGCGATGTCTCGAGCGGGGCCATCCGGCGGACTTTGAAGGAACATGTCGACGGCCTGCTCGAAAACGGAGACTCCGGAATCTTCAACCAGGCGGTGATGGAACTGGGAGCGACGCTCTGCACCCCGCGCAACCCGCAGTGTCTGTTATGCCCGGTCAGCGAGTCCTGCGAAGGCCGCCGGGCGGGACGGCAAAACGAACTGCCGGTGAAACTTCGCAAGGCGGAACCGATTTCCGAGGAAAAGACGGTCCTGATCGTCCAGCGCCGGGGCCGTGTTCTGATGTGGCAGCGCGCGGCCGATTCCGCACGGCTCGCCGGATTCTGGGAGTTGCCGGAACCGGGACAGCTCCCCCAGGCTTCGCTCGGAGACATCCTGGGAACGATCCGGCACGGAATCGTGAACCACTCCTATACCATTGCGGTCCATCGTGCATCCTTTTCCGGAACAACTTCAGGTATGGAGTGGATCCCAGCGGATCGCCTGGCAGCCCTGCCGGTCAGCACGATTTCGCGCAAGGCACTGGCATTGCTCTCAAAATAAGCACCCGCGCAAAGGTGAGAGAAATACAAGCATTCCGCCACATAGTCTCTTGACCGCCGTTTCTCTCTGCCTTTGGCTGACCCTGTTCGGTCAGGCTGCCGATGGCCCGGCCTATTCCTCCGAAAGCCTGGTCAACGCCGCATCCAATACCGCCGGAGCGCTCGCGCCCAACACTCTGGTTTCTCTCTACGGGGCGCGAATGGCCTATGTCACTCGCGGCTTGACCGACGAAGACGTTCGGGCTGGAATTCTTCCCACCACCCTCACCGGCACCGGCGTACGCGTCCTCATCGGCGGCCAGCCGGCGAATCTACTGTACGTATCTCCCACCCAGATCAACCTGCTGGTGCCCAGCAACCTGATTTCGGGACGGTTCAAACTCCGGGTGGTGATCAATGGCCATGCAGGTCCGGAAGTTCCCGTCATTCTGGAGGATTCAGTTCCCGAAATCTTCATGTGGGACGGGCAGCAGGCGGCGGCGACGGCATTGGACTGGAGCGCAATTACCGTGGACAACCCCGCCTGGACCGGCCAGGTCGTCACTGTGTTTGCCACCGGTTTGGGAAGAACCGTTCCCGATCTGCCCGCAAACCAGCTGGCGCGCGGACCGGCGGAAGTGGCGAGGATCGCGGATTTTCGAGTCTATGCCGACGGAATCGCCGTCGATCCCAAGGATGTCCTGTATGCCGGACTCACGCCGGGTTTTGCCGGCTTGTACCAGGTCAGCTTCGTGTTGCCGTTCTGCAGCTCCGACCGGGTAGAAGTGCGCCTCGGATTCGAAGAACCGAAGAGTCTGCCGGGAGTTTGGGTTCCTTGCCGGGGTCTATGATTTCATGGCCGCGCGAACAACTTCCAGGTCGCGGCGCATCGCCTGCGCCACCTGATCGCGGGTCCAGGTAATCTTCCGGTTGCCGTGGTCTGCTCCGCCCATCGGGTATTCGCAGTGAAGCTGTAGCGGACCGTCGAAACTCGTGGCGGAAAGCCGCTTAAAGAAGCCCGGCAGGTTGACCATTCCGCCGCCCAGTGGAGTCCATTCGGGACGCCACGCTCCCGTAGCATCCTTCTTCCATAGGAAGTCCTTCACCGCGACGCCGCGAACATAAGGGCCGCTTCGCCGGAGGGAGTTGATCCACCCGCCGAATCCTCCTTCGACCGTTGCATGGCCGATGTCGTAGTTGATGCCCAGGGCCTTCGGGTCGAGACCATCGAGGGTCTCGCAAAGGTCCCAGATGGACGCTCCGAACTCGTTGATGCCGGAGTGTGTGTGGTAAATGCCGCAGATGTTGTTCCTGGCATTGAGGTCGGCCAGGCGAGCAAACTGCGGCCGGAGCCGCGCGATGTACTCCTTTGGGCTCTCCGCCGTGTACTTGATCCCGCCCCAGCGGTAGTGCCGGATTTCAGCGGCGGCGGCCGCTTTCACGATCGCCGGCGTATCCGGTTCTTCCGCCGACAGGATGGCTGTTGTAACCATCGAGACCCGAATACCGGCCTTATGAGCCGAATCTACCGCTTGGGGAAGCTCGGCGGCGACATTCTGAGGCTCGATGTGTCCGCCCTTCCGGACAGTGAGGTCAATCGCGTCAAAGCCGAGTTCTTTGGCGAACGCCGCCGCATCGGCAATGGAAAGCCACTGCAGGTGCTTGGTAAAAATCGACACGGGCCACGTTCGAGAGTTTCCTTCCGCGGCGGCCAGCGGAACGGCTGCGGCCAAAGCACCGAATTCCCGGCGGGTCATGAACGATCCCTCATGGGTTTAGTGTAATTCCAGGAACCCATGGAACAATTCCGGAACCCGGGAGATCGTCACCTGCCGCTATCGAATCGCACCCGCAAAAAGAACTGAGCCCCCACCGGCGTCGAAGAACCATATAGCGGCTCCAGCGACTGGCTGGGTTTGAAGACCATAAGCTGTCCCCCCAAAGCAGCCGTCAGAAACGGAGCGGGCCTCGGCAGATCGTGCGCGTATCCCAGCGTCAGCGCCGTTACCTGTCCAATCCGCGAGGGTTCTTCCTCCCCCAGCAGCGTCGAGTCGCGATCCGTTCGCTCCAATCGGCCCCACACCCAGTGCTTGCGCCACCGCAGCGTGGACTCGCCCAGATAACTATTGGCCAGCCCGTGCGACCGGTCCTGTCCCCACACCAAGGTCGAAGCAATGTAGCCCGCGGAAAGCGGCCGGATATGCTGCGCCGAAGCGGTCACGCGGGAGCCATGCGGTAGCATTCCGCCCGATGCCTGAATCGCCCAGCGGGATGTCGGCAGCACGGTCATGCGAGCGGACCAGGAATCGATCGCGCCCTTCTCCAGGCCCCAGCGCTTTTCATCGGGCTCCCTGCCGTTGAAGCCCGATGCTTCGAAGGTCACTCGTCCATGAGTAATCCCGGCGGTAACGACGTTGTTCGAAATATGTGTCGAATCCTGGTAGTGGTGACTCAGAACGGCAATGGGATTTTCGAGAGCCGATAGTCGATGGGGATAGGCCGGTGGACCCAGCGCCGGTTCGCCCCGCGGTCCGCCATAGAAATTGAGCGAAGTCCGCTCTCCGACAGAAACCGAGTACTGCACGGCCAGCTCGGTGAAAAAGTCATGCGGATGCTGCCCGTCGGCCAGCGGTTTCCCATAAGCGGTTTCGCCGGTCTGGAACATCAGCGGGTATCGCCGCTGCGTAACGGTGCCCGGCTCAAAGGAAAGCATCGACCGGAATGTAAAGGTTCCCGGACCCCACTTGTGCGACAGCATCGGCATGATCCAGTTCGGCCCAAACAGCTTGTCGCCGCCCCGGGGAGTGGACTGCATCGTGTAGGTCAGGAATCCCTGTCCCATCGTCATCAGCGTCCAGTCGCCGAATTTCGTATGCGTCATCGGGATCGGCTGCGCTTCGGGCCGTCGTGACGTGCCGGACAAATACGGCATCATGGACGACATATCGTCACCGTGATCCATCTCGGACACCTGCACCTCGCTGAGCGGAATTCCCTCGAACGCACCGTGTCCCGCATGCCACCCGGCATAGCATTCCTTGCAGACACCCTTGCCGTTCTTGGTAGCGAGGTTCCGGCCGCAGGCGCACTCCATTTCAAAAGCGCAGGAGTTGCAGCCGCCTCGAATACAGCAGGCATAGCGGCCTTCTTTCACCATCGTCCGCTTGCAGGCCAGCATCAGCTCCTGGAACTCGGATGTCTTGCCTTCCTTTTGCAGTTTCTTGGCCCGCTTCAGATCCTTCGCCGCCTTCGACGGAGGAAGCTTCTTGTCTCCCTCGTGAGTCCATCCCACGGCAGCCGCAACCAGCAAAACCCCTAGGCGTTTCATGGCGCTCCGACAATTTCAAACGGGCCTGTATATACCTTTCCGCCGCTCTTCACTTCCAGCCACGCTTTGTAGCGGCCCTCTTTCGGCAGCCGGACAAGAAACGCCAGGGAGTTGTTCGTCGCCGTGCCTTCCACCGGATGCGAGTGCACCAGCGTCTTGCCGTCTTCGGTCACCGCCATCAGGTGCCCCATCGCGCCCAAGTAGGGCTCTAGCGGCAGGTTGGGTTCGAAACGCACCGTCATTTGCTTCGTTCTTCCTGCAGATGCAGGGCCATCGACCGATGCCTGAATCGGATTCTCGATTTTCGGCGGCGTTTGCCCGCCCTTCGCCGTCAGCGGGGCGCTGACTACCAACGATCCCTTGCCCCTCGGCGCCGTATCCGCGAACAGCGTGTACTCGCCGCCGGCGGGCCACTTATGCTTCAGCCGGAACACTCCGCCCGCACCGGGTTCGGGATGCAGGTGCTCGAATACCTGCAGGTCGCTGCGAATCGCGATCAAGTGCATCTGACGCTCATGCACCGTGTCGAACTCCGTGACCGGCCCGTCCGCCCCAATCACCCGCAGGGTCAGATCCTCCGGTTTCCCCTTCACTTCCAGCTTGTAAGGAGACACCCGCGCTCCTTCCGGCTTCTCGTCCTTCACCTCCAGCGGAAAAATCACTTCAAAAGCCTGGCCGTTCGGAGGAGTGATCGAGAGCCG
>CAZETQ010000004.1:42282-43787 GCA_964515165.1 uncultured Solibacteraceae bacterium | reverse complement strand
TTGCCGGCGACAGCGATTTTAACGGCCGTTGGGATTTGACGCTCACCGGCGATGCCCGCGGCCGGGCCTGGTGGCTGGAAGTTTCCGGAGCCGGTACCCCGAATATCAAAGGGAAATTCGTGGGTGCGCCGGGCGGGCAAATGGATGTCATTCCAGAAATCCGGATTTCGAATGGCGAGCTGATTTGGGTCTTCGAGCGGAATTACGGCTACGGCTCCAAAGAAGAGCGGGAAAAACCCCGGCGCGGCATCTACAAAGCCAAACTCACCGGCGGCAAACTGGCGGGAACCTTCGGATTCCAGGGGAATCCGATCCTGCAATTCACCGGGGTTCGCGCTCCGGAAATTCGCGACAAAGACGATTCCAGCTGGAAGCGCGGCAAGACGATTCAGCTGTTCAACGGCCGCGATCTGAACGGCTGGCGCGTGGCGATGGATGGCGCAAAGCTCACCTGGAGCGTGAAGAACGGCTTCCTGACAAACTCCGAAGGGGCCGCCGATATCGTCAGCGAAGAGAAGTTCTGGAACTTCGAACTCCATGCCGAATATCGTGTCGGGCCGAAATCGAATTCCGGAATCGGCCTGCGCGACCGCTACGAAGTGCAGATCTGGGAAGACTATGGCCGCCCGGTGGACGGGCATTCCATGGGAGCGCTCTACAGCCGCATCGTTCCCAGTGAGAACGCCTCCTTACCGGCCGGACAATGGCAAACCATGGACATCCGCCTGGTGGGGCGGATCGTCACCGTAACGCTCAACGGCAAGAAGATCATCGACCGGAAAGAGATCGAAGGATTGACCGCCATGGCGCACGATGGAAACGAAGCCATGCCCGGCCCCATTTCGCTGCAGGGCGACCACGGTTTGGTGGAGTTTCGCGCCCTGGATGTAACTCCGCTGACGCGATAGCTACAATAGGAAGATGAATGGAGCGTTAGAGCGGCTGATTTTTGCCGCCCGCCGCCGCGTCATCACGAATCTGGCGGCCGAGCGCTCGGTTCACGCCTTGGCGGCTGCCTTGGCGGGAGCCATTCTTCTCCTGCTGGCGGGCACCCAAATCCTCAGCTGGTACTGGCCGCTGCTCCTATTCGGGGTCGCGTTGGCTTACGGGCTTTGGCACATCCGGCAGCGTATTCCGACTACATACTCCATAGCCCAACGTGTCGACCGGTCGCTAAGCCTCTACGACAGCCTTTCTACCGCCTGGCATTATCGCAACACCAATGAAGATGTGTTGTCGGATGAAGTCCGGGCCGCGCAGCGCAATCGCGCGGAGGAACAAGCGGCCACCATCGATCCGAAGGCCGCCATCCCGTTGGAAATTCCGCGCGGTCTTCGCTGGTGCGCCATTCTCGGCGTCGCCGCGGGAGCACTGTTTCTCACCCGCTACGGTGTCCAGAAATCTCTGGATCTCAGCCATCCGTTGATGACGTTCAACCTGGACGGGCTTTCCAGCCCCGGCAAAGTCCAGGAAGCTGCCAACCGGCAGCAGGCGAAATCCCCCGT
>CAZETQ010000004.1:0-42182 GCA_964515165.1 uncultured Solibacteraceae bacterium | reverse complement strand
TCGGCCAACGCACGGCAGCAACAGGCCAAACAGGGACAGCAGAGCAAAGGCCAGCCCGGCGCCGAACAGCAAAGCCAGAATCAACAGGCCGGGAACGAGAATGAGGACATGGATCCGTCTCAATCCCAGCAAGGGAAGTCCGGCGAAAAGAGCTCCCAGCAGACGGCCAGCCAGCAGAACAAGAGCGGCATGGGCAAACAGGATGGCGACAAGGACGTCAAGCTCGCCGAGCAACTGGCGGCCATGGGCAAGATCAGCGAGATTATCGGAAAGCGCAACGAGAAGCTGCAGGGCGAAGTGATGCTGGAGGTTTCCTCATCCAAGCAGCAGTTGAAGACCCAATACTCTCAGCGCTCGGCGCAGCACGGTGATTCCGGCGGTGAGATCCATCGGGACGAAGTCCCACTGATCTACCAGAACTACGTGCAGCAATACTTCGAAGAAGTGCGAAAAGCTCCCGCCGCCGCCAAAACGAAGTAGCAGTCCTGGCAAAACGCGATTGATTTTCGCGCGGGACAGCTACAGGTTAAAAGCAAATTGCGCCGCGCCGGTTTCAATCCGGTCGCCCTGCTTCAGCACAGCCGGCTCGAAGACGCGCATGCCATTCAGGAATGTCCCGTTCGACGAATTCAGATCGGTAAGAAGGTATTGACCATCGTCCTGACGGACGATCCGGGCGTGAAATCGTGAAGCGCCCTCGGGGCGGGAGAGGCAGATGTCGTTGCTCTGGTCCCGGCCGATGCTTGTGATTTCCTTGGTGAGTGGGTAGCCTTCCGACTCTGTTCCATCCACTAGAAGGGAAAGCCACGCGGTCCCCGGAACGGGGCGCCGCTGCGTGGCTGATCCGGAAGCACTCTTGACCGTCTCCCTGGGTGGAGGAGACAAAGTTGGAACGAAGCCCGGAGCGGGGCCGATGACCGTTCGCGCGGCCGATTCGGACTGAGTCCGCCGATAGTTGCGCTTCACGCGCGCGGCTAGCGCAGCCAGGTCTTCGGCCGAGCTGCGATGCGGAATAAAATTTCGCAGAGCCGCCAGAACCTCGGTCATGCTCTGGAAACGATCTGCCGGAGACTTGGCGAGACATCTCAGAATCACTGTCTCGAGTTCGTGCGGAAGCGAAACGATCTGAGAGGGCGGCACCGGAGCCTCGCGTATATGCTTCATCACGACGTTTGCCACATCGGTGCCCTCGAACGGACGCCGGCCCGTCAGGGCTTCATATAGCACCACGCCATATGAATAGATATCGATGCGTCTGTCGATCGGCTGGCTCGATACCTGCTCCGGAGCCAGGTAGAACGGCGTTCCGACATAGGCCCCGCGCTGCGTGATGGAGCCGTCTTCGTCTCCGCTGCGCGCAATCCCGAGGTCCATCAGGTAGACGTGGCCGGTTGTGCTGACGCGAATGTTTCCGGGTTTCACGTCAAGCCTGACAAAGCCCAGGGAGTGTGCAAATTCGATGGCGGTGCCAATAGGCTCGAGAATGGAGAGCGCCTCGTTGTAGGACAGGCGATCCTCGGGCTGCTGCAGGATCGTGTCGAGATCGACGCCGTCGACCAGATCCATCGCGAAAAAGATCTGCGACTCGAACTCGCCGGCTTCGAGAAAGGAAACGATGTTGGTATGGCGCAGGCGCTCAAGCGCCGCAAATTCGCGGCGGAATCGTTCCCGCGCCTCCGGGTTGGCCGAGAGCCAGGGGTGCATCAGCTTCAGCGCGACAAAGCGGTGGTTGACTCTGTCCCATGCCCGGTAGACCGAACCCATTCCGCCCGCCCCTAACGCTTCCTGCAGTTCGTAAGCGCCGACCATGGTGCGCGCGCCGGACGAAGAAGCAACCGCCGGTTCGTCGTCGGATTCGGCGCCCATCCCGCTCATCTCTGCCAGACGCCGTGGTGTCATCCGGTAGCGTCTTTCGTTGTTGACGTTGGCATTCATGGCCTGATCCAGCTTCTGCTGCACGATTTCCAGATACTCGCCTTCGACAAGTACGTCCAGCAGATCCCCGATCGTTCCGATGGCGACCTCTTCCGCCAGCGCGACCCGGGAACTGAGCTCGCGCGATGCGTTTAAGACACTGGCGGCGGTGAATTCGGTTTTGCCGCGTGCCAGGATCCAGTCCAGCAGGTAATAAACTCCCAGCTTCAAACGGTCCAGGCGGGTTCCGGCGGCCTCTTCATTCGGCGACCCGAACAGCCGTGCGGAATGTTGATCGAGGCAGCGGTTTAACTGCGCATAAAAGGTGATGCGGCGCAGAGTTTCATTGGGAAAGCGCAGGATGGGAGAGCCGTCCTGCCAGGCGACAGCTTCGTTGAAAGACCGGAGGATGCGGCGAGCGATGCCGCGGCCCTTAAAGCGAAGGTAGTGTCTGAAGTTCTCCAGGCAGGCCGAGGACTGACTATCAATGGTGCCGCTCTCCGGCAGAAACTGTTCGCAAAGTTCGTCGACATTTGCCCACATGCACGGAAGGTACATGTCGTAGGAAAAGACGCTTTCGAAAACACTATCCCCGCGGGAAACATCACGCAGCCAGCGCTCGTGCAGATCTTTGCCGGCGATAAACAGGAAACAGATTCCGGAGGTCGTGAAGAGATTTTTGAGCCCGGTGAGCATCTTCTCCACTTCGCTTTGCGAACCCTGTTCGCTCCGCTCGTCGAGCTTATCCATCTCATCGAAGACGAAGATCATCTTCACGGGTCCGCTTGGAGGCGCAATACCGCGGAAACGGCGCCACAACCGCCGCCACCCCGCCTGCCGTTCCGGAATTCCATGCGCCAGGCTGCGCGCGATGGTGATCACGTCATGTTCGGCCGCCTTGTCGTCGTAGGCAAGAAAAGAGGTTTCGAAATTGATAGTTCGCGACTTCTTTGCACTCACCTTCGGAGCAAGAGGCATTCCAAAGAAGGAGGTGCTGGAGACTCCGGCACCACGCTCCCATCCTTCGGACACTTGCCGGACAACGTTGGCGGAGGTGCGCTGGTAGGCGAGCGTGATCCGGCGCTGCAGAGCCGGGGTGAGCGACGGATACAGATCCTTTTCAACCAGCTGCTCATAGACGCGCCGGATGATCAGGTGCATCAGTTCCGCTTCCGTCAGGGGACGGGCCAGGTTGACATAGACGTCCAGAACCGGAACCTTCAAACGCTGACTCAGGACCGAGATCGCCTCGTTTACGAATGACGTCTTGCCGACGCCCCGGTAGCCCGTAATGAGAAACGATCCGCCGGCGGAATGTTCAATCCGCGCGACGAAGTCATTGATCTCCTCAGCACGGCCGACAAACCGGCGATTTGCGAAGGACTGCAAGGGCTCGTGACCAAAGTAAAAGCTTGGCAGCAGAGGGATGGTGATGGGCGCGTGGCCCTGCCGCTGCTTTGGTTCGGGCGCCAGCCGGATGCCGGATGCGGTTGCTGACACAGTGATTAGTTTATAGGCGAGCCGGCGGCCCGGGTGAGTTAACCTCAATTTTTGATCAGGAGATTTTTTCACCGATCCATACCGGAGTTGCGGCGAGTCCTTTTGGTGGAGAGTGGATCGCGCAGCGTCGCCGAGAAGTGGATGGCCAGACTGCCGGAAATGGCTCCGGAAGCTCGAGTGGATCTGTTAACCTGCTTCGACGGAATCTCCAACTCCCCGGCGATCGATCGTGTTTTCGCCACCGCCGATTACCGCACCGGACCCGCCCGGGCGGAGCTGCTCGACAACCTGGGCCGCGCGGAATATGACGCCGTGGTGATTCTCTGCACCACCGAGCCGCTGATGACCAAATGGAAGTGGTACTCGGCTTGGAAAATTCCGTCGAAGGTTCTCATCGTCAATGAAAACGCGGATTCCTTCTGGGTCGACCGCGGGCATCTGGCGGCCATCCGCCAGTTCGTTTCCCACCGCGCCGGACTGTCGGGTTCCGGCGCGCTGACGCAGCCTCTCAAGTTGCTTCTGTTTCCGCTCACGCTAACCTATCTGTTGCTATACGCAGGAGGGATTCTATTGCGAAGGAGATTCGTTCGATGAAGGCCATTCAGGTGCATGAACCGGGACCGGCGGACAACATGAAGCTGGAAGAAGTTGCCACCCCGCAGCCGGGCGCCGCAGAAGCGCTGGTTCGTGTCGTTGCGGCGGGAGTCAACTTCATCGACGTCTATCACCGCAACGGACAGTATCCGATTCCGGAGCGTCCGTTCCGGATTGGGATGGAAGGCGCGGGAATCGTGGAGGCCGCCGGGCCGGATGTCACCGATGTCAAAGCCGGCGACAAGGTCGCATGGGCGATGGTCCGGGGCTCTTATGCCGAGTACACGATAATCCCCGCCGCCAAGCTGGTGGTGATTCCGGATGAAGTGGAAGTGGCCACGGCCGCTCAGATGATGCTGCAGGGCATGACGGCCCATTACCTGACACGTTCCACGTTTTCTTTGAAAGAAGGCGATACTTGCCTGGTGCACGCCGCCGCCGGAGGAGCGGGACTGATGATCGTGCAAATGGCAAAGATCGCGGGAGCACGCGTGATCGGGACTGTTGGCTCCGACTATAAGGCGGAGCAGGCCAAGAGCGCCGGAGCCGACGAAATCATTCTCTATCGCTCGCAGGATTTCGTCGAGGAAGTGAAGAAACTCACCGATGGGCGCGGCGTGGATGTCGTTTATGACGGCGTTGGCAAGACCACCTTCGAGGGAAGTCTGAACTGCCTGCGGCCCCGGGGCATGATGGTTCTGTTCGGAGCCTCCTCCGGTCCGGTTCCGAAGTTCGACTTGCAGGTGCTCAATCAGAAGGGCTCGCTGTATATCACCCGTCCCAGCCTAGGCTACTATTGCCTGACGCGCGAGGAGCTGCTGGGCCGAGCCCGGGACATCTTCCAGTGGAAGATAGAGCGAAAGCTGCAGGTATTTTCGGACCGGAGCTATCCGCTGGCCGATGCTCCCCAGGCGCATAAGGACCTGGAACGCCGGAAAACGTCCGGAAAGCTGACGCTCACCATGAGCTAAGCTACACTGTAAGTTGCATCTTACTCGCAGGCAACGTCTTATCGAGACGTTCGCCGAACGAAAAATTGAAGCATTCTTCGTTACAACGTTGCCCAATATCTGCTATTTGAGCGGATTCACCGGCTCGCACGCCATCCTGCTGCTTTCGAAGGCCAGGACAATTCTATTTACCGATCCGAGGTATACCGAGCAGGCCGGTAAGGAGTCGTCCACGGTGGTTCGCACCGTAAAGGGACCGCTGACTGCGGCCGCCGCCGCCGTTGTGGCCCGGATGAAGCTGCGGCGCGTAGGCTTTGAGCGGCGGGGAATCTCCTGGGCGTCCCATGCATCGCTCGAATCGCAGTTGGGCCGCAGTGCGCAGCTTGTGCCGGTGGACGATGCAGTCGAGCAAGCGCGGATGGTCAAGTCGCCGGATGAAATTGCGTCGATCCGCAAGTCGGTCGTTCTGAATTCCGAGGCGCTGTCCCGTTCCCTGAAGCGCTTCAAGACAGGCATGTTGGAGTTGCAGCTGGCGGCGGAACTGGAGTATCAGATGCGGCGCCTGGGGGCCGGCGGTCCGGCCTTCGACACGATCGTGGCCGCGGGTGCGCGAACGGCGTTGCCGCACGCCCAGCCATCGGCGGCCCCAATTGGCCGCGATCAGCTACTATTGGTCGATATGGGTGCAACGGTCGACGGATACGCCAGCGACATGACGCGCGTATTCTTCACCGGAACGCCCGGTTCGCGTGTAAGGACGATGTATCGGGCGGTGCTCGAAGCCCAGGAAGCCGCAATCGACGCGGTTCGTCCGGGGGCAACGGCGGGCAGCGTGGACAGGACGGCAAGAGCCGTGCTCGAAAAGCACGGTATGGGCCGGGCTTTCGTTCATTCTACCGGCCACGGATTGGGTCTGCAGATCCACGAGCCGCCGCGTCTGGGCCGCTCCGATCGGACGAAGCTGCAGCCGGGGATGGCGATCACCATCGAGCCAGGCGTTTATTATCCCGGAACTGGCGGTATCCGGATCGAAGATACCGTGCTGGTTACCGATACCGGTTGCGAAATTCTGACGCCAACCACAAAGGAATTTGTTTCTATTTAGATGACTCTGGACGAGATTAAACAGCTTATTCAGCTCGCGCAGGAAACGGGTGTCTCTGAGTTGGAGGTGCAGCGCGGCGATAGTCGAGTACGGGTGCGGCTTGCCGAGGCCACTACGGAAGTAACTGTACCGCGAGTACCTGTTGCGGCGGCACTCCCGAATGGTACTCCTCCTCCTTCTGCACCGGGACCGGCGGCGCCGGCCGCGGATCACGCCGCTGACGCCAACGTCGCTCTGATGAAATCGCCGATTGTGGGCACTTTCTATGCTTCTCCTTCGCCTGGCGCGGCGCCTTTTGTGAAAGTCGGCGACTCGGTGCGCCAGGGCCAGGTGCTTTGCATCATCGAATCGATGAAGCTGATGAATGAGATTGAAAGCGACTTCAACGGAATCATCACCGCCCAATTAGTGGAGAACGGTCACGCGGTGGAGTACGGCGAAGCTCTGTTCGCCGTCCGGCAGGCTTAACCCAGCGTGCCCATGTTCGATAAGATCCTTATCGCCAATCGCGGCGAAATCGCGCTGCGCATTATTTGCGCGTGCAAAGATCTCGGAATTCGAACGGTCGCCGTGTATTCGGAGGCCGACCGCCACAGCCTCCACGCGCGCTTTGCCGACGAGGCGATCTGTATCGGGCCGGCGAAGAGCGCTCGCAGCTATCTGGATATCCCGTCGGTCATCAGTGCAGCCGAAATCACGAACGTCAACGCAATCCACCCCGGTTACGGCTTTCTCAGCGAGAACGCCGATTTCGCGGAAGTCTGCAAGATGTCGGGCATCAAATTTATCGGCCCGGAACCGGACGTGACCCGGTTGATGGGTTTGAAGCAGAAAGCCCGGGCTGCCATGAAGGCCGCCGGAGTTCCGATTCTTCCGGGATCGGAGGACGTTCTTCATTCGACCGAGGAAGCGCTCGAAATGGCGGAGGAGATCGGCTATCCCGTCATCCTGAAGGCGGCGGCGGGCGGCGGCGGGCGCGGGATGCGGGTCGTCAATTCCGCCGACGAGTTGCCCGGGCTGCTGGCGCAGGCGCAGACCGAGGCCGGCGCGGCATTTGCGGTTCCGGATATCTACGTCGAAAAGTACATTCCCAATCCGCGCCATATCGAGTTCCAGGTTCTCGCCGACGAGCATGGCAGCGTCGAAGTCCTGTTTGAGCGCGAATGCTCCATTCAGCGGCGCCACCAGAAGCTGATCGAGGAAGCGCCGTCTCCCGTGCTTTCGCAGAAGCTCCGCGACGAGATTCGCAAGCGTCTGGCAAAGGCGATGAAGGAAGTGGGTTACACCAATGCCGGCACGGTCGAGTTTTTGATGGACGACAGCGGCAACCTGCACTTCATCGAAGTAAACGCCCGAATCCAGGTGGAGCATCCGGTGACGGAGCTTATTACCGGCGTGGATCTGGTGAAGAGCCAGATTCGAATCGCGGCCGGCGAAAAGCTAAAGGATATTCTGCCGAAGTCCCTCGCCATTCGCGGGCATGCCATCGAGTGCCGCATCAATGCCGAGCATCCCGAAACTTTCGTGCCTTCGCCGGGCCGCATCACCGGATTGAATCTGCCCGGCGGTATCGGAGTTCGCGTGGATACGGCGGTCTATACGGACGGAGTGATTCCGCCCTACTACGACTCCATGGTGGCGAAGGTGATCGCTCATGGAGCGGACCGGGAAGAGGCCCGGCACCGCATGCTGCGAGCTCTGGATATGTTCGTCGTCGAGGGGATTTATACTTCGATTCCGCTTCACCAGCAAATTCTTCGGGACGAAGACTTCATCTCCGGCCGGTTCGACACCAACTACATTGCGCGGCATTTTCCGCTGAAATCGAAGTAGTAACGCCGTTGCGCCTGGCGGATAATCGATGTGATGCGAATCACATTCGATTACGCCAACTGCACATCGGCGATGGTTGGCAGCCAGGGAATCGCGCCGGCCGCGCTGCGCTCTTCGGAATCGGCGGCCCTGGCGGCTCTCGACGCTTTTCACCGGTCGGTGGATGCCGGCAAGTACGGATTTCCGCATCTGCCTTTCGACAAGACCGTCATCAAGGCGATCTCCGGGTATGCCGGCGCTCAGAAGGGCAGCTACGACACCGTGTGTGTTGTGGGTATCGGCGGGTCCGCCCTTGGTACCTGGGCGCTCGACTGCGGTCTTCGCGGTCCTCATCCGGTGCAGCCGGCGTTTTCTTCGAAGAACCCGCGGCTGGTGATCCTGGACAACGTCGACCCGATGTTCGTCGAAGCGGCGCTGGATTCGATGACGCCGAAGAGAACGCATGTAGTGGTGATCGCTAAATCCGGCGCGACCGCCGAGACCGTTGCCACGTTCATGATCGTCCGCGAGTGGATGGAAAAGTCGCTGGGAAAGAAGGCCGCCGCCCGCATCACGGTAGTAACCAGCGAAGGTCGCGGCGATTTAAAGGTTCTTGCGACGCAACAGAAGTATGCGACCTTCCACTTGCCGGACAACGTCGGAGGGCGATTCAGCGTCCTGTCGGCCGTGGGGCTGGTGCCTGCCGCGCTGGCCGGCTTCGATATCCAGAAAATCTGTAAAGGAGCGGCGGCCGCCACAAGCCTGGCATGGAAGCGCGACCTGAAGGCCAATATCGCGCTGCGCGCGGCCCAGGTTCATCATCTGCTCTGGACCGGCGCCAACAAATCCATCCAGGTGGCGTTTCCGTACTCGAACCGGCTGTGGGGAACGGCCTTCTGGTTCCGGCAATTGTGGGCGGAGTCGTTGGGCAAAGCCAAAGACCGCACGGGTGCGGCTGTCCATGTGGGGCAGACTCCCATTGCCGCGCTGGGGACCACCGACCAGCATTCCCAGGTGCAGCTCTACATGGAAGGTCCGAACGACAAGGTGTTCACCTTCTGGGCACTGGACAAGTTTTCGACGCCGGGACGGATCGCCAGGCAGAAGCCGGGCCTGGAAGGATTCGATTACCTTGCCGGACAGACTCTGGGAAAGCTGATCGATTCCGAGCGCCGCGCAACGGCGGCGGCTTTGACCGAACAGCAACGCCCCAACTGCACCGTCACCCTGGCCAAGATCGATGAGGAGCACTTGGGCGGCTTCTTACAGATGATGGAATTTCAAACCGCCTTCATGGGCGAGCTGCTGAACATCGACGCATTCGACCAGGAAGGTGTCGAGTTGGGAAAGAAATTTACCTTTGCCCTGATGGGCCGAAAGGGATTCGCCGAGTTCGGCGGCCGGTTCTCCAGCTATGAGAAGAAACGCAAGACTGCCAGCTAGGAGCTGTCCGATTTCACAATGCGCTTTCTCAGTCTGATTTTCTTCGCGGTGTGCTGCCTGGCACAGATTCCCGGCATCACGCCTTCCGCGGAACCGGCAAAGAAAGAGCCCGCCGATCCATTCGGGCGCGAAACTCCGCGATCTTCGATCACCGGTTTTCTCCGCGCGGCCCAGGATGGGCACTATCGCACAGCCGCGCAATATTTGCAGGTCGCTGCTCCTCGCCGGGATACTGCCGGGGTGAGGCTGGCCCAGGAACTGGAAGTTTTGCTCGACAGCAGCTACCGGTTTCCCCTTACGTTGTTTTCGAACAAGCCCGAGGGCGCGTTGGAAGACAACGTTCCGGTGAACCAGGACCGGATGGGCGAGATCCGGGTCGGCGACGAGGCCGTCGACATGGTCATGATTCGCATGAAGGATCCGCAGGGTAACGACATTTGGGTAGTTTCCACGGAAACCCTGGCCGAGGTTTCCCAGTTGAGCAGTAAAGTGCAGGGGTTTGAGTACCTCCACCGGCTGCCTGAAGGTCTGCAGGCGAAGTTTCTCGGCTTGGCCTGGGCTCAGTGGTTGGGGCTGATTTTTCTGGCGGTGGTCTCTTATGGCATTGTCTGGCTTCTGATTTTGTTAGTCAAGATTCTTACCGGGTTCACAAAGTTCCGGATTCCGAAGCCTCCCAAAGGCGGAGTTCTGCTGCCCGCGGTACTGATCAATGCGAAGCTGGTCGATCTGCTGGTGCTGCCGCTGCTCTACCGGTCCTACTATCGCCGGGGCCTGTGGACGATCTTTCTGATCATTTTTACGTGGTTGCTCCTTCATGGCATTGATGCCCTTTCGGAGCGCCTCCGGCTGCGTGCTTTGGCCGCGGGCCGCATCGCGCAGGGTTCCTGGATTGTTCTGGGCAAGCGAATCGTCAAGGCTCTGACCGTCATGACCTTGGGACTTGTCATCCTGGCCGCGCTGGGATTCAACCTTTCGACGGCACTGGCCGGTCTGGGTATCGGCGGTATCGCCGTAGCCTTGTCGGCACAGAAGACGATCGAGAATCTGTTTGGTGGCGTCTCGGTCGCCTCCGACGAAGTAATCCGCGTGGGGGACACGTTGCGGTTTGGTACGACCGTCGGCAACGTCAGCGATATCGGGCTGCGTTCCACCCGCCTGCGGACCATCGAGCGCACGGAGCTGTCGATTCCCAATGGCGCCCTCGCAACGATGAACGTCGAAAATCTGTCGATGCGGGACAAGATGCTGTTCAACCCGACCATCGGGCTGACCTACGACACGTCGCCTGCTCAACTCCATGCCGTCTTGAACGGAATCCGTGAGCTTTTTCAAAACGACCTCCGGGTGGAAACGGAGGGGTCTCGAGCGCGCTTTGCCGGTTTCGGCGAAAACGCGCTGCTGATCGATCTTTGGGCCTACGTGCTGGTGGCCGACTGGGCGGTATTTCTGGGAATCCGTGAGGAGCTGCTGTTCAGCATCATGAAAATCGTTCAAAATTCCGGCAGTGGTTTTGCGTTCCCGTCCCGAACGCTGTACCTGGCGGGAGAAGGCTACACGATCTCAGGGACGAAATCGTCCCTGCCAGCGGATCCCCACACGCCAGAGCCGGGGCGCGCCGATTTGCGCCGCGGGGGTCCATCCGCTTAGGAACTCGCGGTTGGAAACGTTTTCCATCGTCGCGTAGAGCGCGACGCCATGCGACAGCGCCTGCTGGCCGGAAACGTGAAAGACAGCGTAGCCGGGCAGCAGCTGAGTGTTGCGGTCGTCCTCAAACTGCAGCGCCGTCGCGCGCATCCCGCCGGTGATCATCGTTCCGTTGCGGCTCCAGGAAAGCTGCGCCGATCCCTGATGGCGCGCAACCTGCGGAATCCGCTCGCGCGTGGAGAAGCGGGAGTCGGCAAAGAGATAGGAAGCGTCGAAGAACCAGCGGCTCCAGCGGTAGCGGAAGTCCACCTCCGCCCCGCGGCTCAGGGCGGCGGCCACGTTTTGCCGTTGCCGCGTCACAAGAGAAGGAGTGGTGCTTAAAGTGACGTTGGCGATCAGGTCTGTCAGCTCGTTCCGGAATGCCGTAACCGAAAGACGCGCCCGCTCCAGGATGATATCCGCGCCCGCTTCGGCGCCGGAGAGTACTTCCGGACGGAGCGACGCGTTGGCCATGGTGACCGTGTTGCCGGCCCGGAACTCCCGATAGAGCTCGTTCAGCGTGGGCGCGCGGAAACTGCGGTAGGCCGACCCGCGAAGCCGCAGCCAGTGCCGGCCCCATGTGAATCCACCGCTGGGCGAATAAAAGTGCGAGCCGTCCTGCAGGCCGGTCCACTGATAGCGCGATCCGAGAAACATCTTGAAATCTTTCCAGGTAAAGTCCGCCTGCCCGAACAGGCCGCGCTGAAAAATTTCGCCTCCGGCGATTCTCGAGCCGGCCGGCACCAGCCAGTCTCGCGATGTTCCGGACACGCGAAGAAAGTCGGCGCCGCCAACGACATTGATTCCCGGCCCCCGCCACGTGCCGTAGCCCGCTCCGCCCACAGCCTCGGCGGGAACACTCTGATGGGATGTCACCCGCTCGGAATTTCGATCGGCGGCAATCGCGGAAAAGGTAGCGCGGTACTCCTGCGTCTGGTAGAAACCGAGCAGCGACAGCCCGCCCTGCGAGCCGGTGCGAGCGTAGTTGCCGGATAGAGAGCCAATGGACGTGGAGTTTCCCACCGCCGCCGTCCCGTTGGCCCGCTCCTCGGCGAGGATATCCGTCTTGAAAGAGAATCGATCTTTCGATCCCAGCCAGTCCAGCTTCAGATTCGGCGCAAGAAACTTCACGCCAGCCGGCGTGTCGATGGAGCCGCGAATCGAATCGGGCACGATGTAATAGCCGTCGGTGGTGAGCGCGCGCATGCCGGCCGTCACGCCCCACCGGCCGCCGAACAGGTTCGAATAGGATCCGTAAGGCATGAGAGTTGTCTTGTTGCCGCCCTCAAACTGCAGCATCACGTGTTCCTGGGACGGCGTAGGAGTCAGCAGGTGAATCGTTCCCCCCATGGCGCGATCTCCGAAAACGCTGGTGGTGGCGCCTCGCGACAGCTCACTCCGCTCGATGCCCTCCGGGGGAACGCGCGTCCAGTAGACCCATCCGCCAAATGGATCGTTCAACGGGATGGCATCCCAAAGCACCAAGGTCCGGCTGGTTCCGCTGGAACCGATACCGCGAAGCGAAACTCCCTGCGTGGTGGGATTGGCGGCAATACTGGACGTGCGGCGCAACAGAGTAAATCCCGGAATCATGCGCAGCCGGTCGTCCAGATTCACTCCGGGAATTTGCTGCAGGCGTTGCGCGCCGAAAACAGTGAGCGATGCCGGCGATTCCGCCGCCACGCTGCTGGTGACAGTGATTTGCGTCTTTACCGGCTCAATTTTCTCGGGTTCCTGGGCGGGCATCGCGAGGGGAAAACACAACGCGAACAGTATCGTCTTCTTCAAACGAAAGAGGGATGGCATTCGGTCGAGGCTCGACTAGGGCTAAATATTTGAGGATACCGTAGACATCCGTCTCTTCCGGAACCTGCAGGTCGCAGAGCTGGGAGCGAAAACGAAACGAAAGCCGCCGCTCCTGAAGACCCCATACCAGGAACGCGCAGCATTCCACGTCCCGCTCGAACTGATCGAACCCGTTCGGAGGCACTCGCAGGTCCAGAACGATCTCGACGGACGGCTGCTCTCTTCGAACATACTCGCGCACTTGAAGCTCGCCCGTATGCGCTGTGGCCTTCCAATCGACATGCCGCGCGCTTTCGTTGTGCTCGTAGGGGCGGATCCGGTGAAAATCCTCCCCGCGGCCCTGGAGCCTGGAGGCGACTTCTCCTTCCAGCCGCTCCAGCTGTTCCTCGAAACCGGGTTTCGGCTCAATCGGCGGATACACGACAATGTCGCGCTCCACGTCCACGGTGACCCTGCGCTCGGTAAAGCCCAGAGGAAAGCGCGTGGAGAGGACGAGACTGTCGTCCTTGTATTGGCCGCGGTGGGGAAACTGCAGCGTCAGCGGCTGTTCGACTTTGGCGTTGCCGGGGATGAGCGGGAAGTAGATTTCCTCGGCGAATCCGCTGCGCCCGCTGCCTTCCAGGTGGATTGAAAACGAAGGCATCCAGGCTTTATCATTCTGCAGCCGCATCCGCGCAGTGCAGGGAAGCCGCGCCGAGACATGTTCCGGCATCTCCAGATCGATCTGCAGGCCTGCCAGCCCCAATCGGCTGATAAAACCGGAAACCAGCAGCGTCGAAAGCATGGCGGCCAGGATCAGAAACAGCAGGTTGTTCGCAGTGGCAAAAGCGCTAATGCCCACCAGGGCCGTTACGCCGGCAAATACCATTCCCAGAGGGGTCACCCGTTGCTTGATCTTGCCGGCCAGCGCTTGCTGAACGCGCGACCAACGTCCGCGCTGCGCTGGCGGACTGGCCGCCGGCGATGCCATGCTTAGAGCTTGTCACAGAATTCCACCGCCAGTGCTGTTCCGGCAGCCGCGCTCCACCGCAGCCTGACACTGCGCCAGCTGGTCATCACGGGGATCATCATGATCCAGCCCACCGCTCCGATGCCCCTGTTCGGAGTGGTCGCGACGGAGGCCAAGGGACACGTCGTCACCGCCGTTCTGATCGCGATGGTGGCCATGCTCTTTACCGCGATCAGCTATGGCCGCATGGCGCGCGCCTATCCCAGCGCCGGATCGGCGTACACCTACGTGGGTAAGGAGCTGCATCCCGCCTTCGGGTTCATCACCGGCTGGTCGATGCTGATGGACTACGTGCTGAATCCGGTCATCTGTACCATCTGGTGCTCCAAGGCTGCGGGCAACGTGCTGCCGCACATTCCCTACGGTGTTTGGGCGCTCTTCTTCGCGCTGCTGTTCACGATGCTGAATGTCCGGCGGATTGAGGCCAGCGCCCGCACCAACGCAATCCTGGCGGCGGTGATGGGCTGCGTCGTGGCCTGGATGCTGGCGGCCACGGCAAAGTTTGTCGCGGCCGCTCCTTCGGTGGATTGGCTGAAACCGTTCTACGACCCGGCGACGTTCTCCTGGTCGACGTTTTCGACGGGGACATCGCTCGCGGTGCTGACCTATATCGGATTCGACGGGCTTTCGACGCTGTCGGAGGAGGTGAAAGACCCGCGGCGGAACATCCTTTTGGGGACGGTCTACACGTGTCTCGTCATCGGAGCCCTATCGGCCATCCAATGCTACGCCGCTCAGTTGATCTGGCCGGGTACGGAAGCATTTCCCGATATCGACACGGCCTATGTGCACGTGGCCGGACGAGCCGGAGGCCCGTGGCTGTTTCAAGCTCTGAATCTTACCTTGCTGGTGGCGACGATCGGTTCCGGCGCGGGAGCCGTAATGGCCGGAGCCCGGCTGATGTACGGAATGGGCCGCGATCATGCGCTGCCAAACCGCTTCTTCGCGTCGCTGGACCCGGCACGCGGAGTCCCCAGGAACAATGTGCTGCTGATCGGATCGCTCGCGCTCGCCGGAGCTTTCGCGATGAGCTACCAGCTCGGTGCGGAACTGCTGAACTTCGGGGCCTTCATCGGATTCATGGGCGTCAATCTCTCGGCGCTGACCCGCTATTGGATCCGGTCGGCCGATCGCCGCGTCACGAACCTCGTGCCACCGGTTCTGGGCTTTCTGATTTGCCTTTACCTGTGGCTCAGCCTCAGTCTGTTCGCAAAGATCGCCGGCGTTGCGTGGCTTGTGGTGGGGTTGATCGCCTATAGTAAGTGGCATGCGGCACATCGCGCTCATCGCGCTGACTCCGATGTTCCTGATGCCCCTGCCGGCGGCTGATTCCTGGAAACCGCTCTTCAACGGAAAGGACCTTTCCGGCTGGAATCACGTCGGGCCGGGGAAGTTCGAAGTCGAGGGCGGCCTGCTGAAGACAACAGGAGGCATGGGCCTGCTGGTGTATGAGGGCGAGAAGTTCGGCAACACCACCATTCGCGTGGTATTCAAGACCTCCGGCGGCCGCGACAACTCCGGAGTCTATATTCGAATGCCGGAGCCGGCGCCGGACCCCTGGTATGGAGTGCACAACGGCTTTGAAGTCCAGATCGACGCCGGCGGCGACGAGTGGCACTGCACCGGCGCGATTTATTCGCTAAGCAAGGTGTCCAAACGTGCCATGAAGCCCGGCGGCGAGTGGAACACCATGGACATTGCCCTGGACGGCGCGATCACCCGCGTCACCTTGAACGGCGAGCTGGTAAACACCTTTGACCCCTCAAATCCGGTGCCGGATCGCAAACAGTGGTACGAGCCGGTACGCGGACCTCGCCCCGTTTCGGGCTATATCGGCCTTCAGAATCACGATGGAAACTCGACCGTCCTATTTAAGGAAGTGTCGGTTAAGCGCTGACTCGTCGGCCGATCTTCCGTCTCAAAACATGCACTTGATTCCGCCGATCGCCCAGGCTTTCGGCGTCTGGAACCCGTCTTCGAAATAGAGCTGATTGAAGGCGTTTTCCACCCGTGTAAAGAACATTACGCTGGCCCGATCGTTGAGCGGGAGTGTGTAGCTGGCGGCGATGTTGGCCCGGCGCGGACCTGGAAAAAGATAGGGACGGCTGCCGCCCCCGACGAAGAACGATCCGGAGATGTAGTCGCTGGCTCCGAGGAAATCGAAAGTCACGTTGGTTCGCTTTCCGATCTGTTGCATGGCCAGAAATGTGAGCGCATTGGGGTAATAGCGAATGCCGCGCAGGCTGCCGTCCGTCATGATCGATTGACGCTCGTCGGCATTGGTATAGGTGTAGGAAGCCTGCATGGTCATGCCGAGCCAGGGCCGTGCTTCGCCCGATAGCTCGACTCCGCGGGCGAGACCGCCACCGACGTTGACGTAGCCGCTGAAGCGCCCGAACGGATCGTTCGACAGATTGCCGTAGGCAATCACTTCCTGCAGACGCGTATAGAAGTACGTCGCGCTGAGGCGCAGGCGGTTGGAGGCGAAATATTGATCGATGCCGCCATCGACGCCCAGCGATCGTTCGGGCCGCAATCGCGGATCGCCCATGGCCGTGAAGGAGCCGAGAAAGAAGTAGCTGCCGAACCGCTCATAGAGTGACGGAACGCGATAGGCATTGCCCGCATGCGCCCGGAACTTCGTTCCTGTGCCTGGATTCAGCCATGCCACCGACGCATCGCCGGTCCAGGCATCGGGCGGAGTCGTGGGAACAGCGCCGTTATAAGCCGGCGCTCCGCCGGTGAACACCGGTTGATCCAGCTGGAAGTGTTGATAACGTCCGCCGAGCGAAACGAACAGGCGCTCGCGGAAGAACCGCATTTGATCCTGAACGAAGATCGCGCTGCTACGCTGAACGGCGCGAGTGTCGGTATTGACGCGAGACGACGGGTCTGGATTCTCGTCGAACGACGGGTTGGCGTAGAACTCGCGCTCCCATTCGTATCCCGCGGTGATCGCATTGCTGCGGAGAGGCGTCCAGTCAACTCGCGCCTGGACGGTATCGATGCGGCCGTTGAACTCGCTGACAGTGCGGTAGGGCGACTGGAACCCCGCACCCGCCGGTCCGTTGATATCGGCGCGGTTGGACAGCATCGCTCCGTAGCCGAGGCGAAGATTGGCCTGGGAGCCGAGACGCTGGTTGAAAGAGACCAGCGACGATATAAAATCCGACTCGCGCCGGTGGTCCGGATCGTTGGTGGCGGGTATGAACGTTACGTTCGGAATGGCCGGAACCGGTCCCGTTGGCGGAAGATTGCTTGTGATCGCCGAAGGGCTGTTGTTCAGCATGCCCATGCCGCGGTTTCCGAAAAAACGACCGCTGATCGTCGAGCCGGGACGAATCGAATACTGCGCCCAGCCCTGGCCGCTAATGTTGTGAATCGGGTCGTAGCCGTCCACTCCATTCGAAACGTTCAACAGCGCGGTGCCGCCGCTGTAACGAAATCGCTGATCCTGGCCCGCGGCGCCGCTGATCTTGGCCAGTCCCCGCGCCAGGCCCAGGCCGCCGCCATCGACGGAGATCTCTCCGTGGGTGGGACCGCCTCCCGGATCGGTGATGACCTGAACGACGCCGCCCGTGGCATTCGTCCCGTAAAGAGCGGAGCCGGTGCCGCGCATCACTTCAACCCGGTCGGAATTCAGGACAAGCAGGTCTCCCAGGAAACTGGAAGCGTCGCCTTGCACGGCGGCGACATCGCGAAACCGGTAGCCGTCGATCACAATCGACGTGTCCGGCACGCGAAGCCCGCGCATCATGACGCGCGAAAGCGCTCCCGGCCCGCCCAGTTGCTGCACCCGGACTCCCGGCGTCAGCCGGAGAGCGTCCACAATCTGGAACAACTGGCGATTGGCAATCTGCCGGGAGTCGATCAGATCGATGGTTTTGCCGGCCTGATCGAGCGTTTGTGGGGAATTTTCGGCCGTCACGGTGATGCGCTCGGTCAGCGACCGCACGGCGAGCGTCAGGTCCAATTGCGCCGTTCCGCCATCCGTGACCGTGACAAGCTGCGCGGCGGAAGATAAAAGGTCGCGAGTTTCGGCCTGGGCCAGATAGTCTCCGGCCAGTAGGTTGTTCAACTCATAGCGGCCGTCGCCAGCCGATTGGGCGGTTCGTTCGATCGAGCCATCCCGCAGGACGATCCGGATCGTCGCCTGTGCAATTGGAGCGCCTGTCGAGTCTAGGACGCGGCCTCGCAGTGAAGCATTTTGCGCAAAGCCGCTGAGAGCAAGCAGGGTGAGCGTGAGTGTTCGCATGTTTCCTTTCCTTCCCGCGAAGGATGGGGATTCAAAGATCACCAACGGCAGGTCTTCGGACTTCAGGCGAACTGCGAACCTAGTAACCGCGGCTTCCCAACTTACTCAGTTAGTGCCATCGTGCGGTGTTCGTTCCTGTTACCGCTGCGGGGCAGTCCCGGATTTACACCGGGTTCCCTTTTACGCCCGGCGTGAACCGGACGACCGTTGATTGCTTCAGATTAGCATGCGCTGGATTCGGGACTGCGCTTGGCGATGCGAAAATTTACCTGGTGAGTAGACCATATGTGGGCCGATTCGCGCCGTCGCCGACCGGACCGCTGCACTTCGGATCGATGGTGGCCGCGCTCGCTAGTTGGGTGGACGCTCGGGTGAATGGCGGACAGTGGCTGGTGCGGATGGAGGATGTCGATGCTCCTCGAACCGTCGGCGGTGCGGCGGAGACGATTCTGGAGCAGCTTGCCGCTCATGGATTGGAGTGGGACGGCGAAGTGGCGTATCAAAGCCGCCGGACGGGCCTGTATGAAGATGCGCTCAAACGGCTGGACACGGCAGTGTTCTGGTGCGGCTGTACGCGGCAGGATCCCGTCTGCCGCTGCCAGGATGGGCTGCCGCCCGGCCGCCGCGGCCGTTCAATCAGGCTGCGCGGCGAGGATCCGTTCATCCTGAAGCGCGCCGACGGATTGTTCGCCTATCAGTTGGCCGTCGTGGTCGACGATGCGGCTCAGGGGATCACCGATGTGGTCCGCGGAGCCGACTTGCTGGACTCCACACCCCGCCAGATGCGGTTGCAGACTCTGCTGGGATATCCGCATCCGCGGTACCTCCACGTGCCGGTGGCGTTGGACGAAAGGGGCGGCAAGCTGAGCAAGCAAAACCGGGCTCCGGCTGTGGAGTGCTCGCAGGCGGCGGAGAATGTCGCTGGCGCGCTGAAGTTTCTCGGGTTCCATCCTCCGGACGGGTCCCTGGTCCAACTCCTGGATTGGGCGGTGCGCAACTGGAATCCCGGTACGATCGCTTCGCCAACGGCGCGTACGATATAAGGGAATGCGCATTTTTTGGCTTGTCCTGTTGTCCGCAACCGTCTGGGGGCAACAGAATTCGGCGCCCGCAAAACCCGTCGAAGTGAAAGCGGAGCCGCAGCCGATTGTCACCTCGCACGAGCTCCGCCTGGAGTCGCGCACCCTGAAATACACCGCCACCACGGGACGGCTCACAATGGCGAACCCGCAAAGCGGTCAGCCCGAAGCCCAGATGTTCTTCGTAGCCTACACCCTGGATACTCCCCCTGGAACTCAGCGTCCGCTGATGTTCTGCTTTAACGGCGGCCCCGGCGCCGGCACCGTGTGGCTTCACCTGGGAATGATCGGGCCAAAGCGCGTCCGCATGATGGACGATGGAGCCTATCCTCCACCGCCCTTCGTTCTGGAGGACAACGCCAGCACCTTTCTCGACTTCGCCGACCTCGTGTTCGTCGACCCGGTCGGTACCGGCTACAGCCGTCCCGTGACGCAGGAGTTGGGCAAGAAATATTGGGGAGTCGATGGAGACATTTCCTCGGTCGGCGATTTTATCCGCTTATTCCTGACCCGTTACGAGCGTTGGAGCTCGCCTCTGTTTGTCATCGGCGAAAGCTATGGAACGTTCCGCGCTGCCGGCTTGGCCGGATATCTCATTGACCGCGGCATTGCTCTCAACGGCGTTCTGCTGATCTCCAGTGTTCTGAACTTTCAAACCATCCGCTTCAATCGCGGCAACGATCTCCCTTATCAGCTCTATCTGCCCACCTACGCGGCCGCGGCCTGGTATCACAAGAAAGTTGCACCGGAACTCCAGAAGGATCTGAAGAAGACTCTCAAGGAAGCCGAGGAGTACGCGGGCGGCAACTATGCTGTCGCCCTGGCGAAAGGAGACCGCCTGTCCGCTGCGGAGCGTTCCGCCGCCATCGACAAGCTGCACCGGCTCACTGGCCTGGACAAGACATGGCTGGACCAGCACGATATGCGAATCGATATCATGCGGTTCATTAAGGAACTCAGGCGGTCCGATGGGAAAACCATCGGCCGGCTGGACAGCCGTCTGGAAGCTGTGGAAGGGTTGGACGGCAACGAGGTCCCGCAGTTTGACCCCAGCATGACAGCCATCCGTCCGCCTTATACCGCCTTGATGCACGACTACGCGCATCGCGTTCTGGACTACAAGACGGATTTGGAATACTACGCGCTGGGCGGTGGAATCGGACCGTGGGACTACGGTCCGGGCGGATCGAATGCCTATGTGGATACCAGCGACGCTTTGCGGCAGGCGTTCGCCAAAAACCCGTTTATGAAGCTGTATGTCGGCTCGGGCTATTACGATCTGGCGACCCCCTATTTCGCCACCGAGTACACGCTGAGCCATATGGGCCTGCCGGCAAAGTTCAGGGAAAGCATCACCAAGAGCTATTTCGAAGCGGGCCACATGTTCTATATCCACAAACCCTCGCTGGACCGCGTGTCCAAGGAGGTGGCCGATTTCGTTCGCCGGGCGCTGCCGGCAACGAAAGCAGCAGCCAGCGGCCAATAGCCCCGTGTCAGCCGGGCTTCCCTTATAATCCTCCCAATGATTCATGCCTGAACTCCCGGACATTGCCGCATACCTGGCGGCGCTGCAGGATCGGGTGATCGGCCACACTCTGCAGACGGTCCGCCTCAATTCGCCGTTCCTGCTGCGAAGCATTGAGCCGCCGCTCAGCGCCGCCGATGGGCGAAAGGTGACCGAACTCCGGCGCATCGGCAAGCGAATCGCCTTCGGGCTGGACGGCGAAATCTGGCTGGTCTTGCACCTGATGATCGCTGGCCGCCTGCATTGGGACAAGCCCGGCAAGAAGCTGGCGGGAAGGCGGGGGCTGGCCGCCTTCGACTTCGACAATGGGACGCTGACGCTGACGGAGGCCGGAACCAAGCGCCGGGCATCGCTGCAGGTAGTTCGCGGCGGCGCAGGATTGCGCGGCATCGATCCGGGCGGAATGGAAGTGATGGGTTCCGCGCTTTCGGAGTTCGCCGGGCGGCTGCGGCTGGAGAACCACACACTGAAACGGTCGCTGACTGATCCGCGGATGTTCAGCGGGATCGGCAATGCCTATTCGGACGAAATTCTGCACCATGCGAAGCTGTCGCCGGTTGCGCTCACCCAAAAGCTGAGCGACGAGGAAATCGCGCGCCTGCACGCCTCCATGCAACACGTGCTGACGCTGTGGACGGAGCGGTTTCTGGCGGAGACCCAGGGCGGCTTTCCCGAAAAAGTAACGGCGTTTCGTCCGGAGATGGCTGTCCACGGCAAGTTCGGCCAGCACTGCCCGGTGTGCGGATCCAAGGTGCAGCGCATTCGCTATAGCGGGAACGAAACCAACTATTGCCCCACCTGCCAGACCGGCGGTAAGCTGCTGGCTGACCGCTCGCTTTCGATGCTCCTGAAGAAAGATTGGCCCCGTACCGCCGACGAACTGGAGCTTCGGATGTTGACGCAGAGCCGGGGAGGAAATCCGTGACGCTTTCACGCCGTTCGTTCTGCACCGCCGCCGCGGTGGCCGCTCCCTGGGTGGCTCGCGCGCAATCCGGACCGTTGCGCGCGCGGGTGAAGATCGATACCGAGCGAACCATCGGCGAGATCGACCCCAAGATCTACGGCAACTTCATCGAGCATCTCGGCCGCTGCATCGAAGGCGGAGTCTTCGAAGAGGGCTCGCCCCTCTCCGATGCCAAGGGCTATCGCAAGGACGTCTTCCAGGGGACGAAGGATCTGAACGTCACGCAGCTTCGTTGGCCCGGGGGAAACTTTGCGTCGAACTACCACTGGCGGGACGGCATCGGACCTCGCAATCAACGCCCGCGAAGGCTGGAGATGGCGTGGGGCACGGTGGAAAGCAACCGGTTCGGTACTCACGAATTTCTGGAGTACGCGCGGATGCTGGGGACGGAACCCTATCTCTGCGTGAACCTGGGAACCGGGACGTGGGAAGAAGCCCAACAGTGGGTGGAATACTGCAACTCTTCCGAAGATACGGCGATGACGCGTCTTCGCCAACAGAACGGCCAGGCGGAGCCGTGGAAGGTCAAGTACTGGGGCCTCGGCAACGAGATGGACGGCCCGTGGCAGATGGGCCATAAAGATGCCGAAGAGTACGGCAAATACGCGCTGGAAGCGGCGAAGCTGATGAAGTGGACGGATCCGGACATCAAGCTGATCGCCGCCGGTTCGTCCCATTACTCGCAGGGTATCGATTGGATTGGGTGGAACCGGACTGTTCTGAATCACCTGAAAACTCACGTCGACTATTTGTCGCTGCATCTATACGTCGGCAACCGGGAGAACGACTACTACGATTTCCTTGCCAGCTCCGTCAATCTGGATGAGCGCACCAGGACCAGCGAGGGCGTCATTAACGCCGTGCTCTCCGATGGCCCGCGCAATCGCAGGATCTATATCGCCTGGGATGAGTGGAATGTCTGGTATCGGGCGCGCGGGAACAAGGAGCGCGGCCGCAGAATCCTCGAAGAACGCTACAACCTCGAAGACGCGCTGGTCGTGGCGACGTTCCTCAACTCGTTCGTGAACCACGCGCATATCGTGAAAATGGCCAACATGGCCCAACTGGTA
This sequence comes from uncultured Solibacteraceae bacterium, assembly GCA_964515165.1. GTDB lineage: Bacteria > Acidobacteriota > Terriglobia > Bryobacterales > Bryobacteraceae > JAPKYZ01. Next base: position 19,473 of record CAZETQ010000004.1, on the reverse strand, counting down.
AACGTGATCGCGCCGATGTTCACCAATGAGAAAGGAATGTTCCTGCAGACCATCTACTACCCTCTGCAGCTTTTCGCGAACAACACCAGGGGCACGGCACTGCAACTGCTGGTCAAGAGTTCCTCGTACGAAAACAAGCGCTTCGGCGATGTTCCGTACCTGGATGCATCGGCCAGTCTGGACCGGAACACGCTGGTCCTGAATGCGGTCAATCGCCATCGCGACCAGCCTCTGGAAACGGAATTCGTGTTGGCGGACCGCACGTTCTCCGGAGCGGTCCAGGTGTCGGAAGTCAACGGCCCCGACATCAAGGCGGAAAACGATTTCGGAGTAACGAAGGTGAAGGCTTCATCGAAGACGGCCAGCGCCAGCGGGAATACGCTGCGGGTGACGCTGCCGCCGCACTCTTATTCGATGTTGAAGGTCAACATCGCCTGACTTCTCAGCCGGCGGAAACTCCGCTGACGAACACCTGCTGAACCTCCAGAGAGTCGTTGAGGATCAGGATGTCCGCTCGCTTTCCCGGCTCCAGACTGCCGATGTGCTCGTCCAGGCAAAGACGTTCGGCCGGCGTCAGGCTGGCCATGCGAATCACTTCGGGCAGCGTAGCGGTCGTCGCCTGGCTCATCACCCGGACCATCGTGTCCATGCCTTTGACAGAGCTGGCCAACCCTGCATCCGGTACGAACCCCACGCGGCCGTCGCTTTCAAACCAGCTTCCCGTCTCGGCCGGACCGAAGCGATAGCGGCCAGGCGGCATATCGACGGCACGGTTGGCGTCGGTTACCAGGCACAGGCGCTGCGCCCCCTTCATTCGATAGGCAAACTCCAATAGCTGCGGCGAAAGGTGCTGGCCGTCGGCGATCACTTCGGTGCTCATCTCCGGATGCGCAAGCACAAACTGCTCCATACTGGCCTGCATCGGCGTGCCGAATCTCGCTCGCAGCGTGCCGACCGAGCTCATCGCGCACCAAAAGTGATCCACATGCCGCATTCCCGCGTTATAGGCGAGTGCCATTTCAGACCAGCTCGCGTTGGAGTGTCCACAAGTGACCAGGCACTGGTGCCGGCGTGCGGCGCGGTAGAACTCCTCCGCTCCCGGAAGCTCGGCGGCGCAAGTCGCAATCCGGATCAGGTTCAGCCGGAAGAACGCCTCATACTCGGCGGCGTCGGGGTCGCGGCGGCCTTCGACGGAATGGCAGCCGACCTTATCGGCAGCAAAGTACGGTCCGTAATAGTGCACTCCTCCGATTCGAGCTCCATCGGCGATGCTCCAGCTGTTCTGGACCTCCCGGCAGGCCTGCAGCATCCGCCCGATCTCTTCGGTGGAACCGGTCGTCGTTGTCGGGAAGATTGTCGTAGTGCCATGCCGCAGATGGACTCGGTTCGCGGTGCGAACCGCTTCCGGGGTGCCGTCCATGTAATCGCTGCCACCGCCGCCGTGGACGTGGATGTCGACATACCCCGGCGCGATATATGTTCCCCGGATGGGCGTCAGCCCTTCCGGTTTTCGCCTCCCGGCATAGTCGATCACTCCCTTTCGGCAAACGACGTAGCTCTCGGGAAGGAGCCGGTTCGGAAGGACGACGGTTCCTTCAAAGCAGATAGTTTCCGTCATTCGATGCTAGACCTGCGCCGGCTCCCGCGATCCGGCGATCAGGTGCCGCGTGTAGCCCAACGCCACCAGCCTGTCAAAGGCGTCGCCAACGTCTTCCGGAATCGCCTGCGGCGCCTGCAAGCCGCGCTGTCCGTAGACCTGGATCCGCTGCAGATCTCCCACCAGGATGTTGATGACGCGCTCCGGCGTCAGCTCGCCGGTGAAATACTCATCCAGAGACATCTGCGGTGAAGCGACGGTTGCCGGCATCTCCGGCCAGTCCACCGCGTGCGTCGCCATCGTCCGGCGCTGCATGAACGGCTTCACGGCGTAGAGAATGTTGCGCGGAGCCGAAGCGCGCTCTCCGAATAGCTTTCTCGTATACCGGACATTCTCCCCGGTGTTGGTCGCGCGACTCTCCAGCAGGATCTGCGAATCGGGCACTCCACGCTCTCGAAGAGCTTCGGCGTACATCTCCGCTTCCGTTTTGGTCCAGCTTGTAGCCAGCAGGTCATTCTGGTGAGCGACGCCCCCGGTACAGACGATCAGCGGTCCAAAATTGCGATGGAACAGTTCCGCCGCGAAGTGGGCAACGCGAATGTCGTTCGTGCCCAGGGCCACAATCGCGTCGGCGGCGATCGGTTGATGACCCAGATGGTGAAAGTCCCAAATGATCCGCGCCAGGCGGAGAACTTCGTCTTTGTTGTCTTGCATGCAATCTCTAAGCTGAGAAGATTTCCCGCATCCGCCGCGCTGCGGCCTTTTCGTCTCCGGCATCGTTCATGAACACGACGAACATCAGACCGCCGCCGTCCCGAAGAACGCCGATGCGCGGCTCCCCGTCCAGAAGCTTCTTCTCGACGTCCTTAACAGTCAGCCCCAGCTTCGCTTCATCCCATTTGGCCACTACCCGGTGAACTCGCCGCGTCTTGTCATGCGGCGCAAAGCTCACTTCCATCCCGCGGATCTTCTCCAACTCGCCGGCCAGATACTTCGCCTGCCGTTCGCATTCGCGGTCCAGCGCGGCGAAATCCAACGTGGCGTACTTTTCGGCGGCCAGCCAAAGTTCCACCATCTCTTCACGGCCGACTTTGAAGGGCCGCCCGTTGGAGTCGGAGTAAGGACTGGAATTCAGCAGCGCCGCCTGGATCAGGCCGGCGCGCCCGGCGAGAATCCCGGAGCTCTGCGGACCTCGCATATGCTTGCCGCCGCTGCAGGCGATCAGGTCGGTCCCCATCGCGCCAAGCTTCCGCATGTTGTCCCACGGCGGCAGCATGTTCGCCGCATCCACCAGCACCGGAAATCCAGCCTTGCGCCCGGCGGCCAGGCAGTCGGCGAGCGGGATGGGTGTTTCCACATTCCAATCGCCGCTGTGCCCGCCCAGAAAGTACATCATCGCGGTTTTCGGACCGATCGCGTTGCGAAACTGATCGGCCGTCTCGACTTCCACAATCCGCACTCCGGCGCTGCGAACGGCATGATCGTACCCGTTGCGATGGACTTTCTGAACGATCACCTCCGATTTCAATCCGGTCAAATCCGGCAGCTGCCGGATCTTGGCCGTATCGGTGCCCGTGAGGGATGCAAAAGTTCCCAGGGCGATGGCTCCCGCGGCCCCGGAGGTGACCATCGCCGATTCGCTGCCGATCAGCTTGGCAAGCCTTTGGCCGATCTTGTCCTGCAGTTCCTCCAGCGGCACGAACACCTGCCGCAGTTCCGCCGCTGCCTCCAGCAACTCCGGCCAAGGCTTGGAGGCGCCGATCACGGTGTGAGTCCCGCGGAAGTTCAGGAGAGGCCGAATGCCCAGCTGCTGCAACACCGGTACCTTGGTTGCGGGAGTGGCGGAGGCTGCCGGTGCCAGCGTAGCCGCTCCCGCGGCCTGGAGCATCCGGCGGCGAGTCGTCCGTGGAGTGCGCATACGGCAGATGGTAACGAATTCGAAAACCTGCCGCGGGAAACTGGACAATAGAACTGTGAACCAAGAAACTTCGAATCGCCGGACCGTGCGAGTGCGGCGGGTGGATGAATGCTTCACGTTGGGGGAACTCTTTACGCACTGCCTCCCGGCGTTCGGCGGCGCTTATTTGCGCCGGATCTACGAAATTCTGGACCGCGCGATCGGTCAGGGCTGCCCGATCACGATGGCCATTTCGGGACCCGTTACGGTGTCCGGCCAGCACCAGTCGTGGCTGATTCCGCTGCTCGAAACCGGATGGGTGGCCTACCTCTCCACCACCGACGCTGTCTGCTATCACGACGGGCACCGCTCGCTGACCGGCCGCCGCGATCCGTTCTTCGAAGTCCCGATCTTCGGAGACGACGCCGCCCTGCGGGAAGACCGGACCATCCGCGTGACCGACATGGGCTTCGACGAAGATGTGCTTCTGGACCAGGACCGTTTCCTCAGCGCTCTGCTGGCATCGCCGGAGTTCCAGCACAAAATGACGGGAACGGAATTGCGGAATCGCATGGGTGCGCATTACGCCGCCATCGAGCAACGCAACGGAGTCCAGGAGGGACTTCTGGCGGCCTGTCACCGGCTGGCCATTCCGGTATTCGTCGGAGCGCCGTCGGACGGCAGTGTTTTCCTGAACTCGATGAAGCTCTGGGCGATGCGGGAGGCCGGAGTCGGCCCTGATTACCGGTTCGACATCGACCTGCATGCGGAGGTATTCGAAGCCTGCGCGTATCACCGGTGGGGCCTCTTCGAAAGCGATGCCAAAGCCCTGGCGACGTTCATCCTCGGAGGAGGCGTGCCCAAGAATTTCAATCTCCAGCCGGAACCCGCGCTGGGGCAGATTCTCGGACTGGCCGATGTGCGCGGCTACGAATTTGATGTGCAGATCACAACGGCTCCCATCACCGACGGCTCGTTGTCTTCGTGCCCGCCGGCCGAGGCCGTCACCTGGGGCAAGGTCGATAAGGATACGTACCAGAAATCGACAGAGAGCATGCAGGCCGATTATTCGACGGTGATTCCGTTCCTGGTGAAAGCGCTGCTGGAGAATCGGGCGCGGTACGAGGCGGCGGCGGCGGAGATGGGCGAAGACCAGCTGTTAGCGGACGAGCCGAAGGCGCGCGGCTATCTGCGCTCCCGCCAGGGGTACCGCTTGTTCGAAAAGCGTGAGGAGCTCTGTCAGACTCTCCGGGCGGATGTCAAAGCCAATGCGGAATGGCTGCGGGAAAGCGTGGCATATCCTTTGGTGTAGATGCTACGGCGAACTCTCCTGGCGGCTCCAGTCGCGGCCTTCGCCGCCAGAACTCCGCACGAAACCGCTGAAAACCTCGCGGCGGTGTATGGCCATGAGATTACCGATATCGTCTACACGCAAACCGTGTCTCTCATCGGCCGGCTTCGCTTGGGGCAGCGCGGAGAGGTGGCCGCAATTCTGGAGCCGTGGCTGAGCGGATCGAAAGACAGCCTGGCGAAACCAACGGCCAGTCACTATTCCGGACATCTCGTGTTCGGTTCCATGACCGATCCGCGCGCGAAGGCTCTACTTTCAAAGGCGGCGGCGATGGCTTCCCGCGATCCGATGGACAACGAGATGAGCGACTCGATCTTCATGGTCTGCCCGCTGCTGGCGAAGACGGGCCTTCATGATCGGGCGCTGGAACATTTCCGCAAGATGGAGAAGCTCTGCCTGCGAGGGGATGGGCTGTACCGGCACTCGCCGCTCGCCGAGGTGGCGTGGGGGCGGGGAAATGCGTTTCCGGCTCTTGGACTGGCATTGACGATCCCGGAGATCCCCCATGACCATGCGGGATCCGCCGCGATGCGGGCCTCGTTCCTGGCATTGATGCGAGTGCTGGTGAAGCACCAGGAGGCGGGCGGGATGTGGCGCCAGGTGATTGACGAACGCGATGCCTGGCTGGAGTATTCCTGTACAGCGATGATCGCGACCGCGATGCAGCACGCGATCTCCCGCAAGTTTCTTCCCGCTGCCGTCTATGGCCCGCATGTCGAGCGCGCGTGGGCAGCCATCGAATCCAGAACGGCCGGTAATGGCGAAGTCGTCGATGTTTGCGAATCGACGGGCAAGCTCAAGACGCTGAATGAATATTTGCGGCGCAAAGCGATTCGAGGGATCGATGCGCGAGGAGGAGCAATGGGCTTGCTCTTCGCGACGGAAGTTGCCGGGTTAGGGTGATTCTCTCCACAGGCCGGAAAAGGCCGGCGCCTGTCGGAAGCAGGCGCCGTTCAGAACGACATGGAGATAGTAGACTCTAACTGTGCAGCCGCCGGTAGCGAAGGGCTGTTCCCGCCGCTGCCATCAGTGCGCCGGCAATCCCGATCAGAGGCAGCGGACTGCCGGTCTTCGGTAGCGAAGCCGGAGCCGCGGGCGCGGGTGCCGGGGCAGCCGGCGGCGCAGCCTTTGCAACGGGGGCCGGAGGCGGCACGGTATCCACTTCTTCGATCAGAAGCGCCACCTCGGGCGGACGGACAGGAACAACAACCGGCTTCGGCGCCGGCGGCGCGACACCAGCCACCGATGCTCGCTGGGAGACCTCTACTTCGGGAGTCGTGGTATGAATCTGGGCAGTCAACTTCATCCCTTCCCGAAGATCGAACACAGTCGCGTTGGGATTTCCCTCTACGTTGAACTTCATGTCTGCGGGCGCCTTATAACGCTTGACGTTTCCATCAGCCAATCGGACGGTGACCCACGGAGCCATGACGTTCATGACTGTCCCCTTCACGGTGCGCACGGACTGCACATTGCGTGGAGTTGACGTCGTTACGATGGTCTGTGTCAGGTTCGTTCCCGGCTTTAGATCCTGCGGGGCGACCTCTTTGCCTTCGATGTTAACCGTGCGGCCCGGAGGTACCGGATATACCTTCACGCTGCCGTCTAGCATCTTGACCACCAGTTGGTCCTTGCTCGCGTAGACGACCGTACCTTGCCGGATTTCTCTCTTCACTTCCTGAGACCATGCGGTCAGGGCCAGAAGAGTTCCGGCCAATCCCAACATGATTGATTTGACGCTCATTTCTTTCCTCCTAATGATGCGGACACCGCCGGATCGGCGGGAATTCGTTGTTTGAGTGAGCAGTGGACGATGTAGCGGTGCGGCGCGTCCCCTGCAAAGTAGAACGGATAACAGGTGACCAGGGTGAGGTTTGGCAGCGGCCTCTTTCTCAAAACGGAGACATCGGTGGGTCCCACGATCTCGATGTCGTCAACTTCATACTGCAATTCGGATCCCGCATGGGACAAGCCAACGGTGTCGCCGATCTGGACGTCTTTTAATACCCGGAAAAAGCCGTCTCGATGGGATGCGATGCCCATGTTGCCGTCCTGGCCGGGGGCGCTGGTACCGGCGATCCATCCGGCTCCCCGATTCAGTTCTAGCTCGCTGGTTCCCCGGAAAACCGGAACCTCCAGACCCACCCGATCGATGCGAAGGACAGCCACCGGCGGCGTGAAGGATTGCGAAAGCAGCGCCTGATAGGCGGCGATTCGCTTCTGTGACCAGAGAGCGAAATCAACGGACTTTCCCGCCTGTACCGGTTGCCGGACGGCAGGCTTGGTTGCGGCAAATGTTTGGAGCGCAAGACGGGAGCCAAGGAAGCTGTCGGCGGCGGTGAGCAGGAACACCGCGCAAAGTACTCCACCCGCTGCCAGCAGCAGCCTTTCAGCGGCGAGCGCAAATTTCATACCAATCGGCGTCCAGGATCCGCGGCGGTTTCACCCGCTGTGCACATCGAAACATAAGACCCGTTCACACCATGAAAAGACGCATTAATAATTCTCAACGCCCACCGGTACGTTTTTTTGCGCCCCTCTGGTATTCATCGCCGGCAGAAAGACCCGGTCCCGAGGTTTTATAATTCTAAAGAAGTTTGCAGTGGGACTGAAATTGGCCCTCATCATTACGGCTTCTTCGTAATAGTCCGCTTCACATCCAAACCGAACTTAGGCGCGCTCCGGTTGCCGTTGACATGGAAATAGAGAACCGTACCTTTGCCGTTCCGGCTGAACAGTGGGTCCAGCGGTTTCAGGAGTACCGACGTGAACCCCTTCACGGTGTCTGAAGCTTTGGCGTCCAGCCGGATCACTCCGTCGAAGTCCATATGCTGCGAGCGCATCTGAAACTGTCCCTTCGCATCGACCGCGGCTCCGCTCACCCGGTAGGAGATCGACGGCAGTTGGAGAATCGCATTATCCAGCGAGAACTGCGTCACCAGTTTCGACGCGACTTCGTCGATCGCGGCGTCCCCCGGCCTGCCTTGTCCTCTTTTGCTCAGCTCGTCAATGCGATTTTGAATTTCCGGATTTACAAACCGCATCCCGCCGATTCGCACGTCCCCCTTCAGCTTGAGCTTTTGGATGACGTCGACATCGCCTCGCGGAATGCCGATCGAGGTGTCCAGCGACACAACTCCGGTCATCGGAGTGCCGCCTTTGACCGCCAGTTGCAGCAGATCCTCAAACCGGCCGTCCCGGATGGTCGCCGTCAACTCGATATCCTTTCCCTTCACGCCCTTCTCTCCGGCAATCCCTCCCGTTACCGTCATCGGAGTCCGGCCCAACACCGCATTCACCGGCTGCAAAACCGTCGTTCCATTCGTACCGTCTACCAGCGCCTGGTAGCTGGTCTTGAGCGGAACTTTGTTGCCCACCATGGTCAAGCGGAAATCGGGAGTATCCGTCGTGCCTTTGACGTTGATCCGGCTGAGAACTCCCTCAAAGCTCCCCACCGAGGCGAGAATGCCGGCGATGCCTTTAAATACGCCCAGATCGGCGTCGTTGAAAGTGTAGTCGCCCCGCAGCGGCGTTTCTCCCGGATCCTGCGACATCCACGGACCGAACTCCCCGCTGGAATGGATCAGCCCCGGAGGCTTGTAGTTCTTCATCTCCGTCTGGTATTTCATGGGCCGTCCCGCACCGGCTTCCTGAATTCGCAGCTTGTAAAGGTCGAATTCCTTTGGCTCTTTATCGGCTTCCCGCGGAATCATCCGCAGCACCGTGCGGTCTGCCACCAGTTGATCGACGACGATCGACTGCGCCGCTTCCGAAGGAGGTTTCTTTTCCTGCGGCGGTTGATTTGCCGGCTTCGATTCCCGCGGAGGAAGATTCAGATGGAAGCTCTTCAGCGCAACCAGGTGGAGGTGCCAGTCGGGCCGGATCAGATCCAGCCAGCGTAACCGCGCACGGAACTCGTCAATGTCGACCATCGGAGGGATGTCGGTGCGTCTCTTCCACCGGAGTTTCAGGTCGCGGCCGGTCACATGGGGCTGCGGCAGGATCGCCAGCTCGAGACTGCCCAACTGGACCTCGCTGTCAAACTTCGCTTCCAGCCAGCGAACTACCCGTTCGCGAGCGGCCGGTTCCGCGCGTTTGACCGCAATATGTGCCGCAATCCCGAGACCTGTTACAGCGATAGCGCTACCAATGAGAATTTTCGCCCAGCGCGAGCGTTTTTTGAAGGACGGGGAGCCCGTTTCGACAAGCATTCGGTCTTGGTATGCAATTCAGCGGCCGCTGCCGGGAAAAGAAGTTTTTACCGCATTTAGCCGGGAAGCCGCTCTAATTGCGCGTGATCAGAGCATGTTTTACTATCGCGCCGATCCCTAGAAACTCGTCTAACTCCGCCGGCTTCGACAAAAACTGATTAACCCCCGCCTGCGCGGCGTCGGCCCGGTCCTTCGGGGAGAGCGACGAACTGAGAACCAGAATGTAGGCACCGGCACAACGCTCCGTCTCGCGGATCGCCTGGACAAGCTGCGCGCCACTTCCCCGGGGCAAAGACCAGTCCAGGATGATCAGGTCTGGCTTGGGAGACAGATCCTCCTCGCACGCCTCATTCGCGTAGGCAAGAAATTCCTCTCCGGTCTCGACCGAATGAACCCTGCACGGGACCTCATGCGTCTTCAGAGCTTCCTGAATAAGAAATAGATCCCCGGGATTATCCTCGGCGACGAGAATGTGAAACCGGTGACGCGCTAAGTCCGACATCGCTGAATGTGTCCATTCTCCTCTTTTGGCTATTAATTTGCAAAGACACTGTTCGGGGGTAGATACAACTGCTTGTAACAATGAGAGATACAGAAAGATTGAGGAATGTTAAAATGCGCAAACTTCTTGTGTGTACGGCAATTGTAACGACTGCGGCGTTCGCCGCCGAGGGTACTAAGGAGAATGAAGCCGTTCAGCGTATCTCGGAAGCTAAGACGGTCTTTCAGGAGATTATGGCGGCCGGCGACCAGGGAATTCCGCACGATCTGCTCCACAAGGCGCCCTGCCTGGCGATCATTCCGGGCCTGAAAAAAGGTGCCTTTCTCGTCGGAGCGAGCTACGGCAAAGGCGTCTTGATGTGCCGCAAGCCCAGCGGAGCCGGGTGGACCGGACCTTCCACTCTCAGGATGGAAGGCGGAAGCTTTGGTTTCCAGGCAGGCGGCAGCGAAACCGATCTGATTCTCCTGGTGATGAGCGAGAAAGGTGCAGACCGGCTGATGAAAAGCGAGTTTAAAATCGGCGGGGAAGCTGCAGTAGCCGCCGGACCGGCCGGACGCCAGGCAAATGCGGCGACCGATGCCACCATGCGCGCGGAAATGCTCGGTTACTCCCGCGCCCGGGGCGTGTTCGGGGTGTTTCTCTGGAGGGGTCCACAATTCGGGAAGATATAGATGACAACCGTGCCATTTACGGGAAGTCTCTGACGGCGGAAGAAATTCTGCGCCAGGGCAAGGGACCGGAGTCGGCAGCGGGATCACAACTGGCGCGGGAGCTTTCCAAGTATTCTCGAGTGGAGGAGAAATAGCCAGCCGGCAATCCGAAAGCGGCAGCAGCCCGCGGTAAGCACATAGGGCGCCCCCACGCAGGGGCGCGCCCAGGATATTTGGCGATTTGAAGATGAGTTCCGCCCTTTTAGTGAAGGCAAGGTCTAAGCCCGGCCGGCTTCCTCAGCTTCTCGTCGCCTTAACCCCATTGCTGCTGGCGTTTTCAGGCGTCCTCGCCATGCGCTCTTTCGAAGAGCGGCAGAGCCTGATTGAACACACCACCGATGTCATCGATACCGTGGCCATCGTCGAACGGAATGCCAACCGGGCCAATCTGCTGGCGAGAAATGCCATCCTGCTGGAAAAGCCCGCCGAGCCGCGAGAGATGGACTTGGCCTTGGTTTTTGTGGGCAGCGGGTTTGACCGCTTGCGTGATCTGACCCGGGACAATCTTCCTCAGCAGGGACTGCTGAAAAGTCTGAACCCCTTGCTCGATGAGTTTACCGCCATTGTCCGGAACGGGCCGACGGATCAGGCGCCGATCACGCAGATTACCCGCTTGAGCGGACTGGTAGAAGAACTTATGGCTCTCACCCAGAAAGTTGAGACAGAAGAAAGGAGGCTTCTGGCAACCCGAATGGTCGAGCGTGGCGCCGTACAAAACCGCATCGCTCTTGTCTTCGGTGGAGCGGTTCTCCTCAACGTTTTCTCTTTGGGGTGGGGATTCATCCAACAGCGCCGTTTTCAAAAGGCCCGCGACGCCGCCCAGCGCCAATTGGAAGCCCGGGTCGAGGAACGGACCGAGCAGCTTCGCCGGGCCGTTCTGGAACTGCAGCGGACCAACGCCGATCTCGAAAAATTCGCCTACTCCGCCAGTCACGATCTACAGGAGCCACTGCGCATTGTCGGCAGCTATGTCACCCTGCTGAAGCGCCGCTACGAAGGCCAGCTGGATACGGATGCGGACCGCTACATCCGCTTCGCCGCCGACGGAGCCCGGCGGATGCAGGACCTTATCACTGACATGGTCACCTTTTCCAGCTTGCAGAAGGAGACGCTCCGGTGGTCGCCCACTCTTCTGAAGGAGCCGGTAAACGAATGCCTAGACTACCTCAAGACTCTCCTGGAGGAAACCGGCGCCAAGGTCACGCTGGGAGATCTCCCGGTGGTCAATATCGATAGCGTCCAGATTCAGCGCGTCTTTCGAGGTTTGTTGTCGAATTCCCTGAAATTCGTTCAGCCCAACGCCAGTCCGGAAATCTATATCGGCGCCGTGCGAAACAATTCGGATTGGCAGATCACGATTCGGGATAACGGGATCGGCTTTGAACCCGAGTACGCCGAGCGGATCTTCGATCTGTTCTCCACCCTTCATCCCCGGGGACGCTATCCCGGCACCGGTACTGGACTGGCCATAGCCCGGCGCGTAGTCGAACTGCACGGCGGGCGAATCTGGGCGGAGTCGAAGCCAAAAGAAGGCGCCGCCTTTCACTTCACCCTGCCGGCCGGCGAACTTCATGCAAAAGAGGGACGATCGAAAGGCGCTTCAGAATAAGCTAACGTTATTTTGATGCCTTCGACAGCCACCTATACGTCCGTCGCCTCGCCTGGGTGGATTCCCTATAATGATGCCTTGCATATTTTGATCGTCGACGACAGTCCCGCGGACGTGGGACTGGTCGAAGAAGCGTTAAGAAGCTGGCGCGGATCCAATCGCCTTTCGGTTGCCGAAGATGGAGAGGAAGCCATGCGGTTCCTTCAGCAGCAGGCTCCCTTTGAAGCTGCTCCCCGGCCCGACTTGATTCTTCTGGATCTCAATCTGCCCAAACGCGACGGCCGCGACGTGCTGGCGGCAATCAAAGCAGACCCCCGCTTGAAGCAGATCCCGGTGATTATCCTCTCTACCTCCGACTCCGAGCAGGACGTTCGCCGCGCCTACGACCTCCATGCCAACTGCTATCTCACCAAGCCGGTTCACATGGACGATTTCGTAGCTAAGATTCAGGCGATTGAAGACTTCTGGATTCGTCACGTGCGTTTACCGCGCGCTTAAGATCTCGCCGCCGCTTCCGCCGGCATCAGGCTGCACCACCCCTCAAAGGCAGCGCCGTCCTTCCAGTCCACGCACTGAATATCTCCGCCGAGACTGCACAGGATTTTCCGGCACTTCGGCAATCCCAGCCCAAATCCCGGGTAGGCGTCCCTGGCGTGCAGACGCCGGAACGGCCGGAAGATTTCCTCCCGATGCTGCGGAGCAATCCCGATCCCGGTATCGTGAAAATGAAAGTGAATCCGCTCCGGCTCCAGCCGCACTTGCAGCACGATTTCCAGCAGAACTTCCGGACGCCGGAATCGGATCGAATTCGTCACCAGCTCCTGCCATAGCTCTTGCAGAGACTGGGGAATATCGGGAGAGTCGTTTCCGGAATACTCAATCGACAGCCGGGCCCCCACTGCGTCCAATTGGGGCCGCACATCCAGTGGAAGGGCTTGTAACGCCCGGCGCAGCGGCCAGGTGCGGCCCGGCTGAGTCCCGGCCTCGCTATATTGGGCCATCGCCTTAATCAGCTCGTCGCACTTCAGACCCGCGCGAACCACCAGTTCCAGTGTTGTCTTCAGCTCTGGCGTAAGCTGCGCTTCCGAGCGCCGAAGCGCAAGCTGACTCTGCGTAATCGACTGTCGCAGGTAGTGCCGCAGGTCGTGGGCAAACGCGTGGAAATCGCTAATCTCGCTCATCGGGCAGTAACGACGGCCCCCTCGGAGTCGTCCTGATCTCCGGCACCTAATCGGTATTGCTTCAGCTTCGTATGTAAAGTCTTGGTGGAAATTCCCAACACCGTGGCGGCGCGAGTTTTGTTGTTCCCCGCATGTTGCAGCGTCGCCTCGATCAGGGCGCGCTCGGCCGCTTCAAGCGAAGTCCCGGCCCGCAGGCGAACCTCACTGGAATCCCCGGAGTCCACCGGCTCGTCGCTCAGCACAACCGGCGATATCGACGTATCCCGGAACGTCGGCGGCAGATGCGGCTCCCCCAGATTCCCCTGGCCGGCCAGAATCACCGCGCGTTCGATCACGTTGCGCAGCTCGCGTACGTTTCCTTCCCAGTTGTGGCCCAAAAGCTTAGCCAGAAAGTGCTCGGACATCCCGATAATGCGGGTCCCGTGCTTCCGGTTCAGATTCTCGATCATCTTCTCGACGATCATGGGAATATCGCTCTTGCGGTCGCGCAGCGGCGGCAGATGAATCTCAAAGACGTTCAGCCGATAGTAGAGGTCCTCGCGCAGCTTGCTGTCGCGAATCGCCTCGGTCGGGTCCCGATTGGTCGCGGCCACGATCCGGACATCCGCCGAAAGCTCCTGTTTTCCGCCGATTCTCCGGAACTTAAAATCTTCCAGGACGCGAAGAAGCTTAGCCTGCATCAGGATCGGCATCTCCGCCAGCTCATCTAAAAACAGCGTCCCGCCGTTGGCGTGCTCGATCGCGCCCAGGCGGCGCTCCACCGCGCCGGTAAACGAACCTTTTTCGTGCCCGAACAGCTCGCTCTCCATCAGGTTCTCCGGCATCGCCGCGCAGTTCAACGCGACAAATGGATGGGCGCTGCGGGCGCTGTGGGAGTGGATCGCGCGCGCCACCAGCTCCTTGCCCGTACCGCTTTCGCCTGTCACCAGAACCGCCGCGCTGGTGGGAGCAATCTGGCGGATCAACCCGAAGATCTCCACCATTGCCGCGGACTTGCCCACCATGTCGCCGACCACGCCCTGGTTGCGAAGCTGCCGCCGCAACTCCTCGTTTTCCGCGGCCAGGCGGCCTTGCACTCCCGCCCGCTGCAACAGCAACCGCAGCGTCTCCGGTTCGACAGGCTTCTCCACAAACCAGAAGCCGCCCAATTCGTGCACCACTTCCAGGGCTTTTTCCAGGCTCCCGAACGCGGTCATCACAATCGCGGGCGGAAGCTTACCTTCGGCCCGCAGCTTGGTCAGCAACTGCACACCGTCCAGGCGGGGCATCATCAAATCCGTGACCAGCACGTCGGGCTGAAACGACTGAAGAAGCTCCAGAGCCTCTTCGCCGTCTTCCGCCCCCCGGACATCGTTGCCCCAGTCGCGGATTAAGTCCAGCAGGTAGTCTCGGTACTCGAGTTCATCTTCGACCACCAACACATTCATTGCCGTTAATTATCCCATTCGTCCCAACTGGCCGGGAAATGTTGACTATTCGTACATGAGGTATTGCTTGCGCCGGGCAAGAAACGTTTCCAGATTCCACGTCTTCCGGATTGTCCGCGGATCGTCGCCGCGCTTCAGAGCATCCATCGTCGCCTGGTTGCCGATCAGCTTCCAGCAGGCATCGATGTCGATCTTGCCGGGATAAAGCTGCAACAGCGCCGAGGCTACTTCGATTCCCAAAAATGTCGCCTGCACCTTGTTCCGGTCCGTCACCACAAAGCGCACGCCGTTCGGGATCGGATACACGCGGACGCCGGGAATGAAACGGTTGTTGAGGTAACCGGCCAGCTGTGGTCCCTGAATCCAGTCCGCACTGATTCGCTCGAATGGAGCATCGGTTCCCCGGCCGACCGAGTAGTTCTTGTTGTATTCCAGCTGCGCAATTCCCGGATACAGCAGCGTCGCCGTCGCGCTTTTGATGTTCGGCGACGGATTCACCCACGGAAGGCCGGTCTGATCCCACCAGTAGCTGCGGTTCCAGCCCTTCATGGCGATCACCTGCAGATTCGCCGGAGGCGACAGCTGCGCGTTGATCATCTTGGCCAACTCTCCCAGCGTCATGCCGTGACGCAACGGCAGCGGCCGGATGCCCACAAACGACAGCTTGTCCGGGTCCAGCATCGGACCTTCGACATGCTCGCCCGTGATCGGATTCGGACGGTCTAATACATAAAAAGGCAGCTTCCTCTTCGCCGCCGCCTCCATGGCGTTCACCATCGTCGAAAGGTATGTGTAGTACCGTGCGCCAATGTCCTGAATGTCGAAAACCAGCAGATCGATATTCGCCAAACTGGCGCTGCTGGGAGTCCGGTTCTCGCCGTGATACAGGCTCCAGACCGGAATTCCCGTTTTGGCGTCCTTCGCGTTGACGATATTTTCGTGGTCTTCTTTACCGGCGATTCCATGCTCCGGAGAATACAGCGCCGTCAGCTTCACCCCCGCTTCCAGCATCGCGTCGATATTTCGTTTGCCGTCGCGCGTCAGCCCGGTATGATTCGTGATCAGGCCCACCCGCTTTCCCCGGAACGGCGCAAACGCCTGGCTGGCCAGAACGTCCAGGCCGGTCAGTGTCTCGCCCTGGGAAATCGCCTTCGCCGCCGCCGTAGCCACCGCCCGCCGCAGAGCGCTGATCGGCTGTCCGCGCTGCGGGTGCACCGCATTCGTCAGTAAAATCACAAAGCTCTGCGATTCCGGATCCATCCACAGGGAGGTTCCCGTAAAGCCGGTGTGACCAAACCCGCCCGTGGGAAAAAGGTCGCCCCGCGGCGAAGAGTAAGTCGTATCGATATCCCAGCCCAGCCCTCGAACCGCTGTCATCCCGATGGGGGAGTTCGGCCGCGTGAACAGCCGCACCGTCGATTTCCGGAAAACGTCGCCGCCGTCGTCCAGCATCATGCGCGCGAACTTCGCCAGATCGTCTGCCGTCGTAAACATGCCCGCATGGCCTGCCACGCCGCCCATATATCGGGCCGTCGGATCGTGCACGATGCCTCGCAGCGACTCCGCCGATCCTTTCTCGCGCTCCGTCGGAGCGATGCGCGCCCGCAGCGCGGGCGGGGGATTGAACATCGTGTCCGTCATCCCCAGCGGATCGAAAATCTCCCGCTTTGCATACTGATCCAGCGGAAATCCCGAACGGGTATGCACAATCTCGCCCAACAGCTCAAAATTGATGTCGCTGTAGACGAAGCGCGCGTTCGGCGGGCCCGCCGGCTTGTCGATCAGCGCCTTGGCGATTCCCGTCTGGTAACCCGACCACGGCGGCTCCAGATCCAGATCCGGCCGCAGACCGGAGTAGTGTGTCAGAAGCTCCCGCACCGTGATCGTGTTGAATTCGTAAGTCGGCAGATAGACCGCTACCGGTTTGTCCAGATCGATCCAGCCGCCTTCATAAAGCTTGGCGATGCTCGAAGTCGTCGCGATCACCTTGGTCAGTGACGCCGCATCGAAAATGGTGTCCAGCGTCATCCGCTCTCCGGGATGTTCCAGAGACCGGACTCCATACGCTTTGCGGTGAATCGTTTTTCCGCCGTAGCTGATCAGCGCCACCGCTCCGGGAATCTGTCTCTTGGCGATGGCCTCTTCGATCACACGGCTAACTTCTGGAATCTCCTGCGCGATCAGGGCGGGAGCAAGGAGAAAAAGGGCGGAACATTTCATGCAATCAGTTTTTGGGCGAAGGTCTCCAGTTTCTCGGCAAGCTGAACGTCCCAGGCCGTAATTCCTCCCGCGTCGTGTGTGGAAAGGTCAACCACCACGCGGTTGTAGACGTTGCTCCATTCGGGATGATGATCCATTGCCTGGATCGCCGTGGCGGCCGTCGCCATGAAGCCGAAGGCGTAAATGAAATCGGGAAACTTGTATTCGCGGTGCAGCTTCCCCGATGCGACGGTCCAGCCGGGAAGCTTGGCAAGCGCCGATTCTATTTGCGTATCCGTCAGCTTCGTTCTCGGCAGCGAACTCATACTCCGAGTGTAGAGTAGGAGGACATGCCGCTGGCGCGCCTCCGACCGGATTTGGACCTGATGCCTTCGCCGCTGGAGGACCGTCCCGGTTTATTCATTCGAGACCCTTTCCATTACTCCGATGCCCAGCTCATCATTCCTCCGCCGCTGGTAACGCTGCTGCAATTCTTCGACGGCGAAACTTCCCAGCTCGATGTCCGGCACGCGCTGGTGCAGTCCTCCGGAGATCTCCGGGCCGGCGAAGTTCTGGATCAACTCTCGCAGGCTCTCGATGAGGCTGGATTTCTCGAAAACGGCCGCTTTGAGGAGATGAAGGATGTCCGTCAGCGCGAGTTTGCCGCCGCTCCCGTTCGAGAGGCCACCCACGCCGGACCCGGCGGCTATCCCGCCGATCCCGGCGAGCTGCGCCAGACCTTCGGCGGCTACCTTCAGCAATCCACAGTCGAGCCCGAAGAGGACGTGATCGGGATCGCCGCTCCCCACGTCAGTCCCTTCGGCGGATGGGAGTGTTACGCCGATGCCTACCGGGCCATCCCGGCCAGCGCCGCCACCAAGACCTTCGTCGTCCTGGGAACCTCCCATTACGGAGCGCCGGACCGCTTCGGCCTGACCCGCAAGGCTTTTGAAACTCCCTTCGGGACCACGCAGCCCGCGCTGGACTTGGTCGACGAACTGCAGAGAGCAGCCGGCCCCAGCGTGCTGATGGAAGACTACTGCCACGCCGTCGAGCATTCCATCGAATTCCAGGTCGCTTTCCTCCAGCACCGCTTCGGGCCGGACATTCGCGTTCTGCCGGTTCTCTGCGGATCGTTTGCCGAAAGTATCTACAACGGTCATTCCCCCGAACGCAACGAAGGCATCTTGCGAATGTTCGAGGCTCTGGCCGGAATTCAGGCCCGCGAGGGAGATCGCTTGTTCTGGGTCTTGGGAATCGACATGGCCCACATTGGCAGCCGGTACAACGGCCCTCATGCCGCTACCGCCTTCCAGGATGGAATGCTGGATATCCAGGACCGCGACCAGGCGCGAATTCGAGCGATCGAGCAAAGCGATGCTTCGGATTTCTGGTCGAAAGTAAAAGAAAACAGAGATGATCTGAATTGGTGCGGATCGTCTCCCGTTTACACGTTTCTCAAGTCCGCAGGACAGGGAATGAGGGGTGAAACGTTACGCTATAGCCAGTGGAATATCGATCCGGAGAGCGTGGTGAGCTTTGCGGCGATGCGCTTTAAAAAGGTCGCCTAAAAAGAGTTCAGGCTGGCTTTCCGAAATCTCGAGTAGGTCGCGAGCAGTCCCGCCCGACCGCCTGCGATGGCCAATGAGATCAGTCAGAAAACCAGCCTGTGAAGGTACAACCAACGCCGGAGCCCCCTCCGCTAGCTCCGTTCGTTCGCCTTCATGACAGTAGGCGTATTCCTGCCACGAAATACCTCAAAATTCTTTTAAAAAAATAGACCCTGTATTTTCAGCCAGTTACGGCGGAAAGAGTGTCAAACAGGAAGTCGCGGGCAAACTCCCAGTCGCGCTGGACCGTCGCCACGGACACGTTTAACGTGTCGGCGGCCTCCTTCTGCGTCATTCCGGCGAAGAAACAGACCTCCACTACCCGGCAGGCCCTCGGATTCACCTGCTCAAGCGCTTGCAGAGCGTCGTCAAGAGCCGTGATCTCCCGGTCCTGCAAAAAAGGAGCGTCGCCCGCCTCTTCCAGCGAAACACGGGGAGCATCGCCGCCGCGCCGCTCCGCTCTCTTACTCCGCGCATGGTCCACCAGGATGCGCCGCATCTGCCGCGCCGCCGTCGCAAAAAAATGCTCCCGGTCTTCGAAGATCATGGTTTCTTTGTCGGTGGCGAACAGATCGACATACACTTCGTTCACCAGCGCGGTCGCCTGCAGGGTGTGGCCCGGACGCTCGTGCCTCATGTAATACTCGGCTAGCTTCCGCAGCTCCTTGTAAACCAAAGCCATAATCTGGTCCGCGGCATCTTTACGGCCACTCTTCAGCTCATCGAGCAAAGTTGTAAAAACGTGCGACTTCTGCATGCTCATTACGGTTGGGGTGGCAGTGAAAGGATATCATGGCAAAAAATGCCGGATGTTTTACCGTCCAAGCCGAATGCGCGGGAGTGGCGGCGGCATCCCCGTATGATGGGAAAGCGCGGTACCCAAGGAGGGCGATGAACAGGCCGGCTAACGCGGAACGAAACGCCACCGTCCGAATGTTGGTGGTCAACGCGCGTGAAGATCTGATCCCCGTCTTGCCTCAGAGCATCTGCCATGCGCCGGTAAAACTGCATCACGTTCGCGGTATCGACCAGGCCAGCAAGCTTCTGCAGAGCGAAGAGTTTGAAGTCGTCGTCGCCGACATCGACATTCCGACAACCGGTTCTGTCGATCTGCTGCGCTGCCTCCACGACGCCTCGCCCGAAGCGAAGGTCATCGTGGTCAGTTCCGGACGCTCGCCC
>CAZETQ010000003.1:128218-130848 GCA_964515165.1 uncultured Solibacteraceae bacterium | reverse complement strand
TCGCGCGCGGCTGCTTGTGTCTGTAACTTTATCGGATAAACGAAGCCGCGCACGCAGTAAGCGGGTCGGAAACCAATCCAACATGAATACCGAGACAGCCCAGTCTCAGTACAAAACCTCGCAGCCCTTCAGCGCAGCGCGCAACTTCGCCGCACCCTCAGCCGTGATCCCCGTATCCTGAACATCCAGCCATCGCAGGGAGCTCCACTTGCTCAATGCTTCTACGCTCTGATCATTCACCCGCTTCGATCGCCGGAGACTCAGCGAACTCAAATTCGGCAAACTCCCCATCAGCTTCTCCAGACCGACGCCCGAAATGCTGGTTCCACCCATCTTCAGGCTCCGCAGAGTTTTCGCCGTCGCGATCGCATCGATTCCCGACTCCGTCAAGCTCACGGACCACAAGCCGGAATCGGTACGCTGTGGACCCTCGATATCCAGGGACTCCAACACCGGCATGTGTCGCACCGCCTGCAAGCCGACGTCCGTCAGCTTGTTTCCGGCAATCGCCAGCGACTTCAGCTTAGGGAGAGCGCTCAACAGCTCGATCCCGTTGTCCGTGATCTGGCTAAATCCCACATCGGCGAATTCCAGCTCGGTCAGCGCGCCCAGATAGGCCAGAGTCGTATCCGTTACCTTCGTCCCCCGAAGATTCACCCGCTGCAGCTTCTTCCAGCCTTTGACGGCCGACATGCCCTCGTCGGTGATGTACTCCGCGTAGTACAGATTCAGATCCGTAATGCCGGGAAGGTCTTTCAATCGCTGGAACCCCTGATCGCTGATGCGGGTCATCGACAGGTCCAGCTTCGTCAGCGACGGAATCTTCAGCAGCTCCGGCAGGTCGGCATCGGTCACCCAGCTCGATCGCAGATCCACCGTCGTCAGTTTTCCGGCGCTGTCCCGGCCGATTGCGCCGCCGGCATTCACTACCCAGGCCGACGGATCGGCCGCCACCAACACCAGCATCATCGCGAGCATCAGCTTCCCCTCCGGTTCGGCAGCATCGAATCCCGATCCCAAACGATTTCGCACTCCGGCAGAGCTTTTTTCAATTCGCCGTAGCCTTTCTCCGTCACCAGCGTGTGATACAGGTTCAGATACTTCAGCGTCGTCAGCTTGGAAAGGACAGGAACCGACGCGTCGGAAATCTTGCCACTGTCCAGCCGCAGCTCCTTCAGGGCCGGAAGCACCGCCAGCGTCAACAGTCCCTCATCGTCGATCGCTGTGTAGTCGAGATTCAGCTTCTCCAGGCTGGGGATCATCGCGATCACCTTCGCGCTCTCCGGCCCGAACCGTGTCCGCACCGCCTCAAACCGCTTCAGCCTAGTCAACGAGCGCAGAGGCTCCAGCCCCTTGTCGTTAAACCGTCCGTGATTCAGCAGCAGTTCTTCCAGGTTGGTCAGCCCCGCCAATTGCGCCACTCCTTTATCTCCGACATCCGCCCCGGTGAGATCCAGCGACTTCAGCTCCGTCATCGGAGCGATGCTCGCAAACCCGGCATCGGTAGGCTCCGTATAGGCCAGGCTCAAACTCTCGACCTTCGGCAACAGCGCCAGAGCGTCGTCACGCAGCGGCAGCGACGTCAGATCCAGCTTCCGCAGGGCAGGCAATTCCCGCAGCGCCCCGAGTCCCGGTCCCTTCACGAGACTCCCCGCCAGGCTCAGACTCATCAAATGTTTCAATCCGGTAAGTTTCGCCAGCGCCCGATCGGAGACCGTCGTCTCGGCAAGCGAGAGTTCCCGGAGCGTCCCCAGACCTGCAATCGCTTCCACACCCAAATCGCCGACCTCCGTGCCGGACAGATCCAGCCGCTCCAGAGCGGAAAACGCCCCCAGCGGTTTCAATTGCGTGTCGGTCACCGAAGTCCCGCGCAAGGACACACCCCGCACCTTGCCCTCGCGGCTCTCCACCTTCCCGCCCACAGCCTTCACCCAATCCGTCACCGCCGTCTCGGTTGCCGCCTTCGGAGGGGCCACCTTACTGACCACCGCCGGAGCGCCGCCCGCAAACTCCACCCGGCACTTCGGAATCGCCGCCCGCAAACCGTCCACTCCCGCCCTCGTGACCTTCGTATACCGGACATCCAGCGTGGTCAGTTCCTTCAAAGCCGAAAGCTTCGCCAGCCCGGAATTCGTGATCTCGCTCCGATAAAGGTTCAGTTCCTGCAAATGCGGCAGTCCCGCAAGGATCGCCGCCCCGTCATCGGTCACCGGCCCCCCTAACAGGTTCAATTTGCGCAAGTTGGTCAGCGGCCGCAGATGCGCCAGCCCCTGATCGGAGATCTTCAACCCGTAGAGATCCAGTTCCTCCAGGGAAGTCACGCCCTCCAGATACTTCAGACCGTCATTGGAAATTAGGCTGTCTTTCAGGTTGATCCGGCGCAGCTTCTTCAGTCCGGACAACCCCTTCAGCAGCTCGTCGCCGGCGGTCGAATAGCTCAGATCCAGAGATTCCAAATTCGAAAATCCCGACAGATCGATCTGCTTTCCCCGCCCTTGCGCCAGCCGCAGCTCCTTCAGATTCGTCAGCGTCTTTAGATGTGCAAGCCCTTTATCCTGAACATTTACATTCGTCAGGAAGTGAATACTGAAATGCAGTTTCTCCAGGCTGGTCAACCCTGCCAGAAACTT
>CAZETQ010000003.1:125660-128118 GCA_964515165.1 uncultured Solibacteraceae bacterium | reverse complement strand
GATGCCCAGCAATTCAAAAATGCCAGGACGAAAAGCGGCAGCAAGCGGAGGAGAGGCACTCTTCAAATCTCTCGCAATCCTCTCCCATGTTCAACCCTACCCTCTGAACCCCGATTGAAACGCTGGCACCGTTCGCCACACCATTCAGCAGGTTTCGAATAATTAATTTTTTTGGATGAATTCTTTTTGGACGTTTGGCGCGTATCCTCTAAGGAAGAGGTTAGATTCCGTAGGCCGGGTTCCTCCGGTACTGCTCCCTGCGTCCAGTCCGATCTCGAAAGTAAGACTGTGTCGATTATCAAATCTTTACCCTTAACCACCGCAACCCCCGAGCAATCCTCTTCGGACGCAACATCCTCCGAAGAGTCGGACTCTGCGAGATCGCTCCGCGAACCATCCATCCTCGAGTACATCGCGAGCACCTGGAAGACTCTGACCCGCTCGCATCGCGACTACGCTATAGCAGCCGCGGACTCCAAGGCCGAACCAACCCCGGACCAGCGCTGGCCCATCTACATCTCCGCCGACGAAGATCTCATCGGTGTCGAGCAGCAGCTGGACGCGGCGATGACTTCCGCCAAAATGCGCGAGATCGAAGTTCGCCGCCTCCCGGTAAACTGGGCCGAGATCCAGGACCATGGGTTGCTGTACCTGCCGCATCCTTATGTCGTTCCCGGCGGCCGCTTCAACGAGATGTACGGCTGGGACAGCTACTTCATCCAGCTGGGCCTGCTGCGCGACGGCGAACTGGAGCTGGCAAAGAACCTCGTCGACAACTTTCTTTACCAGATCCGCCACTACGGCGCGATCCTCAACGCCAACCGCACCTATTACCTCAGCCGCTCCCAGCCGCCGTTCCTCACCCAGATGCTTCTGGGTGTCTACGCCAAGACCGGCGACAAGGACTGGCTGCGTTCCGCTCTTCCCTGTCTCGAGTCGTACTACAAATTCTGGGCGGCCGGCCCCCACAGCACACCGGTCACCGGGCTGTCTCGATACTACGATCTGGGCGAAGGGCCGGCTCCCGAAGTCATCGTGTCGGAGCGGGATTGCATGGGCCGCAGCCACTACGAGCGGATCCACGAATACTTCCAGACCCACGATGTCGGTGCCTACGACGTCGGCCAGTATTACGACGATGAAAAGGACCAGCTGACCCCGCTCTTCTACATCGGCGATCGCGCCATGCGCGAGTCCGGTTTCGACCCGTCGAACCGCTTCGGACCCTTCAACATCGACATCATCCACTACAATCCCGTCTGCCTGAACTCGCTTCTCTATCTCATGGAGAAAGAGACCGCGGAAATCCTGAACATTCTCGACCAGCCCGCCGAAGCGGTCGTCTGGCTGGAGCGCGCCGAAACCCGCGCCGCGAAGATCAACCAGTTGATGTGGGATGAACAGGACGGGTTCTACTACGACTTCCAGTTTCAAAAGCAGTCCCGCCGGCCGTATCCGTACCTGAGCACGTTTTTCCCGCTCTGGGCCGGAATCGCCTCAGCCGAACAGGCAGCCCGCATCGCTGGCAACCTCCACATTTTCGAATGCAATGGAGGCCTCCAAACCAGCTTTTTCCACAGTGGA
Source organism: uncultured Solibacteraceae bacterium (assembly GCA_964515165.1). GTDB lineage: Bacteria > Acidobacteriota > Terriglobia > Bryobacterales > Bryobacteraceae > JAPKYZ01. The sequence continues at coordinate 126,534 of CAZETQ010000003.1, read as the reverse complement.
AATCAGTGGGATGCCCCGTTCGGCTGGGCGCCCCTGCAGATGATCGCCGTGCAAGGTCTCCGCCGCTACGGCTATCAGGCCCCGGCCAATCGCATCGCCAAGAAGTTCCTCCAACTGGTGCATGATGAATATCAGGTGTCCGGAACCATCCTGGAAAAATACGATGTCGTCAACTGCACCGGCGACCTGGGGGACCAGGTGAAATACGGGTATCACTCCAACGAAACCGGTTTTGGTTGGACGAATGCCGTATTCACCACGATGCTCGATGAGCTCAGCCCCGAGGATCAATCCGCATGCCTGCGCCAGACTCCGTCTGTCCGCATGTCTCAAGGAGAATTTCTCGCTGAGACCCGATGAGTGAGACCGTCTACCCGATTTCCAAGGTAGTCGCTCCGCGCATCCATTCTTACTTCCGATACCTCGCGGAAGCCTGCAAGCAGCGTCCCGCGGCCCCGGTACCGGATACCGCCGCGATTGAAGCCATCATTGAGGCGAGTTTCTGGGCCAGCCTTCGCCGCGACGAAGGCTACATCCCCAAGATCTCGCTCGCCTGGATCGGCCCGTCGCAGGTCGAACATCCTCTCAGCTTTGCCGAGCCCATTCACCTGGACCCGATCGCCCTGACATTCGTCTCGGCCGCGGTGGAGCGTCCCGGAATCCACCTGGGAGTGTGGCACAACGGCGTGGGATTCGAAGTCTGGGGCGTCGTGCAGACTCTCCCGGCCTACTGTTTTGTTCTGGAAGTCATCGGCCCCGGTCTTCTAGCCGTCAAGCAAAGCGGAGGGCCTTTCGACAAATTCGCCAACGTGGCGGTGCTGGAAGGCAATCAGGTCAAGGTCGTCGATCAAAGCGCCGCCGTCCTGCAAGCCGC
>CAZETQ010000003.1:34831-125560 GCA_964515165.1 uncultured Solibacteraceae bacterium | reverse complement strand
AAGGAGCACTTCCAATACGGCTCCACCGGCGGAGAACGCATCAGCGGAATTCCTTATGTGATCTGGAAAACGCTGCCTGTGATCTTCGAGCTGCCGGGCGGCGACTATCGTTCCTTTGGCTTCCTCTATGAACCAGGCCGCGATCTGCCGATCGGTGTTTCCAAGCGGCGATACCGCGGAGTCGACCTGGTCGCGCTCAACTGCGCCGCATGCCACGTCACCGCGTACCGGGCGCCGGATGAGAAGTCATCGCACTACACCGTGGCGGGCCCTTCGAACACCGTGGACCTTCGGGCTTACTACGAATTTCTGTTTGCGGCGGCAAAAGACTCCCGCTTCAACGCCGCGCGCATTCTTTCGCAGGCCGAACAAGCCGGCATCGGCGAGGATTTTCTCAATCGCCAGATTCTCAAGTTCTACGCGGTCAACCTCACCCGCACGTCCCTTCTCGATTTCGAATCCCGTCTGAAATTCATGCTCGACAATCCGGCCTTCGGGCCCGGCCGCATCGACACCTTCGGCCCGGCGAAAGCCCTGTTGAACTTCGCGACCGACTCCCGAATGCCCGCCGGCGAGCGGATCGGTACCACCGATCTTCCCTCGATCTGGTACACGCGCAAGCGCCAGGGCATGCAGCTCCATTGGGACGGCAACAACACCCGTGTCGAGGAGCGCAACCGCAGCGCGGCCTTCGGAACCGGAGCCTATCCGGCCACGCTCGACCGCGCCGGCATGCGACGCATCGAAGATTTTCTTCTCGACGCCGCGCCGGACCGGTATCCGTATCCCATCGACCGGGATCAGGAGGCTCGTGGAAAGCAGATTTATGACGAGCTGTGCTCGGCCTGTCACGGCGCCGACGGGCACAACTTCGCCGCCAACCAGGGGCAGCTCGGCAAAGTGACTCCGATCGAAAAAATCGGCACCGATCGCTATCGTCTCGATTCCTACAGTCCTTTGTTGGCGGTGGCGCAGAACCTCCTCTATGCCGAAACGGAAGATCCCGGCGAGCGCTTCTCCCATTTCCGCAAGACTTATGGCTACGCCAACATGCCCCTCGACGGGCTCTGGCTGCGAGCGCCGTATTTGCACAACGGCTCCGTCCCGTCATTGCAGGATCTGCTGGAGCCTTCCTCAAAACGCCCGGCCCGCTTCTATCGCGGACTGGATATTTACGACCCGGTGAAGGTGGGTTTCGCCAACGTGGCGGAAGCGAACGGCCGCAAGGCCTTCCTTTACGACACGACAAAACCGGGCAATAGCAACGCCGGCCACGAAGGCAAGGAGTACGGAACCACCCTGCCCGCCGCCGGCAAATCGGCCCTCCTCGAATACCTGAAGACCTTCTAGCCATGACGTCGCCGCATCACTCCACCCATCTATTCCCTGCCGTGGAGCGGACGATCGCCTTTCGTCGCGATCTCGCCCCCCATGCCGCGAGCGCCGGCAGCCGCGCGCGACAGCAAGCGGGTTCCTCTGCAATGCCGGGCAACTTCGGCGATTCTTTTAGCCCCATGCGTAAGCGTGGGGATCGTTCAGGTGAAACGACCCGCCTGTCGCGCGCGGCTGCTCGCGGGCGCAATTTTTCACAGATCCGCAGCCCGGGGATCGCTCCCCCACAAACAGCGGCGAACAAACACCCATGAGCCCCGCCACCAAACGAAAACTCTCCACGCTCCTGGTGATTCTCCTCGCCTTCGGAGTTCCCCTGGGCCTGATCGCCTGGTACAAGTTCTTCCGCGAAATTGACGACGGCCCCTGGGCCAATGCCGAGGAACGTTTCAAGTACGGCTCCATCGGAGCCGAATCCGAAGCCGGATTGCCCTACTGGATCTGGGTGGTTCTCCCCCGCGTCTTTCCCGACCTGTTGCCGGGCAACGCCCAGGGCGGATACGCCGCGTTTGGAGTCCCGTGGGAAGAAGGTCACGAAATGCCCATCGGCTTCACCAAGAAGACCATCGGCTTTCCCCGGGTGGCCAACAACTGCGCGATCTGTCACGCCACTTCCTATCGGACGAAACCGGACGAGACATCGAAGGTCGTCGCCGCCGGACCGAATCACACGGCAGACATCCAGGCACTGCTTCGCTTCCTGACCAACTGCGCGAAAGACCCGCGCTTCAACGGCGACACGCTGATGGCGGAAATCAGCGGCCATGCGCAGATGACGTGGTTCGATCGAATGGCCTACAAATACCTGATCATTCCCCAGACGCGAAAAGCGCTGCTGGAGCGCGCCCCCCGATTCGGCTGGATGGACCGCCCCCACTGGCCGGATTGGGGGATCGGGCGGGACGATCCCATGAACCTCACCAAGTACTTCATGACGGATCTGCCTTGGGACGACACTATCGGGACGGCCGATTTCCCGTCCATTTGGAACTTCCACCAGCGCGCCAAGACGCTCACGTTGAACTGGGGCGGCGAAACGCAGACCCTGCGCTCCGTCATCATCGATTCGGCGCTGGGCCTTCAGGCAAAACCGGCGACAGTCGTTCAGCACGCCACCTGGATCGAAAATTTCCTCGTCGCCAAGCATCCCCCGAAATATCCGTTCCCCGTCGACCAGGCTCTCGCGGACAAGGGCAAGTCAATTTACGATCGCGACTGCCACTCCTGTCACGGGTTCGGCGAAGGAACCAGGCTGGGACAGATCATCCCGCTGGAGGAAGTCGGAACCGATAACAACCGCTTGATCACCTGGACTGCGGAGGCTGCGAAGATCGCAAACCAGGCCGTCGCGCGTCTGGGCATCGAGCGCCAGCCCATCACCAAGCCTGCGATAGATGGCTATCAGGCGGTGCCGCTGGACGGAATCTGGCTTCGCGCGCCTTATCTCCACAACGGTTCGGTCGCCGATATGACGGACCTGCTGGAGACTCCCGACAAGCGAGCCCAGGTTTTCTACCGCGGCTATGACGTATACGACCCGGCGCGGATGGGGTTCGACACTCGCTCTGCGGAAGCGCAGAGGCGGGGGTTCAAAGTCGACATCGGCGTCAAGGGTAACGGAAACCAGGGGCATTTGTACGGAACGGCTCTGCCCGTCCCGGACAAGAAGGCCCTCATCGAATATTTGAAAACTATTGGACCAACGGAGCAGGAATAGCCATGCCAGCGAAGAAAATCCTCATCAAGTTATGCGTTCTGGTGCTGTTCGCACTGGCGGCCGCAGCCGCCACCAACACGCCGGCCAACTCGTACAAGGGAGCGCAATGCTACGATCCGAAACTCACGCCGCAGGAGCGCGCCGGTTGCGAGATCTGGTTCTACGCAACAGCGGGGAACGCGCGTTTCCACGCCTATGTCCTGCCTCAGCGCCTTCCGGTCTTGCTGGATTGGTACCGGGTTCTGAACAGCAAGCAGCGCAGCGACCGGTTCCGGGCCTGGGGCATCATCAACGATCCGGACTGCTGCACGCCCGGCTCACCAGGCTGTCCGAAGAAGAGCCTCTCGGAGACCTACGGCATGGACTACTGTCCCGGTGACGATGTGCTGCTCCAATACGTCGGCAAGCCCGGCTATCAGGATCCGGCTTGCGAGTTCAAGGATGCTCCCGCAGATCCCAACGATCCGCATAAGGGCCAGCGCGAGTCGGCCTGTGGTCTCGAGTTCGGTACATCCACCGGAGCTCTGGGATTCCGCAAGTTCCCCAATCCGCGCTTCAACGCCGAGCAGTGGCGCAAGGTGAACAACGGGCTGGATGACTGGAGCGGGTTCACGCGCAAGGTCAAGCCGGAAACATTCAACTCCAAGCTTCGCGATGCTTCGATTGAGCCGCCGTTCCATTTCGGAATGTCCTGCGGGGCCTGTCATATCGCCTTCGATCCGCTGAATCCGCCCAAGGACACGGCGAATCCCAAGCACGAAAACATCAAGGGAGCAGTCGGCAATCAATACACCAACGTCACCGCCATCATGGCGTCCGGCGAAGCCACCAACAGCCCACTGTGGCGCGTGTTCAACTACGTCCGTACCGGAACCGTGGACACCTCCGCGTTCCCTCATGACTTCAACGGCAATGCCGGCACCCCGAACGCGATCATCAATTTCGACAAGCGTCCGAACTTTCCCGATGAGGAAGTGATCAAGTGGTACCGCTCCGACCGTTGTCCCGCCGGAGCGGACATCAACACCTGCTGGTGCGAACCCGATCGCAACGGCAAATGCTGGGAGCGCCGCACGAAGAAGCCGGGAGACCCCATGGACCCGATCAGCCCGGTGAAACACATCCTGAAAGGCGGCGAAGACAGCGTCGGACTGCTCGAAGCCATCCAGCGCGTCTACATCAACATCGGCTCCTGTTCGGAAACCTGCTGGCTCAACCACCTGACGAACTTCTTCGTTCTGGATCCGGCGCAGCGCGGCTACGGACAAACTCCGTTCAACATCGGACAGTGCCGGCGAGAGTGTCCTAACTTCCGAGCCGTGGAAGACCGCCTTCCCGAAGTAGCGACATTTCTCGCCCATCAACGCCCGACGGACCTTTATGCCGCGCGCGGTCTGAAGAGCAATCAAGCACTCGTCGATCAATTCGATCGCGAGCTGGGCAAAGGAAGTGTCGCGCTGGGCCAGCAGGTCTTCGCCGACAACTGCGCGCGCTGCCATTCCAGCCAGAAACCGGACGCCACCGGCAGCTTTCGAACGGTCGATTTTCGAGCGGTCGACGGCAACGGAGTCCGCATCGACTTTCTCAGCGACGACAAGGCGCAATTGGTCAGCGCCATCGGGACCAATCGCTCTCGCGCTCTCCATTCCAACCACATGACGGGACGCGTCTGGCAGGAGTACGGCTCGGAAACGCTGCGGGCTCGCAAGCCCGATCCAAACGTTCCGGACCCCGGCGACGGCGGCCGCGGCTACTACCGGAACACATCGCTGCTCAGCATCTGGTCGCATGCGCCCTTCATGCACAACAACGCCATCGGCCCGGAAATCTGCGGAAAGCCGCAAGACAAGAAGAATGACTTCTACTACTCCTCCTACGTCGATGCAAACGATAAAGAAGTGGACGCATCGAAAGCGCCCGCGTGCTGGGCGTATGATGCCAGCGTCGAAGGCCGGTTCAAGCTCTACAAGGCTTCGATGGAAGAAATGCTCACGCAGCCGGAGAATCGCCCGCGGAAAGTTTCCCTGCTGAACGAAGCGATCGTCATCGAAGCCGGGCCGAAGATCTGGGACCCGCAGCAAGGGAAGCATGTCCCCGTCCGGATCGTCATTCCGAAGGGTGTCCCCCAGGCGATGGTCGGCAACCTTCTCTACAAACAACTGGTTGTCGACATGGTCCACGCGAAAACCGACAAGAATGCTCTGAAGGCTCGCCTGAAGGACGACCAGGCCGTGAATGAACTGGAAGCCATGATCGGCGAGTTTGTCGCTCATCTTACGCAGCCCCTGAATGTTCTGGAGAAGCACCAGGCGCTGATCAAGAAGCACTACATGACCAGCACGGACTTCTGGGAGAACTCCGGCCATCCCTTCGGCACCGGGCTTTCCGATCGCGAGAAGAAAGCTCTCATCGCGTTCGTGGCGACGCTTTAGAAAGGAATCGTTATGGGAAGCACATTGAAATGGATTCTGGCCCTCGTCTTGTTGGTTGCCGCTGGCTTCTTTGCGTGGAAGTATCTGGGAGGCCGAGGGCCTTCGATCGCCTTCGCGCCGTACGGCGATTCCTACGCCAGCCGCGCCGACTTTGCGGAGCTGGAGCGGCTGCACCCTCTGACGGCGGAGGATCGAGCCAAGATCACGCCGGAGAACATCACGAAACTCAACCAGGAACAGCTCGACCAGATTTACGGGCGCATCAGTTCCGGCCCGATCCCGAGCGGTTTCTATCGCGGAGACTTATTGTTCACTCGCGGCGTCACCGGCCGAACGCGAATCAACGAAATTATCGGGGAGGGCCTGAAGGGCAGCGTCGCCGGCCTTCAGGTGCACAAGCTGGAAGCGCTGGGCCGCGCGCTGTGGAAAGGCAAACAGTTCAACCGGGACCAGCGCGTATTGCGCAACCGGATCGAGCATCTTGACCTGTTGAAAGAGTTCTTTCCGGACCCCGCCGATCAGGCTCGTCTGACGGCATCGTCGGGAGAGCCGCTCTATTTCCCGGCGAAGCTCTACTGCGGACAAAGCCTGCTGGATAGCCGCCGCGAATCGGTCATCATCGATTACGCCTTCACCGACGAACTGGATGGCTATCGAGCCGTTCCGGACAAGCTCGCCGGCCGCGAAGGACTGACGATTCGCGACGAAATCCGGATGATCCGACCGGGCTTCTACCTCGGCCGTGCCTATGCCAGCAATACGTTTTTGCTGAACTTCTTCCTCTATAACGAAGACGTGGCAAAGGCCGGCGGCACCGCGGCCAACGAGTGCTGGTCCGGACCGCAGACGCTCGCGCAGGCGCAGTGAAACGGCTGCTCTTATGCCTGATCCTGATTTTGACGGCCTGCCGCCACGCCGTTCTGCCCCAGGCGGAATCGCAAAAACCCGGCGAAGAGTGGGCCGTCGATCCTCACGATCCAGGCCCCGATGCGCCCCCGGAGGGACGATCCCTCTTCGATCAACTGGCGCCGAACCCGCTGCCGTATCCTTTTGAAGACCTGCTGGCCGCCCTCAACAGGAGAATCGGCGGAGGCGTGCAGCCAAAGCGCGTTTTGATTCCCCTGGGGCGCTCGCTGCAACGGAGCGCGGGCGCTCCGGATTTTTTCCGGTATCCGCGAGCGGTCGCCGCCTACGATGCGAACTTCGTCAAAGATCGCCTGTACCTGGGCTACCACGAAAAGGCGGGAGTGATCGAGATCATCAGCTACAACGAAGATGCCGGGCGGTTTGAGTTTCAGCTTGTCGAAAATTACCGCGACGGGACCACCCCGCATCGGATCCATGCGCCGCGGCGCGTTTGTACGGCATGCCATCAGAACCACGGTCCGCTTTTTCCCGTGCAGCTTTGGGATGAAACCAACTCCAATCCGCGTATCTTTCAGCTTCTGTCTCTCCAAGGCCGCGAGTTTTACGGTTACCCCATCTCCCAAAGCGCCGACGTTCCGTACCAGATTGACCTTGCCGTTCACAGGGCAAATGAATTGTCGGTCTATCAACTGCTCTGGCGGAAAGCCGATCCGGCAACGCGAGCGCTGGCGCTGAAAGCCGCGCTGCGCTGCCGCCTGTCGGGGAAATGTCAGGCGCCGGAGCTGGCCGAACCCGTCGCCGCCCTCTGGCGAGCCAACTGGCCTGCCGGCCTGCGCATTCCCAATCCCGAGATCCCGAATCGCAATCCGCTGGCGATCCTTTCCCGCGAAGGTCCCACCGATCCCGAAGGCGCGACGGCGTTTCTAGCCGAGCGTCAAAAGAATATCGATGCGCCTTTCGAACCGGCGGCTCTCCGGGAGCCCCTGGCGATCTGGCACGGAACGCAGGAAGATGCCGACCGCTGGGTCCACGGCCTGGCGGGGTTCTTTGCCGAGACCGATGCCGCGAGACTCTCAAACCGACCGCTGAGAAACCTCCCCATCGATGCACAGACTTTTCGCCGGTCTGAAATTCTTCGTGCCGCTGGTCTGTAACCTTCCGCCAACTGCCCGGTATTTCCGAATGATGAAACTCGCAGTTCTCCTTCTTGTCGCCGCTTGGCCTGTTTCCGCCCAGGTGGAAGATAACCGTGTAGTGACGCGCCGGTTTGCCGTCGGCGGAACGCCGGAGGTTGTCGTCTCCGTCATCAACGGAGGCATCCGCGTGACGGCGCATTCCGGCTCGGAAGTCATTCTGAATGCGAAAGTTCACTACGACGCGCCGGACAGCGCGGAGCTCACCGAATTGCAGCAGCAGGTTCGCCTGGAAACCGAGCAATCCGGCAACAACATCTGGATTGGCGTCGAGGGCGACAACTGGAACAGGAATTCCGGCCGTCAGCGCGAGCTCGGCTGGCGCGGCAAGACGCCACCGGAGCGAAAGGAGGGCCGGCGCTGGAGTTTTCGCCACGACATCGAGCTGCAAGTGCCGAAGACCGCTCACCTCAAACTCAGCACGGTCAATAGCGGCGGGATCTCCGTGGAAGGGGTCGCCGGCGAGTTTTCCTACAACAACGTCAACGGCGGCATCGAAGTGCGGGACGCGAACGGCTTCGGCCGGGCTCACACGGTGAACGGGCCCGTGACATTGACGTTTCAGCGAAATCCCACAGGACCGTTGTCCATCAAAACCATCAACGGTAGGGTCGAGCTTCGGATGCGGCCCGGTTTGAATGCACACTTCAAGATGAAGACCTTCAACGGGCAGATCTTCACGGATTTTCCGCTAACGCAACTCACGCCTGTCGCGCCCACTCCGGTGGTGATGAAAGACGGGCTGAAGCGCATCTGGAGCTCCAAGGGGTTCAACCGCGCCCGCGCCGGTTCCGGCGGGCCGGAGATTGAAATCGACGGTTTCAACAGCCGGATTGAGATTATCGAACAGAAAAACTAATCGCTTAAGCGGACGAAGCGGCCGTCATCGCCCAGCCGGTAGTGGCGGCCGCGCCATTCGATCTTGCGGCCGAAGAGGCCTGCGATCCAGAAGGCGAAACTCAGCATGTCTTGAATGATCAGGAAGGAGAAGGGGGCCGACGCTCCCACCAGTTTCATGGCCGAGCGGGCGACCCACAGCCGTAGCGCGAGTAGGGCGAAGAACAGCCAACCCCATTCCGGCTTTACCAGCACGAGTGCAAAGGCCAGCGGCACCGGCATGGTGAACAGTTGGCCGAGATATCCGGCGGGACGCGATCGCCGCGTCGATCGATACCAGCGCAGGCGGTGCTGGAAGTTCGTCACCAGAGAATCGCTGCCGATGCGGTGCTCCACCACCTGGCGCGAGATGCCGACCTTCATTCCTTTTTCCGCCGCCCGCTGGCCGATCACAAAGTCTTCGGCCAGAAACTCGCTGAGCTGCTGCCAGCCGCCGATTTTCTCAATGACGCCTCGCTTGACGTACATCGTCGGACCGACGGCGAACTTCACGCCTTCTAGCATTCGGGCCACCATCAATCCCGCCAGGAATTCCGTATTCATTCCGACCGCTTCCAGCGCGGACCAGATGGATGGACCGCCGACAGCTTTATAAGTGCACGTAGCGACGTCGAACTCAGAACCGAGCCCCTTCAGAAAGTCCTTCGGCACGCGGATGTCGGAGTCACTTGTCACGATCTGCGAATGCTTCACCGAATCCCAAGCCTTTGCCAGCTGCCACACCTTGGCGTTGTGCCATTCCGGCGCGCCGGTAAGCACGATGCGAGCGTCGACGCGAGGATGCTCGGCAATCAGCCGTTCGCAGAGAGCATGGGCCGGATCCGTGGCGTCCTGAATGGCGAATACCAGCTCAAACCGGCCTTCCAAGGCAAAGAAGCTGAGAAGATTCTCCTCGAGGCCGAGATCGATCCCACGCAGCGGCTTGAGAATGCTGACCGCGCCCGCCGGTGGGCCGCCGGGCTGCTTTCTGAAGCTGCGAACTGCCAACAACGCGAGCACGCAAAACACAGCCGAGCCTGTGCACAGCGCGACCAGGACCCAGGCCATCTACTCGGTGGGCGTACGATCTTCGATCAGCTTGCGGATGCTCGCCACAACTTCGTCCAGAGGCTTCGCTCCCAGATCGCCGTGGCGGCGGTTCCGGACAGCTACGGATCCCGCTTCGGCTTCGCGGTCACCGATGACCAGCATGTATGGAATTTTCTGGAGTTGCGCTTCGCGGATCTTGTAATTGACCTTCTCCGGACGATCGTCGACATGGACCCGGATGCCCGCGTCCAAGAGAGCTTTTTCTACCTTGCGCGCGTACTCCAGGTGGCGATCGGTAATCGGCAGGACGGCCGCCTGTACCGGCGAGAGCCAAACGGGCAGCGCTCCCGCATAGTGCTCCAGCAGGATGCCGAAGAACCGCTCCACCGAACCGTAGAGGGCGCGGTGAACCATCAATGGCTGGTGTTTCTGACCGTCTTCACCGATATAGGTGAGTCCGAAGCGGCGCGGCAGCGTGAAGTCGAACTGCACGGTGGAAAGCTGCCATTTCCGGCCGATGGCATCGACCAGCTTGACGTCGATCTTGGGGCCATAGAATGCGGCCTCGTCGGGAATCGTCGTGACTTTGAGACCAACGCGAGCGACCGCCTTGCTGAGGGCATTCTCGCCGAGGGTCCACTGATCGGGAGTTCCATCGTACTTGCCGCTCTTGCCGTTGTCCCAGGTGGACAATTCCGCTTCATACTTCTCAAAGCCGAAGGTCTTCAGAACATCAACGGCAAACTGCAGGCAATCGACGACTTCGTCTTCGATCTGGTCCGGCCGGCAGAAGATATGGGCGTCGTCCTGGCAGAACGCGCGGACACGCAGCAGGCCATGGAGCACGCCGGATTTCTCGTAGCGATGAACCGTGCCGAGCTCGCCTAAACGCACCGGCAAATCGCGATAGCTTTTCTGGCCGTGCGCAAAGATCAGGATATGGCCCGGGCAGTTCATCGGTTTCAGCCGATATTCCGCGTCGTCGAGTTCCATCGCCGTGAACATGTTTTCGGCATAGAAGCCTTCATGCCCTGAAATCTCGAACAATTTCTTACGGACGACGGTGGGCGTAAAGACCAGCGAGTACCCGCGCTTCAGATACTGTTCGCGCATCCAGTCTTCGAGGGTTTTGCGGATGATGCCGCCCTTTTCGTGCCAGAAAATGAGACCCGGCCCGGCCACTTCCTGGATGCTGATGTAGCCCAGCTCGGTCCCGATCTTGCGGTGGTCGCGCTTCTTGGCTTCTTCCAGACGATCGAGGTATTCCTTCAGGTCCTTATCGTTGAACCAGGCCGTGCCGTAGATGCGCTGCAGCTGCTTGTTGTGCTCGTCGCCCTTCCAATAGGCGCCGGCGATGGACAACAGCTTGAATGCCTTGAGCTTCTTGGACGTCGGGACGTGCGGGCCGCGGCAGAAGTCGATGAACTGCGGGCCGAGGGTGTATTCGGTGAAAGTCTCGCCGGCACGTTCCTCGATGAGCTCGCACTTCATCGGCTCATCCATGCCCTTGTACTTTTCCAGCCCTTCGGCTTTGGTCACGACCTTCCGCTCGAACAGAAGGTCCTGCATGGCCAGCTCCTTCATCTTCGCCTCGATCTTTTCCAGATCTTCGGGAGTAAAAGGAGATGCCTTGTCGAAGTCGTAGTAGAAGCCGTTCTCGATGGGCGGCCCGATGCCGAGCTTGGTTTCGGGCCAAAGCTGCAGCACGGCCGCCGCCAGCAAATGGGCCGTCGAATGGCGGTAGACTTCCAGCGCTTCCGGATTCTTCGTCGTCAGAATCTCGACCTTGGCGTCGCTTTCGAGCGGCCGCTTCAGGTCCCAGAGAGTTCCATCGACGCGCGCGACGATCGCATCATCGGCCAGGCGGTTCGAAATGGAGCGAGCCACATCGAACGGAGATGTGCCCGCGGGATAAGCTTTGACACTGCCGTCCGGCAGGGTTACGTTGACTTCCGGCATTTTCGGGTAAATACCATGACAGCATACCCCGCGAAACCCTGCTGAACGGCGCTGGTTTTGTTTTTTCGAATTTCGCGCAACTGCCTTTCTTTTCATGAGGCATGTCACACTTTTTTGCAAAATCAGGCCGCCGCTTCTTCCGCCGCTTGCCGCTCTTTCCGCTTTCGATCCCGGGCGGCTTTATCGCGCATCCAGATCGCCGCTTCCAGCTGATTCCGGATGTCTTTGAACTGCCGGGTCAGCCGCTGCTCATAGAGGGAAATGTTTGTCAGAGCGGTAGCCCGATCACGCACCATGGCGGCTGTTGCCAAAGCGTAGGCGACCGATTCATCGCTGGTTTTGACCTTGGGCGCGTCGACGAAGCCAGTGAGTGCCGCCAAGTTGATCTCGCCAATGGCCACCCGGCACAAGCGCCAGCGGATTTCGACAAGAATGCCGGTGAGTTCCTTTTCCTTTCGCGTAGCCGGCTGGAACTCATCGTGGTAGGCCCGCGAGAGTCTCTGGAACGACGCCAGATCTTCTCCAGGCATGAGGACTACCTGGCCGGTGAGTCCGTGGCGCAGGGCGTTGATCCGCGCGGCGCTCTTCTTGCTGACTTTTCGAGTTGTTGCTCCCGTCATGCCAATACGAATAGCAATCGGGAATTTTCGTTCGATCGCGGCGGACGGGGAAGCGCTTTGCCATCAACGAAAAATAAATCTGGTTTGGCCGAATCGGACAGACCCGCTCAGTTGAAAGTCACTGTACGGTTCAGGTGGAACGGCCCGCTTGCTCCGCCGGAAAGCGGCTCTACGCGCGGCTTCTCACGGCCGCAATTTTCATTCCCTCTGGCGGATCGTAGACTCTATTGGCTTGCTTCCAGGCTCATGAGGCACTCCCGTGAAATCCGCTTCCTCCGGTCGCGGCGGACACTGAGACATCGCCACTTTCATCCGTCGTGCTCAGTAGCCGGCCATGGTATAGGCCACGACGACCAAGCCAATCGTTACGGCCAGAATCACGCTGTGCCGCAGCGTGAAGCGAAACAGTTTGGATTCGTCCGACGTCGCCATTCCCGTTGCGGCGGCGGCGACGGCAATAGATTGCAGGCTGATCATTTTGCCCATCACACCTCCGGAAGAGTTGGAGGCGGCCATCAGGACGGGATCGAGGCCCAGGCGATTGGCGGTGACCACCTGGAGATTTCCGAACAGCGCGTTGGCGGAGGTATCGCTGCCCGTGAGAAAGACACCAAGCCAGCCGAGAATCGCCGAGAAGAACGGGAACATACTGCCGGTTGCCGCCAGCGCGAGTCCCATGGTTCCGGTCGCTCCGCAGTAGTTCAACAGGAACGCCAGCCCCAGAACGCTGGCGATGGTGAGCATCGAAAGGGCCAGCTGCTTTGTCGTCGTGCGGAAGACTTCCCCGATCTGAGCCGGCGTGGCGCGCAGGATCAGCGCGGAGGTCATCGCCGCAAAGGCGCAGGCTGTTCCGGCCGCCGAAAGGATGTTGAAGGTATAGACGGCGGCGTAGGGCTTGGTTTCCGGAAGGACGGGCGGCGTGCGGGCAATGAGATTGTGCAGCCCGGGCCATTCAAAGAGCGTCGTGGCCGAATTCAGAATCTTCTTGACATCGTCCTGGCCCCACAGGAGAACGAAAAAAACGAGCATTCCGTAGGGAACCCACGCCATGGCGACTTCCCCGATGGGATGCTTCTTCAAAACCGGCCGCGCACCGGAATCGCCTTCCAAAACGAACTTGTCCTTCGGCTTCCAAACGAGCAGCAGCACGACCATGACACCGATCGCCGAGAGCGAGCTTACGACATCGACCAGTTGCGGGCCCACGAAGTTTGAGACATAGAACTGCGCTCCGGCGAAGGCGGCTCCGCAAAGGAACACAGCGGGGAGGACTCCACGGATGGCCTTCCAGCCTCCCATCACGAACACCAGGTACGCAGGCACGAATAGGGAAACCGGCGCGCAGATCCGGCCCACCCACTTGCTCAGATCCATGAGCGGAAGTTGGGTGATGCCCTGGAGGGTGATGACGGGAATTCCGATGGAACCGAAGGCCACCGGCGCGGTGTTGGCCAGCAGACAGATGCCGGCGGCGTAGAACGGCGAGAAACCCAGGCCGGCGAGCATCGCGGCAGCGACGGCGACGGGCGTTCCGAATCCCGCCGCGCCCTCGATGAACGCTCCGAAGGCGAAGGCGATCAGGAGGGCTTGCAGACGCCGATCGTCGGTCAAGCTGCCGACGGAGTCCTTGAGAATTTCAAACCTTCCGGTGATGAGGGTCAGCCGGTACAGAATGATCGCCCAGAACACAATCCAGCCGATGGGGAACAAACCGAAACACGCGCCATAGAAAATGGAGCTGACCATCGGCCCGAACGGCATCCCATATAGGCCAAGAGCAACGGCAATGCCGGTACCCAGGCCGGCCAGCGCGGCGATCCAGGCGGCAGTTCTTCGAATGCCCAGCAGGTACAGCAGCATCAGGATCGGAAGAGCGGCGACAACCGCCGACGCAAAGAGATTTCCGCCCAAAGGCGAATAGTTCTGTTCCCACATAGGCAATCCCGTCTGTGATATCACAGTTGGGCCCGCTGCCCGTCCGCAGTGCTAGGAACAACATGCATCTTGCAACGATCGACTACGCCATTCTTGCGGCATATTTCCTGCTGGTGATGGGGATTGGCTGGTATTTAAAAAGCCGTGTGACCTCCAGCGCGGATTTTTTGACGGGCGCGCACTCCGTTCCCACCTGGATGGCGTCTCTTGCTTTCCTCGCCGCCAATTTGGGCGCGCAGGAAGTGATTGGAATGTGCGCCTCCGGCGCCAAGTACGGAATCATGACCTCGCACTTCTACTGGGTCGGAGCGGTGCCGGCCATGCTGTTCGTCGGTGTTTTTATGATGCCGTTCTATTACGGCAGCCGGGCAAGATCCGTACCGGAATATCTGAAGCTGCGATTCGATGAAAAAACCCGGGCGCTGAACGCATTGACGTTCGCGACGATGACCATTTTCAGCTCGGGAATTTCGATGTACGCGCTGGGGCTGTTGTTCCGACTGATGTTCGGGTGGAGCTTCACGACGAGCGTGCTGCTGTCGGCACTGATCGTTCTGGTCTACACATTTTCCGGCGGGTTGAAGAGCGCGATTTACAACGAAGTGGTGCAGTTCTTTCTGATCCTGGCCGGATTCGGGCCGCTGGCCTACATGGCGGTGAAGAGCGCCGGGGGCTGGAGCGGACTGGCGGCGAAGATCCCCGCCGAATTCACGCATTCGTGGAAGTACACCACTTCCGCGGCTGAGAATCCGATGGGCGTGGAGTGGTTCAGTCTGGTGGCGGGACTGGGATTCGTTCTGAGCTTCGGCTATTGGTGCACGGATTTCCTGGTGGTCCAACGAGCGATGGCGGCGCGGGATATGGCCGCGGCTCGACGGGTTCCGGTGTTTGCCGCCTTTCCGAAGATGATCATGCCGTTTGTCGTCATCGTTCCGGGAATTGCCGCGCTGGCCATGGGCACTCTGCCGGCGAAGGGCGCGGGCCTGGATTACGACCAGGCGATGACGTCGCTGATGGCGCAGTTCTACGGTCCGGGAATGATGGGCCTGGGAGTGACGGCGCTGTTTGCCAGCTTCATGAGCGGCATGGCGGGGAACGTGACGGCGTTCAACGCGGTGTTTACCTATGACATCTACCAGGGCTACATCCGGCGCGATGCTCCGGATTCGCATTACCTGAGCGTGGGGCGGTGGACGACGGTCTGGGGAATCGGCATGTCGATCGGAACGGCGTACCTGGCGCAGCAGTTCAACAACATCATGGATTTCCTGCAGTTGGTGTTTGGTTTTGTGAACGCTCCGCTGTTTGCGACATTTCTGCTGGGAATGTTCTGGAAGCGCGCGACCGCCGACGGCGCCTTCTGGGGATTGTTGAGCGGCACGGCGGCTGCCGCCGCGACGCATGGACTGACGATCGCGGAGGAAAAGGGTGGCTGGATTGCCAACCTGCAAGAGTTTCCCTCGACCATGGCGCAGAACTTCTGGATTGCCATCTTTGCCTGGAGCACCTGC
This sequence comes from uncultured Solibacteraceae bacterium, assembly GCA_964515165.1. Taxonomy (GTDB): domain Bacteria; phylum Acidobacteriota; class Terriglobia; order Bryobacterales; family Bryobacteraceae; genus JAPKYZ01. The sequence goes on along the minus strand of CAZETQ010000003.1, from coordinate 110,008 downwards.
TTCGTCGTGACGATTCTGATCAGCATGGTGACGAAGCCTCGCCCGGAATCGGAACTTCAAGGACTTGTGCTCGGCTTGACGAAGCTCCCCGACGATTCACGCTGGAAGTGGTACCAGAAGCCGGGCCCGCTGGCGGTTGTCGTGTTGGGCGCATTGCTCGTGCTGAACGTGATCTTCTGGTAGCTTGGCTTCCACTTACCGTGCGCCCGGGCGCGTGAACCTGATCGGCGAGCACACCGACTACAACCAGGGTTTTGCCCTTCCCATTGCGATCGATCTGGAGTGCCGCGTCACTGCCTCTCCGGCGGAGCATTGGAGCGCTACCTCGCGGCAGCTGGGAGAGACTCTTTCGGTGACGCCGCATCGCCGGAATTCCTGGATCGACTACGTTGCCGGTGTCGTCGAGGAATTTGGAGGCTCTCCCCAACATCTGGAGATCGATTCCAGCGTTCCGGTGGGCAGCGGATTGAGTTCTTCGGCGGCGCTGGAAGTGGCGGTGGCTCTTGCCTGTTTGGGCGGCGATTCCATTCCGCCGCTGGACCTGGTACTCCGAACCAACAAAGTGGAGCGGGAATTCATCGGCCTACCGTGCGGAATCATGGATCAGTACGCATCGGTCTTTGGAGAAGAAGGCAAGGCGATCCTGCTGGACTGCCGCTCGGCGACATCGCGGACCATCACGCTGCCCGACGTTTCGATCGTGGTAGTCAATTCGATGGTGAAACATAGCCTGGCTGCCGGATCGGCCTATGCCACGCGAGTGGCGGAGTGCGCCGCCGCGTGCGGGCAATTGGGTATTTCCACTTTGCGGGAGGCGGAATATTCACCCGATCTTTCGAAGCGCGCGAGACACGTGACCGGAGAGAATCAACGCGTGTTGGATTTCGTCGAAGCGTGTCAAGCGGGCGACGTTCATCGCATGGGCGAATTGCTGATTGCCTCGCACGAAAGCCTGCGCGACGACTACGAAGTGTCCTGCGAAGAGCTTGATTTTCTTGTGGCGAGATCGTGCGAATTTCCGGGCGTGTTCGGCGCTCGCATTACCGGCGGAGGTTTTGGCGGATGTATTCTGGCGCTGGTTGATCCCGGAAGTGAAAGCGCGTATGAAGCGCACATTGCCGACGTGTACCGCGGACATTGGGGAACGGAACCGGAGATTTATCGATGCTGGCCGTCGGCGGGAGCAGGACTTGTGAGTCTGTAAAAACTCCGGAGCCGGCTCGCTCACGATGCTCGACATTCGCAGTCGCACCGATGCTGGGCAGATCAAGGAAAACGATGATCTGCCCCACGGGTGTCTTCGGAACTTTTTCAGCGGCCGCCTGACGAACTGGCATTCCGTACGGAATCCCCAGCCTCACGGCCTGGGGCTAAAACAGGAAATGCCGCACTTATGAAGCCCCATGCATAAGCGTGGGGATCGTTCAGGTGAAACTGCGCACGGGCGCAATTCGTCACAGCTTCTCACAGCGAGAAGGTTGATTTTCGGAGAGAAATCAGTGCGACCTTCGCACTGCATTGTAGGTCTAACTGTTGAGTTGTCCTTTGCGTGAGGTAACGACCTCCGACGTTCCTCACGCTTTTTTATTCCCGGGCTATTCCTCTCTTGCTGGACCTGATAAACGCTGTGAGATGACGGGCTGATTCGCCGGGCACTTCTCTTTCGATCGCAGCGATCGCATCGTCCAATTTCAAGCCTGAGCGGTAGAGCAGATTGTAGGCGGTCTTCAGGCGGGCCACTTCCAAAGCGGCCAATCCGACGCGCTTCAGACCGACGAGATTCAGCCCGATCGGCGTGGCGTTGAAATTTGAATAGAGAAAGAACGGCGTCAGATCCATATTGACGCGCGAGTTGCCTCCGACCATTGCCAGCCGGCCGATCTTCGAGAACTGGTGAATCACGACGCCGCCGGAAATAAAGACGCGATCCTCGATTTCGACGTAGCCGGCCACCAATACGCAGCTGCAGATGACGTTGTCGTTGCCAACGCAGCAATCGTGGGCAATGTGGCCGCTGGTCATGATGTAGTTGCGGTCGCCGATCACGGTGGCCGACTCCGGCTTTGTTCCGCGGGAGATGGTGAAATGCTCGCGAATTTTGTTGTCGTTTCCGATCTTCAGATAACTTCGTTCGCCCTTGAAATTCTTATCGAGCGGATCGGTGCCCAATGCCGTTCCGGCGGATACCTCGTTGCGGTCGCCCAGCGTAGTCCACCGCTTGATGAAGACGTAGGGCTCGATCTTGCACTGGGCTCCGAGGACGACGTCCGATTCGATGACGGCGTACTCGCCGATCACGCATCCCGGCCCGAGGATCGCGTCCGGATGCACTCGCGCAGTCGAAGCGATCTGGCACGACGGGTCCACGGGCATAGACTCATATCGTATGCGGGTGAAGGATCTGGCCGCTGAGCTCGGCCTGGCATTTGAGGGCGATGGTGAGCGCGAAATCACGGCGTGCGCGCCGGTGGAAAGTGCCGGCGAAGGAGATGTGGCGTTCGTGGCCGGGGCGAAGGCCGCCAAGCTGTTTGATTCCGCCAAGGCTACCTGCCTGATCGTGCCGCCCGATCTGGAGACGGCCGGACGGACGGTGATTCGCGCCGCCGATCCGCGGGGAGTGTTCGGCCGGATCATCGCGCGGATGCATCCGCAGCATACGGAGCCGCCTTCGATTCATCCGACGGCGATCATCGACCCGACCGCCCAGATCGGGGCGGACGTGGCGATCGGGCCGTATTGTACGGTGGGGGCGCGGGTTGTTCTGGGTGACGGCGTCCGGCTCTATCCACAAGTGACGATTTATCCCGATGTGACGATCGGTGCGAGGACCATCCTTCATTCGGGAGCGGTGATCGGGTCCGACGGTTTCGGTTATGCGCCGCGGGAAGACGGGCACTACGAGAAATTTCCGCAAGTGGGCAAGGTGGTGATCGGATCGGACGTGGAAATCGGCGCGAATTCGTGCGTCGACCGCGCGGCCCTAGGGCGCACGGTAATCGGGGATGGGACGAAGCTGGACAACATGGTTCATGTCGGCCACAACTGCGTCATCGGAAAGCACGTCGTGATCGCCGCGCAATGCGGTCTGGCCGGCGGAGTGCAGATCGGCGACCACGCGGTGCTGGCCGGCCAGGTGGGAGTCGCGGATAAAGTCCGGATCGAAGCGAAGGCGATTATCGGAGCGCAAGCGGGAATTCCTTCGAACAAGATCATCCGAGCCGTGGGGCCGGTGTGGGGGACTCCCGCGCAGCCGTTGAAGGAGCATCTGGAGCAGCTGGCGCATCTGCGGCACCTGGGCGATCTTCGCAAAGAAGTGGCGGAGCTGCGGCGGCTGATGGCCGGGAAATCATGATTGTCGTTGTCGGCGGACACACGCGGAACATCGGAAAAACTTCGGTGGTTTGCTCGATCATCGGGCAGACTCGCGATTTGCGATGGTCGGCGGTGAAGATTACGCAGTTCGGCCATCAGGTTTGCTCTCACGATGGAGAGCCGTGCGAGTGCCGTCCGCAGGATGCCGATCATCCCTATGCGCTGGACGAGCAGAAGACCGCCGATTCCACGGACACTGGACGGTTTCTGGATGCTGGGGCCGCGCGGTCGTATTGGCTGCGAACCCGGCAGGGAGAGCTAGCGGAAGGCTTGGGTGCCTTGCGCAGGATTCTCTCGGAGGGCGAGAACACGATTATCGAATCGAACACCCTGATCGACTATCTGCGGCCGGACGCGTATGTGTTTGTCGTCGATCCGCAGATTGCGGATTTTAAGATCAGCGCGCAACGGAACCAGGCGCTGGCGGACGCGGTGGTTCAGACGGGCGCGGGGCGGCTGCCGCGCATTCTGACGGGGAAGCCGGTGTTTTCCGGAATGCAGCCCGGCGGGCTGGGGGATTGGATTCGTCAGCGAGCGGCCGGGAAAGTGAGCGTCAGCACCAAGCGCTGATCCGCTTCGGACGTCACTCGCATTTCGCCGCCGTTGGCATCGACAATATTGCGCGCACTGGCCAGCGACAATCCCAATCCGGGAGGCAGCTTGCGATGGCAGGGCTCAAACATTTCCTGGAGTTCTCGAGCCGTGGTGGCGCTCTCGCAAGAGATCCGGATTCCGACGGAGGAGCCGCAACATTCGGTCGCAACGTGAATCGGAGTGGCCGGAACAGCGATGAGGCGGAAGATCCCAAACACACTGGCGAGGAGATGCCGCGCCTGCTTGGAATCCAGCGAGGCAAAGCATTTGCCCGATGCCAGCTCCAGGTGGACATTTAGGAAGACGCCGCGAGCTCGTTCGGCAAGCGTCTGGGTCACCAGATCATCGAGGGCCACACGCGCCGCGCTTGGAGGAGACGCCTGAGCAAAGTGGACCGCGTCGTCGACGATCCAGTTCACCTGTTCCACCAGGGCTTGAATCTTCTCCACCTGATCGCGAGCCCGGACGTCGCCGGGCGCGAGCAGAATGTCGAGATAGTAAATTATCGACTCGAGCGCGCTTAGCGGCTGCCTGAGCTCATGCGCGAGATGACGGACAGTCTGTGCGACTTCAACTTCTTTTGCTGTTCTGTCGTTCGCTTTTGATTCGTCTACGAGGGTGAGGGTCGGGGACATGACTGGCCGAAAGATCGGAGTATATCCCTTTGCGGCGGCGGTGCAAAGGCACAAAACTACCCAGGCACAAAACTACCCTGTGTCGTTAGCACGTTAGTTGTCCGGTCCAACCGGGCAGGGGAATCTGGCGAGGTGGAGCCGAGCCGGATGATTCCCGCCCGCGAGATGGAGCGGATGATGAAACTGCAAGACGTGATTTTGAAAGCGATAGCCAAGAAGATCACCTGGATCGAGGCGGCCGAGATCGCCGGCATGAGCGTGCGCAACATGCAGCGCAAACGGCATGCTCTCCATCGAGGCGCACCAAAAATCTCTCGCGCTGCGCGGCGCAATCTCCGAAGAAGTTCCCGGTTGGCTGGTTGGCGATCCGCTGCGTCTCCGCCAGGTGCTCACAAACCTGGCCGGCTGTTGCTGCTCCCGCTGCCATCCAATGGCTATCGGATCCTGCTCGCCGAAGACAATGTTGTGAATCAGCGGCTGGCCCGGCGACTCCTGGAGCTTCAGGGATACTCGGTCTCACTTGCGAACGATGGCGTGGAAGCGATAGACGCTTTCGCCGCTGCTTCGTTCGATCTCATCCTGATGGATGTGCAAATGCCGCGGATAGAAGGCTATGAGGCGGCCGCTCGCATTCGAGAGATCGAACGAACCCGCAACACCGCATGCGCTGTCGGGAGAGCGGGAACGATGCCTCGCGGCCGGAATGGACGAATATCTGTCCAAGCCCATCGATCGATTGGGATTATTCGCCAAGATCGACGCCGTTTTGCGGACGGCCGAAAGTCCCGTCCTCATGAGTTAGATTCAACGATTTACAATAGAAGTCTGTGGAGTCTGTAAATCCTGGCGTGACGGTCTCGTCCGCCCCTCCAGTCGAGGGTGAACCCGTCGAATCGAAGGCTGAGCCTGTTTCCCATGACCGGAACGCGATTGCCGAGTGGACGGTCACAATCCTGCTGCTGCTGTTCGGCACGACGACGCTTGTTCAAGCCTTTGTCATTCCGACGGGCTCGATGGAAGACACCCTTTTGATCGGCGATCATCTGCTGGTCGATAAGCTGGCGTACGCGCCACCTGGACCGCTTTCGAAGTACATCCTGCCGTACACCCCCGTGAAACGCGGCGACATTATTGTCTTTCGCTATCCGGTGGATATCAAGCAGACTTTCGTCAAGCGCGTGATCGGCGTTCCCGGCGACCGCATCCGCATTGAGGCCAAGACCGTCTACCTCAACGGTGAGGCGTTGAAGGAGCCGTACAAGTATCACAAGTCCGAATATCTGATGAGTTACCGCGACTTTTTCCCGTCCGAACCAAACACGCCCCTTCCAGAGTCGGGACTGAACCTTCTGGAGAAGCACGTCGTAGACAAAGAAGTGGTGGTACCGGAAAACGCCTATTTTGCGATGGGAGACAATCGCGATTCTTCGCTCGATTCCCGCTACTGGGGATTCGTGCCGCGCGAGAACATCATGGGTAAGCCTTTTATCATTTACTGGTCCTACGACGCCCCGACGGAGCGGCTGACCGGCCCCTCCATGACGTGGGACCATGCGCTCGACCTGGGAAGGAACTTCTTTTCGAAGACCCGATGGGACCGGACATTCCGGCTGGTCCGCGGGTCGACGGTGGAATAGAGGGAATACCTCATGGCAAAGAAATCATCAAAAGCACCCACCGCGGTGGCCGATCCAAAGCCGGAGAAAGCTCCGAAGCAGCCCGCCGGCGAATGGTTCAAGCGACAGGTATCGGAGTGGACGGTGACCATCCTGATGCTATTGTTCGGCACGACGACGCTCGTGCAAGCATTCGTCGTGCCGACCGGCTCCATGGAATCCACGCTGCTGATCGGCGACCATCTTTTCGTCGACAAGCTCGCCTATGCGCCGCCCGGACCAATCTCCGGAAAACTGCTGCCGTATCAGGAAGTGAAGCGCGGAGACATTATCGTCTTCCGCTACCCGCCCGATATCCGCCAGAACTACGTCAAGCGCGTGATGGGCGTCCCGGGCGACCGGATCAAGCTGGTAAACAAGAACGTGATCCTCAACGGAAAAGAGCTGGCCGAGCCGTATGTCCAGCACATTCGCCCCTTCGTCGATCCGTACGCGGACAACTTTCCCTCGGAGCCGAGCATGCTGGCCGATGGCGGCGCGCGCTCCATGCTGGCGGAGAACCTGGTGAACGGCGAGCTGGTCGTGCCTCCGGGTCATTACTTCGCGATGGGAGACAATCGGGATAATTCGGCGGACTCCCGCTATTGGGGACTGGTGCCCCGTGAGAACATCGTCGGCAAGCCGACCATCATCTTCTGGTCCTACGACGCTCCAACGGACCGCCTGGCCAGCGGCAACATCGACCCGGCGCACATTTTCGATATCGTGACGAATTTCTTTACGAAAACCCGCTGGAAGCGCCAGTTCATGCTGATTCGCCCGGTGCCCGTCGGATAGGAATGGCCAAGTCCAACTACTACGGCCTGATTCTGGCAGGCGGCCGGGGCACTCGATTCTGGCCGCTCAGCCGTAAAAATCGCGCAAAACAGGTTCTTCCGTTCTTCGGCGGACGGTCGCTGATCCAGCAAACCGTCGACCGCCTGAAACCGGTGCTGCCGCCGGAGCGCATGTGGATTTTGACCAACGACGCTCTCCGCGATGAGATTATCCGCCAGCTTCCGGAGGTTCCCCCGCGCCAGATTCTCGCCGAACCCGCGCAGCGGAATACCGCCCCCGCAATCGGCTTGGCTGCACAGATTCTCTACGGTCTCGATCACGATGCCGTCATGGGAGTATTCCCTTCCGACCACATTGTCCTGCGTCCCGCAAGATTTCTACGCTTCGTCCGTGCCGCGTATCACACCGGCGCCAGCGGACGCCTGACAGTTCTGGGCATTCAACCCCGATGGCCGGAGACAGGATACGGTTACATCGAATTTCCGAAGAACGTCCGCCCCGGCTCACTCACCGCCTTTCCTGTCCAGCGGTTTCGGGAGAAGCCGGAGCTGAAAGCCGCCAAACGCTACGTCGCCGCCGGAAACTATGCCTGGAATGGCGGAATGTTCTTCTGGCGGGCGGCGACACTGCTGGAGGAGCTGCGGAAATATCTGCCGAAGACCGCATCGCTGCTGGACTCGCTGCCGCTCTTTACGGACCGTCAGTATATGCCGCGGCTGGCCGATCTCTTCCCTCGTGCGGAGAATATCTCGATTGACTTCGCGGTGATGGAGAAGTCGAAGATCGTTTCCGGACTTCTTTGTGACGACGTCGGCTGGAACGACGTCGGCAGCTGGAACGCCGTCTACGAGCTCGAAAAACACGACCATGCCGGTAATACCGTCCGTGGAATGGCCGTCTTCACCGAAGAGAGCGGAGGCAACTACGTCAACGCTCCTGGCAAGCTCGTCGCAATGGTGGGGGTCCAGGACCTGGTTGTCGTAGACACTCCAGATTCTTTGCTGATCTGCCGGCGGGACCAGGCGCAGAAAGTCGGCGACCTGGTGAAGCTGCTGGAGATGGAAAAGCTGGACGACCTACTCTAAGAGCTGGTTATGCGAATGAATGGGGACAGGAGCGTTCCGTCCCCATTGGGACGCTACTTCCTGCCTTTATAGGCGGTGACCGTAATTTCAATGCGCGCTCCGCCGGCCAGACCGCCGACACCGACGGTGGTCCGGGCGGGGCGGGGATCCTTGAAGAACGTCGTGTAGACCGCATTCAGCTGAGGGAAAAATGAAGTGTTGGTGAGATAGACATTCACCGTGACGACGTCGTCATAGGACAGTCCGGCTTCCTTCAGGATGACACCGATGTTTTCCAGGCATTGTTTGACCTCGTCTTCAAACTTCTCGGGAAGCTTTCCGGTTTTCAGATCCGAACCGATCTGTCCGGCGACGTACAAAGTATCACCGGCCCAGACCGCGGGGCTGAACGGGCGGCCGGTGGGAAATTCCTTGGGCTGGACCACTTTCCTGTCGGCGAAGGCGAGCGAGCTGAACAGGCATCCGAAAACGATGAGTTTACGCATATCAGCCAGAATACAACCTCAGTACGCAAGTACCAGGCAAAATGGTGCTTCTGTCTCATTGAGGCTTCGCCGCATCCGTATAATCGTAAGGAAGGTAAAGCTGTTAGCCTTTAGGGGGTTTGGAATGTCCGAGCGGAGGACTGCAGATCGATTTCCCATCGAGCGGGAAGTCAAATATCGCGTGCTGAGCAGACGGCACGTCGATGAAGCCGGTAGCGGCAAGACATTGAACATCTCCAGTTCCGGCATTCTGTTCTCCACCGAACAGCATCTGACGCCGGGCAAGCAGGTGGAAATTTCCGTTGCGTGGCCGGCGCAGCTGAACAATGTAACTCCATTGAAGCTCGTGGCGCGGGGCCGCCTGGTTCGCGTCGACGGCAAGAGCGCGGCTCTGGAAATCCAGCACTACGAGTTCCGAACGCAGGCTGTCCGGCAGATCCACTAAAACTTTCCGAATACCACCTCGCCGCCGAGAACGGTGATCACCGGAAGCGCAGTCAGAATTTCCTTCTCGGGAACTTGCATTACATCTTTGTTCAGCACCAGGAAGTCGGCCAATTTGCCGGCAGTAATGGAGCCCTTCTCTTTTTCCTCGAAGGCGGCGTAGGCCGGGTCGAGAGTCCAGCTCTTCAGGGATTCCACACGAGTAAGTTTCTGATCGGGCATAAACCCGCCCGGAGGATTGCCGGTGTGGTCCTGCCGGGTGATGGCCGCATAGAGACCCCAGAACGGATTGGGATCTTCCACCGGAAAATCGGAGCCGTTGGCAATTCGCACGCCGGCATTCAGGAATCGCCGGGGAGCCCAGGCGCCCAACAGACGATCCGGTCCCAACCGATCGGCCGCCCAGCGCATGTCGCTGGTCGCGTGCGTGGACTGCAGCGACGCGATCACGCTGTATTTCGCGTAAAGCGCGAAGTCCGGGAGAGAGACCACCTGGGCATGCTCGATCCGGAAGCGCTTGTCGTTCTGGCCATTCAGGACCTCACCATAGGCATCCAGCACGGTGCGATTGGCCCGGTCCCCGATGGCGTGGGTAGCTACCTGGAAGCCTTTTTCGACGGCATCTTTCGCAACCGCCGCGATGTAGTCCTTCTGCAGGATCAGGAGTCCGGTATTATCCTTGTCGTCGGAGTAAGGCTGGAAGAACGCCGCGCCCCGCGATCCCATAGCTCCATCGGCCACCAGCTTGATGCAGCGGACGGTCAGCCGGTCTCCGATCTCCGGACCGCGTTTGAGATAGTCTTCCCAAAGCTCGGAGGCGCCGCCGATCATCGCGTAGATCCGGACGGGAAGCTGATTCTTGGCAAGCAGCCGGCGATAGGCCTCCAGTTCCGCCCGCGAGATGCCGGCGTCATGAACGGTGGTCATGCCCAGACGTGCGCATTCCTTGGCGGCACGCGATAAACAGGCTTCCACCTGAGCGCCGGTCAACGGCGGAATCTTTCGGGACACGAGGCCTTGCGCGCGGTCCACGAGAACACCGGTGGGCACTCCGCTGGAGTCGCGCAGGATCTGTCCTCCCGCGGGATCCTTCGTTTCTTTCGTGATACCGCCGGCGGCCAATGCCCGGGAATTCGCCCATCCGGCGTGACCGTCGACGCGGGTCAGATAAACGGGATGATCCGGTGCGGCGGAGTCCAGATCCGCGGCCACGGGGAACTTACCGCCCCAGTTGGTCTGGTCCCAGTTGCGTCCCCGGATCCAGGTTCCCGGCGGAAGGGAGGCGGCTTTGGCTTTCACCCGCCGCGCAATCTCTTCGATAGAGGAGACTCCGCGCAGGTCCATGGTTTCGAGCAGATCTCCCAGCCCTCGCATGTGGACGTGGGAATCGGTTAGTCCGGGAATGACGGCTGCTCCCTTGGCGTCGAACTTCCGGGTGGCCGGGCCGATATAGCGCCGAGCATCCTCGGATGATCCGACGAAAACAACCTTTCCCGCTTTCACCGCCAGCGCCGAAGCCTTCGGTTTCGCCGGATCGACCGTGTAAATCACTGCGTTCTCCACGACCAAATCGGCCTGCTGCGCGAACACCGACACTCCGGCCAGCAGGAATACAATGGGGAACATGGACGACAGTATGGCATATCCCGGCGAACCCGCTTCGCTGGATTTGCCTGCCTGGAAGAACGCCACAGCGACCTTTTTTGCAATTGCTTTGGCCATATTTTTTGCCGCCGCCGGGGTGTGGAAAATCGTCGATCCGATCGACTGGTCCGCCAAGCTGACTCAGTTCAAAATTCCGGGCGCGGTCGCATTGCCGTTCACCCTTCTGCTGGGAATTACCGAGGCGACGGCAGCGACGCTGCTGGTGGTTCCCCGGTTCCGCCGGTGGGGCGCATGGATTTCCGGCTTCCTGCTGATTGTTTTCATGGTTTGGTTCGCCGTCCACTACCGGGCGCTGACGGGTGCGGACTGCAGCTGCTTTCCGTTCCTGAAACGCGTCGTGGGGCCGGAATTCTTCGTGGAAGACGCCTTGATGCTAGGGGCGGCCTTTATTGCCGGATGGTGGGCCCGGCCGTCTTACCACTTGCGCGGAGCCGGATTGGTTCTCCTGGCGGTGGCCGTCTTTGCGGGAGTTTCCTATGGCGTGGCGGCGGCCCGGCAGTCCGGAACGCTGGCGCCGGAAACGATTCAGGTGGATGGGCAGCCTTACTCGCTGCGGAACGGCCGGGTGCTGCTCTATTTCTTCGACCCGGAGTGTTCACACTGTTTCCAGGCGGCCCAGGAGTTTTCCAGGCACAAGTGGAAGGACGTGCAGATCATCGGCATTCCGACGCGCGTTCCACAGTTCGGCGATCAGTTCCTGGCCGGCACTCAGATGAAGGCGAAGTTGACCGGGGACCTGGATCTGCTGAAGAAGACTTTTCCCTTCAGCGATCCTCCGTACGCGGTCGTGTTGGAAAACGGCCGCCAGAAGGCGGCGCTGGCCATTTTTGACGACAAGCAGCCGGCCGCCACACTCCGCGAATTAGGATTTATCGAATAACCAAAATGATTGCTACCGAAGTGCAAACCACTCAAGAAGTGGAGAAGCAGTATCTTCTCCAGAATTATGCCCGGTATCCGCTGGAGCTGGTTCGTGGAAAGGGCTGCTGGGTTTGGGACACCAACAACAAGCGGTATCTGGACCTGCTGGCCGGGATCGGCGTCAATGCGCTGGGACACAACCACCCGCGGGTGATCAAAGCGATTCGCGACCAGGCGTCTCGCATCATCCACACTTCCAACCTGTACTATCACGCCTACCAGGGACCATTGGCCAAACGGCTTGTCGAAACCAGCGGATTGAACCGCGCGTTCTTCTGCAACTCCGGTACGGAGGCGATAGAGGGAGCGCTGAAAATGGCTCGAGGGCATGGCCACCGGACCAGTCCCAGTAAGTTCGAGCTAGTTGCCTTGGACAATTCGTTCCATGGCCGGACCTTCGGAGCGCTATCCATCACCGGTCAGCCGAAGTATCGCGAGCCGTTTGAGCCGCTACTGCCGGGAGTCCGGTTTGCGCAGCGAAATGACATTGCTTCTTTGGAAGCGGCGGTCAATGAGAATACCTGTGGAATCGTGATCGAAGGAATCCAGGGTGAAGGCGGAGTGCTGCCGCTCAGCGAGGAATTCTATCGCGCGGTGCGCCGTTTGGCCGATCGCTACGACGCGCTGATGGTGCATGACGGCATTCAATGCAGCGTGGGGCGGACCGGGCGCTACTACTCTTATCAGGCGTTTGATCCGGCGGTATTGCCCGATGTGCTGACGCTCGCCAAGCCCATCGCCTGCGGATTGCCGCTGGGTGCTGTCGTCGCGAACGAAAAGGCGGCTTCCGCCATTGCTCCGGGAATGCACGGAACCACCTACGGCGGCGGCCCGCTCACCACTCGGGTGGCGCTGGAGTTTTACTCCGTGCTGGACGAGCTGCTTCCGCAGATCCGCCGCGTCGGGGCCTATTTTGCGGAACAGCTTCGCGGACTCCAGCCGAAATTCGGATTCATCAAGGAAGTTCGCGTCGAAGGGCTGATGATCGGAATTGAGCTCGATTTTCCTTGCAAGGAATTCGTCACCGATGCGTTCGAGGAAGGTCTTTTGCTGAACGTCACGCACGATACCGTAGTGCGCCTTCTGCCGCCGTATATCATCACGGAGAAGGAAGTGGATCGGGCAGTGCGAGGCATCGCGAAGCTCTTCCGGAAGGCGAAACGCCGGTCTTAGAGTTGGTCGCAGCCGGCTGGAAATCCCCACCCCGTTTTAGCCCTGGTCCGTCAGAAGGCGTCAAAAATTGCGCCCGTGAGCAGCCGCCGCATTGGGGACGAGACTGCGTGACCATGTTGTGAATCTCCGGCCCGTTTTTCTATCCCGGGCCGCTTGTTTCAACAGCATCTCGATCAACGGTTGGTCGCACGCTTCGCCGGCTTTGCCTGAGACCAGAACCAGTCACTCCTCATTCCCCGCCTTACGTCTCTCCGCTTTGGCCCGCCGCAACTCCTCCAACCGTTCGGAAATCCGCTGTTCCAGACCCCGGTTGGTCGGAACGTAAAACTGCATCGCCGCCAGCGAAGGCGGCAGGCATTCCATCGCGGTCACCGCATCCTCCTGACCATGAGCATGCTGATAACCCGCTCCGTAGCCCCATTGCTTCATCGCGCGCGTGGGAGCATTTCTCAAATGCAGCGGCACCGGCTCCGCGGTTCCGCTACGCACCGTTTCCATGACCGAGTTCAGCGCGCTGTAGGCGGCATCCGATTTCGCCGCGATCGCGAGATACAACGCGCATTGGGCCAGCGCCTGGTCGCCTTCGGGAATTCCCAGGAAGTGAACAGCCTGCTGGCAGGCCATCGCCTGCTCCACCGCGCGAGGATCGGCCAGCCCGATATCCTCTACAGCCATCCGGACCAGTCTTCGGGCAATGTACATGCGGTCCTCGCCGCCTTCCAGCATGCGCGCCAACCAATACAACGCCGCGTCCGGATCGGAAGACCGCACGCTCTTATGCAGCGCGGAGACCAGGTTGAAATGTTCCTCGCCCGCCTTGTCATAGACCAGGACCCGCTTCTGCAACACGTCAGCCAGAGCGCTTTCCGGAATCTCGCCGTTCACCGCTGCCGCCGACGCCAACTCTATGAGGTTGTATGCCGCTCGCGCGTCCCCGTTGGAGTGAATGGCAATCTGCTCGATCAGGACCTCGCTGGCACGAAGATGCAAGTACTCCAATCCGCGGTGCACCAGTCCTTGAATCTCTTCCATCGTCAGGGGACGCAGCGCGTAGACCCGTGCGCGAGAGAGCAGCGCGGAGATCACCTCGAACGACGGATTCTCGGTGGTCGCGCCAATCAGGATGACGTCGCCGCGCTCGACGTAGGGAAGAAAGGCGTCCTGCTGAGCCTTGTTGAACCGGTGAATCTCATCGATAAAGAGGACGGTGCGGCGCCCGACGCGAGCGCCTTTTTCCGCCGCCGCCATCACTTCTTTGATTTCCTTGATGGACGATAAAACAGCGCTGAAAGGAACAAACTCCGCCTGCGTCGCGCGCGCCAGCAGATTCGCCAGGGTGGTCTTGCCGACGCCCGGCGGCCCCCAAAGGATCAGCGAGCGCAGGTCTCCCCGGTCGATCTGGGCCCGCAGCGGTTTGCCCGGTCCGAGAATATGCTCCTGCCCGACGTATTCTTCCAGCGTCTTGGGCCGTAGCCTTTCGGCAAGTGGCGCAGCCGCGTTCTCAAAGAGGCTCATCGAGCGCGCCTCTGCCGGGCCGCCTCGTAGAGCAAAATCGAAGCGGAAACCGCCGCATTCAACGACTCCACTCCGGTCGTGGGAATTTGGACGGGAGTCGCCCGGACGGCAAGTTCCCGGCTGACTCCGTGGGCTTCGCTGCCAATGATCAGCGCGCAGGGCCGCGTCCAGTCGACTTCCGGCGCCGAAACGCCTCCATGCGGTTGCGCGGCATACACCGGAATGTCGAATTCCACCGGTTCCGTCAGAAACGGCACTCGAAAGATAGAGCCGGCCGACGCTCGCATCAGCTTGGCATTGTAAGGACTGACGGAGCCGGGGAGGAACACCGCGCCGGTTGCTCCGAACGCCTCCGCCGAACGAAGGATCGTGCCGGCATTGCCCGGATCCTGCAATCCGTCCAGAAGGACGATCAGCGCGGGCTGGGCCTTCAACTCGTCGGCTTCTCGGCCCGGCAGCCGCACCAGAGAGATCACGCCCGGACTAGTCTTGGTCGAGGCAATCGCCGAAAGCACTCGCTCCGGGACCTCGTAGTGGGGAACCCCGTCGACGGGTTCGCCGCCGAGGGTGGCTTCAATCCGGACGCGGCTTCGAAGCGCCTCCTGCAGGAGGTGTAGTCCTTCGACGGCGCAAAGCCCTTGATCGGTCAGTTCGCCGCGCCGCAAAGCGCGCCGGATTTCTTGCAGGAATGGATTTCGAACGCTGGAAATAACGCCGGCGCGGGCCACAGCCATGAGTGCTTGCTTGAGAGTAGCACCCGGCCCGCAGACCAGATTTAGCGGGGACGCCGCCCCTCGTGCCGGATCTCGCGGCGAACCAGGCGAGCCATTTCCGCGCACCGCGCCATGATGTAAACAGAAGCGACGGTCAACATTCCCAGGATCATGTAAACAACAGTCGAACCTTCCATGCTGTCCAGTGGAGGATGACTCAAGAATTTCTCCGTTAGAATTTAGGTTCCTTTCAATGACGCGATGGTTTGCTGCCGCGGGGTTGTTCCTTCTCCTTGCGGTGTCCGTCCTCGGCTGGACGGCATGGGAGATTGCGGAGCAGTCCGAACGCGACGAGGCACGGCGGGCAGATGCCATTCTGGTCCTCGGCGCCGCCGAATACCTCGGCAAGCCGTCGCCGGTGCTGAAGTTGCGCCTGGACCATGCACTGGAGTTGTATCACCGCAGGCTGGCTCCGATGTTTCTCGTCACCGGTGGTGCCAGCGAGAGTTCCCGGTTTACCGAAGCGGAGGCCGCCCGCGACTACCTGGTAAAGAACGGCGTACCCGCCCAGGACATCCTTCTCGAAACCGAAGGCACCTCCACGCTACAATCCATCGCCGCGTCGGCCGAAATCCTGGACCGGATGAACCTGAAAACCTGCATCGTCGTTAGCGATGGCTATCACATCTTCCGGGCCAAGAGCATGCTGGAGCATCGCGGCGTCCGCACCTACGGTTCACCCCGGCACGGCGCACCCGAAAGCGTCACCCGCCGTGCGAAACTCTACATCCGGCAATCGGCGGGGTATTGGCTCTGGCGTCTGGGACTGGCCCGGTAACTAGCTACTGAGCGAGGATGTCGAACGTCGTCGTGCCGGCAACTCGTACCTTTTCGTACGCGCTCAACCATTCCTTGTGATAGGCGTGGCCGGCATAAGACTTCAGCGTTTCTTCGTCCGTCATCTCCATGCAGACGCCGGATTTGCGAAGCAGACGTGTCACCGGGCCGGAGACTTTCTCTTCGCCGGCGGCTACCTTCTTCCGCGTCTCCGCGTCGGTGTTGAAAATCTGGAGTGGAGCGCGAAGCTGTCCCCGCCAAACTCTCTTGATTCCCGGAATTTTTTCCGGCAGAGCATCCGTAGCTTTATTGAATGCCTCCCATTCGGCCGGAGAAGCGGAGTCGATGACCGTGAACGCGAAACAATGCATCAGAGCTTTCTCGCCCGCGCCGAGGGTCACGGCTCCGACTGCACCCAGGCAAGCGAGGATCAGGGTTTTGCGCATGGCGTTTACTATATCGCGAGCTACCAACCCGACCTAGCGACCCATTCCAGCAATGTAGGTGTGCAAGTGTTCGATCGTGGCCGCCTGGTCAGCTACCGTTGCCCGCACCAGATCCCCAATCGAGATCACGCCAATCACCTGATCGTTTTCCACCACCGGGAGGTGCCGGATGCGATGCTGCGTCATCCGGAGCATGGCTTCATCAATGGTTTCCCCGGGACTCGCCACGATGGCCGGAGCGCTCATAATTTCAGATACGCGGGTGTCCTTCGAAGAACGTCCCTGGAGAACCACTTTTCGAGCATAGTCCCGCTCGGAGATCATGCCGACGATGCGGCCTTCCCGCATCACGACCAGCGCACCCGCTGATTTGTCCGCCATACCGGCGATCGCCTCGTAGACCGTCGCCTCCGGACTCACCGACCAGACCTTCCGTCCCTTGGTTTTTAAAATCGAACCGAGAGTCTCCGCCATATGAACCTCCTCCGCGGAATCCGTCCGTATTTGGTGCATTGTAGCCCCGAAGGCGCTTTTTCGGAACCCCAAACCCGCTCCAGTTCCGTGAAAATACATTTATTTTCTTTTTGAATTCATCACCTTCCGAAAAATCGGCGCACAGATGAATGGATCCTTCCGGCTACTTTCATGGCCGGAGGAAGACTCTTCATGCCTGATTTTCGATGGATCGCCCTGGCAGCCGCCGTATCGCTGGGAACGGTCTCCGCTCAACCACCGTTAACAACCATTCAAGACACCCTGTACAAGGCGGATGGCACTCGCTTTGATGGTTATGCCTTTGTCGAATGGAAGTCGTTTAACGCTTCCAACGGGGCCAGCATTCCGATGCAGTCGATCGTTGTCCGCGTCGCCGGAGGCGATCTGCGAGTGGCGCTGACGCCCACCACCAATGCATCGAATGGCGCCTTTTATCAAGTGAAGTTCAATAGCGATGGAAAGATTCAGTTCACGGAGTACTGGTCGGTTCCGCCCAGCCTGTCTCCGCTCGCGCTGCGCGATGTTCGCTTGCCGGGAGCTCCTGGGTCGGCGGCCGGGGGTGGGACCTCGAGCCCTGCCACCAGCGTCGGCATCTCGGATGTGACGGGCCTGCAGTCCGAGCTGAACAACCGTCCGTTGAAAGGCTCCGGCTTTATCAACGGCCGCGTCGCCGTGATCAACTCCACCGGCGCCGTCGACGGAGCGAATGGCAACGTCACGGATTGTATCCGGGTGGACGGCAGCACGGTTTCCTGCGAGCCCGGCGGCGGTCCCGGCTTTGCGGACAATGAAGTTCCGGCGGGTACCGTGAACGGCACCAATACCGTGTTCACCCTTGCCAATGCGCCTTCGCCCGCAAGCAGCCTTGCCGTTTACAAGAACGGGCTGTTGCAGCGGTTGTCGGTGGACTATAACCTGGCCGCCAACATTCTCACCTTCGCGTCCGCTTCGGTCCCGCGCACGGGTGACCTGTTGACCGTTTCTTATCGCCTGCCCTCGCTGGTGGCCCTGGCAGGCGCTGCCGGCGGACATCTGACCGGTTTCTATCCGACTCCGCAGATTGCCAACGGCGTCATCAGCGATATCAATATCTCTGCCTCCGCAGCCATTTCCGAATCAAAGGTTGCGCTGGCGTATCCGACCCACTCCAATGTCAACGATCCGACGGCGCAGGAGAAGGCCGCGATGGCAGGCACGTCGGGATTCCCTTCGCCATCCAACCGGTTTGTCACCGATTCCGATCCGCGGAACACGAATGCGCGAACCCCGGCACCGCACGGTTTGCTGAATACGGAGCACGGGGATACAAATCCCGGCACTCCCGTACGCGGCGATGTGATCGTCGCCCAGGGTTCTCCCGGAAAGTGGTCGCGGCTGCCGATCGGGGCGGCAAATCGCTGCCTGATGTCGAATGGCTCGGACGCGGTTTGGAACACCTGCCTGTTCACCGGCTTTCAGCAGGGAGCCATTCCGTTTGTGGATGGCGCCGGCAATCTGGCCCAGCATCCCGAGGCCTTCACTTTCGACGCCGCAACGAGGCGGCTCAGCGTGGGCAACAATCAGCCACTGGCGACGGGCTACTTCTGGAACTCCACCGATCTCAGCGGTGTGACTTCCGTGGTGGTTCGCGCCGGCGCGGGCCAAGGCGCCACGGCTCTGCAGCGATGGGTCGCCGCCGACGGCCAGGATCTCGCTTCGGTCAGTGCGGACGGCGCGCTGCGAGTGAAAGGATTCGAGACTCGCACCACCGATCAGTCAGCCGGTTTCCGGGATCCGGGAACGGCGGCGGATCCAGTGAATCGGCAGAACGGCGACATGTGGTTCAACACCGCGCAGCAGGCCCGGAAAACCGTGGACGCCGGCCAGACGCACACCCAACCGCAGGTCCTGTGCAGTTCGGCAGGATCGTCCACCTCGTCGAGCGGCCTGTTGGGCAGCTGCCAGATCCCGGCGAACTTCCTGAATGCCGGCGACCGGGTGGAAGTTCATTTCAACTACCAGCACACCGGCACATCGTCGAACTGGAATTTCGGCGTCGCTTTTGGACAGGCAACGCTGATCTCCCGGAACGTCGACAAGGCGGAAACACTGGTCGTGGGGCGTTCCGACGGAGCAATCCACGGAGGAGGCGTTGTCTGGGGCTCCCAAGCGTACGGTACGGGCGTCTTCACGCTGACGACGGCAGGCGGGATGGCGGAAGGAATTCCTTCATCCGCGTTCAGCGTGGGCTTCAATGGGGCGGTATCGACTCCGGGCACCGACACCGTGAAACTGTTGAATTTCACAGTGGTGCGCTACCCGGCGATCTCCAACCCCAACTAGCTTTCCAAATACTTGCTTAAGTCCGGGTTGAGCTGTTCCTGGACGTCGGGTTTGTCCAAGTCTTCCTTCGTGACCAGGCGTGGGGCGAGGTTGTGGATTTTTTCCACGGCCTCGCCCTTCAACGCTTTGTTGGCGGCGATGACGCTCTGGTAGCCCATCTCAAAGGGATTCTGGACAACTAAGGAGTCGACCAGCCCGCTTTTCAGGTCTTCGGCGAGAACGGGACTCCAATCGAAACCGACCATTTTGACTGTTCCGGAGCGGCCTTTGAGAGCCTGAGCCGCGCCAACCGCGCTCGATTCGTTCGACGCGAAAAGTCCGTCGAGCTTGGGAAACGCCGTCAGCATGTTCTCGGCGACAGTGCGTGATTTGGCGAAGTCCGCCATTCCGTAGCGCTTGTCGACAATCTTGATCCCCGGGAAGTCCTTGGCGATTTTGTCTTCGAACCCCTGCTCCCGCTGCATCGTCGATTCGCCGCCGGGCTGCACGGCGACAATCACGACGGTACCTTTGCCGTTCAGAATTTTTCCCATGCGCTCCGCACCCAGCGCACCGGCGCCGTAATTGTCGGTTGCCACCTGAGAAACAAACTTCTCAGTTTCGATTCCGGAGTCGAAGATCACCACCGGAATCTTCTGCTGGGCTGCGCGCTCCACAACGCTGACCATGACTTTCTTGTCGATCGGGGCGAGACAAATAGCATCCACCCGGCGATTGATCATCGCATCGACGATACGCAGCTGGCCGTTGTAGTCGGTTTCCGTGTCGGGTCCGTTCCATACCACTTCGAGATCGTTCTCCCGAGCGGCCTTGACGGCACCGGCGTTCACCGAGCGCCAGAACATATGCGCCCGCCCCTTGGGAACGAGCGCAATCTGCTTCTTGCGATTCCGTGTACATCCCGCCAGCGACAGCGCCGCGGCTCCGAGTAAGGTTCTGCGTTGGATCACGAAAACTCGATTATTGCGGAAATACCAGCGGAGCGGTAATCTGCTGCCAGCCTTCGCCGTTGAGCGCCTTCATGAACTCGACGAGATCCTGCTTATCTTGATCTGTCAGGTTCAGAGGTTTCATCTTCTCGTCGAGATTCTTGTTCTTGATGCCGCCCTTGTCGTAGAACTCAACGACTTCTTCGAGTGTCTTCAAAGAGCCGTCGTGCATATAGGGGGCCGTGCGCGCAATTTCGCGCAAGGTAGGAGTCTTGAAGGCTCCCCAGTCGGCTTCATTGTGCGTGAAATCGTGCCGTCCCGGATCTGGCTTCGGCTGGTCCGTGCCGACGCCGAGGTTGTGATAGGCGTTGGTGGTGAAATTGATCCCTTCGTGGCACTGGTCGCACTTCGCCTTGTTGAAGTAGACATCCATGCCGCGGACCTGGGATGGCGTCATCGCCGACTTATTTCCCGCCTTGTACTTGTCGTAGGGCGAATTGCCGGACAGGACCGTTCTTTCGAACGTGGCGATTGCCTTGGCCACCATATCGAGGTCACAGGCCTCGTGGTCGAACACCTGCTTGAAAAGCTTCTGGTAGCCGGGAACCTTGTTCAAGTTCGCGATGATCGCGTCATGGGTATGCCCCATCTCGATGGGATTAGCCATCGGGCCGACGGCTTGGTCTTCCAGAGACTTCGCCCGGCCATCCCAGAACTGGGCCAGCGAATAGGCGCGGTTAATGACCGTGGGAGCGCTGCGTCCGCCCTTCTGGCCACGAATGCCGACGGAGACGGGCAAATTATCCGTGAAGGCGCGTTTCGGATCGTGGCAGGTAGCGCACGACACGGTGCCATCCACGGACAGGCGCTTATCGAAATACAGCAAGCGGCCTAATTCCGCTTTCTCCGGCGAGTACGGATTGTCTTTCGGAAACTGAATCGGTAGCAATCCCAGGGGAACCTTCGGGGGGGCGGCGGGACGCTCGGCGGCAGCTAAAACGAGAAGGGCCGGCGCACCTAGCGCCAGCCCCGCTACGAACTTCTTCATGGGACGGTCTCTCTCCTGACGAAATGTAAAAAACTATTTTTTCACGAATCCCTGGACGTAGAGAGCGTTGTAGCCGGCATGCGACGTGAGAGTGCCGCTGACTTCCATGATGTGGGCCAAGTGGTTGGCTGCTTCCTTCCGGAAATCGCTGGTTTGACCGTCGCGGCGAGGATCGTGCTCCTCCTCCATCAACATGTACAAGCTGCCGTCTTCCGTCAGCAGGCCGACCGGCTGGCCGGTCTGGACGCACTTCTGACCGCAGGAACGGTGCTTCTCACCGTGCTTGCCAACCTGGAGGTAGCAGGAGAAATCAACGATTTCCCCCACTAGGGTCGTGGGCTTGCCGGTGAGGGGCTTTCCGTCCACCGAGGCTCCCATAGTGGTGGCAGTCCATGGATCGGAAGACTTTTCACCAATCTTCCCCATGGGTTTCGAGTAGGAACTTCCTTCCACAGTCATCTGCGGCTGGAGGATGGGGTATTTCTTTTTAGCCTGCGCAAAAATTACGCCAGCCAGCGCAATCACGGCAAGAACAACAAGGGTCTTCTTCATGAACCTTTCTCCTAATAGGCCGCACGTGGGCGCGGCGAGTTCTTGTTAGCCGCGAGTACTCGCGGCCGGGATCTTCTTGATCAGATCTTCCTGTTCGGCACGAGACTCCGCGCCGATCGTGAAGCAATCGATTTCGTTGTGGGCCAGATGAAACTGCAGGGCTTCGTCGGCCTTGCTTCGCAGCTTGCCCGCGCCCAGCACCTTCATGCCAATCAGACCCTTTCCTTTCGCCTTCATCTGCTTCATGACGCCGAGCACCGTCTGCGGCTCGGAATCCATGGCAACCCCAACCGGGTTAAACCGGACCAGGTCTACCTGGACCCAGTCGGTCTGGGCCGCCGTTTTTAAAGCTTCCAGCGTATGGCAGGAGGTCCCGTGGGTTTTCACAATCCCCTTTTCCCTCGCTTCGCCGATCACTTCCATCGCTCCCTTTTTCCGTGCAGGCCAATCGCCATCCATCATGCAGTGCAGCAAAAGAATGTCGATATAGTCGGTTCCCAGCTCGCGGCGGAAGCGGTCGAGATCTTTTTTCATCTCATCCGCCGTGGATGCGTGGGTTTTGGTAAGAATCTGAACTTTGTCCCGGGGAACGGATTTGAGTGCTTCCTTAATATAAGGATGCGTGCCGTACTGGTCGGCGGAGTCCCAGAAAGTGACTCCATTGTTGTAAGCCGAGACAAACAGGTCCGACAGCCCCTTCATCCCCAGCTTGCGAGTCTGGTTCGAGCTGCCGCCGACACCATTGGTGCCGCTTCCCTGCGCCATGCGAGACAGCTCCACCTTCATCGGACCCAGCTTCACGCGGTCCGTGGCATTCTTCGCGGTGGTCGCGGCGTAGGCGGCGTAAGGAAAATTGTTGAGAGCGGCGAGGGCGGCTGCTCCGCCTTTCATGAACGTTCGGCGCTGCAGGATGTGACAAGACGGACGTTCGGCCATTTTTCGCAATCCTCCTGTAGTGGAAAATATCATATTTCCCTCATCCCTAAGGAACTTTAAGGAACGCCGAAGTTACGATTGCCCGGGAATTCTCGTCTAAGTTGAGGCCTGTTGAAGAACTTTTATGTGCGATCAAGACCATTTTGAGAGAGACCGGCAGGAATATGAGCGCCGGGGCTTAGTTACGCGAAAGCGGTTCGGCCTCGCCCTGGGCGCCGGTATCGCGATGATGCTGCCGGAGACTGCCAACGCGGTAGCCGTAACCGAAACCGAGGTAAGCATCCCCACTCCGGATGGAACCGCCGACGCGTACTTCGTCCATCCCGCAAGCGGCAAGGCACCGGGAGTTGTAGTGTGGCCGGATATCTTCGGTCTCCGGCCGTCCTTCCGGCAAATGGGAAAGCGCCTGGCCGAATCCGGATACTCGGTTCTGGTAGTGAACCAGTTCTACCGGGCGAAGAAAGCTCCCACGGCGGAGGCCGGAACGGCCACGCCCATCGATCAGCTCCGCCCGCTGGCGCAGGCTCTGAGCGAGACAACGCACACGACGGACGCAAAAGCATTCGTCGGGTGGCTGGATGAGCAAGCTTCCGTCGCGAAGAATCGGAAGATGGGCACACAGGGTTATTGCATGGGCGGCGCCATTGCCTTTCGGACCGCCGCCGCTGTTCCCGATCGAGTGGGCGCGGTGGCATCCTTTCACGGCGGCGGACTGGTGACGGACAAGCCGAACAGTCCGCATCTGCAAGCCGCGGCCACGAAGGCGCAGTTCTTGATCGCGATCGCCTCCAACGATGACGCCCGCTCGCCGAACGACAAGACGGTGCTGAAGGAAACGTTCGCCAAGGCGAATCTACCGGCGGAGATCGAAGTTTATTCCGGCGCCCACGGCTGGTGCCCTCCCGACTCACGTGTTTATAACGAGCCGGACGCAGAAAAAGCGTGGAAACGGCTGCTGGATTTGTACGGAAAAGCTTTGGCCTGACGGCCGGTCATTTCCGCGGCTTGCCGCGGTGATAGCTGAGAGACGGCGGCGGCTGCTGCCCCTTTGCATTGAGTTCGCGAACAATCTGAAATTCTTTCGCCGAATCGCTCTCTCGTCCTGCCAGCCGGTAGGCCTTTCCGAGATTCATGTGGGAAGGAACATGGTCCGGACGTAAAGAAACGGCGCGCTCCAGCGGCGCGATTGCTTCTTGCGGAAGGTTCTGCCGCAGAAGCACTTTCCCCAGCAAACTGTAGGCCGCCGCGAAATGAGAGTTCCGCTGGAGGGAGTCCGTCAGAAGCCGGCGGGTTTCGTCATCCGGCAAGCGAAGTCCGTCACGTCCGGCCGCCTCAAAGTAGTAGCTCCGAAAATCCTGCGGGTTGCGCGTCCGGAAGACTTTCGACTCGTCGATCAGCGCGTCAAAACGCTGGCTATGCAGCAGGGATGTCGCCATCCCATCGAAAGCCAGCGCCGAGGCAGGCTGCTGCTGCAGGCATTTTCGAAGTGCCTCGACAGCGTCGTTGTATCGCTGAAGGTCCTTCAACGCCAGCCCCTTGCCCAGGCGGATGAGGAAAGAACCGGGCAGAATCTGTTCCGCCTCGGTAAAGATGTCGAGCGCCGCCGCCGGAGTGTTGTGCTGAAGGAAAATGCTGCCCAGCTGAAGGTGTGCGGCTTCTCCGTTGGGATCCAGGGCCAGCGCCGCTTCCGCATGCTCGACGGCTCTTGCGGGATCGGCCAGGCCCTCATAGGCTCGCGAGGCCAGCAGGTGCCAGCGATAGGACGGCGCAAGCGTCTGCAGTTGTTCCAGGGCCTGCTTGGGTTGATTGGCGGCGAGCAGCCGCTCGACCGGGGTGAGCTGTTCCTGTCCCCAGGAAATTGCGGCAATCGTGAGCAGCGTCAGCCGCATGCCGTTAGTATTATCACGTGCTTGCTGGCATGTTCGCGCGGTGTGCCGTAGTTTGGATGGTCGTTCCCTGCCTGCTGGCCGGACAGGAGTACGCGGGCGCGCATGCCTGCCAGTCCTGCCATCCTCAGCAGGCGAAACAGCTTCGCACGAACCATGCCTTGGCGCTGCGGCCGATTCTCGACTCGCCGCTTCCCGCCCTGCTGGCCGGTGTTCCGATTGAAGAGAGGTCCGGGCTTCGCTACTCCTACGCTCCCGCGGAAGACGGGCTGGCGGTCACGGTAGCAAAGGACGGGCGGCAACTCACTGCGATTCTGAACTGGGCATTCGGCGCCGGGGCGCAGGCCCTTACCCCGGTGGGTTTCCGCGAAGGTGCATTTTTCGAGCATCGGGTCTCCTATTACACGGCAGGGCAGCAACCGGGCCGGACACTGGGACACCCGGGAACTCCGGCCCGGATTCTGGACGAGGCGTTCGGAATCGCCCAACCCATGGAAACGATCCGAAGATGTTTTGGATGCCATGCCGCGCGAGTGACCGGCAGCGGAGATCTGGCCGGGATCGAGCCGGGTGTTACCTGCGAGCGCTGCCATGGCCCCGGGGCCGCCCATGCATCATCCCAAGTCCCGATGCAGAAATTCAGCGGCCGACCGGCGGCAGAGACCGTCAATTTTTGCGCGGAATGCCACCGGTCACCGGAAGGAGAGCGCGTTCGCCCGGACGATGCGATGGCGATCCGGTTTCAGCCCATCGGATTGATGGCCAGCAAATGTTTCCAAAAAAGCGGCCGCCTTTCCTGCATTTCGTGCCATAACCCTCACGAAAATGCCAGCCACGATGAACAGCATTACGTCCGAATCTGCGCCGGTTGCCATCCGCCTTCGACGGTTTCCCGGCCCGGATGCGGACGCGCAACGAAGCAGAATTGCCTGCCATGCCACATGCCCCAGAGCTCTCCCGCGCCGATGTTGACATTTACGAATCACCGGATTGGCAATAGTCGAAAATAGTTACTGCTCATGGAATTCTGATATACTCGCCGCAAAACTTCGGAGGTTCCATGAGAAGAATCCTCGCATTAATTGCGTCCACGGTAGCCGCATTTGGCCAAGGAAATACCAGTTCCATTCTGGGCACCGTCACCGATTCCAGCGGAGCGGTAATTGTCGATGCGAAAGTCGTGGTGACGAATACCGGCACCGGCGTAGCGACGACGGCCACCACCGATAGCCTGGGCAACTACACGGTCAATTTCCTGGCCCCCGGTACCTACAGCGTAACGACGGAGATTGCCGGCTTTAAGAAATTCGTGCGTGAAGGCATCGCCCTTGAGATGACGCGCCAGTTGCGCATCGATATCGCCTTGGAGACAGGCGCGGTGACCGAGACGGTTCGCGTGGAGGCAACCACTCCGACGCTGGAAACCGAAACCGGCGCTCTCAGCACGACGATCGAAAACCGGCAGGTGACCAGTCTTCCGACAATCGGGCGCAACCCGCAGGATTTCC
Organism: uncultured Solibacteraceae bacterium; assembly: GCA_964515165.1. Classification (GTDB taxonomy): domain Bacteria; phylum Acidobacteriota; class Terriglobia; order Bryobacterales; family Bryobacteraceae; genus JAPKYZ01. Next base: position 83,994 of record CAZETQ010000003.1, on the reverse strand, counting down.
GGCTGCTGGTTCCCGGCGTTGCGATGAACCGGGACGGCAACGCGGTGATTCAAGGCGGTTTGGTTCGAAAGGACCCGTACTATATTGACGGAGCGCACAGCAGCAATCACGTCTGGTCCGGCAATCCGGTCAATCCCAACCCCGATGTCATCCAGGAGTTCAAAGTTCTGACGAACAGCTTCTCGGCCGAGTACGGCGAGACCAGCGGCGCGGTGATGTCGTCCACCACCAAGTCCGGCACGAATCAATTTCACGGAACGCTGTTTGAGTTTTTCCGGAACGACAAGCTGAATGCCGGAAACTACTACGCCCATACCAAGCCGATCGTCCGGCGCAATCAGTTCGGCGGGACGGTGGGCGGACCGATCATCAAGAACAAAACGTTCTTCTTCTTCGATTACCAATACACGACGCAGCGCGGTACCTCGGCATTCAACAATCTGTCGGTGCCCAATGCCGCCTTCAAGTCGGGCGATTTTTCCAGCATCCTCGGTGAGCAGGTCGGCGTCGACGCATTGGGACGGCCAGCGTATCGAAATCAGGTTTTCGACCCGAATACCAGCCGCCCCGTGACCAATGCGCAGGGACAACAGGTAATAGTTCGAGACCCGTTTCCGGGAAACCGCATTCCAACAAACCGCTTAAGTCCCGCAGCACTGAAGATCCAGCAGTTGTTTCCGTTGCCCCAAACCAGCGCCAACTTTGCAAACTACAGCAGTTTCGGCGGCATCAAGGACGACAACTACGAATACGACATTAAGATCGATCACAACTTTTCGGAGAAGGACAAGATTATGGGCCGGTTCTCGGTGCGAAAAACCGACAACACTCCGGCGCAGCCCTTTCCGGATCCGAACGCCGGCGGCGGCGTCCCCGGCAGTTTGGGCCAGGGTCTTTACAGTCGAAACAAGGCATTTCAAGGCGTGCTGAACCATGTGCATGTGTTCAGTCCGCGAGCAACGAACGATCTTCACCTGGGATGGTTTCAGACTTATCCCAAGCGTCCAGTACCCGGCTACGGAACGGTCAGCACGAATAGTCTTGGGATCATGGGATTTCCGAACGGCAACGATCCACTGGGGACCCCGGATTTCGGATTTACCAACTTTGCCCGCCTGGGCGCCAGCTCCGACACTCTCTTCTTCGAGCTGCAGAACAGCGCGTCCATCGTCAACGTCACTTCGATCAACATGGGCCGCCACAACTTGAAGTTCGGCGGCGAAGCCCGCAAGATCCGGACGGATAATCTGCAGCCCAATCCGGGAAGTACGTTATGGCGGTTTACGCCGACGCTGAGCGATCAGCGGGGAATTGCCAATACTGGATTCGACTATGCCAGCTTTCTGCTAGGCCTGCCGGTGACGATGAATTATCGGATTTTCCCGGGCTTCTTCAAGTCAAGATCCTCCGTCTATGCGCTGTTCATCCAGGACGATATTCGCGTCAATCGCAAGTTGACGGTGAATCTGGGACTTCGCTGGGACGCTCCGCTCTATTACAACGAGGCCCAGAATCGCAGCGGCGTCTTCGACCTGGATCGCGGCGCCTATCAGCAGTTCGGGCAGAACGGCTTCCGCAATACTCCGTGGAAGAACGACTGGAACAACTTCGGCCCGCGGATCGGGTTCGCCTATAGCCCGTTCGGAGATTCCAGGACGGTGATTCGCGGCGCATACGGCATCTCCTACGTCGGCACGATGAGCAGCGGCGCATTTGGATTTCTGCAGTCGGATCCGATCTTCGCCGACGCCGATGTGGGACGCTACAACACCCCGGACCAGATTGTGGCCAACACCACTCTGGATAACGTTCCGTACACCCCGGCTGATAAAACCGGAGCGAACGCCGTTTCGGTCAGCATCTACCCCGACGACAACCCGATGTCCTACCTGCAGCAGTGGAACCTCAACGTACAGCGTGAAGTGGCCGGAATCATGGTGGAGGTTGGCTACGCGGGCAGCAAAGGAACTCACCTGCAGTACGGCGGCTACAACATGAACGCGATCCCGGTCAATCTCTCGCCCGCCGCGCAGGGAAGGTTTACGGCTCCCTATATTCCGTATCCAAGGTATCTTCAGGGGGTCAACGTGCAGACCTGGCAGGGATCTTCCAGCTACAACTCTCTGCAGATCAAGGCGGAGCGCCGTTTTGCCGCGGGCCTCGGATTCCTGGCTGCCTTCACGTGGCAGAAGCTGATGAACGTCGGCGAGCAAGGCTTCCGCGACCCCCTGAACAACCGGCAGCTGGACCGCGGGATTTCCCCGGATAGCGCGCCTTATCGATTCACGATGGGCTACAACTACCAGCTGCCGTTCGGCCATGGCCACCGGTGGCTCACCCAGGGAATTGGCGATTGGGTGCTGGGCGGCTGGGAGTTGAACGGCATTACCACCATCCAGGCCGGATTCCCGCTCAGCCCCGGGATCAACTTCGACACTTGCGTTTGCCGCAACAATGCCAACCGTCCGAACGTGGTGCGTGATCCGAACCTGCCCACCAGCGAGCGCAGCGAGAACCGCTGGTTTGACACGACGGCCTTCACCGCTCCGACGCTCTATACCATCGGCAACGCCGGCCGCGGCCTGATCTGGGGCCCCGGATTGATCAACTGGGACTTGTCGATCGGCAAGCGGTTCAACATTCCCCAGATTCGCGAAGGAACGAACTTAGAGTTCCGGGCGGAGTTCTACAATCTGTCCAACACTCCGTACTTCAACAATCCGAACGTGGAAGTCGGCAATGGAACCTTTGGCCGGATCACCAGCGTGAGCAACAGCCCGCGCCAGGCACAGTTAGCCCTGAAGTTCATTTGGTAGTTTCCCGACATTCGGCTCCTGGAGTGCAAACTCCAGGAGCCTTTCTTATTTCCGGTTAACACTCCGCAGCGGCGAATCGTCTGTGCGATGTGATTCTTACCGTTCTATTGCTCGGTTTCGCGATCGATCCCGTACACATTCCCGTATCGCGTCCACCACATCGTCCAGCCGTTGCGGACATGAATGCGGACGGTCATCCGGACCTGGTGGTGGGCTGCGATCGGGCCATCGTTATCGCGCTGAACGACGGGAAAGGACATTTCCGGGAAACCAGCCACATCGACTTAACCGGCAACCCGACGGAGCTGGCTTTCGGCGACTTCAACAGCGACGGCCACTTGGATGTGGCATTTGCCGATCATGACACGCTGGCGGTTGTCGTACTGGCCGGAGACGGCAAAGGGAGCCTGCGGCGCTTGGGAATGACGCGAGTCCGAAAGACAGGCAAGCCCCACATCCACGGCCTTCTGGCTGGAGATTGGAACGGCGATCGGAAATCCGATCTGGCGCATTTCAATATCGGCGAAGGCGAGTTGACGATCTTGATGGGAGATGGCCGGGGGGAGATGTCATCCACCAAATCGCTTGCCGTCAATCACCCGAACAACCCCACACGGGCCGATGTCAATCGCGACGGCATCGCCGACCTGGTGGTGCCGAACACCGGGAAGGGCGAGGTAAGCGTGTTTCTGGGTGACGGAAAAGGCAGCTTTCAACCGGCACCCGGCTCTCCGCATCGGGTGCTCCAGAGGCCCTATTACTCCGCGGTAGGGGACATCAACAGCGACGGTTTTCCGGACATCGCCGTCACCCACGACGACATCGGGCAATGGTGGTGTTCCTGGGGGAAGGTTCCGGGAGTTTCATCCGATGCCGGGAAGTCCGGTTTCCTTGGGCGCCGTCGTCTGGACGATCGAAATCACCGATCTCAACGGTGACAAACGCGCGGACATCGTTGCGGCCAGCGGGTCGGAATTCGTTATTCTGCTGCAGCGCCCGGACGGTAAGCTGGCAAGTCCACGCAAGATCGCCAAGCCCGCGACCGACAACTGGAGAGCCGCCGCGGCGGATCTGAACGGCGACGGGTCTGCGGAACTGATCGACGTAGATGCAAAATCCTTAATGGTCCGGATTTTTCCTGGGCCTGTAACTCGCTGATTTTTATCGACAAAATCCGGTGGTCCTATTACCGGGTAGGGAATTCTTCTCATTGAGGCAGCGGACACTCGCCCGCAAGATGTCAGCATATGTTTCGCATGTTGGCTGTACTCGCTGCCGTTTCGGCTCTACCGGCCCTCGCCGTGCCGTTTACGGTTGATTTTCAGTGGACGCCGGTGGCCGGGGTCGCCGGCAATTCCGCAGACCACTTCGATTTCACCTTCCATGATCCTTCCGGACAACTGAAGCTCACCGGATTGACGGTGACGCTGGGCAGTGGAATGATCTATGACCTGACCAGCAGCGGCTCCGGCTACCTCACCTGGGGCGCCTACAGCACGGTCGACGGCGGCACGGGCAACTTCCTGAGTACTCCCCTTGGGGAAGGTACCGGCGGCAACAAGACGGCCACGCTGTCGTTTTCCAACTTCACCAACGGGGAAACGTTCCGCTACTCGGCCGACGTGGACGAAACCCGCATTTGCGGCGCCTTTGACGGCATCTGCCGGTTGAATGCGGATTCGATTGCTCCGGCGGGATTTGTGGAGCGCGGAGCTATCGACGTCACCATGACAGTCGATTTTCTGAACGGTCAACCCGGGCAGACCTTCCACTTCCCGGCATCCGGGCAAACCTGGCAAGCCGGGTTGTTCAACGCCGGCACCACCTACGCCGGCAACGTAGTGGAGCCGTCGGCGCAAACCCCGGAGCCCACCAGTTGGCTGATGGGCATCGGCGGTCTGGCCGCCGTCGCTTTCCTCCGCCGCAACCGCTAACGATTCCCTCCTCCCTCCTTCCTTCCTCTCGAACGGCGCTGTTCTCTGAGATGGCGCCGTTTCCTCTTTCACCAACCGGCTGTTTCAGCGTGGTAGCATGCAAGCGGTTGGAGGAAATCACCGATGGCTCATTGCTCGCGACGTAATTTTCTGAAGACCGGACTCGCCGCAGGAGCACTGGCGGGCACCGGAGGTCTGACTCTTAAGGCTGCCGGCGGAAAGGCCACCGATTGGGTGACTCTGGGCAAGTCCAACATTAAGGTGACCCGGCTGGCCTTCGGCACCGGATCGTTCAGCGGACGAGTCCAGCGCGAATTGGGGCAGGACGGCTTTACCAACCTGGTGCGCTATGCCTACGACAACGGCATTCGCTTCTTCGAGACAGCCGAATCCTACGGCGAAATGCATCGCATGTTGGGAATTGCTTTGAAAGGAATTCCGCGCGACAGCTATCGCCTGATGTCCAAGGTAACGACCCGGGAAGGCGTCAACCCGCAGGAGAAGTTCGACGAGCTGCGGAAGCTGGCCAACACGGATTATTTCGACATCATGCTGCTCCACTACCAGCACACTCCCACATGGGTTCAGGATTCGGCGCGCTGGCAGGACGGCATTGAGGAAGCACAGCATCGCAAGGCAGTCGTCACTCGCGGAGCATCCGTTCATGGGCTGCCGGCGCTGCGGCAAATGCCCGGCAACAAGTGGCTGGACGTGGCCATGATTCGGATGAATCACAACGGCACCAAGATGGACGCCGAGGACTACAACACTCGAGGCTTGGGCGATGTCAAAGAAGTTACGGGCCGCGTGAAGCAAGTCCAGACCGACGGCATGGGCGTTATCAGCATGAAGTTGATCGGCGAGGGAGCTTTCACCAATCGCGAAGATCGCAAGGCGGCTATGCGCTATGCGTTTCGAAACGCCGGCGTGGATTGCGTCACCGTTGGATACAAGAACAACGCTGAAATCGACGAAGCCATCGAGAATTTGAATCTCGCGCTGGCGTAATTTCCGCTAGTCCAATCGCTTGTGAAACCGTAGAGCGCTGGCGCCCAGAATCGTCAGCCCGAACACGGCAAGCGCCAGCATGTTCGGCCACAAGGTTTCGATCCCGACGCCTTTCAGGAAGATGCCGCGAACGATTTCCATGAAGTAGCGCAGCGGGTTGAGATATGTCAGCCACTGCGCCACTTCGGGCATGTTGCGGATGGGAAACGTAAATCCGCTCAGCATAAATACCGGCTGAAAGAACATGGACGCCGAGAGCATCGCCTGTTGCTGTGTATTGGAGACCGTCGAGATGAACAGTCCCGCCCCGAGAGTGGTCAGCAGGAACAGAACGGTGCTTGCAAGAAGCATCGTGAAGCTGCCGCGAAAAGGAATTCGGAACAGCAGCAGAGCGACCAGCGTCACCATGCACATGTTTACCAATCCCACCACGGCGAAGGGCAGCGTTTTCCCCAGGATCAACTCGATCGGCCGGATGGGCGTCACCATCAACTGCTCCAGCGTTCCGATTTCCTTCTCCCGCACGATGGCCATCGCCGTGAGCATCATCGTTACCAGCACCAGGATGTTGGCGATGACTCCGGGAATGAAATAATTGCGGCTTTCCAAATCCGGGTTGAACCACACCCGCCCGCGAGCATCCACTTCCGGCACCGAAATATGGATCGGGGCGGCAACAGCGCGGCCCGCCATTTTGTCGCGCCGCAGCCTATCCATTTGAGAGGCGGAGAAGCTGCTGATCACTCCCGCCGCTTGAGCCGAAACCAGCGACGCCGTATTGGAATTGGTTCCGTCGATGAGAACCTGCACTCCGACGGTCTTGCCCCGGGCGAGATCCCGGCTGAAACCCGGCAGGATGCGAACGATCGCCGTCACCTGTCCACGGTCCAATAAATGGTCCGCCTGACCCGGCATTGAGGCGTCAGCCGTGATTGTGAAGTAACTGGAGCCGGCAAAGTTATCACGAAGCTCCCGGCTGAGCGGTGTGTTATCCAGATCGGCAAACGCAATCTTGGAGTGGTTGACGTCCAGGCTGACGGCGTAACCGAACACCAGCAACTGAATCAGCGGCGGCATGATCAGCATCGCGCGCATTCGCGGCTCGCGAAACGCCTGCAGAACTTCTTTGCGGATGATGTGCCGAATTCTCTCCCACATAGTTCACGCTACTTTCATTCGCAGCTTTCTCACGGCGAGGATGAAAACGATAAAAGCATAGGCGCTCAGCATCGTCACTTCGGTCCACATCACGTGAAGAGAAACGCCTTTGAGAAAGATCCCCTTGAGAATCGCCACGAAGTATTTCGCCGGCACGAGATAGGAAATCGCCTGGATCACCACCGGCATGTTTTCGGTCGCATAAATGAAGCCGGAAAGGAGAAACGCCGGTAGAAACGAAGTCAACATTCCCATCTGGTACGCCATCAACTGATTCTTGGCGGCAGTGGAGAGGAAAATCCCCCAACAGAGCGCTCCGAAGAGGAAGATGATGCTGACGAGGAACAGATCGATCGGGCTGCCCTGCAGCGGCACCTCGAAGATGTAGACGCCCACCACCAGGCAAACCAGCATGTCTGTCATACCGACGGTGAAGAACGCGATCAGCTTGCCGAACAACAGCTCTGCCGGACGTACGGGAGTGGAGATCAATTGTTCCATCGTCCCTGTTTCCCATTCGCGAGCCACCGTCAGCGAGGTCAGCATCGCGGCGATGATCATCAGGATCACCGCGATCAAACCGGGCACGATGTAGTTACGCGACCGGAGATCCGTGTTGTACATCACCCGGACGCGAGCGTCGACCGGCGGCTCCATCTTCGGAGCGCCGCGGCGGTCCTGCGCTGCCGTCCGCATGTCCGCCGAGTACTGCAGCAACAGCGCGTTCGCGTAGCCTTGCGCAATCGATGCCGTATTGGAGTCGCTGCCGTCGAACACTAGTTGCACTTGCGGTGAGCCGCCGGCCTTCAAGTCATGACCGAACTGAGGAGGAATCACCATCCCTACCAGCGCCCGGCTGCTGTCGATGTCACGGTTAATGGCGGCGTAGTTTTCGACATAATCACGAATCTCAAAATAGCGGGAGCCATCGATTCGCGCGATCAGCTCACGGCTTTCGGGTGTCCGGTCCTGGTCGTAGACCACCACCTGAATGCGGTCGACATCCAGCGAAAGCGCATAGCCGAAAATCAACAGCATCATGAGGGGCAGCGCCAGCGAGATGATTAAGCTACGCGGGTCTCGCAGGATGTGCAGGAACTCTTTGTGCGCCACGGCGCGGAATCGGCGCCAGGAGAAGTTCATTTCCGCGCCGCCTCCGCCTCTTCAATGGTTTCTATGAAAACGTCTTCCATCGTGGGCGATTCATATTTCGAGTTCCGCTTCGCCAAGTCCTCGCGCAGCTCCTTGGGAGATCCCAGCGCGATCATTTTTCCCGCGTACATCAGCGAGATGCGATGACAGTATTCGGCCTCCTGCATGTAGTGCGTGGTAACGAAAACCGTCTTGCCGGCGGCCGAAAGCTGGTAGATCAAATCCCAGAACCCGCGCCGGGCGATGGGATCCACTCCCGAAGTGGGCTCGTCCAGGAAGACGATCGGCGGTTCATGCAGGATCGCGCATCCCAATGCCAGCCGCTGCTTGTAGCCACCCGCCAGCAATCTTGTCATGTCGGAACGGCGATCGGTGATTCCGGCCATCTTCAACGCGAATTCCTTGCGCTCCTGCCGCTTCTCCGGAGGAACGCCATAGACTCCGGAAAAGAAATCGATGTTTTCTTCGACCGTCAGGTCGTCATACAGCGAGAACTTCTGCGACATGTAACCGATCGACTGCTTCACCAGCTCCGGCTCGGTTGCTACGTCATACCCGTGAACAGTAGCTTTTCCTTCGGTGGGCGCCAGAAGTCCGCATAGAATTCGGATGGTCGTCGATTTTCCCGCTCCGTTAGGCCCCAGGAACCCGAAGATCTCGCCGCGTTCGACCGTGAGATTGACCTGATCGACTGCGGTGAAATCCCCGAATCGCTTCGTCAGATTCTCGATGACGACAGCCGGACCGTTCTGATTCGGAGCGCTCATGCGGCTTCTCTCTGGATGGCGGCAATGAAGGCGTCTTCCAAGGTTTTGGCGTCAAACTCGGCTTTCAGCTTGTCCGGAGACTCGCAGCGAATCAGCTTGCCTTTGTGGAGCAGCCCGACACGATTGCAGCGCTCGGCTTCATCGAGGTAGGCAGTCGTGATGAAGAGCGTCATCCCACCAGCCACCAGTTCCTTCAGGATTTCCCAGAAGTCGCGGCGGGAAACCGGGTCCACGCCGTTGGTCGGCTCATCCAGAAACAGAATCTTCGGATGGTGCAGCAGCGTGCACATCAACGCCAGCTTCTGCTTCATCCCGCCAGAGAGCTTTCCCGCCGGCCGCTCCCGGAATTGGGCCATGCGCGTCATTTCCAGCAGCCGCTTCATCAGCGCGTCGCGCTCGGCTCCCGTCACTCCAAACAGATCGGCGTAGAAGACCATGTTCTCTTCGACAGTCAGATCCTGGTAGAGACCGAACCGCTGCGCCATATAGCCGATCTTGTCCTTGACCTTGTCGATATTGGCGGAAACTTCGTCTCCTTCGACCTTCACGCTGCCGGACGTCGGATCAAGCAGACCGCAAATCATTCGCAGCGTCGTGGTCTTCCCTGCCCCATCCGGCCCGACTAAGCCGAAGACTTCTCCTTCTTCGACGCGGATCGAGAGAGAGTCGACGGCCTTCAGCTCGCCGAAGGACCGGGTGACGTTCTCCAACTCAATCGCGTTCGCCATCGCTACTCCAGAACGATCTCCGCATCGACCGGCATATTCGACTTCAGTTCGCGAGACTTGTTATCCACGTCGATCTTCACGCGGTACACCAGCTTCACCCGTTCTTCTTTCGTCTGGATTTGTTTCGGAGTGAACTCGGCTTGCGAGGCGATGAACGAAACGCGGCCCCAATACTCCTTGCCGGGATAGGAGTCGGTGGTCAACTTCACCTTCTGTCCCAGCTTCACCCGTCCCAGCTGAGTCTCGCTGATGTATCCGCGAAGCCAGGGACGCTCAATGTCTCCGACGGTCAGCACGCTGGTTCCGGCGGCGATCACCTCACCAGGCTCGGCAGAGCGCACCAGGACGACGCCGTCTGCCGGAGAGCCGACCTGCGTGTCATCGATTTGAATCTGGTAGACGGCGACGTTCATCTTCGCCCGCTGAATATCCGCTCGACGCGCATCCAGCTCCAGTTCTTTCTGGCGAAGAGATAGCCGCATCGCCTCCGCCAGCTTGATGGCCGCCTGGGCGCGCTCGACATTCGCCCGCCCAGCCGCAATGTCTTCCTTTCGCGGACCCTCTTCCACCATTCCGAGCTTCTGTTCCGCCTGCTGCAAGTTCGCGCGGGTGGAATCGAGCTTCGCTCGAAACTGGTCGTACTGCGAGCGCGAAATGTCGTCGTTCTTGAATAACTGCTCCGCCCGGTCCCAATCTTCCTTGGCTTGCGCCTGCCAGCTACGGGCATCCGCCACGGCTGCGCGCGCCTGCTGAATCTCCTGCGGGCGGCTGCCGGCCAGCAGTTCATTCAACTTGGCTTGTGCCTGCGCCAGTTCCGCTTTGCGCAGCTCCAGCTCACCCGCGTTCGATTCCCGCTGATATGCGACCGCAGCATGGATCTGCGCCAACTGGCTTTCCGCTACCCGAGTCGAAGCCATTTCGCGATCCCGCGTCTGTACGATCTGATCGGGATCGATCTTGGCCAGCAGCATTCCCTTCTTAACGTTGTCGCCTTCCTCAGCATTCAACTCGACCAGGCGTCCCGCAGTCTTAAAGCTGATCTCGTATTGCTTCAGTTCCAGGTTGCCGGAGAGGACCACGCGGTTCGGATCTTCCCGGTGCGCGTTGCGCCACCACAGGTAACCGCCAATCGCCACGGCAATCAGAATCAGGACGGGAATTATTCGTTTCATCAGGTCCTCCGGTTACTGAACGAGCTGTCCAATCAAGCCCATGGCGGATTGCAGATCCAACCGCGCCACATTGTGTCCATACAAAGCAATCGTGTAGTTGTCGCGCGCCCGCGCCAGCCGCGTCTGCGCATCGGTCACTTCCAATGAGTTGGTAATCCCCGCCTCGTAGCGGCGCCGGGCTTGCGCCAGTTCGTTGTTCGAGAGGCCCAAGCCCTCCTGCGCAGCCTTCATTTGAGCCTCTGCCGATTGCAGCTCCTTCAAAGCCGTACGGAGTTCCAGTTCCACCTGCTGCTTCAGGTCGCGGGAGCGGATCTGCTCGGAACGCAGAGCCGACGCCGCTTCCGCCCGGCGAGCATCCCGGCGCCCCCCGTCATAGATCGGCACACGCAATGTTGCTTGCGCTTTCCATGTCGGAATGGCGTTCGAGAACCCCGGCCCGATCGTGCCGTAGTCGCCGGAGATTCCCAGTGACGGCAGCCGCTCCCATTTCACCGAGTCGTAATTCGTCTTGGCCGCCGATTCTCGCGTCTGCTGCGCTAGAAAGTCCGCCCGGTCCTTCATCGCCTGCTGGATCGCGGTCTCTACCGGCTCCGGAGCGATGACCTTGTAATTCATAGAGTCCGTCAGCTTGACGCTGGTATCGAGACTCCCGCCGATTTCGCGAAGCAGTCCCAGGACCGCCAGCTGGTAGTCGTTCTCGGAGGCCACCAGGTGCTGCTGTTCGTTCGCTAACTGTACAGAAGCGCGCGTCACTTCAATCCCCGTCCCGGTTCCGGCGTTCTTCTGCGATTGGGCGAGCTTTACCAGCGCCTCCGCCAGCGTCACGTTTGCCTTCGACGCATCGACATTCGCCTGCGCGCGCAAGGCGGTCAGGTAAGCACGGGCAACGCGCTCCATCACGAGCTGCTCGGCACGGTCCTTTTCCTGCCTTGCCTCCGCCGACATCTGCACGCGAGCCCGATAGCGATCGATGGCCGACAGGTCGAAAACGGACTGCGTCACCTGACCCCGCAGATCGAAAACGCTAAACGGGCCCACCAGTGTGGGAGTCTCGCCAAAACCGGGAATGCTGAAGCTCAAACCGAACGCCTTCAAGTTGACCGTCTGCCGGGAGTAGCCCGCGTAGCCGTCGATATTTGGCAGCAGATATCCCAACGCCTCCCGCTGCTGTGCTTTCGCGTTGGTAACACTCTCCCTCGCCAGCCGCGCGCGAGTCGCGCCATCGGGAGCAAGAGCAATCTCGACAGCCTGCTTCAAACTCAGCTCCATCACCGGCTTTTCCTGCGCGGCGACGACGGCCGAAAGAAGACCTGCGAAGAAAATACGCTTATTCATGCGCCAACTCCGGGACTGCCGCACGCAGCCCGCCAGCGCTGAATGCCACCATCCGGGCGACCACCGCATCGACATCCGCGGGGTCCGCGGCGCCATTCGTGATGCCAAGAAGAAACTGCTCCGCCGAAAGAGTGTGCGTCAAAGTGCCAATCATGAAATGGAACCTCCAGCCGAGTTCCACCGCATCCAGATGCGGAAGAAGCTCGCTCAGGATTGCGAGATAACGTTGACCCACCGGGAAAAGATGCGTGCGAAAAACACGTTCGATCAAATCCGGGCGTTCCGTAAAAAAGCGTCCCAGTAGCGGGAGAAAGGACGCCCGAGTGCCGTCGGGAAGATGGCCCACCTCCACGATCGGGCGGAAGAATGCGTCCAGCACGCCTTCCAGGCTGATGCGGCCGGATTGCTGCAGTTGTTCCAGCAAGGCCAGCCGCCGTGCCGAGGTGGGCGCGAGGATCCGTTCGATCGCGGCACAAAAAAGATCTTCCTTCGCCCGGAAATGATAGTTCACCGAAGCGAGATTCACATCGGCTTCCGTCGTGATGTCTCGAAGTGAAGTGGCGTCGTACCCCTTCTTTGCAAACAGCGTCGTCGCGACGGAAAGAATCCGGGCCTTGGTATCTTTTTGGTTTTCGCGCCTCAAACGATCGTTTTAAATATACGTTTGATTTTTACAAAAGTCAACGCAATTTTACATTCGTTTGCGTTTCTCGTCCCGTTTTGGAATCGACGTTTCAGAACGGTCTCCAAAATCCTATTTGGAACGTTCGCTCAATTTTCCTGTCATCCGGAAGTAGCTATTGTTCCAATAGATTACAGATGTTTTCAAGGTTGGCAAAGGCAGTGCTTTTAGGAGGGCATGACTGCTTCTCCCGCCCTTGCAATGGCCGCCGCGCCCGCCACCGACTACAGCCTCCGCGACCAGGCTGTTGTAGAGCATCTTCCTCTCGTCCGGGCGATTGCCATCCGCGTCCACGAGAATCTGCCGGTGCACGTCGATCTGGACGACCTGATTCATGCCGGCGTAATGGGCCTGATGGACGCCGCCACCAAGTACGATACCGGCAAGAAGGTAGCGTTCTCCGCCTATGCCAAGCACCGCATCAAGGGCTCCATCCTGGACAGCCTGCGCCAGGCGGACTGGGCATCGCGCGATCTGCGCCGCCGTCACAAACAGGTAGAAGCCATCACGCGCGAGCTGGCCGCCCAACTGCACCGCAATCCCACCGAAGAAGAGATCGCCACCAAGATGGGCGTGACCGTGGAGCGGTTGCGCGAAATGATGGTCGATCTGCGCAATGTCGGATTGGTTTCCGCGTCCACCCGCATGCAGCACGACCAGGAAGAGATGCCCGCCCCCGAGTTTCCGACCGAGCCGGAATCTCACCCCGACAACATCTGCATTCACGAACAGATGCGCGTCTCCCTCGGCGCCGCGATGAAGAGCCTGCCGGAGCGCTACAAGATGGTCGTGACGATGTACTACACCAACGATATGACGATGAAGGAAATCGGCACAGCCATGGGAATCAACGAAAGCCGCGTGTCCCAGATCCATAAGGCCGCCCTGGAGAAGATGGGCGTCGCCCTGGAACTGGCTGGCATTCGTTCGGTGGCAGCGTTCGCGTAAATGAGTTTACGGCGAAATGTCCGGCTCGACCCGCTTGAGGAATGAATCGGATCTTTCCCGCCGTCACCCGGCCGCTCGCCGACAATGTGTGCTCAACAGGCACACATGATATTTTGGGAAAGAGTGAAGTATTTCGCTTGGGATGATCAGAAAAATTCCAGGCTCAATGTCGAGCGAGGCATCGGATTCGAAGAGATCGTATTTCATATCGAACGAGGGGATCTACTGGATGTCTTGGAGCACCCGAATCACATGAAGTACGCAGGACAAAAAATATTTGTTGTTCAATGCGACGACTATGTGTACCTGGTCCCGTTCGTGGAAGACGATCGCGAGATTTTTTTGAAAACAATTATCCCCAGCCGCAAGGCTACTCGACAGTATCTGGCAAGAGGCGAGTCATGAGACTGGAATCCAGTGAAAAGGAATTGCTTGAATCGGTCGAGCGTGGAGAGTGGAAATCCACCGGCGGCAAGCGGGATCGAACTCGCTATGCTAGCTACGCGAACGCCACATTCAAGAAAGATCGACGGCTGAACATTCGTATTTCAAGTAAAGATCTCGAAGCAATCCAAAAGCGGGCGCTGATCGAAGGGTTGCCGTACCAGACCTTGATTGCCAGTCTGCTGCACAAGTATGCGTCCGGCCGCTTGAAAGAAGTTTCGTAGAGCGTTACCGGTAAGCTTCCCGGCCATAAGATTCTTGAGCTGAACTCTCATCCGTGGCGCGGACGATCGTTCTTTGTCATCCACGCGCGGCGGACACCGTTCGCCAGAGGGTAGGAATGGCGCTTCGGATTAACAATTTCTGTTTGGGACTTCTTCTGCCGCACCTTGATCATCCGGACCAACCGGCTTCCGAGGAAGCGCGCTTACAACTCGGTCGGGCACTATTGATGGCCGTGAAAAACCGCATCACTTCGAACTGCTCCCGGCGAACTCGGCAGGGAACGATGTAGGGGCTGTTTGGAATGACCATCTCGCGGGCTCCCAGAACTCGCCCGGGCCTCCGATATCCGGTTTTGCGGCAACCTTGCGTTCTGCTCTGAATGGCGATGTCGTTTCTAAGAGAAGCCAGGTGCTGGATTGCTCGACGCGACCAAATGATCTTCATCTTGGAGCTTTTGTCTCACCGGCCTTGCCCCAAGATTTCAACCACTGGGAAACCTTGTCATGGCTGACGGTCTGCCCCGAATCCCACTCCTCCATGCCCTTATGAACTTCTCCGAGTTGCCACTCTTCGGAGTCGACAAATACGGCGATTGCTTCAGCCGCAAGAAAGGACTTGGAGCGCATAGAGCGTTTTGGCGAGCACATCGAGGCGCTTCTTCGTTTCGGAATCGATTCGGATGGAAAGCATCTCAGTCATGCTGTGTTCACGTGTATACATCGTCACACTACAGCACGTGAGTTGTTGTGGCGCAGACCATCGTCTTTTAGTGGTCTGTCCCTGTGCTCGGGCAGATCACGAAAAACGACAAAAGGCGATCGTCCGCCCCACCCCCCCTTGCGTACGCGGCCCACTATTCGATCAATGCCAGCAATTCGCCGGAACTAACGGTCGAGCCGGCTTTGACGCGGACGGAAGAAACGCGGCCGGAGCTGAACGCTCGTTCCGCTTCGCTGGCCGCGTCCCGCAGAGCGCGATCAGTTTATCGATCCGCAGGTAGGATTCCGCGGAGGCCGCCGCTCCCAGATGAACCGCTTCGTCCGCCATCCGCACGGCCAGGGACGGGCGGTCGGCGCCGGAATAGACGGCGACACTCGAGATTTTCATTTCCCGAAGCGCCCGGATGATTCGCACCGCAATCTCGCCGCGATTGGCGACGAGAACCTTCTCAAACATGCACGCCGATTTTAGCTTAGGCCCACCCTGTTCGGTATGAGTGGTAGATTCGAGAAAGGGCTTTCCCTGTAGTAAAAGAGGACCTCATGATTACGACCGCCGGAACCAAAGATTCATTGAAGAAGCGGGGGGTCCGGCTGACACGCCAGCGGCAGATCCTGCTGGATCTGATCGATAAATCCGGTGAGCACCTGGATGCCGAGCGTCTGTTCCAGATGGCCAAGCAGGTGGACCCGAAGCTGAACCGGGTGACCGTCTATCGCACGCTCAAGATGTTGAAGCAGGGCGGACTGGTCGACGAGCTGGACCTGATGCACTTTGGCGGCGATCAGCATTATTACGAAACCCGCCTGAAGCAGGAACACGCGCACGTCATTTGCCTGCGATGCGGACGGGTGGAAGAGTTCTTCGGTGAACCGTTGCAGAAGATCCGGCGGCAGGTGGAAGCAACGTTTGGCTTCCAGATTTTGATTGCCCGCACGGAGATTGGCGGTTACTGCGCGCATTGCCAGGCGCTCCGCTCCCAGGAAATGAAGGACCTCGCGGCGGTGTCTGGTTCGCCGAAATGAGTCCGTGGCCTCGCTGATCGTCTTCTCTCCTACCGGGCAGCGAACACACGTCGCGCTGGATCACTTTCCTTTCATCATCGGACGCCAGCCCGATTGCGATCTGGTTCTGGTGGATCAGCGAATCTCCCGCAACCACGCCAGAATCACCACCGCCGACGAAGAATACTTCATCGAGGATTTAGGAAGCCGGCACGGCGTTGCCGTCAATGGGTCTAAGATCCAGCGGGAGGCGCTTCACGGCGGGGATATTGTCGAGTTCGGCATCGACAACTCCTACCAGCTTCAGTTCCTGACAGAGTCGGCGGCGCCGACCGAAGGACTGGGAAAGCTGAAAGAGGTCTTGGCCATCGTCCGGTCGATGGAACAGACCGTCACGCCGGAGCAGATTCTGGAAGCCGTCGTCGACGCGGCGCTACGGCTGACGCGGGCCGAACGGGGGTTCCTCTTTCTCCGGCGCGGCGGCACTCTCCAGATGGCGTCCGCCCGCGATCTTGTGGGTCAACCGTTGACGGAAACCAGCCTGCGCGTCCCTCGCCGGTTGATCGAAGAGGCGCTGACAAGCCGGCGGGAAGCGTTCGCGATCAACTTTGACAACCAGCCGGTTGATTTCACGCAAACAGTCATGAACCTGCAATTGCAGAGTTCGGTTTTCGTCCCGCTGCCGGGTGCCGATGGACTGCTGTATCTGGATTCGCGGGCCGATCAGGCAGACCTGGCGCGGGGCAACCGGGAGCTGCTGGAGACCCTGGCGCTGGAGGCGGCCAACGTTCTGCAGAGCGCGCGCCGGTTTGAGGAAGAACGGGCCCGGCGGCGGCTGGAAGAAGAACTGGTTCTCGCCCGGACCATCCAGGAGAATCTGCTGCCGCGCGAGTTGCCGTCCACGGGCTGGTTGCGGGCCGAAGGCTCCAGCCGTCCGTCCCGGCAGGTGGGTGGCGATTACTACGATGTTCACCCGCTGAATCGGGACTGCTGGGCGCTTTCGATGGCCGACGTTTCGGGAAAGGGCGCCGGAGCCGCGCTGCTGGCGTCGCTGCTGCAGGGCGCGCTGCTGATGGCGGGTACGGCAATTGAGGAGTTCTTTGCCAAGCTCAACGGATTCCTGCTGGAGCGGACTCGCGGCGAAAAGTACGCCACGCTCTTCTACGGGACGCTCGATCGCAACGGGCTGCTTCGTTACGCCAATGCCGGCCATTGCGCTCCGCTGGTCGTCAGCCGGGACGGCTCGCGCGCGGAGCTGGATTCCACCGGAATTCCGGTTGGAATGATGGCTAACGCTAAACATGAAATCGCGACGTTCCAACTGGCGCCCGGCGACAAGCTGGTGGTATACAGCGACGGATTCACCGACAACGCCAGCCCCACGGGTCTCTTTGACAATCTGGAGCAGTTAAATCCCGCTCAAGCCCATCGGGCGCTGCTGCAGCGCTTGAATAGCGGCGAGCCCGATGACGATGTGACCCTGCTGGTTCTGGAATACCGGCCGGAACCGGCCGCGGAACGCGCCGAATAGGTTCAAGCGCCGTCCGGTTCGAACAATCGGCGGATCTCGGGATTTCCGCACTCGCGAGCGAGCGTCGTCAGAGGAACTCCGTTTCGATCCACGCCTTCTCGAAGCGACGGAAACCGCCGGAGAAACCGCTCCACCCAGTGCGTGTCGCCCCGCTCGATGGCATATGCCAGATCGCCCAGCTCGATGGCCAGATACCCGCCGGCTTCCCGCAGGTATTCGATCGCCCATCCCGCGGGCGTCGCCCCGAACTCGCTGTCGCAGGCGTTGATATCGGCTCCGCTTTGGATCAGGAACTCGGCAATCGGGCGATGACCGCTCCAGGTCGCGTAGTGGAGAGCGGTGGCTCCGGATGCGTCCCGGGAAGACACCAGTTGCGGATGATTCGCCACCATCGATTGGACGCGCTCGAAATCGCCGGCCTGCGTTGCCTCGATCAGCTCATCGAGTTCCTTCATCGTGTTTCGATCATACATTCGCGAAACCCTGCCGGCGTCCAGGGGTTGTAGTGTGTAAGGAGGAGCTTTTTGCGATGAAGTTTGCCGTTCTGGTACCGCTGTTTTGCAGTTTCGTCATAGCGCAGGAAGTCCGGCAGGTGCTGAAGCCCGGCGGAGAGACGGCGCCCGTCAAGAAGCGTCTTGCCGATGGCAGTTATCTGATTCCCGGTGGCTCGCGGATTCCCTTGACCGTCCTGAATTCCGTCAGCTCGAAGAACACTCAACCGGGAGACCAGATTTACCTGCAAACGCTGGTCCCCATCGCGATCGAAAACAGGATCGTCATTCCTGCCGGGAGCTATGTCACGGGTACCATCACAGACTCCAAGCGCCCCGGTAAGGTCAAAGGGCGCGGCGAGATCGGCATGCGATTCGATTCCATGCTGCTGGCAAGCGGAACGACGCTGAATTTGACCGGCCGGATCGGCTCGCTGGACGGGGATAACGGTGGAACCCTGAAGCGCGACGAGGGAACGGTCAAGAGCGGGGGTTCGGAGGGGAAGGACGCCGCCATCATCGGAACGGCCGCGGCGGCGGGCACAGGGATGGGCCGCTGGATCGGCGATAGCGGATCCAGCGCCGGCATCGGCGCGGGAGCGGGAAGCGCGGCCGGACTGGCGGCGGTGCTTTTGACTCGCGGCCCGGATGCGGTCCTCCAAAAAGGCCAAACCGTGGACATGGTCTTGACCACGGATATGATCATTCCCACAGACCGCTAGGAACTTCGCTTCAACTGCGGCGCGTTCGCCAGGAACCGGATTTTCGCGTAAACAGCCGCTGGATGGGACAGTTCCAGGAATCCTTGGGATTGGTGGCCAGCATCAGGACGTAGACGAAGCCTACGCCCAAAATGGCGGATAACAGATAATCCATCATGGCTTCCCTACCTTTCATCCGGTTGGCGGCCCGAATTTGTTTGTCTGCCAGCGTACACCACTTCTTTGCCGCAGGGAATCCCAGTTTTCATAGAAGTTTCTAATCCGCATACCGCGCTCCACAGTACGATGGAACGAGTGCCGATTCCCTGGGCCGCCGTTCCCGCAGCTGTCATTGAGCTAATCCTCTTTGCCACCATGACGTTATGGCCCCGGCGGGTGCCGGAGCGGTGGCTGCCGCTCGCCTTGATCGCCTCCGGAATTCTGCCCTATCTGGCGCTGCCCGGCGACCGCGGCTTCGTTTTTTACCTCGCAGCGCTGGCCTGCTTTCCAGCGTTATGGTTTTTGGTAACGCCCCGTAGCCGTGGATGGGACATGATGTTTGCGGCGGCCATGGTGGCGATGTACCTCTCGAACGCCTTTGAGTTGCCCTTTCCCGGAAAACTGGAGATTCTCGGGAAATCCATGTGGCTGCGCCTCGGGTTGATGGGGACCCTTTTCGTGGCGAAGGAACCGGGGATCGACTTCGGATTCTGGCCCAACCGCGAACACTGGCGCATCGGGACCAGGGAATATCTCCTGTTTCTCATACCAGGGTTCGGCCTCGGCTATCTTCTCGGGTATTTCCGGGCACCGGACATCCAGATTCTGAAGGGAATCGGGATGTTTTTCGGATCTCTCTGGTTTATCACCGTCGGCGAGGAGTTTCTGTTTCGCGGCCTGATTCAGCGATGGATCGGGCTGACCGCGGGCGCGGTTCTCTACGGCCTCTCCCATCTGAGTTTTCGAACTTTTCCGAACTGGGAACACGTCGCGATCACGATTTTGCTGGGATTCTTCTGCGGGCGGGCCTTCCGGAAGGCGCACTCTGTCCGGGCGGCGATGGTCACTCATGCGCTGGTGAACGCCACTTGGGTGGGGCTGCTCGGCAAAGCCTGAAAAAACGAAGCCAAATACCGCGATACAATCGGCGTTCTATGGCGAATCTTGGATTTCTCGGACTTGGAATCATGGGTTATCCCATGGCGCGGCATTTGTTGAAAGCAGGCCATCGGGTGGCCTTATGGACACATACCGCCGCGAAGGCACAGGAGCTGGCGAAGGAAGGCAACGGAATCGCCTGCGCCACTCCGAAGGAAGTTGCTCAACAGGCGGACTGCATTTTCTATTGCGTCGGCGACACAGCGATGTCAGAACAGGTGAGTCTGGGCCCTGACGGAATTATTGAAGGAGCCAAGCCGGGGACGGTCGTGGTGGACGCCAGCACGGTTTTACCGAGCGGCAGCCGCAAGATCGGAAAAGCGTTGGCAGAAAAGAAGATCGACTTCCTGGATGCTCCCTGCACCGGCTCCAAGCCAGGGGCGGAGGGTGGCCGCCTGACCTTTATGATCGGCGGCGACAAGGCGGTATTCGAGAAAGTGAAGCCGTACTTTGAGCCGATGGGCAAGAATCTTTACTACTGCGGCGGGCCCGGCATGGGGCTGCAGGCGAAGTTGACCCAGAATCTTATTCTTTCCAATATCTTGCAGGCGTTCAACGAAGGTTTCGTATTGGCCACGAAGGGCGGCGTCGATCCGAAGCTGATGCTGGATATCCTGGAAAACTCAGCGGCGAAGAGCGGTTTGATCGCCTTCAAAGCTCCTTTTGTTTTCAAGCGCGACTTTTCCACAAATTTCTCGGTGAAATGGATGCATAAGGACATCGGGCTGATGCTGGAGTCGGGAAATGAGCTGGATGTGCCACTGCCGCTGACCAGTTTGACCCAGCAAATGTTCCGGAGCGCCATCGCGAAGGGTTATGGCGATGACGACATCTGCTCTACAATCAAGGTTTTAGAAGAGATTGTGGGGGTCGAAGTGAAGGCGGATATGTAAAGTTTCCTGTATTCGGTAGAAAAAAGTCTTGCAATTCCAAAACTCATATCCTAGAATTGGAATCAAGCCGGGGAGGAAACTCCCACCAAAGCGAGACTAACCTCATAAGACCCCTGAAGCAATCCTCCCCGGCGCCCTTTGGGGTTCTTCTCTGTAAACCAAATTCCACAAAATACATCTGATAGGATAGGGATATTTTGCGCCCTAATTTAAGGGAGCAAGTCAGAAGGTCAGCTTTTCCGTGCAGAATCTCACCCTGCTAGGCTCAACCGGTTCTATTGGCCTGAGCACTCTCGACGTTGTTCGCCGTCTGGGTAGCCGTTTTCGCGCATTCGCGCTGGTGGCGGGACAGAATGCCGGTGAGCTGGCGCAACAGGTTTTGGAATTTCGCCCGGAAGTGGCGGTGATGGCCGACGAGAGGGGCCGCCAGGCGCTGGCGGAGAAGCTGGTGGCGGCCGGACTTCCCAAATCGGTGTGGCCGGAACTGCTTTTCGGACCCGAAGCCAGGATCCAGGTGGCCACCGCTCCGGAGGTGGATTTCGTGATGTCCGCCATTGTCGGCATCGCGGGACTGGAAGCGACATACGAAGCGGTTTGCCTGGGGAAGCGAATCGGTCTTGCAAACAAAGAGGTCCTTGTCGCGTCTGGAGATTTAGTGACGGCTGCGACGCAGGCCGCGGGGACCGAACTGATTCCGGTGGATAGCGAACATAACGGTGCGCATCAATGTCTGCGGGCGGGGCGCCGCGGGGAAGCGCGGCGGTTGATTCTCACCGCCAGCGGCGGCCCCTTCCGGAACACCCCCGCCGAAGAGCTTCGAAATGTGACTCCCGCGCAGGCTTTGAATCATCCAACATGGAAGATGGGACAGCGGATCACCATTGATTCCGCCACTCTGATGAACAAGGGATTTGAGGTCATCGAGGCCTGCTGGTTGTTCGGATTTTCGGCGGACGAAGTGGACGTAGTGGTGCATCCCCAATCGACGGTACACGCGATGGTCGAGTATAACGACGGCAGCGTGATCGCCCAGATTTCCACGACGGATATGCGAATGCCGATTCAATACGCGATGACGTATCCGGATCGCTCCGAGGCGCCGGTGCCGCGCCTAGATTGGACGCAGGCGAGAAACTGGGATTTTACTCCCCCGGATTTTAAGAAATTTCCGCTCCTGCGGCTGGCCTATGAAGCGATTCAGGCCGGCGGAACGGCAGGCTGCACGCTCAATGCTGCCGATGAGATAGCGGTAGAGGCATTTTTGAAGGAAGAGATCCCATTTCCGGCGATTGCCGAGGTGGTGGAGGAAACGCTGCAACGAGTTCCCCGGAAAACGGCACGATCGGTAGACGAGGTACTCGAGACCGACCGGCGTTCCCGGGAGGTGGCGCGCGGCCTGGTCGCTGAGCGGCAGTCCCATCTTGCGGAACCGCAAGTTTCGTAAGCGCTTAAGATAACGTAGTGAAGGAGCCGTCATGGCGATTGTGGAAAATGTCGGAGCCCTGTTAGTTCTCATCGGGATCATGATTCTGATCCACGAGCTGGGACACTATTGGGCAGCGCGGATCTTCGATGTACACGTGGAAGCTTTCAGTATCGGCTTTGGTCCGCGACTGTTCGGGTTTCGAAGGGTGTCCAAATACCGTCCGGCGGTGGCGGACGGCGCCGAGATGACCGCGGAGTTCCGGCGGAACTTCGAGACGGATTTCAAGGTTTCGGCGATTCCCTTTGGGGGCTACGTCAAGATGCTGGGCGAACAGCTCGGCGAAGATCCGGTAACCGATCCCCGCGCTTTTCACATGAAGCCACGGTGGCAGCGGCTGATCATTGCCGCGGCCGGACCGGCCATGAATATCGTTCTCGCCGTAGCGCTTTTGACCGGGGTGTTCATGGTGCGTTATCCCAAGGCCTTGGCCGGGGACGGTCCTGCCACCATCGGATACGTCGCCGCCGGTTCGCCCGCAGCGGAAGCCGGGCTGAAGGAAGGCGACATCATTGCCCGTCTGGACGACCAAGAGAGTCCAAATTGGGAAGATATCGCCATCAAAGAAATTTCGAGCGCGAATACCGCGATTTCGGTGGTCGTGCACCGGAAGACGGAAAAGGCCACGGAGACGGAGCACTTTGTCGTCACTCCCCGATTGGATTCCAGAACCGGATATGGGTTTGCCGGATGGTCGGAAGAGAATGAGACTCTGGTGGGCGGAGTTTCGCCCGGTATGGGCGCGGAAAAAGCGGGACTGGAGAAAGGCGACGTCATCGTCGCCGTCAATGGCGTTCCGCTGCATTCGACAGTAAAGCTCCATGAGTTAGTCCGCGCCAGCGGAGGCGCGCCGATCGAGATCGTCTACTCGCGGAATGGCGAGCGGAACAAGGTGACGGTGCAGCCGACCTTCACCAAGGAAGATACTCCCGAGGGCCGCTGGATGATCGGCGTGCGGCTGGAGCCGAAGTTCGTCGTCACGCAGCTTCCCTTTGGCGAAGCCCTGGACGAATCGATCAAGCAGAACGTCCGCTCCGCGGGATTGATCTTTCAGTTTTTGAAGGGCATCGTCGAACAGAGGATGTCGCCGAAATCGCTGGAGGGGCCGATTCGCATCGGACAGCTCTCCGGCGAGGCCGCCCGGGAGGGACCCATCGCCTTCATCAGCCTGATGGCCATGGTCAGCCTGAACCTGGCAGTGTTCAATTTGCTGCCGATTCCGATCCTCGACGGCGGAGTGATCCTGATGCTGCTGATCGAGATGTTGATGGGGCGCGACCTGAGCCTGCGCGTCAAGGAAACGGTGCTGAAGTTCGGTTTCGTGTTCCTGATGGCGGTGGTCGCGTTCGTACTTTACAACGACATCTCGAAGATCCTGCCGAGCTAAGCCGGCGGCTTAGAAATCGCCAGACACCGTTGTATTTCCCGGCACGAGACTGTATCGTAAGTCTCTACTGAAGCCGGAGGTGTCCTTTGATTACAATCGCCGCTCAGCCGATCGTAAGAACCGCCCGTGTTATATCGGCGATTATCGCCGCCGGGCTGACGATTGCCGCGAGCCCGGTAATTCAATCCACTGTCGAGTTACCGGCGGCGGCCGGGATTTACCCCTTTGGGGGTATGTGTCTTGAGACGCTTGGCCGGTGCACGCAGAATGCGGTAGTTTCCGGCTTCGAGATATTGAGCCGGACGATCGACAACGGCAACGAGATTGTCGATGTGGAAGCCCAATACTCGGCAGATATTCATATGAACAATGGCGGGGTGCCGGGAATGTTTCTCGGCCACCTGGTTCTGCCGGGCTTCATCCAGTTCAAGTTTCTCGGACGCGATCCGAGTGTCAATCCCCTGGGCGTCTTTGCAACAGAACTGACGAGCTTCAGTTTCCAGGGTTCCTTGAATGGAAAGACTTTCGAGATCAAACAGAATCCCGCGCTGACCAGTTCCGGGCAAACCACGATTTTTCCAATCAGCATAGCGCCGCCGTTTCAGTACGCCGTTACAGGAGACGTGGAAGTGCTAGCGCTATACAGCTTCAACGGCAGCCCGTTTGTTCCGGCGCCACCACGACCCGCGGCGCTGGCCGCGATCCCGGAACCCGGGTCGGGTGTTCTGATGATGTCCCTGCTGGTCATCGCGTACAAACGGATCCGATCCGCGAAAGATTTTCGCTAACATCCGATTTCCGGCTCCCTCAGGTTGTGGCAGCACTTGAGGTTTCGGTTACTTCGTCAGTAACCACCTGAAACTGTTTGAGGATCGAGTTGCCGAACGACGTAGTAATTGCCACGTCGGCCGCGTCGCGGCCGGTGGCGATCAGGACACGGCCGATCCGCGGAATATTGTGGCGCGCGTCCAGAGCCCACCAGCGGCCGCTCAGATAGACCTGAAACCATGCGCTGAAGTCCATGGGACAAGGTACCGGAGGAACTCCAATGTCGCCGAGATATCCGGTCGCATAACGCGCGGGAATATTCATCGCGCGGCAGAAGGCGATGGCCAGATGCTGGAAATCGCGGCAAACGCCCCGGCGCTCGGTGTAGACCTCCAAGGCAGTTTTCGTTGCACGCGCGTAGCTATATCCGAAAGTGACGTTGTTGTGAACCCAATTGCAGATTGCCTGCGCACGCGACCAGCCCGGCAGAGTATAGCTAAACAGGTCGGCGGCGATCGGAGCAAGAAGATCCACTTCACAGTAGCGGCTGGGCAGCAGGAACTGCAGCGTTTCCGGCGGAAGCTGCTCGACGGGCAATTGCTCCGCCGCAAAGCCATGTTCCTCCGGTTGACCGCTGTCGGCAATCAAGGTCGAATTCCAAAGACGGGTGATCCCGGCCGGAGCGGTGAACCGGGAACAGATGTTGCCGAAGCTGTCCGTGTACTGAGAAACCGGAACGCCAGGCTCGATCTTCATCACGTCCGGCTGCAGGAGGTCGACCCGGCGGGATGGATGAACATCCAATACGGCAACGACGGGAGTGGGAACCGCCACTTCAAACCGGATGTCGTAACCTAGACGGATCAGCATATTGGGACGCTTCGCCTCCTGCTTCTGCTCGCCAAAAGCCGCTTGCAGACGAGGCAAGGAGTCAGCCAGGGCTGACAGTTCTAATAGAAGTGTAGTCGACGGAGTCAATTGGCGAAAATCCTTGTTCCCTATCGTGAGCTGGACCGGACCGCACCCTACGTCCGCGCGCTGGAGATGGTGAATCTTCACCCCGTATTGGCAAATGTCTCCGGATGCATAGCGTGGGACGGATGTTCCGGTCTTCTGCTATTAGGTGGAACCGATGTGAACCCCTTCCGTTACAACGAGGCGCCGCATCGGGAGACAGACCCGCCCGACGACGAACGCGATGTGGCCGAGTCGGACCTTCTTCGCCACGCTATCGCCCACGATGTACCGGTTCTGGCCATTTGCCGCGGCATGCAAATGTTGAATGTTCATTTGGGCGGCACGCTCGTTCAGCACCTGGATGATACCGGCCGGCATCGCCGGAGAACGCCGGACAATCCGGGTCAGGCCGCTCACCCGGTTCGAATCGAGCCGGGAACCCTGCTTTCGCAAATCGCGGGGCGGGACCAGTGGCAGGTGAATTCAAGGCATCACCAGGCGCTGGCAAAGCTCGGCGAAGGGCTGCGCATTTCGGCCCGGGATCCGCACGACGGAACGATCGAGGCCATCGAGCGTCCCTCGCAGCGATTCATGGTCGCGGTGCAATGGCACCCGGAAGATCAAGTTCAAACCGATATCGAACAGCGAAAATTATTTCGCGCGTTCGCCGAAGCGTTATAGCGGACTGCCGAAACATCCACGCGCTAAATTGTAGGGGATGACATTCTGTCTCGGGATTGCCGTTGAGGACGGGCTTGTGGGAATCGCCGACACCCGGCTCCTTGCCGGCCACGAAGCGCTGATCGCCAAGAAATCGAGCGCTTACCAGGGCCCCGGATTCTCGTTCTTCATCATGACTTCGGGGCTGCGGTCGCTGCGCGACAAGACTTTGCTGCTGTTCGAAGAGGCCTTTGCCAAGCAAACACAGGTTCGCGACCGCTTGTTCAAAGTTGTCAACCTTTACGCCGCGACGGTTCGGCGCGTGCAGGAAGAAGATGGGGCGGTGCTTCGCGCCTCCGACATGCGCTTCAACATTCACACGTTGATCGGCGGGCAAATGTCCGGCGACTCTGTGCATCGCCTATACCTGGTTTACGCCGAAGGCAACTGGGTGGAGATCGGACCGGACACGCCGTTCCAGATCATCGGGAATTCCGGTTTCGGAAAGCCGATCCTGGATCGATCTCTGTCCTATCGCGACTCGATGGCCTACGCATTCAAGGTTGGCATTCTCGCCTTTGACGCCACGCAGCGCTGCGCCGCCGATGTCGATTACCCGGTCGATCTGATGCTCTACATGAAAGGGTCGTATCGCATCATCGAGCATCGCTACGACCGGGATGACCTGCGCCATATTTCGCAGTGGTGGCAGAAGCGAATGCGCAACGCTGTGGACGAGCTGCCGTCCGATTGGATCGAGGCGGCGTTCTCGAAACTCTATACGGAGGAAGCGAAGGGGCCGCCGTCGGGATAGTTTGTTATGGCCGGGCTAAGATTCGCGTTCACGAGGATCCTGGGCAGATCACGAAAAACGATGATCTGCCCCACGTGGCCTGCGCAAGACTAGTCCGTAACGACGACGGTTGGCCCTTTGGGACCGCCTTCCACCTCAACCCGATTCACGACCGTTCGGGCGAGATCATAGAAGGGCAATGCGGTCCCGTCGCTTTCGCCCCGGATGGCGACGGGTTGTCCGGTGTCCCCGCCTTCGCAAACCGCCGGGTTCAACGCCAGCGCGCCCAGAAAGGGAACCTGGAACGCCTCTGCCGTCTTCTTGCCTCCGCCGGCACCGAACGCGCCGCCGCTCATGTTCTCGACAATGCCCAGCACCGGCACCCGCAACTGCTGAAACATCAGGATTGCTTTGCGCGCGTCTTCCAGCGACACCGCCGAAGGTGTTGTGACGATGATTCCTCCGGTGAGCGCTGTCGTCTGCAGCAGCGAGAGTTGAACATCTCCCGTGCCCGGCGGTAGATCGATAATCAGGTAGTCCAGAATTCCCCAGACGACTTTGCGGAGAAACTGCTGCATCACCGAATGGAGCATCGGGCCGCGCCAGATCAGCGGCTTGTCCCCCGGCGACAGAAATCCCATCGACATCACCTTCAGGCCATGCTTCTGGATGGGCATGATCTGATCGTTCGAACCGGCGGGCGCCTCCTGCACGCCGAGCATCGTGGGCACGTTCGGCCCATACACATCGGCATCGAGAAGGCCGACCTGGTGGCCGGAACTGGCGAGCGCCAGGGCGAGATTGACGGAGACGGTGGTCTTTCCAACCCCGCCTTTTCCGGAACCGACGGCGAGGATATGCCGGATTCCCGTGATTGGTGCCTGGGGAGGCGGCTGCTGGGCAGCGTGAGGATTCATCCAACTACTATTGTGCCAGCGCGCCCCACTGAGCTGCGGCGCGATCCATGATCTCCATCAGGTCTTCTTCGAGAAGATAACCCTGTTTCACCAGCGCGCGGGCCGCGGCGAGGGTCCTGGCCAGATAGTCCTCTTTGCCTTTGTAGATCTCTGCAATTCGCGATTTGGGAAATGGGAACGTCGCGCCGACCATGTCGAAAAGCTGGCCCGCGCTGCCGATGTCGGCGGTGCGATAGTTCCAGCCAGTGTAGGCTGCCAGCGGAATGGCGATTTGCGGCAGGCGGATGCCGCCGCGCTCGTTCCCGTCGGGGCCCAATTGGGGAACCAGCACCGGAAAGGCTTTGCCCACCTCCGGCGGTTCCTTGGTGACAATGCCGCTCGACTCGAACTCCGGACCGAAGTCGAGAAGGTGGGTGCGATGCGGTGAGGATGGCGCTTTCACGCCGGCGACCGGGAACTGCACTTTGTCGAAGGAGACTAAATCTCCCGCCGCCAGGGTCGGATAGGCCGATTGCGGCGGCTGGCGGTCGATGGTGATCCAGCGATTCAGGCCCAACAGCAGCGCCCGCATGGCGAAGCGATAGTCGTTGGAATTCGCCGGAAACTCCGTGCCGGGTGTCTTGCGCGGCGGAAACTGGCCCGCCCCATGCTGTGTGCCCGTCAGATAGAAGCGCCGAACCTCCGCGGGAAGAGCGACGTCCCGGGAGCCGTCGGGAGTCACCGTGGTGAGGGCCGATTCCCGTCCCCAATATTCGTAAGATCCATCGGTGTAAAAGACCCTGGGAACGACGTTGCTTTCCCGTGATTTCCTGAGAATTGCGTCGTCCCCGAATGGAGCAAGATCCGTCGGATAAAAGAAGTTCATCATCGCGTGTCCGTCGCGAGAAGCCTGCGCGAAGCGGTGGTTGAAACTGCCCCGGCCGGCGCCGGCGACATGCGCCCACACGGCATCGAAAACTTTCCGGCCCTTTTCGTCGGCATTGAAACCGTCATAGAGAAACTTGCGGAGAAATCGTCCGCTTTGCGAGGTTCCAAACCCGATGACTCGTTTCAGATAGCGGCGCTCCTCGGCCAGCAAATCCGTCTGACTGCCGCCGTTTTTGAGAAACGTCACGAAGTCGCGAATCGCGGCGGGTCCCAGGCCGGCGACGCGCGGATTTTCCGAGGTATAGACGAATTCGTAAATCTTGCCGGGCTCAAAACCGGCCGCCATCTCGATTGCCTGCCCCTGGTCCGCGAGTTTCCAGGCACTGGCGGGAATTTCGCGGCGCTCGCCGTCTCCGGTCAATCGCATGGTCAATTTGCCGCCCTCCACGACCGGATATGCGACGTGATTGCGATCGCCCAGCCACATTTTCGTCGCGCGAGCGGGCGGCACCCATTCGGCCCGAACCGGGCCGCGAATCGGCTTGCCGTTGTCGGTCGCGACCGGAGGATAAAGCCGCAGGCCTTCGACATTCTGCGATGGAATGTCCCATTGCCAGCCGCACCACGCTACGGTGAAGCCCTGCTCCATCAGGAATTGATCCGTTGCACGGTGGAACTGATTGAACGCTCCCCGGCCTCCGCGATTGGAGACTTCGAACAGAATCGTGCCGTTGCCGCGGGAGGTATCGGTTGGCTTGAGCACGACGACATCCGCGGAGAATTCGACCATCCCTCGCGCGTTCCGCGCCGCGAGTCCGAGGTCCACGATGATCTTGTTCTGCGGCAGGTTCGGGTCCACCTCGAAGTACGCCTTCGCGCGGATCTGCTCGTAAATTCCCACTTTGGGAAACTCGCGTCCGTTCGCATAGTCGGTCCGTTCGACGAGTTCCACCCGCGTCACCGCCGCGTGGAGCGAGGCACAGAGAATGCACGAGAGAGTTGCGCGAAGCATGCCCGGCATTATGCCAGACTCAGGCTCGCTTTGGCCTTCAAATCGAATCCCGCCAGTTGGCCCGCGGCGAGCTTGGGAAAAGCAGCGGCG
The DNA here is from genome assembly GCA_964515165.1 of uncultured Solibacteraceae bacterium. Lineage (GTDB taxonomy): Bacteria > Acidobacteriota > Terriglobia > Bryobacterales > Bryobacteraceae > JAPKYZ01. The sequence continues at coordinate 54,193 of CAZETQ010000003.1, read as the reverse complement.
GCAATCATCACGGCGTTGTCGGTGGAGAGCGCGGCTTGCGGAAAAAATACCGGAAATCGAAATTGCTTCTCGTTTGCCGCGCGGCGAAGGCCGGAATTGCAGGCGACGCCGCCGGAGACGATCATCGACTTGGCATCGATGTCCCGTGCCGCGCGTCCGGCTCGCCGGAGCAAATCTTCGACGACGGAATGCTGGAAGCTGGCCAGCAGGTCGAGAGTCTCCTTTGGCGTCACCACGAGCCATTGCTCCAGCGTGGGTCGCGGCGTTTCGGAGAGCAGCCGCCGGCGGCCGGCGATTTCTTCCTCCATGGCGCGATCGGCGACCCAGTAGCGGACCGCCGTCTTGATTCCGGAAAAACTGAAATCGCGCGCGTTGCCCTTCATATTGGGCGGAGTGAATCGTACCGCCGCCGGATTTCCGAACGGCGCCAGCCGATCGATGACCGGACCGCCAGGATAGCCGAAACCGAGAAGCTTGGCCACCTTGTCGAAGGCTTCACCCGCGGCATCGTCCCGCGTGCGCCCCAGCAGGCGATAGTGCCAGCCGTCATCAATGGCGAACAGATGCGTATGTCCGCCGCTGACCACCAGGGCCAGCGCGGGGAAGACCAGATCTCGCCGATGCTCCATCACGACAGCGTGAATGTGACCCTCGATGTGATTGACGGCGATCAGGGGCAGCCGGTGCGCGAAGGAGATCGATTTGGCGTAGGTGATGCCCACCAGCAACGAACCGACCAGCCCTGGACCTTCGGTAACGGCCACCGCGGAGAGCTCCGAAAATTTCAGAGAGCCCATGGCTTCGCGGACAACGGGCACGATAGCCCGCAGATGTTCGCGCGACGCCAGTTCCGGAACGACTCCGCCGTACTTGCCGTGCACATCCAATTGCGAGGCTACCGCCGAGCCCACAATTCGTTCTCCGTCTTCGACGACCGCGGCCGCGGTTTCATCGCAGGAGGATTCGATTCCGAGGATCAAGCGGCCCACACTGCTATTTTGTCAACTTGAAGGTTTCCGAGTTTCATTTTGATCTTCCGCCGCGTCTGATTGCGCAAGTTCCCCTGCCCCGGCGCGACGATTCCCGCATGCTGGTGGTGGACCGGGCGGCGCAGAGATGGGAGGATCGCAGCTTCCGCGACTTCCCGGAGTTTCTGCGAAATGGCGACTGTCTGGTGATGAACGATACGCGAGTGCGGCCGTCGCGGCTTTACGGAACCCGCGCCGGAGGAACCGGCACGGTTGAGGTCCTGCTGCTGGAATCGCTGTCCGCCGACAAGAGGCTGTGGCGAGCGCTGGTACGGCCCGGACGCCGTCTGCACGAAGGCGCAGTCATCACCTTCGATGAGACGCTAGGGGCGATCGTGACCGGAACCGGCGATCGCGGAGAGCGGACGATCCGGATGCTGGGCGACGCCGATATCGATGCCGCCATCGACCGCCTGGGCCACATGCCGCTGCCCCCCTATATCCGGCGTGAGGATACGGCAGGCGATCGCGAGCGCTACCAGACCGTGTATTCCAGAGAGCCTGGCTCGGCGGCCGCTCCAACCGCGGGACTGCACTTCACGCCGGAGATCCTGGAACGATGCCGCGCCGCCGGAGCCGATACGGCGCGGGTGACGCTGCATGTCGGGCTGGGTACATTTGCTCCGCTCCGGACAGAGGTAGTGGAAGAGGCTCGCCTGCACGACGAGCGGTATTCGGTATCCGGAGATATGGAGAAAAAAATTCGCGACGCCCGGCGCCGCGTCGCAGTCGGTACCACCAGCGTGCGAACTCTGGAAACTTTGGCGCGATCCGGGGAACTGTCGGGGAAAACAAATCTGTTTCTTTATCCCGGGGCGGAATTTCTACTGACCGATGCGATGCTAACGAATTTTCATCTGCCCGAATCGAGCCTGCTGATGCTGGTCTGCGCGTTCGGAGGAACCGAACTGATTCTGTCCGCCTATCGCCACGCCGTCGATAGGGGCTACCGCTTCTTCAGCTACGGCGATTGCATGCTGGTGAAATGACAATCGGCAATTCGCTATGGTGAAAAAAAACTATATTTCACGCCCGCCGTTTGCTTTCCATGCGCGCCATTTTGTACAACGAGTTCAGACCCCTTAGGGAGGAAACGCGATGGTAATCTGCCCGCTCTGCAACGCCGATTTGGACTATGACGAAGAAGAACTCGACGAGGGTGATGAGTTCACCTGCGACGAGTGCGGCGGTGCGGTCCGAGTCGCCAGCTCGGACCCGATTGAGCTGGAATCTGCCGGAGACGGCGAGAAGACCGGCGACGCCGACTTCGACGACGATGACGACGAGGATGAAGACGAGGACGAAGAGGAGTTCGACGAGGATGAGGAAAGCGAGGAAGAGGACTGGTAGACTCCTCACGGTATTTCTTCTCCTGGTTTGCGCCGTTCCCGGCGTGGCAGATGAACACGCATTAATCTATGGGACCGTTTTTCGTCCGACAGGCCACGCCATGGCGGGAGCGGACGTTCTTCTGCAGCCCGACGGAGGGAAGGTCCAGAGGACGAAGTCGAGTTCCCGGGGCGAATTTACGTTTCGGGTGCCTGCAAAGCCCGTTCGCTATACTGTGACTGTAAAGGCTGCGGGTTTTAAGACGGAATCTAAGCCCGTGTCCGTGCAGGCGGATGAGCGAGTGGATGTCACCTTCCTGCTGGAGAACGAGAAATGACCAAGTTCCGGATGTTGGCGGGCCTGTTACTTGCGGGAATTGCCGGCGGCCTGTGGGGGCAGCAGCCCCAGAAACCTCCCGATGCCCCGCCGCCGCTGTTTAAGGGCGACCGCGAGAAAGACGACGATCCGAATGGCCGTTCCGTCGAGGGCCAGGTGAAAGGCCAGGACGACAATCCCGCCGACGGGGCCATCGTCAAGCTGAAGAATCTAAAGACCCTGCAAGTTCGATCGTTTATCACTAAGTCAGACGGGAAATTCCGCTTCGGCGGCCTTCGTAAGGATGTCGATTACGAGATTAAGGCCGACCACAAAGACCTGTCCAGCCCGACAAGGACCATCAGCGTCTTTGATTCGCGCAAACAGGTAATCCTCAACCTCAAGCTAGAACCGAAGAAATAGGAGTCCGGCGATGAATCGATTTCTCACGCTCTCGGCGGCCGTTTTGCTTACCCTTTCGGCTTCCGCGCAGGAATTCAAGCTTGGCAGTACGGTGGGCGATTTCACCCTCCAGGATCTGCAGGGCAAGAAAGTCAGCTACAACTCCCTGAAGGGGGATGTAACGGTGGTGACCTGGGTTTCGGTGCAGTGCCCGGTTTCGAACGATTACAACGACCGGATGAATGCGGTCTACAACGACTACTCGAAGAAGGGCGTGAAGTTCATTTTCGTGAATTCGAATTCGACCGAACCGGCCGATGCGGTTGCTTCGCATGCCAAGAGCTCCGGATTTGCCTTCCCGGTCTATAAAGACGACGGCAACCTGGTGGCCGACAAGTTTGGAGCCCAGGTCACGCCGGAGTCGTTCGTCATGGACAAGACGGGGAAGATTGTCTATCACGGCTACATCGACGACCAGCGCAACGTGTCCAAGGTGACGGACAAGGGCCTGCGCAACGCGCTGGACGCGGTGCTGGGTGGAAAGGCTGTCGCCAAAGCGGAAACCAAGGCGTTCGGCTGCACCTTGAAGCGCTCTCGAAAGGCTTCGTAGCTTGCGGCTGAATCGACGGCAGGTTTTGATCGGTCTGGGCGGCGGAGCGGCCAGCGCCGCTTTCGCCGCGCTGGAATCCAAGCTGCAGCCTCTGGATGAAGCCGGACTGCAAAAGCTGCTGGCGGACAACAAAGGCAAGGCCGTCGTGCTGAATTTCTGGGCGACCTGGTGCGAACCCTGCCGCGCGGAGATGCCGGCCTTGGCCAAGATGAATGCCCGGCTGAAATCAAAAGGGCTGGCATTCTTCACGATTTCCGCCGACGAACCGGAAGACGAGTCCCGGGCCGTCGCGTTCCTCAAAACGGCGGGAATCTCCGGCCCGGCCTACCTGAAGCAAGCCAAGAACGACGAAAAGTTCATCAATTCCATCGACCCCAAATGGTCCGGCGCGCTCCCGGCGATTTTCGTGTACGACAAGGCCGGAAAGAAAGCAAAGAGCTTCATCGGCGAGTCGGATTTAAAGGCCGTGGAAGCCGCAATCACAAAGCTGCTGTAACTCAGCCCAGGCGCTTCAACACTTTCAGGTCGACATTTCCCCCCGATAGAATGATGCCCACCCGGCGGCAGCCGGTCGGCAGTCTGCCTTGCAGCACCGCGGCGGCGGCGGCGGCTCCCGAAGGTTCCACCAGCATTTTTCCACGCAGCAGCAGGAGCGTCATCGCGCTGAGCAATTCCTCGTCACTGACCAGAAAGACATCATCGACCAGTTGCTGGACCAGTGGGAAAGTGATGGCGCCGGGCTTTGTGGTCATCAGGCCGTCCGCCAGCGTTTTCGGCACCGGAATCTCGACCGGCTCGCCTTTTTGTCGCGAGAGCCAGTAGTCGTTTCCCGCCTCGGGCTCGACTCCGAAAACTTTGATCTTCGGATTCCGTTGTTTGGCGATCAGGGCCGATCCGGAAACCAGGCCGCCGCCGCCCAGCGGGGTGACGATCGCATCCAGACCGGAAACTTCTTCCAGCAGCTCCAGCGCGGCGGTCCCCTGCCCCGCAACAATCCACGGATGATCGAACGGGGGGATCAGAGACGCGCCCGTTTCCTCCGCAATCGCTTTTCCGATCGCTTCCCGGTTTTCGCTGTAGCGATCGTAAGCCACCACCATGCCGCCCGCATCGCGAGTGGCCTCCAGCTTGGTCTGCGGAGCGTCCATCGGCATGACCAGCGTGGCCCGTACACCGGCATGCCGCGCCGCAATCGCCACGGCCTGCGCGTGATTGCCGCTGGAATAGGCGACAAATCCGCGCCGGCGATCGGCTTCCGGGGTGGACATCACGAAGTTCATGGCCCCGCGAATCTTAAAAGCTCCGCCGGTTTGAAAGTTTTCGCATTTCAGAAATGCGGTGACGCCGGCCTGGCGGTCGAAGGATTTGGACGTGGCAACAGGCGTCCGCTTTGCAACGGGCGAAATTCGAGCGGCTGCGGCTTCGACGTCGTGCGCGGTGGGCAGACTCATCAGTAACCTGCCTGCTTATCGACGACGTTCAGCAACGGCTCGCCCTTCCGGTAGCGAGCGAAGTTCTCGAGGAAGAACTCCACCGATTCCTGCTGCCACGTTGCGGTGTGATCGGCGCTATGAGGCGACAACAGGACATTTTCCAGCCGCCACAAAGGACTATCCTGCGGCAGCGGCTCCGTTTCAAATACATCGAGAGCCGCTCCCCGGATTTTTCCCTCCGAGAGCGCCGCGATCATCGCCGGCTCATCCACGACGGGTCCGCGTCCGATGTTCATGAAAACCGCCGAAGGTTTCATCGCGGCGAATTCCCTGGCTCCGATCATGTACCGGGTTTCGGGAGTCAGCGGCGAACAAGCGATGACATAATCGGACCGGCCGAGTAGGGCGGCCATTTTTTCCGCCGGCAGAATCTCATCCGCAAATTCGTCGCTAGGGGCCGCCACGCGCCGCCGGGTGGCCAGAACCGTCATTCCCATGGCCTTCGCCAGCTTAGCGACTTCGCGGCCGATTTCGCCGTAGCCGATCACGCCGCAAACCTGGAGCCGGATCTCCTCGACGTCGAACTGTTCCCATTGCGCCGCTTCACGCTGCCGGATCAGCCGGCGGACGTCCTTGGCAAAAAAGAGCATCCCCAGAATGGCGAATTCGGCCAGAGATTTCTTAAAGACTCCCCGCGCGTTCGTCAACGGGACGGGGCTGTTCCGCAACTCGGGAAACACCAGGTTCTCCACTCCGGCCGACAGCGAATGGACCCACTTCAGCGATTTCGTCCGGGGCCACAGCGCCTGCAGCACTTCGCCGTCGTGCCCCCCGTTGAGAATCACCTCCGCCTCTTCAATAACTTCGGAAACACTTTCGACATCCGGACCGATGGTCACTTTCACGCCGGCGGGCAGTCTCTTCAAAACCGAGAGATGTGCTCCGCCAGGCTTCGCAAGAACGACGAGACGCATGAATTTCGACGGTAACATACCGATTTTACGGAGCTACACTAGAAGCGTGGTGGAGTATTGTACATGCGGTACAAAAACGGTCGAAGGCGCGCGCTTTTGTCATAAGTGCGGGCGTCCGCTGTACGATGAGCCCGTTGTCGTCGGCGAGCCGGCGATCGAAGAAGCTCCCCCGCCCGCGGCTGTTCCCCAGGCACCTGCCACAAACACCGAGATCAGCTTTCGGAACCGGATTGCGGTCAATGTCGGCCTCGCCGTCGCGGGGCTCGCCATCGTCGCCAATCAACTGCTGGCGCTGTTTGGTTCCCTGGCGCTGCAGCTGATCTCGCTGATCGGATTGTCGCTGCTTTCCGGACTATTTGCCGTGTGGCTCTATAAACAGCGAACCGGCCAGCCGGTTTCCGTCAAGAGTGGAGCCCGCCTGGGCTGGATCACCGGAGTTTTCAGTTTCGTCATCGTCACCGTTCTGACGACCATCACCATCGCGATGATGGGACCGGATACCCTGGCCAAGGCGTATCGCGACCCTCGCCTGGCTCCTTCGATGCCGAAAGCGGAGATGGAAGCCTTTCTTTCGGATCCGGCAGCCATGGCCACGATGCTGATTTTCGGGATGGCCGCTGCGTTTGCGATGTATACGATCGCCGCGAGTATTGGGGGCGCGCTGGGCGCCAAGATGCTCGACAAGGACGGGGCAGCCTAAAAAGCCGCCCGTCTCTATCTTCTACGCCGGCCCTCTTCGCCGGCGAAACAGCGCGGCCGCTGCCAGGCCTATGCCCGCAAAGGCAGCAGAACCCGGCTCCGGGACTTCCGTCTCCCCGAAAGTGATCGCCGTAATCGAAAAATCGTAGTGAATCGGACCCGAAATCGTAATGGTGGTCCTGGCGTTATAGCCTCTGTTGACGACATGTACCGGAATCGGTATGGAAAGCACCGCGTTCAGATCAAATGATTTTCCCTGGGCATCCGGCCCGCCAAAAGTTGCTCCCTCCGGCGAAAAGAGCAAAACCGGCGGAGGGAGGGCCTCCACGGCGAATAGGGCCGCCGTGTAGTCGCATGGGGTACCGCCGCAATCGGCGGCGACGGGCTCCACCTGGTAGCTGACGGACGGCCAATCCACGCCCTCTTCAGGAACAAATAGGACTGTCTGAACATTTTTGGCGCCCGCCGGGGCCGCCGGATAGGTCAGCGTGAACGGAATATTCAGCCAATCCGTCAGGCCATTATCGAAATCGATCGTATATGAACCGAATTCGCTGGAAAGGGGCAACGTTGTGAACGTAATTACCAGACTGGCCCCAACATTGAAATCTCCCTCGAAATCGTAACGATTCTCGAGGGTAATGGTGTCCGCAGAGGCGGTAAACGAGCCAAGAAAAAGAAAAACTGCCAAAGATGCTTTCATCGGGACGAATGCACTCTACCATGCTGCATATTCGATAAGAAATGGAATAGGTACTAAAACAAAAGTACTTTAATGCGTATTTCGGCTCATTTTCCGAACTATTTCTCCGGCCATTTCAGCCCGGCGAAACGACTGGATGGATCCAGGTGAAGATTGGGACGGCCGGTACGGCCGGCAGGTCTGGCGCGCCTGCGCGGGAAGACTGGATCCCTGCCCGTTGTTCAAGGTAGCATCGTCATTTGATTCTGACGCTCACCTTAAACCCTGCCATCGATCGCAACGTTAGCGCCGACCGGCTGGTTTTCGACGATCGCGCCTACATCCTGACAACCGATGAGGCACCCGGCGGCCGCGGTATCAATGCATCGATGGTCATCCATTCGTTTGGAGGAAAGACCGTCGCGATTGCGCCCGCCGGGGGCGAATCCGGCGAACGGTTCCGGCAGCACATCGCCAAGCGCGGCTTCGATGTGGACCTGATCCCGGTCGGCGCCGACATGCGGACCAACCTGACGATCACCGACAAGCACGGCCTGACAGTCAAGCTGAACGAGTTCGGGCCGGAGCTGAAGGCCGGCGAACTGGAGCGGATCGAGCAGGCGATCCAAAACAGGTTGCCCAAGGCGAAGTGGCTGATGCTGTGCGGCAGCCTTCCTCGCGGAGTACCCGATACGTTCTACGCCAAGCTGATCCATGCGGCCCGGGAGGCGAAAGTGAGTACGCTGGTGGATGCGGACGGCGATGCCCTTCTGCACGCGGTAGAAGCCGGGCCGACGATCGTCACTCCGAATCAACAGGAAGCCGAACGGTTGTTGAACCGGGCCCTACTGACGCGAAGCCACTACATCGATGCGGTGGAACGGATCCAGGCGATGGGCGCGGCGGAAGTTGTCCTGTCGCTGGCCAGCAGGGGAGCATACGGCATGGTGGGAGACCGGATTTATGAAGCCGTTCCCCCTCGCGTCGATGCCGTTTGTCCCATCGGAGCGGGAGACGCGATGGCCGCCGCATTTGTCTGGGCGCGCGCGAAGGGCAAGGAATTTTGGGACGCGCTGCGGTGGGCGGTTGCCACGGGAACTGCCTCGGCGCAGCTTCCGGGCGTGACGTTCGCCAACCTGGACCAGACCAAGGCGATTTACAAAAAAGTCGAAGTACGTCCGGTTCGCTAATCGCCGGTGTCGATGAAAATCGCCGGATTCCAGGTCTTGTCCGGATTAAATGTCGTGATCGCCGCAGCAGCCGTTGCGGTGGACGGGCCCAGATCCTTTTCGTAAACCACGCCTTCGTGATTCACGATGAAGGTGCGCACGCCGGTGACGCCATACTGGTCCGGCCAGGCGACCAGCGCGAAGCCACCCATCATCCATTTCTTGTTCACGACATAGCTTCTCGCGCCGCCGGGAGCCTCGGGCCCCTGCGCCTTGAGAATCCGAAACCGATAGCCGTGAAACGAATCGAGCTTGCCGGTCCGGTAGCTGTCGGCAACGGCTTTTGTGATGGAACCGGCCACGGGGCTATCGTCACCTTCCCAGAACAGGCCGTCTTTCTGCCCGGCGGTGCTGATCATCCGCTGGGCGAATTCCAGCATTCCGTCGCCGTTGCGATCAACTTGCGCGTATTCCTTCTGCGCCTCCACATAGCCGAGACAGACCCGCACGGCGTCGAGCTCGTTGGCGCCCAGCCGGCGCGCGGTAATTTCCCGGCGGCCCGCTTCGAGGTCGAACTGCCAGCCGTCGCCCTTGCGGACGAGAGGGATGGGAAACGGCCAGGCGAGCGCACCGACATCGATGATCGCCGTACCCAGATTTGTGGGATCGTCGTCGATCGCGATGCCCTTTGCCGCCGCTTCCACGAACGCCTGGCGCAGGTTTGTTTCGTTCCCTTCCGGAAAGATGTCCTTGGCATCGGCCCCGAAGATATCAAGAAGAGGCTGCAACGAAGGTTGCTTCGCTGCGTCCACCAAAGCTCTGGCCGCTTCCATGGGCGAGGAAAACGTCTTTGCCTCCTGGCTCCAGACGGCCGTTCCGAAAATCGCGAGTACCATCCAACCTCTCGCCATGACTAGCGCCTCCTCCCTCGAAAACCACCGCCGCCCCCTCCATGGAATCCGCTGAACCCGCGGGAACGTGCGGAATTCATGCTGGAGTGACCCAGGCTGCTTTCGGCCCGGGTGCGGCTGGATCCGACGCCGGAGAATGCGCCGTTGTGCATTTCGTGCTGGCCAAAGTCGCGGTTCCCGATACGCTCGCTCCCGCCGGCTCCGCTCTGCGGCCGGTTGAGGCCGCCGGAGGGATTGCGAGATGCGCCCCCGGGGTTCTGCCGCTGCAGCTGCTGCTGCGCGCCAACCGCCGCCTGCTGGCGCCCCGCCGCGGTACCGCGTTGCTGAGGAGTCAACCCGTGATACTGCTGAGCCACTCGAGAATTCGAATACGGAACTCCCGCGCGATGGGATGGGTCGTGAGACCAGGTATTCCGGTTGATGTTCTGGTTGATGTTGCGATTGACGTTGATGTTCTGGTTAACGTTGATGTTCCGGTTGAAGTTGTTGTGGACGAAGTAATTGTTATTGATCACCACGGTGTTGTGGCCCCAGCCCCATCCGCAGCCCCAACCCCAGCCTCCGGAAAACATGGCCCCGACGGCCACTCCGACACCGAAGGAGATGACGCTGCTGGCGATGATGGCTCCGGTAGAGGGCGGCGGCGGGTAATAGATCGGCGGATACGGATACGGCGGCGGTCCCCAAACTACTGTGGGATTGTAGGTGGGCACGTAGATCACCTGAGGATTCGACGGCTGTACCTCGATGATCGTTTTGTTCTCTTCGGTCTTGGTGGTGACCTTCTGCTGCTGGTTGCTATCCAGTTTGCCGGCGTCTTTGGCTTTTGCTCTCATGCGCTGCACGGAGTCCATGACGTCCGACTGCTGGGCCAGAAACGCGTTGCCCAGGTCCGTTGTCCACTTGATGTCATTCGCCAGCCGCTTCAGCAGATCGGGAAACGCGACCATCGCCTGAATGCTGGCGTCCCAATCCTGTTTTTTCGCCAGGTCGACCAGCTCCTCGGGCTTCTTGCCGCTATTTTGCGCCAGCCATTGGCTGGCTTCGGCGATTTCCAGGGGATAGGTCGAGGCGACAAGAACCTGGCTGAGAAGGGGATCCGGGTAGAGAGCGATCGGTGAAACGAGGCTATCCAGTTGCTGTTCGGTCAATTTAGGAGCGTCGGTGCCGGCATCGGCTTGCTGCTGCGCCGCCAACTGGAGAGTCCCGCCCGGGATGATTAAGAAAATGCAAAGGATCGCGATCGGGCAATGCCAACGAAAAATCCGGGTGAACACTTTAGGTTGGATCGCAGGACCCCAATCATGGATTCTTTATTAGTCGTACTTCTCGTAGACGATCTGCTTCCGATCGAACCCCAGCTCTTTCAACCGTGTGCGCACGTCATCGACCATCTCTTTCATCCCGCAAACGTAGACGTGAAAGCCGGTCCGGCCGTCCAGAGCTTCCAGCAGTAGCGGCTGAACGCGGCCCGTACGGCCGGTCCACGAATCGTCCGGCCGGGTGACGGTGGGCCAGAACCGGAATCGCGGATTGGCCGCGGCCATCTCCTCAAATTCGTCGCGGTAGGCCAGTCCGTGGGGGTAGCGGGCTCCGAAGATCAAGGTGACCGGCGGACCGTCCGGAGAGGCCAGTTCTTCCTGCAGCATTCCCCGGAACGGTGCGATTCCCGTACCGGTGGCCACCAGGATCGAGGGGCCGACAGGTTTACGCCAGACGAAAGTCCCCAGAGGGCCTTTCAATTCGACGGCATCTCCGGGAGCCATGCCGAACAGATGCGGGGAAAGGTGGCCGTCCATGACGCGATTCAGGCAAAGCTCGAAACGATTGCCGGCGGGCCGGCTGGCGATGGAGTAGGCGCGAGTAATGTTTTTGCCGTGGATGGAATGACTCAGCGAGACGAATTGGCCGGGCTGGAAAACCAGTTGTTCCACTTCCGGCACTTCGAAGACAAAATGCCGGACCTCCGGCGCCAGTTCGCGAAATTCCACCAGCTTCGCCGTCATAATGCCTTGGCCGCCCGATCCACCAGAATCGTTGCCAGCGCCGGATGGCCGTCCAGAGGCTCAGTCACTTCCAGACTGGAGAGTTCCGGAAATCTCTGCCGGACTTCGGCCACCAGCTCCGGAAGATCGCGCTGGAGGTGGAGTCCCAGAGTCAGGAAATAGGGGATGACGACGACTCTCTCGGCGCCAGCGGCCACGAGATTCGAGATGCCGCCGGCCAAATCGGGAGTGCCGCCTCCCAGAAATGCCGTCTCGACGAGCGGATACCCTCCGGCGCGAGCCATTTCTTCCGCCACGCCGCGCACGGCATCGTTCGCCGATTCGATCGTGGAGCCGTGGGCGAATACGACAAACCCGGTCTTGCTTCCCGTCTTCACGCTACTAGATTGGATGCGGCGGGCGGCGGTTCCGGTGGAAGAAACCCTCTCAACATATCCAGAAATGCCCGGCCCTTTCTTCTTCCATTGTTGTGCTGCAGCGCCAGGCGCTGCAGAAACGCCAGGACCCCCAGAATCTCGCTATCCCGAATCACCGACATTCCCGCCTGCTGTGTCGCGGCTTCGCGAAATTCCTGCATGCGCTGGTCGAAAATCTGCTGCACGCCCGCGGCGATCGGATTCGCCGGACGGCTCTCATAAATCAGGCCCGATTCCAGCGTCCGGTATGTCTGGATGAGAGATTCCAGAGCCTCCCGAACGTCGGAGTCCACCGCACCGGGCACCCGGACTCCCGCTTCGAAGACGATCCGGCCCGTGGCAATGACAAGAGGTTCGCGGTCGCGCAGAAAGCTCTCGGTAACTCGGATGTCTTTGTTGGGGATATCTTCCGGCGTCAGGTCCGGCAGCTTCTCATGACGACGCGCCTCCATGAGATAGGAGCAATCGAATGGGCAATCGACGGTATTTTCGCGTTCTTCTCCGCAGCATTGGGAGCAGATCTCACCGTGGATGCCGGGACAGTAACGACGGGGACGGCGCTTTTCACAAATCCGGCAAAGCTCTGTCACGAAGTCCTCATCGTAACATTGAAGATTCATGCGGTTGCAGATCTATCTCAAAGTCACAGTGGATACCGAAGACAGGGACGAAAAGCCGGAAAAGCTGGCGTCGGAACTGGTGCGCCAGGCCCAGAAGGTGTACGGCGTGCGATCGGCGGAAGTTTCCAGCGTCGTGCAGGAAGATTAGGACGATCCGAGGCTCTGACGCCACGTCCGGAGAAAGAACCCGTCGGTCATTCCCGCGATGTAGTCGCAGATGGCCCGCGGTAGATCGCGCTCCGGCCGCTCTTCCAAATAGCCTTCGGGAAGCCGGTCCGGATGGTCCAGGAAGAATTGAAACAGCTCCCCAATCGCGGCGGACGAGCGGTTTCTCTCTTCCACCAGCTCCGGCGAATTGTAGACCCGCTCATGCAGGAACTTCTTGATCTCCGCGCCGGTCCTGGCTATGTCGTTCCGGAAGGCCGCCAGCCTGGCAGGGTGCGCCCGTATTTCCGCGACGTTCGCCACGCCCGCGCTCCCGGCGGCTGCGACTGTTCCTTCCAGCAATCCGGAAACGAACAGGTCGACCAGACGGCGGACAAACTCGGAGAAGCGGAGGCGTTCCATCGCTCCGGGGAACTGAGAGTCGACGACATCGCGGAGCTGCGAGCAAGCCGGGCAAGCGGCCGCGATTTCGTCGAAGGTGAACAAACCGGCCTGGAAACCGTCATCCAGATCGGCGGTGTTGTAGGCTGCTTCGTCGGCCAGGTCGATCAGTTGCGCTTCGAGAGGAGGGCGCAGTCCGGGGAGATATTCGTCCAGTTCCGGAATCTCGCCAGGATGAAGGTCCTTGGAGTGTTTCACGATCCCCTCGCGCACTTCGAATGTGAGGTTCAGACCTGGAAATGCGGCATAACGGGTTTCGAACGACTCGACAATGTAGAGCGCGTGCAGGTTGTGGTCGAATCGCTCGCCGAACCGCTGCATCTGGCGGTTCAGCTCCGCTTCTCCGGCATGGGCAAATGGTGGATGGCCCACATCGTGGACCAGGGCGAGAGCCTCGGTGAGGTCTTCGTTCAACCCCAGCGCTCCGGCAAGCGTCCGCGCCAGCTGCGATACCTCGATGGAGTGGGTCAGACGATTGCGGAAGTGATCGGAGTAGCCGGCTCCGAATACCTGCGTTTTATCTTCCAGGCGGCGAAACGCCCGGGAATGCACGATCCGGTCGCGGTCGCGCTGAAAGTCGTTGCGATAAGGGTGGGGAACTTCCGGGTACCGCCTTCCCGCGCTGTCCGCAGCGGAAAATCGCAACGGTGCCAGGAGGCCGGCCAATCCAGACCCTATTTCATCTCAGCCTGGGCCGTCAAGGCCGCGCGGCTGACGGCCGACGGGCCGGACTTCAGGGTTTCGAGCAGCTTGTTTGCTTCGGCAGGATTCGACTTTGCCAGCACGCGGGCCAGCGACAGTTGAGCCTGTTCTTTGGAGACGACCGAAGTAGGGTTATCGGCAAGGGCGCGAAGCAGCTTCTCGGCCTCGGCGGTCTTGTTTTGGGCCGCATAGACTTGCGAAAGACCGAACTTGGCCAAAGACGCCGTTTCCTTGCTCGCGCTGTCGGCGACCTCCTGGAACAGCTTTTCCGCTTCGGGCCATTTTGCTTGATTTGCCGCAAACCCGGCCATGAAGTATTTCGCGATCCGGCCCTCTTCGGAGTTGGGATATTGCAGTGCTACTTCGCTGAACACCTTGTGAGCCGCGGCGTCCCGGACAGAGGCGGTCGGATATTGTGTCGGCGGACCGCCCGGGACGGAAGGTCCGAACTGGGCCTGCTGGATCGCGTAGGCCTTTCCGAGAGCCTCCTGCCGCTTTGCCTTGCCGCTTTGGAGAAAGAAATAGACACCAAGCGCGGCTACCAGCAGTACGGCCGCGCCGATTCCCGCCCAAACAAACGGCCTCCGATGCGAGGCAACATACTGGACGCCATGCTGCACTTCTTCGACGAACTGGTCGGTCTTCAACTCTTTGCGGGACAGCTTGTTCATTGAGAAAAACCTCGGCGGACGGAGGGGGGAACCTCTACGAAACCTTTCAGAACCTGTAGTTTAGCACAGACGAAACCGGCCACCCCGCAGCGCGCGGCAGCCGGTTGAACCGCCAGTGGAATCGGCCTTTGGAAATAAATCGGCGGTGCGCCTAGGCAAAGCTGCGCACGGCAGCGGCTTCGTCGTCATGAACTTCAAACACCGTGTACAGCTTCGTGATTTGGAGCAGATCCTTCACGCGCTTATTCAGGTTCAGGAGCTTCAACATTCCGCCATGGTTGGTGACGGTGGTGAAACCGCTGACCATTTCACCGATCCCCGAGCTGTCGATATAGGACACTTCCCCCAGGTTGAGCAGCAGCTTTTTGTGTCCCGCGCTCGCCAGGTCACGAATCATGTCGCGAAAGGCGCTTGAGCCCTCGCCCAGAGTAATGCGCCCGGAAGCGTCGATTACAGTAACGTCTCCCACCTGGCGGGTTGTCAATTTCACGCTCATCGATCAGTTTCTCCTCGATCTCCAGAATTCTACAGTAACTTTGCCGCTCCCGGTAGCGGGCGCGCTTTCCGTCCCAACGGAGCTTTGTTCAACAAAGCTCCTAGGAAGGAGATAAATGCTTCAAAAGCCGAACCTCGGTGCCGTGAGGCTCAAGCTTCCGGACGTCGAACTCGTCCACGAACGACCGAATCAACAGAATACCCCTTCCGGACTGCTTTAACAGGTTTTCTTCGGCAAGCGGATCCGGAACCTCCTCCAGCGAAAACCCCTCCCCTTCATCGGCCACTCGAATCTCCAGTGCCGACGGCGCCGGATTCAGCGTCAACTTCACTTTCTTCTTGGCGCTGTAGCGGTTGCCGTGGACAACGGCATTCGCTACACACTCGCGGATCGCCATGCCCAGTGCCGGCAGATCGTCTTCGGAAAATCCGATGGATTGGGCCGCTTCCAGGACCAGATTCTCGGCGGTGTCCACTGTTTCCAGCGTTGAGTCCAGTAGATGGACTGCGCTGGCGGGCGAGTTGTTCCCGTTAGCCATCGATTTCCTGATCCCTAAGAGAGCTCTGGCACTGGATAAGGTCCGTCTCACTTTTCGGCCCGCGGCACTGCCAAGCCAAGCAACTGAAGCCCTTGCGAAAAAGTCGAATTGCCAAAATAGTCTACGACACCCCGGAAAGTCAAGGAAGGCGTTTGTGCGGAACAAAATGACTCACTCCCTCCGGCAGAGGTATCTTTGATCTGAAATGTTTCGGTTTTATCGCGCGATTCTCGTCACTTTGGCGGTTCTTACGCCTTCCTGCACCCGAATCTATTACGAGGCGATGGAAAAGATCGGCAAGGAGAAGCGGGACATCCTGGCCAGCCGGATTGCGGAAGGCAAAAAAGACCAGGAAAAGGCGAAGGAGCAATTCAAGACCACGCTGGAGGCGTTCCAGGCCGTTACCGGTTTCCAGGGCGGCAATCTGGAAAGAACCTACAAAAAACTGAACGGAGAGTTTGAGAACGCCGAGGCTCGCGCGAACGACGTCCGGAACCAGATCAAATCGATCGAGCAGGTTTCCAAGGACATGTTTCGCGAATGGGGCACCGAGATCGACAACATGGGCAACGCCGGCCTGCGGAATCGCAGCCGCGCCATGCTTCGCGATTCTCAAAAACGATATGGCGTGCTGATCCAGAAAATGCGCGACAGCCAGCGGCGCATGGAACCCGTGCTAAAAGCCTTTCGCGATCAGGTGCTGTTTCTGAAGCACAACCTCAATGCGCGGGCAATTTCTTCGCTGAAGGGAACGGCGGCCCAACTGGACACCCAGGTTTCGGACCTGGTGAAGGACCTTGACTTGTCGATTCAGGAAGCGGACAGCTTCATCCAATCACTGCAAAAACCGCCGGATTCGAAGGAAAGCTCCGAGTGATTTCATTACCCCGCCTTGCCGGAAGCTGGTGACGAACTTGGAATCTACTCCGCCGGCGGGCATCAAATCCGCGCGCCTCGCCGCAGAACACAATAAGGTAGACTGTAGCCTACGCTACAAAAGCCGGGAACGAACGGATGAAACGCAGGATGCTCGACAGCGGACGGATCACCCCTAGCCGCACTGATCGAATTGGGGGATAAAGGTGGGTGGCAAGAGTTTTCTGCGCGGGGAATCTATCGTTCCGAATGAGCCATTTGTCGCGGCCGAAGCGCGGCCTCCCCGAATTGAGCAAGAACTCGAATCGGCGCAAATGTACAATCCCTGCATCGGTATGGCTCAGCCGCTGTAGGCCGCCGCCATGGGCCTTTTACGAATCCTCAATCAAATCAGCTGGATATCCCGGCTTAGCATCCGTACGAAGCTGCTTATTGGACTCAGCTTGTTCGGTGCCCTGGCGGTCGCCACCACGTCCTGGATTGGTTATTTCAACGCGAAACGCAGCCTGACGGCCGCTGCGATGCAGCAACTTACCGGAATTCGCCGGTCTCGGGCTTATCACGTGGAATCGTACTTTCGAACAGTGCGAAATCAGGCCCTCACCTGGAGTGAAGATCTCCTATTTGCGTCGGCTTTGACCTCGTTTGCCGATGCGTTCCGGTTGGAAAGCAAGCCGCAGCCTCCCGAAGTTATTTCGGCCGTGCAGCACTACTACGCGGACATTTTCTATCCACGGGTCAAGCACTACGTGCCGGGCCGTAAACGGCCTGAGGATTATTTTCCTGTTACGCAGGAAGCCTACCGCGCACAATACGCGTTCATTTCGAAGAATCCGTATTCCCGGGACGAACGCGACAAACTCGATACTCCATCCGTTCCTGGCGCCTACGCCAGGGTTCACTCTCAACTTCATCCACGACTGCGAAAATACACTCGCGCATTCGGATACTACGATCTGATGCTGGTGGATGCGGATTCCAGGGTAGTTTATTCCGTTTCCAAACAGGCAGACTTCGGGACGAGCCTGATTGTGGGGCCGTATCGCACAACCGCTCTGGCAAAAGTTGTCGGCAAATGCCAGACAGCACCGAATGACTCCGACGTTATTTTCTCGGATTTCGAACCCTATGACCCATCATTGGGCGCACCGGCCGTTTTTGTTTGTAGCCCCGTTGCGAACGAGCATGGCCGGCTCGGCGTGCTGGTAATACAGCTTTCGAATGCTGAGTTCGATCGAGTGGTTTCCGGCAATCGCGGATGGTCTCGCGACGGGCTCGGCGAATCCGGTGACTGCGGCATCGTGGGTCCCGACTACCTGATGCGCACAACGGCCCGAACGTTTGCGGAGAATCCGGACAAGCATTTGGCCGTGATGCGTGGGCGAGGCGTGCCCGAGCAGAAGCTGCAGACCATAAAGGCATACGGCACAACGATTCTCCAGCAAGAGGTGCGCCTGCCTTCGGTAACCCTGGCTCTGGAGGGAAAGGAGGGCACGATTGAGCAGGTGAGTAGTTCCGGTCGAGTCTCCTTCGTTTCCTACATGCCCCTGCGAATCGAGGGTCTGAACTGGACTTTGGCGGCGCGAATGGACGCACAAGAGGCCTTACGCGGAGCGGATGCTCTGAAGCGTCAGAGTATTTTGTGGAGCCTGCCGCTTCTCGCGCTGGCGTGCTTTCTGGCCCTTTCAATGACGGATGCGATCGTCAAGCCATTGTTGCGGCTGGCTGAGGGAGCGGAGAAGGTTCGTGCCGGCGATCTTACCGTTCAGTTACCCATCACGTCAAAGGACGAGCTTGGATCGCTGACGAAAAGATTCAATGGGATGGTCTCGGCCCTGCAGGAAAAGACGGAGGCGGTCCAACAGAAGAACCGGGAAAACGAGCTGCTGTTGCTGAACATTTTGCCCGGCGAGATCGCGGATCGGCTGAAAGGTGGCGAGGGCACCATCGCCGACAGTTTCGCGGATGTAACGGTGCTGTTCGCCGATCTGGTCGGCTTCACGGTCATGTCGAGCGAAATTGGCCCGACGGAAGTCGTCAGCCGGTTGAACGGTTTGTTCACCCGCTTCGACGAGATTGCCGCGTCGCTTGGCGTCGAGAAGATCAAAACGATCGGGGACGCTTACATGGCTGTCTGCGGGTTGCCCCGGCCGCAGGCCGACCACACGGAACGGATTCTGCAAATGGCAATCGGTATGCTTGAGGCGACTCACTCGTACAGCAAAGCCATCGGAATCCCCATGGACTTGCGAATCGGTGTGAACTCGGGACCGGTTGTCGCGGGTGTAATTGGGGCGACCAAGTTCATCTATGATCTTTGGGGCGATACGGTCAACATCGCAAGCCGCATGGAGTCGCATGGAATGCCGGGTTCCATTCAAGTGACACGCGCGGTCTACGAGAAGCTGAAAGACTCCTACGCTTTCAGTTCGCGGGGAACGATCGATGTCAAAGGCAAGGGCATGATCGAGACTTGGTTCGTTGCTGGATTTCCCGCGCCCACGCCAGCCGGCGATCTTGCCAAAGCCGATTCCGCGTAAACACGGCGATTCACCGGACCCTGAGCGCTACGATGCTCATGTCGTCGGCCTGATCGGCGGCTCCCGCAAAGGCATCGGCTGCTTTCACCAGCCGCTCAATGATATTTTTGGCGCTTAGCCGTTGACCTTCGCGAAGGATGGCTTCGATATCCGATTCGCGCCACATCTCCTCGCGTACATCCATCGCCTCGCTCAGGCCATCCGAAAAGCACAATAAAAGGTCGCCCGAAGCAAGAAGAAGGGTCTCTTCTTCATACTGCGCGCCGGGCACGAGGCCGATTGGAATACCTCCCGTCGTGAGGCGGTCAATCGTAACCTGCTCCCCGTTCCACCTGACCA
>CAZETQ010000003.1:0-34731 GCA_964515165.1 uncultured Solibacteraceae bacterium | reverse complement strand
ACCATCGAGACTGGGAGACTGCTTCGGGATCAATCGGCTCTGGACGTCCCGGGCAATCTCCAGCTCATGCCTGAACAAGCGCGCTGCTTCCGCTTCCTCTCGCAGCGTCTGCGTTTCAATGGCGGATGCGGAATAAGAAGCGGCAAACCCCAATAGGGCCGTATCGGACTCCGTAAAGCCGCCCGGTTTGTTCAGTGCCTGAAATGCGCCGATCACTGTACCATCGGCCGTGCGCAAAGGAATGGCCAGCACGGACTGCGTCGCGAATCCTGTGGCCTGGTCAACCCGGTTCAGGAAACGCTCATCGGCAGACGCATCGTTCACGACGATGGATTCGCCCCGGGTGATGCACGCGCCGACGAGACCATGACCCAGATCGACGCGAATCTCACCCACGCCGTGCGCGACCGTGGTATGAATCTGTCCGGCCGCGGGATCGATCAACCAGATGCTGCAGCGTTCCGCACCCACCAGGTCCCGAGCCATATCCGCATTCAACTGGAGAACCGCATCGGTATCCTGTGCGTGGCCGATGCGTGCCGCGTACTCGAAGATGACGCGCGAAATGCGCTCGCTGGCGTTATCGGCCTTCAAGCGCGTCGCTCCCTACTGCGACTCTCTCGGAGCGCCGGGCCAGTTTGTCGTTGGCCTCGCGCAAACGGCGAACCAGCAAACGGACGATCGCCTGCATGATCTCAGGATTCGCCGCCATCACTTCGTTAAAGTCCTCCCGCCCGATGCGCAACAGCGCTGCGTCTTCTTCAACAGTTACATCGGCAGATCGCGGAGAATGATCGAGCAAAGCCATTTCTCCGACGCAGTCGCCCTTCGCCAGTAGCGCAAGATTCTGACCGGCCTTGTGAACCCGCACGGTGCCGTCAGCCACGATGAAAAGAGAATCGCCGAATTCGCCGGCACGCATGACGGCTTCGCCCGCCGGCAGCCGCGTCTCCTGGGCGATCTGAGCGATCTTGGCGAGCTTCTCCACCGGGATATTGCTAAACAGGCTGACAGACTTCAGCAGGATGGTCTTTTCTAACGTGGAATACATTTCCGGCACCTGATTTTCTACCACTGCTCGTACCTCGCGCGTGAGTGCGGAATCTTGAACTCTTTCCCAGTTCACGCTGGCTAGAAGTCCGGACCCCGCGCGCCAAAGATAATCCACGGTGATCGCGCATTCCCACTCGCGCCGCGAGTATACGGCTTTCTGCAATTCCGGCTCCGGTTTCGCAGGGAGGTCGGAATAAAGCTGCGCGCCCGCAAGATCGCGCTCTTCGACCGGAAGAGGTTCGATGAGCGGAGTGATCGACACACGTTTCTCTTGGGCAAGTACATTATCGAGCAATTCCAGAAGCAGGGGAATTCTACCCGGGTCGCCTTCGCCGGCAATCGTCGCCGCGTCGGCCAGGGAGCGATGGCATGAAGAAACCATCTCCAATCCCAGAACGATGGGAATGATTTGACGGATCCGGTCAGCCAGATCCGCCTGAAGCAGGGTTTCCGAATTACCGGATGCCAGCAACTTCAGCATGCGGTTGCAATGGTAGGCATTGCGCAGCATGGCGGAGAGAAGCTCCGGAACTCGATCCAGGGCCGGCGCCGGCGGCTTCCGGTCGCGAACAAGGACGAGAAGAGAACGAACCGCTTCAGCGGATGCATTCAAGTCTTCTGGAGTAATGTAGTCCAACAGAAGCGGAACCGATCGTTCGGCAGGAAAGCTGGCCAGCGCTCGAAGAATCTCGATCTTTCTTCGAGGAGGCTCACTGGCCGCAAGGTGCCGCTCCAAATGCGGCATTGCCGTTTGCACGGGAACTGACTTTAGAGCCTCATGAGCGGCGGCGGCCGTCCGGGGGTCCGCAAGACAGGCCAGAACTTCGCCGATCGCGGTATCGTCACGACGTTCCGCAACAACCTCCAGCGCGGCTTCCCGTACCGCCGGGGAAGGATCGCGCAAGTAGATGTGGAGGAGGGGCGCGGGCACGAGGTTTGTATTGTTTCGCAGAGACCGGAGGGCTGCGATCCGGCATCGTGGATTCGCGTCCTCGAGCAATCGGGACAGCGCGCTTTCTGCAAACTCGCGTTCCTCGGATTGGCCGTCCAGTAGAACCGCGGCGGCAGCTGCCTGGACTTCTGGAGTTCCCACACGAACCAAACTACGAAGAGCCGGATACGCCTTCACCAGCTTCCGTGCCGCAACAGCCTGGATCGCCGCCAACGCGACAGAGCCGTCTACCAGCAAAGCGCGCATGACGCAATCGTCATCCAGGACATCCGGCTCCGCTGTAGCCAATTGAAGGATTCTTTCCTGAATTACCGGGGAGCCGCCCTTGAAAGCACGCCGCAAGACGGACGTCCAGGGAGCAAGAGGTAGCCCTTCAATCAATTCCAGGGCGGACACCTGCTGAGCCTCGTCGCCACCGGCAAATACTTTTTCGATGACTCCCACAAAGGCCGGATCCTGCACGTTCAGAACGAGATCGTCACTACTCACGTGACCTTTCTCCAGGGCGGAGGCCAACGCGTTCACGTAGAGAGATCTCATCCTGAATGCCGTCAGCATCCACGCACCAAGCGCAATGATCGTGAGCAGACTGAGATAGCGCACACCAAGCTGACTAACCAGAAAGAAAATGCAGAGTCCAACGGACGATTCGGCGATGTACTTAACGGTCCCGCTCACGACGGGCCGCATGGACTTTCTCCGGAACGAAGGCACGGGAAGCCACAGCAACTCCCAGGCCGAGTTATTGACGGTGAACTTGAGGGTCTGGTCGGACAGCTTGCCAATTGCCGCGCTGGCCAGGCTGGGATAAATCAGGACGGCCACGGCTCCTACATTGAGAAACACAGGCAGTGTCAGCATTGCGGTAAGAAGGCCAAATCGCGACAGTACGGTTGACGTCAGAAATAATTGAATTAGAAGGTTGACGGCTCCCGTAACAGCGTAAAAATTGCCGAAGAAACTGGCAAGACCCACTTCGTTCGAGATGGTCTGCGCAGCAAACATCTTGAATTGATAGTCGACTATCTGGCTTGTCATCGCCGAAAGCGCGACAACAAGAGCAATTGAGCCTAGATAGCGATCGAAACGCCACTTGGCGGGTCGTCCCGTCGCGTGAGTCTGGACAGGATGCGAAACGACGGCGTAGCGGGAGGAGTAGCTCCCCAGTGCCCATTGCGCGGCGATTCCGATTGCGACGAGCCACAGCAGCGACTCGGAACCGTATGCCTTAACCAGCGGCTTAATCGTGACTCCGACGGCGATCGCGGCCACCGCCCCGCCCCCTCCGATCAGCCCATACAATCGCTTGGCCTGGCGGGGATTGAAGATCTCTGACGCCGTAAGCCAGAACGAAAGAGTCAGGACGGCAATGATAATCTCCACCCAGACATAGAGTGCCGGAATCGAGAATCCGTCCAAGTGGGACTTCACCGCCAACAATCCGGCCAACGCGAGGATGTTCAGCCCGTTGAATAGAGCACGCGGGGAGAGTCGGCGCCCGAAATGCGAATAAAGGGCGGCAGCCGAGGCGACTGCTATGGCGCAAGCCGCGAACATAAGCGGAAGGAACGAGCGATCGTATCGGCTGAGAAAATAGGTGTCGCGCGCGGACTTCCCGGCGATCGTTACGGCAACCACAAAAAAATACTGAAGGAACAGGACCAGCGTCCGAATCCGTTCATCCGGTCTTACGTTGATCACTCGCTTCAGACTGATCAAAACAAATATTCCCGTTCACACTCCCCGATTTCGAGTTGAGCTAGGCCGAGTTTGTTCAGTTCATCCCGGGTCTCGTCCTGATAGGGAATTTTTAAGTGGACGGCAATCACTCTCACTCCCGCGGGAAGCTTGGCGATTTCCCGGGCCAGCATGCTTGGGGTCAGATGAAGCGATGCCTCGGCGACCGCCGTCATCCGATTGGGAAAAGACGCCTCCAGAAACACCGCGCGCAAGGCAGGCTCTTGATGAGCGATCTCCCAGAGGCGCGTTGTGGGGCCGGTATCGGCGGCGAAAATGACAGAGCCTTGATCGTCGCGAACGATGTAAGCAAATGTCGGGACCAGATGGTTCACAGCGACCGGCGTGATCGTCAGTCCCTCAGCCATCACGGGAATTTCAGCTTGAAGATTCTGAAGCCGAAGAAAGGGAGGAACCCGTTCCGACATCGCCACGAAATCGGGCCACACTTCGTCGTTAAAAATGTGACGTCGAATGGTTGCCAGTGTTTCGGAACTTCCATAAACCGTCGGGCAGTGTTCCGAAGGAGTCCAAACGTTCTCGATAAAGAACGGCAAACTCGCTGTGTGATCGGCGTGCGGATGGGTCAGAAAGAGATGCCGCACTGCCCGCTGCTCTTCGGGTGTACCGCGAAATCCAAGACATCCGGCGTCAATGGCAACGGCATCATTGACGAGATAGCTGCTCGCGTACTGCCGGTGAGACCCGTCGAGTCCGCACGAGCCGAGAATCACAACCTTCACGTCTTCCCAACTCCTGCTTTTCGCACCTCAGAAGACGTTCCCGAACCTTGCCGCTGGCGATTGTCTGTTTTCACAAGTACCGTTCAATCCACTCTTGACCGAGTCTCCACGCCTGTTTGCGCTCAACATCATATTCTGGCCTCAACTGCCGGGTCGTGGAGCAGATCCCGGTTCGGACTCTTGTCGCGGAATCGACCTTCCTGACAATCGGACCCTCAAGTCTGGCCATTCTGAAACGTTTGCGGAACTGGAAAGATTAACAGTATTTCGCCGGATCCCATTGTTAAGGAAGCCATTTGGCAGCTCCCGGCGCCGTTGGGCGGCTGGTCATGTTGCAGCTTCTTTCAGATGTCAAACCTGCTTCATCTCGATTCGAGTGCTTGTGCCAGCGGTTCCTCCAAAAAAAAGAACCCTAATCAATGCGTTCAACCATCACCACCACAATGGTTTTACGCCCAGCCGTCGCGGTTCTCTTTGAGCGGTGGGCCTTTGCTCCGGACCGCCCCAGCGAATCCGTCGAGGCGCTGAATTGTGCTCAGCGGCAAAACGAGTCGCGAAATTCCTGGCCCTGAACGGAACTGGAGCACCAGCCGGCACAAGAAAGCAAGCGATGTCTCAGAGCAACTCATCATTTTTCGACGCCGTAAAGGCAACGATCGTCGGCGGGGCTGTCTTCCTGATCCCTGGATTTCTGGCCGTCTGGGTATTAGCCAAGATATTCGGACTGCTGAAGCAACTCGCCAGTTCGCTGGGCCCGAAACTCGGAATCGCGACGGCGCTCGGCGGAGTGATGCTGGATATTGTCGCAATCGCGGCCATTCTCATCGTCTGCCTTCTTGCGGGTTTGGTCGCGCAAAGGGCGACGGCCCAGCGCGTGCGCAACCGGGTGGACAATGTCCTGCTTGGCTCCTTTCCCGGTTACGCCTTCGTAAAGGGTCTTGCCGAGAACATCCAGCAGAGTGAGGCGGCCGCCAGCGGCTTCATCCCGGTCTTAGTAACAACGGATGACTGCTCTCAAGTGGCGTTCGAAACCGATCGCATTGAAGGCGCGGTAGCGGTTTACCTGCCGGGCGCGCCAAATCCGTGGTCGGGCAATGTGATCTTCGTCAGACCGGACCAGGTCAAGCCATTGCCTGTATCGGTGCCGGAGGCTCTAAAAATTCTTCGCACATTGGGCCGCGGCTCCGAAGCACTCGCCGCAGCCCATCGTGCCCTCTCCGCCGCCAGCACCACCGCTGGGTCGTAGCTTCCGCGCGCTCCGAACGGGCGCTGCGAAACCGCTTGTATCGAAAAAGGGAGCCTGCCATGACTCGTAAAGTTCGCATCGCATCGATCTGTGCCGGTGTGGTTCTGTTGATCGGACTCGTTCTTCCCCGTGTTGTCAATGTGAACAATTTTCGTCCGGAGTTGGAAACCAAACTAAGCGAAACTTTGGGCCGCCAGGTCAAGATCGGTGAACTCAGTCTTTCGATATTCTCCGGCTCGGTCTCGGCAAATGACATCGTCATAGCCGATGACGCCGCGTTTGGTAAGGATCCCTTCATCACGGCGAAGTCGTTCAGCGCGGGAGTATCTCTCGGACCGCTCATCTTTTCCCGAGCCTTGCAGGTCACTGGAATCACGCTCGAGGAACCGCAGATTACGCTGTTGCGTGGGCGGAACGGAATATGGAACGTATCGAGCATCGGCAAAGCTGCGGCAGCACCGGAAAATCAGGAAAATGAGGCTGAAAAGCCGGCCAAAGCATCGAGTCTTTCCATCGCCCGGGTGACGGTCGCGAATGGCCGCCTGGTGGTCGCCAACGGAGCGTCCGAGGACAAGCCGTCTATTTATGAGAAGGTGCACATCGAGGTGAAGGAGCTTTCCTCCAGTGCTCCCTTCCTGTTCACGATGAACGCTGCTTTGCCGGGAGGCGGCAGCCTCGACCTCAAAGGTAAGGGAGGTCCCATCACGATAGGAGACGCGATCACCACGCCGTTAGAGGCCACGATCGAGGTTCGCAAACTCGACTTGGCTGCATCCGGCTTGATGGCTCCCTCGACCGGGGTAGCGGGAATCGTCGATCTGGAGGGTGGGATCAGTTTGTCGAACGGGCAAGCCAAAGCAGTTGGCACGGTAAAGACCGCAAATCTGAAACTCGCCGCCAAAGGCGTTCCGATGAAACGTCCGGTTGAGATGAAATATGATCTCGGCTACAACCTGAAGACCGATGCGGGCACCATCGCCCAAGCTGACGTCGCGATCGGCAAGGCCGTCAGCAAGCTGACAGGCGGATACCAGCTGCCGGCGGGCCAGTTGGCTGCGCTCAACATGAAACTTACGGGGAACTCGATGCCCGTCGACGATCTCGAAGCGGCCCTTCCCGCTTTGGGTGTAGTCCTCCCCTCCGGGTCCAAGCTTCAAGGAGGTTCAGTCTCCGTTGACCTTTCGATCGCGGGGCCCTCGGATCAGTTGGTTGTCAGCGGTCCCATTCGGCTGGCCAATGCCAAGCTGGCCGGCTTCGATCTCGGTTCGAAACTCTCGGCGATTCCCGCTTTCGGGCGCAGGCAGACTGGCGGCCAAGACACCTCTATCCAAAATTTGAGCGCAACAGTCCGGGTGTCCCCTGACGGTGTGCAAGCCAATGCCATCAACCTCGAAATTCCGGCTCTTGGCGTCGTCACCGGGAATGGAACGGTCAGTTCATCCGGTGCCCTGAATTTCGGAATGAACGCTACGCTGAGTGGCGGTTCCGGTGTCGTTCAAAAGAGTGGCCTCGGCGGACAAGCGGGAGGCGGCATCCCATTCTCAATTCAGGGCACTGCATCCGACCCTAAATTCGTAGCTGACGTGAAATCAATGGCCGGCAACGCTATTACGCGTAAGGCGGCATCGGCGGTTCCGGAGAAGCCCCTTGCCGGGAAGCTTGGCACAAGACGAAGATAGCGGTTTCAGACGGCGGGAAAGGCATTCACCGCCGTCGCGCTGAGTTATAGGAAATTTCGCTGCCGGGATCTCAGGATTACTTCTGGTTCAGTTCGTCGTTCTTGTAGTATTTGGTGCCCTGTAGAGTCAGTTGGAGAGCGAGACCCTTCTTCGTAATCTGGTACACCCAAACGCCAGGTGCGACGGATGCCGCCCCAGAGTACGCTCCGCCGGAGTCGCCGGTTTTCGCCGTAGCATCCGCCTCCGCCGACGCGGTCCAACCGGAATCGACGAACGTTTTGAGAGCTGACTTGTTTTCAAAAACGAAAATGACCCGATAGTCCTTCACTCCGATGCCGAGGCCTGCTCCGGCCGAGATCATCTTCATAAAAAGTGTCCTGCTTCGTTTGAGAGTCGACAGCAACGCCCGCACCGCGAGCGGTAGAGAGCAATAGCAGGTTGGTACCCATGTTATTGAAGACGGCATATCCGGCCGCTTTCTGGATTGCCCCTTGCGCCGCCGGCTGCAGCTTGTAGAGATCCGTCAACGTCTGGGCAGCCATCTTGCGAATCTTTTCCTGCTGCTGTTCGGGCGAGTCTTTCGCATCCGCTAAAGCAGCTGCGAAGAAGATACCGATCACACTGCCGGCCATTCTGCTTGTCATGAAGTTCCTCCTTACTCAACCGGGTGGGTTCCCAATGTGTCCTGACCGTTTACGGCTGATGACCGGTTCGCCAGGAAAAGTCGTAACGGAAGCCGATCGTGAATACGCTATAGCCGGGGTCGCCGACAGCAGTCACGCTATCGAGATCGATTCTGCTCTCGGAGTACACTTTTCCGCCTTTTGAAAAGAACCACTCTCCACCGAGAACGAAGTACCGTGTCCTGAAGTTTGGATTGAGTAAAGGGTCTCTTACGGTCGGATCTTGCGAAATAAATCCTCCAATAATTCCCCATTTCCCGGTGCCCACTCGCGCGAAAACCTCCGTCCCATGTGCATCGAATACGACGGGAGTCTGTTGGTTTGCCGTATTTGACACCGGGACGTAGGCCACATCTCCGTTGTGCTGCTGCGAATAGACGAAGCCCAGCGCGAGAAGACGCCAGTCCCAGCGTCCTCCGGCAGCGACGTAGTCCGCATTTCCGCCGAGTCCTGGGATGACGAACTTCGACGTCGGCCAATTCGTCCGGGTATAGGTACCGCCGAATCTTAAGCCCGGTAGAGGCTTGAACTGCAGCGAACCGCCGACACCGTCCGTCGCATTATCGTTGCCGGTGGCGCGAAACTGGCCCTGAACCGCGACCTCGACAAATTTCAGCGCGGTGTTCCGGTATTGCACGATCCGGTCGGCTCGGCCGGTACCTGTCTCTCCTCCGTCCGTTCCACCCACATAGGCGTTAGTACCCTGACCGCCAAAAACATTAAATCGGTCCGTTGTGTAGCTGGCGATGTCGTAATGCACAGCGTACTGTTTCCCAATCACAACGCGTCCGAATGCGCCGGCATCCAGACCGGCAAAGCCGAGCCTGGCGAGAAACACGGGGCTGGTCGTCTTCTCGAGAGTTCCGAAGCCGTCCGGCCCATTCGCGGAGAGGTTAAACTGTGTTTCGCTCTGAACGAGATTCACTCCCCATTCCATGCCGCCGATGACTTTAATCTTGCTCCGGCTGGTGAAATTGAGGCCGACTCGCGTCGCGTTATCTTGCACCTCAAGGTCGTCCTTGAATGCCGCCAGGTGCGTTCGCAACTGGCCATACGCCTCAAATGTTCCAACGTCGCTCAGGCCGCCACCGGCTACCTCTTTCGTGGCCCCGACGGTAAATTCGCCACTGCACCCGTCAGACACCCAAATCCCGCTGGAATCGTAGCCCCAGTTGCGGCCAAGCAAGCAACTGGCGTCTCCCGTCGAGTGCAGTAAGGCGACTCCTGCCGAAGTGTCAGCCTGGCAAACCTGGCGCCCCTCACCCGGTTTTGAGGAGCAAGTAATGATGGTGGAAACGGATCCGGTTGTGGGCGCCGGTTGTGCCCAGGCACACGGTCCCCGCAATGCACCGGAAATGATCAACGACAGGCAAGTCCATAGAAGATGTGACCTCGTCGTAAGGCCTATGCGCATGGGATTCGTCACCTCCGTGACCTGCATCAGACGATTTTTTCCAGCGTTGGATAACACAGAAGCGGCGCGGAATGCGCCGTACTCGCCGGACGCCGTTTCCAGCAAAGTCGCCCTTGCGGAACTCGCGATTGCAACGCGCCCGACGGCAAATAACGCTGTGCAACCGCCACAGGTCCGCCTTGGCGCACTTCCGTGGCAGTCATCTACGTATAGAAGCTTACGGCCTGGACAGCGAGTCTTTTTTTTTGGCCGGCGCCGGCACATCCACGGACATCCGCTATTGCCGTCTCTGAAACCAAGCCGGCGTGAAAAGGGACGACGCACCCGATGGGAGTCTCCCGCAACATCCACAGGCAAATGGGTGCCAATTTGGCGGCAGTTGGCTGTTTCGGCACGGTGGATCGCCCAGTCAAAAACTGTTCTAAGTGATTACAGGAATTAAGAATCACTGGAGCGGGAGACGGGACTCGAACCCGCAACAACTAGCTTGGAAGGCTAGTACTCTACCATTGAGCTACTCCCGCTCAGGCGTTTTTCATTCTACCAAATCGTCACATCTTTCTCCTTGTTCCGCCGCGGGAATCGCGGTATAACATTCCTATCTCATTAGGCGAATAAAAGGAGAAATTGAATGACCTCCGGCGAAGCCCGTACTCTGCTGGAAGTGTTTGTGCCGTCATACGTAGACGAACGCGCCATCACGCACCGGGTGCTGATGGCAATCCCGGATTCCGGCGCTCAATACCAGCCGGATGCCAAGGCGCGCACGGCGGTTCAGTTGGCATACCATCTGGCGCATTCCGAGACCTGGTTTTTGCATTCCATCGCGGGGGGATCCTTTCTCTTCGACGGGGAAGAACGGATGCCGGACGAGCTGTCGAAGCCCTCGGCCATCGCAGTCTGGTATCTGAAGGCAACGGAAGAAGGTCTGGAGAAAGTGAAGAGGATCTCGGCGGAGCACGCGGCAAAGACTATCGATTTTTTTGGAATGTCGATGCCGAATGTGATGTGCCTGCAGGCAATGATGAATCACACGATCCACCATCGCGGGCAGTTGGCCGCATACCTTCGGCCCGCCGGGGGCAAGGTTCCGGACATTTACGGCGGCAGCGCCGACGAGCCTTGGAAGGGTTAGTAAGTTGGGGGATGAGCCCGATGGCTCACCACGACGGATGAAAGCCGGGGAGACTTGTGCGAAGCATGGGCGTGGCGCGGACCATCGCCTTTGGTGCGCGAGTTCCTCTGCCCCGGAAAGCCGCTAACCCCTCGCCGAAGCCACCGTGGAGTCGTCGTGAATCTCCTGCAGGCTCCAGACACGAATGGGGTCCCGGCGCTTCGATGCCATCGCCTCTGCGGCGGCTTTGGCGCCGCTCATCGTGGTGATGCAGGGAACGCGGCTGGCAATGGCACTTCGACGAATTGCCTTCTCATCGGAAAACGACGTCGCGCCGTTGGTTGTATAGATCGCCAGTTGCAGTTGTCCCGCTTTCATCAGGTCTACAGCATTGGGCCGGCCCTCATTCACCTTGAAAATCGTGCGAGCCGTCAATCCCGCCGCCTTAAACGCCGCGGCGGTCCCCCGCGTGGCCGCGAGAGTGAATCCAAATTCCACAAAGCGCCGGGCGATTTGCACCGCGTCGTACTTGTGATTCTCACCGACGCTGAAAAACACCGTGCCTTTTGACGGCAGCGGCGATCCGGCCGATAGCTGCGCCTTCGCGAACGCTTCGCCGAAACTCTCGCCGACTCCCATCACTTCACCCGTCGAACGCATTTCCGGCCCAAGCGCCGGATCCACTCCTGGAAATTTGTTGAACGGGAAAACCGGCGATTTTACGAAGAATTTCGGCACGGGCAGAACTCCCGAAACCTGCCCTTTCGTCAGGTACGCGAGTTCCGGCAGCTTCTTTCCCAACATCAGACCTAC
The DNA here is from genome assembly GCA_964515165.1 of uncultured Solibacteraceae bacterium. Classification (GTDB taxonomy): domain Bacteria; phylum Acidobacteriota; class Terriglobia; order Bryobacterales; family Bryobacteraceae; genus JAPKYZ01. The sequence goes on along the minus strand of CAZETQ010000003.1, from coordinate 23,297 downwards.
CGCGACCTTGGGCAGCGGGATTCCGGTCGCTTTGCTCACGTAGGGAACCGTGCGGGAGCCGCGCGGGTTCACTTCCAGAACGTAGACCGTGCCCTCCTGGATCGCGTATTGAACGTTCATCAGGCCGACAACGTTCAGTGCCCGCGCCAGTTTCACCGTATAGTCTTCGATCGTCGCGCGATCGGACGGCGTCAGCGAGATCGGAGGCAACACACAGGACGAATCGCCGGAATGTACCCCCGCTTCCTCGATATGTTCCATGATTCCGGCAATCAGAACGTTCTCGCCGTCCGACAGGCAATCCACGTCCACTTCTGTTGCGTCTTCGAGGAACCGGTCGATCAGCACCGGCCGAGCCTGCGAGAACAACGTGGCTTCCTGCATGTACCGGCGGACGGTGTCTTCGTCATAAGCGATGACCATCGCGCGGCCGCCCAGCACGTAGCTGGGACGCACCAGCACTGGAAAACCAAGCCCCTTGGCTACTTCACAGGCCTGTTCGACGCTGGTAGCCGTCCCACTCGGAGGCGAAGGAATCTTCAGATCCTCCAGAAGCTTCCCGAACAGCTTGCGGTCCTCCGCAAGATCGATGCTCTCCGGAGCCGTGCCGATCGTCGGAACGCCGGCGCGCTTCAGCGGCAGAGCGAGGTTCAGCGGAGTCTGTCCACCGAACTGCACAATCGCCCCATCAGGCTTTTCCGTGTCGTAGATATTCAGAACTTCTTCCAGCGTCAGCGGCTCAAAGTACAGCCGGTCCGAAGTGTCGTAATCCGTCGATACGGTTTCCGGATTGCAGTTGACCATGATCGACTCCACTCCGAACTCGTCCAAAGCGTACGCCGCATGACAGCAGCAGTAGTCGAACTCGATTCCCTGCCCGATCCGGTTGGGGCCGCTACCCAAAATCATGACTTTTTTACGATCGCTCGGGTTGGCTTCGCACTCGGTTTCGTAACTCGAATACAGATATGGTGTGAAGCTCTCAAATTCGGCCGCGCAGGTATCTACGCGATTGAAGATTGCTTTCACGCCTAATTCCTTGCGGCGGGCGCGCACCTCCAGCGGCTCGGACCCGGTGGCTCGCGCAATCACGTTATCGGACAATCCGTCCCTCTTCGCCCGGCGAAATTGTTCGGCAGTGATTTCCGAAAGTTTCCTGCCGGCAAACGCAGCTTCGAGATCGATCGTTTCTTTCACCTGCGTGAGGAACCACGGGTCGATCGAAGTCAGTTCGTGAATCTGTTCCACCGTCCAGCCTTTGCGGAACGCGAATCGAATATACGGAAGGCGATCCGGATTGGGCGTGATCAGGCGGGTCGGAATCAGGGCCTCATCGTAGACTTCCGCTGTGGAGCTTTTCCCCGTTTCCAGAGACCGCAGAGCTTTGCCCAGCGCCTGCTTGAACGTCCGGCCGATCGACATGACTTCCCCGACCGACTTCATCTGCGTACCGAGGACAGGCTCCGCGCCCGGAAATTTCTCGAACTGCCAGCGCGGAATCTTGACGACGACATAATCGATCGTCGGTTCGAAACATGCCGGAGTCTTTAGCGTGATGTCATTGGGAATTTCGTCCAGGCGATAGCCCACGGCGAGTTTCGCCGCGATCTTCGCGATCGGAAATCCGGTGGCTTTTGACGCCAGCGCCGAGGATCGCGAAACGCGTGGATTCATCTCGACGATCACCATGCGGCCATTCGCAGGGTTGATCGCGAACTGAACGTTCGATCCGCCGGTGGAGACTCCGATTTCCCGCAAACACGCAAGCGCCGCGTCGCGCATCATCTGATACTCGCGATCGGTGAGCGTCTGTGCCGGGGCGATCGTAATCGAATCGCCCGTATGCACGCCCATCGGGTCGAAATTCTCGATCGAGCAGATGATGATGGCGTTGTCGGAAGTATCGCGCATCACCTCCAGCTCATATTCCTTCCAACCCAGGACGCTCTCTTCGATCAGCACTTCGCCGACCGGTGAAAGATCCAGGCCATTTTCCAGAATTTCGACCAGCTCTTCATGGTTGTAGGCGATGCCGCCTCCGGAACCGCCCAAAGTGAAGCTGGGGCGCAGGATCAGCGGAAACCCGATGCGATTGGCGAATTCCGTTCCGGCTTCGACCGAGCGGACCAACTGGGACTGCGGAGTTTCCAGACCGATCTGCCGCATCGCGTCTTTGAACAACAGACGGTCTTCGGCTTTCTTGATGGACTCGATATTGGCGCCGATCAGTTCGACATTGTACTTTTCCAGCACACCGGCTTCCGCCAGCGCTACGGAAAGATTCAGGCCCGTCTGGCCGCCGACAGTGGACAGCAGTGCGTCCGGCCGTTCCCGCCGGATCACCTCCTCGGCAAACTCCACAGTTAGGGGCTCTACGTAGGTGTGATCCGCCAGCTCGGGATCCGTCATGATCGTCGCCGGGTTGGAGTTGATCAGAACCACTTCGTATCCGTCCGCCTTCAGCGCCTTGCAGGCTTGCGTGCCGGAGTAATCGAACTCGCAAGCCTGGCCGATGACAATCGGCCCGGAACCGACAATGAGAATTCTCTTCAGGTCGTTACGCCGCGGCATCCTATTGCTTGCCCCCCTTCCACTCCGTCATCAGGTTCACGAAGTCGTCGAACAGATAGTGCGAATCGTGCGGCCCAGGAGCGGCCTCGGGATGGTACTGCACGCAAAACGTAGGCTGGCTCCGATGCCGGAAGCCTTCGAGAGTCTGGTCGTTCAGGTTGACGTGAGTCAGCTCAATATCGTTCAAGTTCAGCGAGTCGGGGTCCACGGCGAATCCATGATTCTGTGCCGTGATTTCGACCTTGTTGGTCAACTTGTTCAACACGGGGTGATTGCCGCCGCGGTGTCCGAACTTCAGTTTGTAAGTTTTGCCGCCATGCGCCAGTCCCAGCACCTGATGACCAAGACAGATGCCGAACACCGGGACCCGCCCCAGCAATTTCTTTACCTGCGCGGCCTGCTGCGCCAAAGGCTCCGGATCGCCGGGACCGTTGGACAGGAAGACTCCGTCGGGCTTCAGGGCAAGGACGTCCTCAGCGCTAGTTCCGGCAGGGACAACCGTCACTCCGCTGCCCCGCTGGGTCATCTGCCGCAGGATATCGCGCTTGATCCCGAAGTCGTAGGCGACAACATTAAATCGCTTTGCCTCGGGATCCTCCAACAAGTCCGAAGGAGAGCACTTGGGAACCGCCTCATCCCAGGAGTAGCGTTCCTTGGTGGAAACCCGCGTCGCGAGATCCAGTCCCGCCATGGAGGGAGCGCTCCGTGCCCGTTCCACCAGATCGCGCGGATCGCCGCCCTTGGTGGAGATCGCCCCGCGCATGACGCCACGCATCCGCAGCCGCCGGACCAGCGCCCGAGTGTCGATCTCGGAGGCGATGGGAATGCCGGCGGTCTTCAGGAAACCGCTGGTGTCGTGATCGCTCCTCCAGTTGCTGGTCAGGGGGGAAAGCTCGCGGGTGACGAGGCCCTCGATCCAGGGCTTGGACTGGCTGTCCGGGGCCGTGGTGCCGTAGTTTCCAATTTGCGGATTCGTCATCACGACGATTTGTCCGCAATAAGACGGGTCTGTGGAAATTTCCTGGTACCCCGTGAGCGAGGTATTGAAAACCACTTCACCCGTGCGCACAGCTGGCGCACCAAAACTTTGGCCCTCGAAGACGGTTCCATCTTCCAGAGCGAGGATAGCCTTGTCCATGGGATCAATCTCAGTATGGCAAAACGAACCCAACGGTATCAATGTGTTATTTATGTTACATTGAATACAATGGATACGACAATCCGGAACATTGACGATAGTGCGTACCGTGCGCTGAAGGCGCGCGCCGCGCTGGAGCAGCGGCCGATCGGTGAACTGATCAGCGATGCGATCCGGCAGTATCTTGTCCGGCCGATTCCTGCGGAAAAATCAGCAAGCCTGGGAGATATCCGGCCATGGGACTTCGGCCCCGGCACCGAACATCTGAGCGAACAAATCGATGAAATTCTGTACGACGATCCCCACGGCGAGGCGCGCGATGCCGAATGGGAGTCCCGTAAAAATTCATGATTGCTCTGGATTCCAGCTTTCTCATTGCGAACTATAACGTGAGGGATGTTTTCCATCCCACGGCTGTCCGAACCATGGATCAGCTGCGGGGTGGTGTTTGGGGCCGCGCCCTGCTATTGGAATATGTATTCGCGGAGACCATCGGAATTTTGAAGCGAAAGACGTCCAACAGCAAGGCCGTCGAAGCCGGTCACCATTTGCGAAATTCACGAGAGTCCGACTTTGTTTTAGGAGCCGAAGTTTTCATCGATTCGTGGAACAAGTTCCAAGGCGATTTCTCCACATCGCTCAGCTTTGTCGATCACGCCGTTGCGGTGGTCGCTCTGCAGCGAGCCGGAGGAAAAGTCCTGACCTTTGACAAGGCCTTCCGTCAAATCCCTGGAGTCACAGTATTGCCGGAGTAACGGTTATGAAGATCCATCGCTGGCCGCTCGTGCCAATCGCTGCCATTTGCGCAATGGCGCAGCAGCCAGGTTGGCAGCCGATGTTCGATCGAACGCTGACCCAATGGCAGAATGCAAAATATCCGAACCAGCCGAGCGTCCGTTTAAACGACGGGACGCTCGTCCTCGAGCCAGGCTCTCCGTTGACGGGCGTCAACTGGACCGGGGAATTTCCGAAATCGAACTACGAAGTGAGATTCGAAGCGTCGCGCCTTGCCGGCAACGACTTTTTCGCCAGCCTGACCTTCCCCGTGAAGGATTCCTTTTGCACGTTCGTCACCGGCGGCTGGGGCGGCGATATTGTCGGGCTCTCCAGCATTGACGGATGGGATGCCTCGGACAATGAAACCCGCACCTATGTGAATTTCGAGAACGGCCGCTGGTACGCCTTCCGGATCGAAGTCACCGGCGAGAAGATCCGGGCATGGATCGACGACAAGCTGGTGGTGAATACCGCGATTGCGGGCCGCTCGATTGGGCTGCGGCCCGGCGAGATCCAGTTGTCCGTTCCATTCGGATTCGCGTCGTATCGAACGCGCGGAGCGCTTCGAAAGATCGAATACCGAGTGCTTACCCGTTAAGCGTCCAGTTAGGGCGATAGCTCCGCTTCAGCCACTCATTCGCTTCCGGGACGTTCGTAATGCGGCCGGTGGCGCCGTCATACTCCAGCCGCTTGCCGGCGCGATGGGCGACGAGTCCCAGCAACATCTGTTCGATCATGCTTCCCGAGTAGTCGAAGTCGCAGTGAGTCTTGCTGCTGGTGCCGTGGGTGACTCCGTTGCTTTGGCCTTTACAGGCGTTGAGCCATTCGGCCTGGAACGGATCGATCCGCAGCGAACCGGTGTTGCCGCCACGCTCGGCGGCGAGAACATTCTGAACCGTGTCATTGGGAAGTCCGATTGCGGCAGGAATCTTTCCGTCAAGCATTTGGATCGCCGGAAAGCCGTTTGCGCCCGGATTCGCATTGGGCATCGCGGTGAAGCCCGCGGGCAGCGGCTTTGCGGGAGCCGCAGGTCGCCGAGCGGGCGCCGCGGCCTGCGTCGGCTGGCCGGTTCCGGCCACCAGCGGGAGAAGCTGATCGGTCCCTCGCCGCTTGTAGTAGGTCAGATCCCCATCGTCATTGTTCGGAATGAGAATCCGGCTGGTGAAATCCGCGACGATCGTTCCCTTTGTGCCTTCGAAAATTGCTCCATTGGGGATCTTCGAGACATCGACATATCCCTTGGGAGTTTCCGGCTTCAGGCCACCCTGATACCAGACCACATGCATCGGCCCGCGCCAGTCATTGCGAGGGTGTTCGAAGCGAACCTTCAGCTTTACCGGACAAATATTGGGATCGTATTTGTCTGTCACTTCCTGGTCGACTTCGATGGCCGCCGGAGCTCCGGCATCGATCACATTCCAGACCAGGTCCATCGTATGGGCTCCCATGTCGCCCATCTGGCCGACACCGAAGTCGCGATACATATTCCAGAAGAGGCAATTGAGGCCCGAAGTCCCGCCGAAATACTGCGGGCTGTAGGGGTGATAGGGCGATGGACCGATCCACTGCTCGTAATGCAAGGTGGCCGGCGGCTGGCCCTGCGCCTCCGGATACCCGGGCCGGGGCAGTTGGCGGCTATCCCAACTGTGGACGGTTTGCAATTCGCCGATGGCGCCATCGAGAATCAGTTCGCGAAGCCGCTCGAAATTGGGATAGGCATGCCGCTGGGTGCCGTGTTGGGTCGCCACCTTCGCTTTTCTTTTCAGATAGTTGGCGCGAACCGTGCGAGCTTCTTCCACGCTGATTCCCAGCGGCTTCTCGCAGAAGACATGCATGTCACGATTGAGCGCCCAGTTGGCGATAAAGGCGTGATGATGGTCCGCCGTGCAGATGACTACCGCCTCCACATCTTTTTGATCCATCAACTTGCGCCAGTCCCAGTACGTTTTCGCTTTGGGGAACAGTTCGAGCCCCTCCTTCAACCGGAGGTCGTTCACGTCGCACAACGCGACGACGTTTTCGTTCCGGAGCGAGTTGTAGTGAGCCGTGCCTCGCCCCCAGACCCCGATTAATGCCACGTTCAACTTGTTGCTGGGAGCCGTCTGGCCGCGAAGGACGCCGCTTTGGAGCACGGTAAGACCGGCGGCCGACTTCAGGAGATCGCGTCTTTTCATGATCGTGAGCCTTTCGGCACATATGCTATCGAATCCGAGGGGCCGACAAAAGACGGCTAGTCGATTCGCCCTGGGTCGGCTATACTAAGGTTTTGGACGAGCCCTAGGGGGAGGTCTGTGCCTCCGCGCCTGCGCGACTCTTACAGAATTCCACACCGAGAAAGAGCAGCAACATGCCGAAACGCACTTTCCAGCCCAACAACCGGAAACGGGCCAAAACTCACGGATTTCGTGAGCGTATGAAGACTAAGGACGGACGCGCGGTTCTTGCGCGGCGCCGTGCACGCGGCCGTCACAAGCTGACTGTCAGCGACGAGCGCGCTGTTCGCGCTTCTAAGAAGTAGACAGACCCACGACTGATCAATCATTTCCCAAGAGTGCTCGCCTACTCCGACCTGCTGAATTTCGCACGGTTTACGACAACGGATGGAGACACACTTGTCCCCTTTTCGCTGCTTTCTGTCTCCGGGCCGGTGAAACAGAGCCGGCACGATTCGGCTTTACCCTGCCTCGTGCGATTGGGAAGGCAGTGGTCCGAAACCGCATCAAGCGGCGGTTCCGCGAAGTGGTTCGGGCCGAACGGCAGCGGTTTCCGGCGGGATATTGGATTGTATTTAACCCGAGGCGTTCCAGCCAGAATGTTCCGCTGTCGCGTCTCCGCGAGGAAGTCGATCGCCTGATCGGGCGTTGTCAATCATGACGGCCAACGTCTTTATTGCGCTCTTAAAGTTCTATAAGCGATTCGTTTCGCCCCTGCTTCCGTCCGCGTGCCGGTTTCACCCGACGTGCTCCGTTTACATGATGGAATCGATCGGGAAACACGGCGCCCTGCGAGGTGTAGCCATGGGGCTGAAGCGTCTTGGAAAATGTCATCCCTTCCACTCTGGTGGATTTGATCCTGTACCCTAATGGCCGACCCTAAGCCGAACCCGCCGAAGGAAATGTCCATGGAGATCCGCCTGCTGCTGGCGATGATCCTGATGGGCGCGGTTCTCTATTTCACGCAGACCTTCTACAAACCGGCGGCTCCGCCAACACCGGTGACCGCAAAAAAGGAGGAGCCGAAGGCGGCCCCGGAGCAAACACCCCCGCCGCCGGCCCCGTTAGCGGCGAAAGGCCGCGGAGCGCCTCCGAAAGCTGCGGCAGGCGTCGCCGCGGCGAAAGAAGAAAATCCGGTTGTCGAGACGGATCTGTACCACATCGAGTTCACCAATCGCGGCGGGCTGATCCGGAACTGGACCCTGAAGCAGTACACAGACTCCGACGGTAATCCGCTGAACCTGGTGAATCCCGCGGGTGTAAAAAAAGCCGGTCATCCGTTTTCGATTCAAATCAAAGGCCGGGATGGCTGGGCGCCAGTCAACGATGCGCTATTCACCGCTACAACCGTTCCCGGCGGAGTCGATTTCGAGTTTTCCGACGGCCGGGTTTACTGCAAGAAGACTTTCCGCACAAAGCCCGGTTCTTACCTGGTTCAGGTTTCGAGCGAAGTGCTGGAAGCGGGCGTTGCCGTTCCTCACTTGCTGGTGTGGCGCGGCGGTTTCGGCGATTCGACGGTGCCGAACGCGGCTCCGGCGCGGCATAGCATCGTCTACGACATCGCCGAAAACAAGCTGGTGGTCAACAACCAGGACTATGCGAAAGATGGGCCCCAAAGCCGATCCGGCAACTTTGCTTTCGCCGGCCTGGAAGATGCGTATTTCGCCATCGTGACGCTGCCGCAAGGCACGGGCGCCACCGAGCTCTACACGATCAACGACATGATTCCCGGACCCGAGGGGAAGGAGGAAGCCGTTGTCGGCGGAGCCGTTGGAGGCGAAGGCCGCAACCAGCTGGCCCTCTTCGTAGGCCCCAAGGATTACAACCTGCTGAAGTCCGTCGATCCCCGATTGGACGGTCTGATCAGCTTCGGTTGGACCTCATTCATTGCCAAGCCGCTGTTTCTGGCCCTGAAGTGGGTCAACACCAACTGGACCAAAAACTGGGGCTGGTCGATCATTCTGGTTACCGTCATCATCAACATTCTTCTTCTGCCGCTGAAGATTACTTCGCTGAAATCGATGCGGAAGATGTCCCTGGTTGCGCCGGAAATGCAGGCGATCAACGAAAGGTACAAGGGTCTCAGCATGAAGGACCCGAAAATGCAGAACAAGAATCAGGAAGTGATGGAACTATACAAGAAGCACGGGGTGAACCCTGCCGGCGGCTGCGTTCCGCTGCTGCTGCAGTTCCCGTTCCTGTTTGCGTTCTATGCGGTGCTTTCGGTTGCCATTGAGCTTCGCCATGCCGGTTGGGCTTGGGTGGCCGATCTGTCGCAGCCGGAACAGATTGCCATTCGCATTCTGCCGCTGCTTATGATCGCATCGCAGTTCTGGATTCAAAGAATGACGCCAGCGACTGGCGGCGATCCGGCCCAGCAAAAGATGATGATGTTCATGCCGCTGGTGTTCGGCTTCATGTTCTACGGGTCCCCGAGCGGGCTGGTGTTATACTGGCTCACCGGAAATCTCGTTGGCGTCATCCAGCAATGGGTGTTCAATAAGACTATGCCCGCTCCAGCGGCGGCACCTGTAAAAGTGAACACAAACCAGTCCAAAAAGAAAGGCGGCCGATGAGCGGCGTGAAGTACTCAGTGGAGGAGTATGCGCCCAAGATCGGCGAGTTCCTGAACCGGATTCTCGATAAAGCGGGAATCGATCTGACCGTGAAGTTCGAATTGGGAGTCGAGATCCACCCCGACTACGAGACTCCGGACATCATGGTGCAGTTCTCCGGGCCGGACGTGGATCTTCTGCTGGCGAACAAGGGCGAATTGCTGTTGGCCTTGGAGCTGTTAACGCAGGAAGCGATCGACATGCCGCCGGAGGATCACGCGCGCCTTTGTTTCGATGCCAACGACTACCGGATGCTGCGGGTGCGCGAGCTGCTTCTCAGCGCGGAGACAGCGGCCGAACGAGTGAAAAGCACGGGCAGACCTTTTTTCTTCAGCCCGATGACGAGCCGCGAACGGCGTATTCTGCACATTGCGCTTCGCGACGAGAAGACACTGCGCAGCGAGAGCGCCGGCAATGGCCCGTTCCGCCAGGTCTGCGTGCTGCCCGTCGATATGCCGCTACCGCCCGCGCCTCCGCGGCAGGAGTTTCCCCGTGGCGGCGGAAGAGGTCCGGACCGCGGACCGCGCGGACCGCGGCGTGACGATCGCCGCGGCGGCGATCGCCGCCCTTAGCCATCCATCGCCGTGGCAGTCCGCGACACGATTGCGGCAATTTCCACCCCGCACGGCCGGGGCGGGATCGGCGTCGTTCGTATCTCGGGCCCCGGCGCTCTCGCCATCACAACTTCCATCCTTCGCGAAGCTCCCGATTGGAGCCCGCGGCATGCATACCTGGTGGACGTCGTTACCGGCGATGGGTCGCTGCTGGACCGCGGAATCGCCACCCATTTCCAGGCGCCGCATTCCTATACCGGAGAGGATGTTGTGGAGATCTCGCTTCATGGGGCTCCGGTGGTTCTGAGGGAATGTCTTTCTCTGCTCTGTGCTCTCGGTGCTCGACTGGCTGAGCCGGGCGAGTATACGCTGCGCGCATTCCTGAACGGCAGGCTGGACCTGCCCAGCGCAGAAGCGGTACGCGATCTGATCGATGCGACAACGCTGTATCAGGCGAAAGTCGCGGCGCAACAGGTGGGTGGTTCCGTTTCACGACGGCTGGCGCCGTTGAAGCACGAGCTGGTCGAATTGATTTCGCTGCTTGAAGCGGGAATCGATTTCGCCGAGGACGACATCAGCATCGCTCCCGATGAAGAATTGCTGCGGCGGCTGGAATCGATCGAGCGGCAGGTGGCGCAACTGATCGCGAGCTTCGACTACGGCAAGCTGGTCCATGAGGGATTGACGCTGGCGATCGTTGGTCGGCCCAACGTCGGCAAGAGCAGCCTGTTCAACTGCCTTCTGGGACAGGATCGCGCCATCGTAACTCCGATTGCCGGAACCACTCGCGACATGGTCAGCGAGTCTGCCGCGATCGGTGGAATTCCCGTGCGGCTGGTCGACACAGCCGGCATTCGCGAATCCACCGACGTTGTAGAAGCTCTAGGAATCGAGAGAAGCTATCAAGCTCTTGCCGATGCGGATCTGACCGTCGTCGTGCTGGATTTGTCGGTGCCTCTGACGGAAGAAGACCACCAGTTGATCGCAAAAGCGCAAGGCAGCGGCCGAACGTTGATAATTGGCAATAAGGCCGACCTTCCTCAGCGGGCGCTGGCAATCAGCAACGTCATTCCGGTATCGGCCTTGACGGGCGAAGGCATCGATACGCTGCGGGAAGTGATTCTCGAAACCGTGGGAGCCGGTGCGAGCCGCGACATCGAAGAAGGCTTTATCACCAGCCTGCGCCATGAGCGACTGCTGCAAGACTCAGCGGAGTTTTTGGCGAAGGCGCGCGAAGCCATCGCGAACCGCATTCCGCACGAGATGCTGCTGCTGGACCTCTACGCGGCGCTGCGGCCGATCGACGCCATCACCGGGGCCACCACCGCCGACGACATTCTAAACCGGATTTTTGCCACGTTCTGCATCGGCAAATAGCTCGCGGCGGATCGCATCCAGCACTCCGTTGACGAAAGATACCGACTCGTCACCGGAGAACCGGCGAACCAGCTCAATCGCTTCGTCGATGATCACCGGTGCGGGCAGCTTGGCTTCGAGCATTTCGAAGGTTGCCAGCCGCAGGACGTTGCGATCGACAGAAGGCATTCTCTCGATGCGCCAATTCGACGAATGGTTGACGATCAGCTTGTCGATTTCCTCGCCGCGCTTCGTCGCGCCCAACACCAGCTCCTCCATGAACTCGTCCCGCTCCAGCCGGGAAGGGTCGTCTTCCTCGGAATGGAGGGTTTCATAGAAGTCGTCGGCGGCTCGCCAGATATCGCCCTTGCGACTGTCCCAATTGAATAGAACTTGCAGCGCGCGCTCGCGCGACCGGCGCCGGGATGGCATGGCTCAGCTCCTGGGCCGGAGGCGCCGAATTAGCGCCGCCATTTCAATCGCAGTCATCGCCGCGTCGGAGCCTTTGTTGCCGTGTTTGCCGCCGGTGCGTTCTTCAGCCTGCGCAACGTCATCGGTGGTCAGCACGCCAAAAATGATGGGAGTGCCGGTTTCCAACTGCACTCGCTGCAGGCCCCGGGCGCATTCGCCCGCCACGTAATCGAAGTGCGGCGTGTCGCCCCGGATGACCGCGCCGAGACAGATGACGGCATCGTAGCGCGCAAGCTTCGCCAACGCCTGCGCGGCCAGCGGAAGCTCCCAAGCGCCGGGCACCCGCTCTACGGCGATGTCTTCTTCGCCGGCTCCCGCGGCTCGCAGAGATGAAATCGCGCCGTCCAATAACTTCGCGGTAATGAAGTCGTTGAAACGCGAGACAGCAACGGCGAAACGAAGTCCTTCCGCACTGAGATTGCCGTCGAAACGATTGGAGTCCATGGGATACTGGAGTTCTACCGCTTCCGTAGTCTACCGCATGGATCCGTCTCACATTCGAAATTTCTCCATCATTGCGCACATCGATCACGGCAAATCGACGCTGGCCGATCGTCTGCTGGAACACACCGGCGCGCTGAGCCATCGCGAGATGAAGGAGCAGGTTCTCGACTCCATGGATCTGGAGCGTGAGCGCGGGATCACGATCAAGGCGCATGCGGTTCGGCTCGATTACAAGGCGAAAAATGGTGAGCTGTATCAGCTCAACCTGATCGATACGCCGGGGCATGTGGACTTCACCTACGAAGTCTCCCGCAGCCTGCAAGCGTGCGAAGGGGCGCTGCTGGTGGTGGACGCCTCGCAGGGCGTCGAGGCGCAGACGCTGGCCAACACGTATCTCGCTCTCAGCCACGATCTGGAAATCATTCCAGTCATCAACAAGATCGATCTGCCGTCCGCCGATCCGGATCGAATCCGCGAACAGATCGAGCAGGTCATCGGCCTGGATGCGAGCGAAGCGGTGCTCACCAGCGCCAAGCAAGGCATCGGCGTGGAAGAGATTCTTGAAGCGGTGGTGCAAAAGGTTCCGCCGCCCACCGGGGATCCGGACGCGCCGCTGCGGGCCCTGATCTTCGATTCCTGGTTCGATCCTTACCGCGGCGTCATTATTCTGGTTCGTGTCGTCGATGGCACACTGAGGCTCGGGCAGAAGATCAAACTTTGGGTCAATGGAAGCGTCTATGAAGTCGAAGGGCTGGGCTATCAATCGCCGAAGCCGGTGCCCTGCGATGTCTTGACGGCGGGAGAGGCGGGTTTTCTTTCCGCCAATATCAAGACTGTTTCCGACGCGCAGATTGGCGACACGATCACAGAAGCGGCACGTCCGGCCGCCGAGCCGCTGCCGGGTTTTCAGGAGATCAAGCCGATGGTCTTCGCGGGGCTATACCCGGTGGAGAGCCATGAGCACGGACTGCTTCGCGACGCGTTGGAGAAGCTGCGACTGAACGACTCGGCATTCAATTTCGAGCCGGAGAATTCCGTTGCTCTTGGCTTTGGATTTCGCTGTGGCTTTCTGGGCCTGCTGCATTTGGAGATCGTACAGGAGCGGCTGGAGCGTGAGTTTAAGATCGATCTGATCACGACGGCTCCGGGCGTCCGGTATCGCATCACGAAGTTGTCCGGCGAGCTACTGGAAGTCGATAATCCAACGAAGTATCCCAACCCCGCCGAGATCAAGCAGATCGAAGAGCCCATCATCGACGCGACGGTCATTACTCGCGAGGAATATCTTGGCGAGATTCTGAAACTGCTGGAAGAGAAGCGCGGGTCTCAGAAAAAGTTCGAGTACATTGGCGGCGGGCGCGTTCTGCTGCTGTATGAGTTGCCGCTCAACGAAATCGTTCTCGACTTTTACGACCGGCTGAAGTCCGCTTCGCGCGGCTATGCCTCGCTGGATTATCACCTGGCCGGATATCGGGTGTCGCCGATGGTAAAGCTGGATGTGCTGGTGGCCAGCGAGCCGGTGGATGCGCTGTCGATCATCGTGCACCGCGACTTTGCCTACGATCGCGGCAAGATGCTCATCGAGAGGCTCCGCAAGCTGATTCCGCGGCAGATGTTCGAGGTGGCGCTGCAGGCGGCGATCGGATCGAAAGTCATCGCGCGGGAAACGATTCCTGCCATTCGCAAGAATGTCCTCGCCAAATGCTACGGTGGCGACATCAGCCGGAAGCGGAAACTCCTAGAGAAGCAAAAAGAAGGAAAGCGGCGGATGAAGCGCGTCGGCAAGGTCGAAATTCCCCAGGAAGCCTTCCTGGCGGTCCTGAAAGTCAGCGGATCCGAACAGTCCGAGTAAGCCGGCGGCACAAATTTCCAGATGTTACCTGCAATATAATGCGGCGAGCCCGTCACAATAAAAAGGAGCATTCCGCCATGGCCACCGCTAAACCCGTGAAGAAGAAGGCGACCAAAAAGGCCGTCAAAAAGGCCGCGCCGCCCGCCAAAACCGGACCGGTTCAACCGACCCATTTGTCCGTCACGTTCAAAATCGTGACTCCGGACCAATTACGAAAGATCGTTTTCCAGTTGACCCGGAGGAAAAGTTCCGCGGGCGAAAGCTGGGCGGTCATGTTTGAGCTGAACGAGCGAACGGAAATCACTCAGGAATTCCAACTGGTGATTCAGTTGTTGGTAGCGATAGATAAAGGCGAGAATGCCAAAGCCGCGGCCACTGCCGCGGATGGGTTGGATTCCGATCAGCACGCACAGGCACTGATTGCCGGCGACGTCAGCAAGGCAGCGAAGGTCGGCGACGCGCCGATCGCCGACGCGGAGACCGAGGCGGTGAACATTATTTCGGCGCGCCGCGCCTAGCTCATGCGGGTAGCGACGGCCATCGTCGTTCTGCTAGCCAGCATCCTCCGGAGTCCAGCGGCAACCTGCAGTCATCCGCTGGACCCGGAATTCTACGAAGCTCACCAGTACAAGATCGGCAAAATCGAGTTTCGCAGTCCCTTCAATTTCCTCTTCCTTTTCCGGCAGCGCCTGAACGCCATCAAGGGCGGCCTGCCGGTTCAGGAAGGCGGCCCGTTCGTCAGCAGCGATTACGATGCGAGCTTCTCCCTCGTGGAGCGGGCGGTACAGGCAGATAGCGCTCTGGGCCGGGACAGCCAGGTGAAGCTGGTGGTGACCACGATGTCCCTGGAAAATTGCCTGGAGGGTGCGGAAGGTCCGAATACAGTCGACGTGGTATACCGGATTTTCTCGACAGATCCGATCCCGGCGATCGAAGCGTTGCCGGAAGCGCGCCAGCAAGCCGTCGAGGCTCCCGCGACGACCGCCGGAAGGCAGACTGCTATTTCCAATTACGAGTTGATCCCGCGGCTGGGCTATGACCGGACGCGCCGGGGATATGGCGGAGGCGCGCTGAAGGTCCGGATGCCCGGCAGACTGATGGACTCGTTCGCCGTTTCGGGCCAGGGCTCCTCATCCAGCATGGAGGTGATGGGGGCGCTGCAAGGGGCGGCCCATGTCCGAAAACGCATTCTGGACCAAGCCGGCTACCAAATTGGGTATCTCTACACGAATCTTCCCGCCTCGGAGCTCCGGCTGTCCAAAGGAATCGCGCGAGGGCTGTTTTTGGGTTACTCCGCTCCGATCGAAACAGCAGCCAGCCGGATTGTTTTCCGCTATGCGGGCGGCATAGAGCAAGGAAACCAACAGACGAATCTGCAGGGCCAAAGCTCGCGCTATGGGGCGATTAAGCTCGCGGGCGGATTTACCAGCACGTCGCGATACTCGGAGGCCACTACGTCCTACGGCTTTTCGGCGAACGGACCGGGGCTATCCAACCTCGGCTATCAGCGCCACATTGTCGATTTCACTTACAGCAGCCGTTTTCCCGGCCATACCCATCGGCCGTGGGACGTCCTGGCTCGCGTGACTGGAGGCGGCATCACGGGAGGCGGAACCGTTCTGGTCAACGATCGATTTTTCGGGGGCAATACTGTGGAGCCGTTCCTTCCAGGCGCGTCCTGGAACATTCCTGCCGGCCCGCTGGTGCGGAGCATTCCCGCGAATCGGCTGGCTGGATCCGGCATCGGCGGCACGTCATTCTATTCGATGAATCTCACGCTGGGAAAAGTGATCAAGGGCTGGCCGCTGATTCCCGCAGATATTGAGAACGCGCCCGGCTTCGATTCCGGCATTCAGGCGGCGGAGAATACCGCGGAAACCTGGTTCGCCGACGACTACCAGGCTTCCGCGCCGGAATTTCTCGCCCTTCTCGATCGAGTACCCTCCAACCTCAAACAGCAGATCGACAACGCCAAGGCGCTGTTTCCGGAGATCCGGGCGGCCGGACCGGTAAGCCCCCAGTTGGATGCGGCGTTAAAGCAAGGCGAGGGGAGCATCACGGTTTCCAGCATACTGGTCGGCGCCGCTCTCAATCCTAACCTTCGAGGTCCCGATCGGGCTCAGCGTCTTCGCGCGTGGCTGACGCCAACCTCGAAGCTGGTTCAACTCAAGAACTCTCTTGATGCGCTGGAGCCGCTGGCGCCCGCCTTCGCTTCCCGCATTCGCGAAATTCGAGACGCCATGCAATCCGATTTCGATTTTCTGAGCGAATCGTTGAAAGAATTGGAAAACGGACCGGGCCGCGCGGCGGCCTTGGCGCGGGCAAAGAGCGACATGGCGCGGCCGCGGGAGATTATCGACACCTTGCGGTACGAAACCAACCGCTATTCGTTCAGCCTTGTGGGGATTGTCGATGCCGGCCGCCTGTGGCCCGATCCCTACGGGATGCGATACGCATTCGGCGGAGGAGGCCGGTTCAGCCTCGTAAACGTAAATTTCACGCTCGGCTATGCGGTGAATCCCAGTCCCCGGCCGGAACTGGGTCAGGGCCGGGGGGCGTTTTTCTTCGGAATCAGCTATACCAACCTGTTTCGCTAAGCGCTATTTCAGCGGAATTGGCTTTTCCTTGGCCCCCGGCAGAGCAACACCGAGCAGTTTCGCGATCGTCGGAGCGATGCTCAGATTCGACACCAGTCCCACTGTGCCGCCCGCGCGAACTCCAGCGCCGCTGGCGATGAAGATGGCATTCATGTCGGAGGAGCCGGCCAGATAGCCGTGGCTGCCGCCGACCTGCGGAGTAGCCGCTGTGATGGGTCCCGCGGCAGCTCCGGAGAACGTGTAACCGTCTTTCGCCGCCAGCAGCAAATGGCCGAACTGAGGATCTTTCTCAGGCTTCGGCAATCCCAGCGCGGCATACTCGTCCGGCGCATAGATCCGGTCGATTCCTTCTACTCCCGCCAGCACCTCCCGAACTTTGGGAGTGAGTTCCGCCGGGTTTCCTCCCTCGATATAAACAAAAGCCGTCCCGCCTTCGGGAAGGACAAAAACCTTCTCACCCAGTCCGGCAGCCTTCAGCGCGGCATTCGGGCGGATCTGGTTTTGGTAGGCCTTGAAACCGTGATCGGAAACGATGATGAATGTCGTCTGGTTCTCCAGTCCCGCTTCCCGCACCGCGTTGACCAGCTTTTCCACGCAGCTGTCGACGAAGGCGATGGCCGTCCTGCCGGCCAGGGTATCGGGCCCGTAGGTGTGATGCTCGGAATCAAGACTCAGGACGTGGAATAGCAGCAAGTCCGGCTTGTGCTCCTTGATCAGGTACGCTCCGGCTTTCGTCCAAATCTGGTCGCGAAAGAGAATATTCGACCGGGAGAAGTTCTCCAGATCGGCTGCCGTGAGAGCTCCCTTGGCGATCATTTCCTTTTCCAGCGGACCGTCGGCGGAAGCCCATTCGCGAAACGCCCACGTAATGGTTGGAGCGTTGTTGATAGCTACCCAATCCACCTGCGCCGTCGTCAGCCCTGCTTTGTGAGCGGCGTCGTAGACCGTCGGAACGTGTACCATCTTCACCTTGTCGACCATCGGATCGACTTTGATTGGCGGCCAGGATCCCGTTTTGACGATGCTTCCGTTGGCCAATAAGCCATGTTCGTCGGCGCGAACGCCGGTCACCATCGTCGTGTGGTTCGGCCACGTCACGGTCGGATTGATCGTGGTCATCGGGCCGCTGATGCCTTTCTGCATCAACATACGCAAGGTAGGAATCGGCGCCTTGGGATCCTCCAGCGCGTAGGCCGGAAATCCATCCAACGAGATCAAAACAACCTTCGATCGGGGCTGCTGAGCAGCCAACGACGGGAGAAGAAGAGAAAGGGCAGCGAACGGTAGAATTCTCATGGTCACTAGCGATTGTAGAATTCCTTCCATGCGTTCTGTGGTTCTTGGAGCCGGCATCAGCTTGGACGGCTACATCGCCCGTCCTGATGGCACCGTTGATTTCCTGCAGCCGGACCCTGCCTACAACTTCCAGGAGTTCATGGAGTCGATCGATGCGACGATCATGGGCCGCAAAACGTATGAAGTCGCCATGAAGATGGGCGGGGGATTTGGCGGCAAGATGCCCTCTTATGTCTTGTCGCGCACCCTACCGGCCAGCAAAAAGAAGAACACGCATTTCACGGATCGCTCTCCGGCGGAAGTTGTCGCTGAGCTGCGGCAGTCGCCGGGTAAGGATATCTGGCTGATGGGAGGCGGCGAGTTAGCGCGCGAGTTTCTCAAGGCCGATCTCATCGACCGGATCGATCTGGGGGTGATGCCGTGCCTGATCGGTTCCGGAATTCCGCTGTTTCCCGCAGGCTTTCCGCAGCGTCAATTCCAACTGGCCAAAAGCAAGGCCTATCCGAGCGGGATGCTCGAGCTTAGCTATGTTCGTGCCCGCCAGATTTAGAACACGCGGCGCTTCAGACGGTCGATAGTGAACTTCGCGGTATCGGCGATGGCCATAACGGTCATCACGCCGGCTTGCACCGGATCCGTCACAACCAGATCCGCCGCATCCGGCACGCTTCCCGCCATGTTCAGGCTGACCACCAGGAGCCCTTGCGCGCGAACCTCACGAACGGCAACTTCGATTTCGCCGCCCATCAACGAGCCGGCCAACACCAGAGCCTTCGCGCGAGCCAGCCGCGGAACCGCACGCACAGCATCCGCCAGTTGATTCTCGCCCACCAGAGGAA
Source organism: uncultured Solibacteraceae bacterium (assembly GCA_964515165.1). Taxonomy (GTDB): domain Bacteria; phylum Acidobacteriota; class Terriglobia; order Bryobacterales; family Bryobacteraceae; genus JAPKYZ01. Next base: position 4,574 of record CAZETQ010000003.1, on the reverse strand, counting down.
TCGTGTCCACGGAAATTCTCTCGCCGCGAAGGTTGTGCCGGTCGGCTTCGGAGATCGCGCCCAGGGCCACTTGCGCCACCTGTGCTCCACCGCCGACGATGATGATTCGCTTGCCGTAGATCTCGCCGAAGCTTCGAACTTGAACGGCCTCGTGGACATGCGGCACTTTTTGGAGAGACTCCAGCAGCTCGGCCGCGTCTCCCGGAAGGTCGATTTCGAAGTACGTACGCTGCTCGCCTTCGACATCGCCGGGCAGAATCGAGACGGAGGTAATGTTTCCCTGACGCTCTGCGATCACTCCACTCATGCGAGCAAGAACGCCCGGCTCAGAGTTCACCCGCAAGAGAATCGCAACCCGGCTAGCCACAGCTACAGAGCCTCATATTTACGGAGAATTTCTTCCCACCGGCCTTGCGCCTTCAGAATGAATTCGATGGTCTCGCGCACCGCCCCGTTGCCGCCGCGAGCCGCCGTCACGTGATGCGCAAAACGCTTCACATCCTCGCGAGCGTTTGCCGTCGCCACGGCAAAGCCTACGCGGCGGAAGCAGACCACATCGGTCAAATCATCGCCGACAAAGCAGGTGTCTTCCGGCGCGATGCCGCTTTTCTGGAAAATTTCCTGCAGGAGCGGGATCTTCTCCGTATTGCCCTGGTAGACGTAAGTCATCTTCGTTTGACGGGCGCGCTCATCCGTCGCCGGTGAAATTCGGCCGCTGATCACACCTTTCACAATTCCGAAGTGCGAGAGCCATTGCAAGGCGATTCCATCCTGGGAATCGAACCCTTTCGTCTCCACCATCTTGCCGTCCGGCCCCGGAACATTCCAAAGAGTCCCATCCGTCAACACACCGTCAACGTCCATCAACAGCATTTTTACGCGCGCCGCGCGCTGCAGTACGTCATTAGCAGTAGAGTTTTGCATAGAGATCTTTCTGCCTGGCAAGCATGGCCGCGTACAACGCAGCATGCTTCGGCTCCGGCGAAAATACTTCGCCGAGCGCTGTTTCGAAATCCGCCAAGGTGCGGACATTCAACCGTTCCAGGGCCAACATCGCCGCGCCACGGCTGGAGGTTTCCGATTCCAGCGAACTGACGACCGGACGCCCTAACGCGTCGGCCATCATTTGAGTCCACACGCGGGAGCGCAGCAGCGCTCCGCCGGTGGCGACAACATCCACCGGCTCTCCCGCGCGAGCCACCAATAAGTCGTAGATCAGCCGGAATCGGAGCGCCACCGCTTCGAGCGATGCCCGCAGCAGATCCAGCGGTTGGGTGTGGAGGCTGATTCCGGCAATCACCGCCCGGGCGGCGGCATTCCAGTTCGGCGAACGCTCCCCGGCGAACAACGGCAGAAATGTCAGGCCATGAGCGCCCGGAGTGAGAGATCCCAGAGCCTGTTCGAGTTCGTCTCCTTCCGGAAGGCCCGCCAGGCGCTCCGTCATCCACTCGAAGACTTTTCCTCCGTCGGACAACGCTCCGCCGAGGACGAAGCGGCGGCGATCGATGCGATAGCACCAAAGGCCCCAACTGATGGCCACGCGATCGGATTCAATCACATTGCGCATGGCTCCGGTGGTGCCCACCATCAGGGCAAAACGATTCGAGGTGACGCAGCCGGATCCGACATTGTTGGCTGCTCCATCGCCGATCGCCGGGAACCAGGGAATCCCGTTCCGGCTGGCCAGGTGGTCCATGGCCGCCGGATCGAAAAGCTGGTCGCGCCGGATGGGCAGCACCGAAAGCAGTTCCTCGTCGTAATCGTTCTGATTGAAATTCCACAGCCCGCAGGCGGACATCATGGACGTGCTTTCGACGGATTTCCGGGTCAATTGCAGCGCCAGATACTCGCCAAAGCTCATCCAGCGCTTGGTTCGGGCGCAGGCTTCGGACCGGTTTTCGGCCAGCCACAGCAGTCGCGCCGGCCAGTAGCTGGTGTGAAATACGCAGCCGACCCGCGAATGAACGGCTTTTTCGTCTAACCGTTGCTTCAACCACTCCACCTGCAACGTGCTGCGAGTGTCCAGCAGGTGCATCACCGGCGTCGTCGGAGCGCCGTTCGCATCGACACCCAGAAAACTGTGCCAGAATCCTGCCGAGGCGACGGCCGCGGGCCGAATACCCTTCTCCGACAACTCCGACTCGATGGTAGTGAGACATTCCCGGCAATGGTCCAGCAGCATGGCCGGATCGATTTCGACGCCGCCGTCCGAGGTGGTCGCCAAGTCATAGGCGATCTGTTTTCCGAATTCCGGAACCACTTTGGCGTGTTCGTCGTAAAGCAGCGTGCGAACGCTGGAACTGCCGATGTCGAGGCTTACAATGAAGGTTCCAGTGGTTGAGCGAGTTGAAGCCACGATTGACCGATTTTGTATGTTCTCACAGGGCGACGCCGTGGGCGTTGCCGTGTCGGGAGGCCGCGACTCGATGGTACTGCTGGATGTCCTCTCGGAGATCGCCGCACGGCGCAGTTTTTGTCTCTCGGTACTGCACGTGAATCACGGACTTCGGCCGGAATCCCAGGAGGAAGAAGCATTCGTCCGCCAGGAAGCCGAAAAGCGAGGACTGCCGTTTCTGGCGCATCGCGCCGTCCTGGGTGGGGGCAACCTGGAAGAAGCGGCGCGGGAGGCACGGCTTCGTTTTTTCGCGGCAGCGAAGTGGGATTTGAAGCTGGATCGCATCGCCACCGGACATACGCAATCCGACCAGGCGGAAACGATCCTGTTCCGGTTGTTGCGGGGGACCGGATCTGCCGGAATGCGAGGTATTCAGCCCGTCACGCCGGAGGGTCTGGTGCGCCCGCTGCTGGAAGTCAGCCGGGCCGATGTGGACACGTGGGTGGCGGAGCGCCGGCTATCGTTTCGGGAAGATTCCTCTAATGCCGAAACTCGGTTTGCCCGAAACCGGATCCGGCACCAGTTGCTTCCTCTCCTGTCGGAACAGTGGAATCCTCGCATTGCCGAGACTCTGGCCCGAACCGCGGAGATTGCGGCCGCCGACGAGGCTTTTTTCACCGAAGCCGTCGAGGAGATTTGGAGCCGGCGGGTCGCAGTTGAACCGGACGGAAGCGTCGTGATGGATCTTACGCCTGCGCTTCCATTAGCGCTTCGGCGGCGGCTGGTTCGGAAAGCTATAGAGCATGTGCGTGGGAACCTGCGGCAGATCGACTTCCATCATGTCGAAGCGATCATCCGGATGACGGATAGCGGCGGCGGTCACGGCCGGACAGTGATTCCCGGTGTCGATGTGATTCGCAGTTTCAATTGGTTACGGTTCTCCGCTCCGCGAAATACGGCCGATGAGGGTAGAAACTGGAGCCTTCCCCTGCCCATTCCCAGTACTCTCGTCGCGCCAGGGGGTGCCCGGATCGAAACGGGATTTGAAGTACCACCCTGCGGATATAATGAAATCGGCATTGGTTTGCGTCGGGATATCTTGGGAACTCCTTTGGTTTTGAGGAATTGGCGGCCGGGAGATATGTTTCAAGGAATGGGTCGCGCCGGTACATCCAAGATCAAGGAACTATTTCAGGAGAAACGGATCCCCTTGTGGGAACGAAGAAATTGGCCGGTGATCGTTCGCGAGGACGAAATTATCTGGGCGGGGGAGTTCGGCGGGGCCGATGAGTACGTGGCTGGAGTGGCGGAACCGGCGTTTTTTGTGAAATTGTTGCGCGCGGGAACGAGTTATCGGCCATTGGTGAATCAAAATGGCGACTTTGGACGTCATTAAGAGTATAGAAGTTGTGTGGCTGAAGTATACGCCACGGAGTGTTCATGAATTCAAACGTTAAAACGGCAATTTTCTGGGTAGTTCTGATCTGCCTGGTGGTGGTTTTTTGGGCAGTGCTGCGGCAAAGCAAGGGCAAGCCGGAGCAGCAGGTGAGCTTTACGGAGTTTATGGACCTGGTTGAGAAAGACCGGGTTAAATCCGTAACTCTCACCGGCAACGAGATCCGCGGTGTCTTCCGCGATGAGAATTCTACCCTGCGCACCCTGAAGCCGAGCGACTACCCCGATATCTACAAGATTCTGCGGGAGAGGAAGGTTGCCTTCGACGTCAAGGACGTCAGTTCGGCCAATTGGGTGTCGATCGTGATTAACGCCATCCCCTTCGTGCTGCTGCTCGCGTTCTGGATTTTCATGATGCGCCAGATGCAGGCCGGTGGAAACAAAGCACTTAGCTTTGGAAAGAGCCGCGCCCGTTTACACTCCTCCCAACAGAAGAAAGTGACATTTAAAGACGTCGCCGGGGTGGAGGAAGCAAAGGAAGAGCTCCAGGAGATCATTGAATTCCTGCGCGAGCCCCAAAAATTCCAGAAGCTCGGCGGGCGCATCCCGAAGGGCGTGCTGCTGATTGGCCCTCCCGGTACGGGAAAGACGCTTCTGGCTCGCGCCATCGCGGGCGAGGCGAACGTGCCGTTCTTCTCGATTTCCGGCTCGGACTTCGTGGAGATGTACGTCGGCGTCGGCGCCAGCCGCGTGCGCAAGCTGTTCGAGGCGGCCAAGGCCAACGCGCCGTGCGTCGTGTTCATCGACGAGATCGACGCAGTCGGTCGTCGCCGCAGCGGCAACT
>CAZETQ010000002.1:161174-182838 GCA_964515165.1 uncultured Solibacteraceae bacterium | reverse complement strand
GAGATCCAGATGAGGACCGCTGTTGTCAGAAACGAAAGCGGAATAGTGAAGAGGACAGAACGAAGGTAGCTCAGCATACGGCGGCGACGATGCGCTTCAAGCCCTCTTCGAGAATGGACGGTTCAGTCAGCAAACTTACTACGATAAACGCTTCGCGCGAAAAGTCATAGAAATAGCCGGGCTGGATGAAGACTCCGTGATGTTCGAGAAGATCACAAGCCCACTGTTCTTCGGTGCGGATCTTGGGTAGTTCGATGGGAAGAGTCCAGCCTCCGTCGATCGACAACGGGGTGAGCGCTGTCCCCCCGAGAGTTTTGCGGACGAAGGCGTCGTTCTGTCGAAGGCGCGCGATAATTTCCGCCTGGATGCCTTCCGCCGCCGCCAGCCATTCCGGCGCGGCGTGCTGAATCGGCGCGCTGACGGAGAGATAGGTGTCGGCGATCAGTTCCAAGGCGTGGCGATACTCCGGCGGATGGAGGATCCAGCCGAGTTTCATTTGCGGCAGCGCAGCGATCTTCGAGAGTCCGTTGAGGGTGAAGTCTCCGAGAATTCGCGGACGCGGCTTCAGCAGATAGTCGGCGAAAACTTCATCGACAATCAGGGGAACTCCGCGCGTGTCGAGCTGGATCACGGACCCGGTGGGATTGTTGGGGCTGACGTTGATCACAGCGCGAGTGTGGGGGCCGATGGGCACGTCTTCGGCAAACCAGGAGCCGTCATAGTGAAGCTCGTACTGGCGAACGGTGAGGCTTTCGAGGTGGGCGAGAAAATCGAACAGCGGATAAGAAGGCCGGGGCACCAGGATCTCGTCGCCCGGATCGGCCAGGAGTTTGAAGAGATACGAATAGGCTTCCGATGTGCTTGCCGTGAGGAGAATGTTGCTGGGATCGATGGTGATGCCGCGGCGGAAATAGTAGGCGCTGACCGCTTCCCGGGCGGCGGACAGGCCCGCGGCGGAGGGCTCGTAGTGCAGCGATCGAGGATCCTGGAGGGCGCAAAGAATCTCCTCCGGATGCGTCAATCCGGCCCGGGTGGGATTGGAGACGGTCAGGTCCAAATAGCCGCGAGACCGCTCCCGCAATTGCGAGAGGCGGTTCGGTTGTGTGTGCCAAGGCAGGCGCGAAGAGTAAAATCTCCTCATGATCCCCGTTCAGCGAGTTCTCGCCTGTATTGTCGCTTGTTCCTGCGTGCTGGCTGCGCAAACGCCGCCGCTCGCCGACCTGAAGAAAGAAGCGATGGCGGAGGTTGATAAACGGCAGAAGTTGATCCAGGAGATGGTGGATTCGATTTTTTCGTTCGCCGAGCTGGGATTTCAGGAGACCGAAACTTCGAAGTATCTCACCGGACTGCTGGAGAAAAACGGCTTCAAGGTGGAGCAAGGCGTGGCGGGTATTCCCACGGCGTGGGTGGCCACGTGGAGCAACGGCGGCCCGAAGCCGGTGATCGCCTTCATCACGGACATCGACTGCATTCCCCGAGCGTCGCAGAAGCCCGGCGTGGCCTACCACGATCCGATTATCGAGAACGCGCCGGGGCATGGCGAGGGTCACAACTCCGGCATGGCGGTGAACATTGTCGCGGCGCTGGCGCTGAAGGACTTGATGAAGAAGCACAACATTCCGGGCACGCTGAAGATCATTCCGGGAGTGGCGGAAGAGTTAGTCGCCACCAAGGCTTACTTCGTGCGCGCGGGGTTGTTCAAGGACGCCGATATCGTGCTGGGATCGCACGTGGGCAACGAGTTCCGCACCAGCTATGGACAGAGCGCGATGAATACAGGATTGGTTTCGATTCAGTACACGTTCAAAGGTGAAGCCGCGCATGCGGCGGGCGCTCCGTGGCGAGGCAAGAGCGCTCTGGACGCGGTGGAGCTGATGAATACCGGCTGGAATTTCAAGCGCGAGCATCTTCGGACGCAGCAGCGCTCGCACTACGTGATTGTCAACGGCGGCGATCAGCCGAATGTGGTTCCCAGCGAAGCGACGGTCTGGTATTACTTCCGGGAGCTGGATTATCTGCACATCAAGGAGCTGCAGGAGCTGGGCGACACGATGGCGAAGGCGGCCACCATGATGACCGGTACGACGCTGGCCAAGCGCGTGGTGGGCTCCGCGTGGCCGGAGCACTTGAATAAGCCGATGGCCGAGGTTCAGCACAAGAATATCGAGCTGGTGGGAATGCCGCAGTGGTCGGAGGCGGATCAGACGCTGGCCAAGGCTCTGCAGCGGGAGATCAATGCTCCGGCGAAGGACGGCCTGAAGACGAAGATCGAGGCAGTGGGCGAGCCTCCTAAGGACGACAATGCCCGGCGCGGCGGCGGCACGGACGATATCGGCGATATCTCGTGGAATGTGCCGATGACGTATATGTATTACCCGGCGAACATTCCCGGATTGCCCGGGCATCATTGGGCCAATGCGATCGCGATGGCTACTCCGATCGCTCACAAGGGGTCGGCCGCGGGGGCGAAGGTGCAGGCATTGACGGCCCTGGATTATCTGACACAGCCGCAGTTGATCGCCGATGCGTGGAAGTACTTACGCGAGGTCCAGACGAAGGATCAGAAGTATGTTCCGCTGATCGCGGATACGGATAAACCGGCGATCGACCTGAACAAGGACAAAATGGACCGCTTCCGGCCGGAGATGAAGAAGTATTACTACGATCCGTCGAAGTACGGCACTTACCTGGAGCAGTTGGGCATTAAGTATCCGACCGTCCGGCAGGTGGAAAAGACACAGGAATAACTTATGAAGCGACTGTTCCCCTGCGCTGTGATTTCGCTCTCACTGTTTGCGCAGAATCAGTCTGCCCATTTGCGCGCTTCGCAGACAGCGCTGGACCGGTATGTGGCCGCTCCGGATTCGCACTACTCGTGGAAGCTGGTGGATATGGTCGACAGCGGGGCTTTTCGCGTATACGTGCTGGAGCTCACCAGCCAGCAATACCTTACCGAGAAAGAAGTGGACCGGCCCATCTGGAAACACTGGCTGACGGTGATCCGGCCGCAGCAGGTGAACAGCGCCACCGGGTTTCTGTTTATTACCGGCGGGAACAACCGGTCCAGTGCTCCGGCCAAGCCGGACATGGCGCTGGTGGACGTCGCCGTTACGACGAAGTCGATCGTGTCGGAGCTGCGGATGGTGCCGAATCAACCGCTGAAATTCACCGACGCGAACCGCGAGACGTCGGAGGACGCATCGATTGCCTACACGTGGGACAAGTTTCTCAAGACCGGCGACGAGAAATGGCCGATGCGGCTGCCGATGACGAAAGCGGCGGTGCGGGCGATGGATGCCATTCAGGAATTTTCAGCCAGCGAGGCGGGAGGACGGATACCGGTCGAGAAATTTGTGGTGGCTGGCGGCTCCAAGCGCGGATGGACTACCTGGACGGCAGCGGCTGTCGATAAACGAGTGACGGCGATTGTCCCGCTGGTGATCGATCTGCTGAACATCGAGCCTTCGTTTATTCATCACTGGCGGGCCTACGGCTTTTGGGCTCCCGCGATTCAGGACTACATCGACAAGGACATCATGGGCTGGGGCGGCACGAGGGAATACAAGGCCCTGATGAAAATTGAGGAACCGTTTGAGTATCGCGACCGCCTGACGATGCCCAAGTACATCGTCAATGCCACGGGCGATCAATTCTTTCTGCCCGATTCTTCGCAGTTTTACTGGGATGAATTGCAGGGCGAGAAGCATTTGCGCTATGTGCCGAATGTCGATCATTCGCTGCGCGGATCCGATGCCCAGGCGACGGCGATGGGTTTCTACGACATGATTCTCCGCAATCAGCCGCGGCCGAAGTATTCTTGGAAAATCGAAGGAGATCGAATTCTCCTGGAGTGTCAAGACAATCCCACGGCAATCAAACTTTGGCGGGCGGAGAATCCGGAAAAGCGCGACTTCCGGCTGATGACCGTGGGGCCGGCGTATCAGAGCGAGGAGATTGCGATGCGACCCGACGGGAAATATGAAGTGAAGCTGACGGCTCCAGCGACGGGATGGTCTGCGAGTTTCGTCGAGCTGACTTACCCGAGTGGCGGCAAGTTTCCGTTCAAGGTGACGACCGGAGTGAAAGTTCTGCCGGACAAGTATCCATTTCCGGCGCCGGCAAGCCGAGGCTCGAGCCAATGACCCGAGCCGCCCGGTTGTTCTTCTGGGGGTCGGTTTCGCTGTCAGCGGCCGGAATTGCCACATCGATGGCGATCTCCGGCGCAAAGAGCTCGAACTTCGCTCCGGTGCAATCCGCGATTTCAACCTGGCAACCGATGTTCGGTAAGTGCCTCGGATTTTTGCTGGTATGGGCGGGAATTTCAGGTTTGCTGTTCGGCAAAGTGCTCACGGCGGCGGGCGCGACAATTCGAACGGCGAGCCTGTACTACGCTATCGTTCCGGCGGGCATTGGCGCGATTGCCGCGGCGTATGGCGTCCACGCTCCCGTGCTGGTCATGAGTCCTTCCATCATTCTCTATTTGGCGGCGTTTTTCGCGTCGCCGAGACTGGTTTGACCTTACGATGCGCGCGTGGCTGGTAGATCAATTCGGCGAGCCGGAGCAGATGCGACTGGCGGAGGTGCCCGACCCCGAGCCTGGGGACGGGTTTGTGAAAATTCGGGTCCGTGCCGCGGGGCTGAACTTCTTCGACCTGCTGCAGGTTCGCGGACAATATCAAACCAAGCCGCCATTTCCTTTCACTTTGGGGGCGGAGGTGGCGGGGGAAACAGAAACGGGCGGGCGAGTTTTCGGATTCTGCCGGCAGGGCGGCTTGGCCGAGTATGCGCTGGTCGCCCGGGATCGAGTTTTCCCGATTCCGTCGATGTTCGATTTTGCGCAAGGCGCGGGATTTCTCGTCGTCTATCACACGTCGTGGTTTGCCCTGACACACCGGGGAAAGCTGCAGCCAGGCGAGTGGCTGCTGGTTCACGCCGGCGCCAGCGGGACCGGAATGTCTGCGATCCAGATCGGCGTCGCCTTGGGAGCGAAAGTGATCGCCACCGCGGGATCGGAACAGAAGCTGGAGTTCTGCCGGCGGCAGGGCGCTACGCATGCGCTCGACTACCGCAATCCCGGCTGGGTGGATCAGGTGAAGCAGATCACAGGCAAAGGCGCGGATGTAATTTATGATCCGGTGGGCGGGGATGTGTTCGATCTTTCGTCGAAATGCATTGCTCCGGATGGACGCCTGCTGGTGATCGGGTTTGCTTCAGGCCGGATTCCGTCGATTGCGGCGAATCGGCTGCTGCTGAAGAATATGTCGGCTACGGGCGTGTACTGGGGCGGCTATCTTACGGCTCACCCGGAATATTTCCGCGAGGCGCAGGCCGCCCTGGACCCGTTGATCGCGCAAGGAAAGCTTAAGCCGGACGTCAGCTCACGGTGGAGTTTTGCCGAAGCTCCGAAAGCGGTGCGGGAGATCGAGAATCGCACGATCCTCGGCAAGGCTGTCGTGGTGATGGATTAGACCCTTTACAAATTGCCAGATCGGTGTATGATGTGAACTAGTACACATAGATGATTCCCTTCTCCGTCACGCTGCAGCCGGGGATTCCGCTTCATGAGCAGGTGGCTTTCGCCGCCCGCAAGGCGATCGTGTCGAAGCAGATGCTTCCGGGGCAACCGTTTCCCTCCGTTCGAGCACTGAGCACGGCGCTCAAGATCAACCCCAATACGGCCCACAAGGTGATCGCCGCTCTGACGGCTGAGGGCCTGTTGGAAGTCCATCCGGGTAAGGGAACGCTGGTGGCCGAAGGCCGCGCGTCGAGCCGAATCGAGCGCACCGAATGGCTTCACCGGGAACTGGAACTGCTGACGGTGGAGGCAAAACGATTGGGCTTGACGCTCGCCGAGGTGCAGTCCGGGCTTGCGGCGCACTGGATGCGGCTGGAGCGCAAAGCCGCGAAAGGACAGATCTCTTGATTGGGATCCACCAACTCGCCAAGCGATTCCGCCACACAGAAGCCTTGTGCGGTTTGGATTTGCACGTTCCGGAGGGCGCGATCTTCGCTTTGGTCGGTCCGAGCGGAGCTGGTAAGACAACGCTGCTGAAGACAATCCTGAACATCCACCAGCCGACCTCCGGACGCAGTGAAGTGCTGGGGGTCGATTCGCGAAAGCTTGGTCCGAAGCAGTTCGAACAAATCGGGTACGTCTCCGAGAATCAGCATCTGCCGGAGTGGATGACGGTCGACTCGTTCCTGAGCCATTGCCGAGGGTTCTACCCGCCCTGGAACGACAGGGATGCGGCAACACTCGTCCGTGATTTTGATCTGCCGCTGGACCGCGCTCTGCGCGTTTTGTCGCGCGGAATGAGAATGAAAGCCGCGCTTGCGGCGTCGCTGGCGTATGGACCGAAGCTGCTGATTCTCGATGAGCCATTCAGCGGCTTGGACCCGCTGGTTCGCGATCAGATTATCGAGAGCATTTTGAATCGAGCTTCGGAGACAACGGTCCTGGTCGCTTCTCACGATTTAGCGGAGTTGGAGAGCTTTGCGAGCCACGTTGCATTTCTCAATAGAGGGCGGCTGCTGTTCGCCGAGGATGCCGCGTCGCTGACCGCTCGCTTTCGGGAGATCGAGATCACGCTCGATTCGCCGGTGGAGCGCGATACGGGATGGCGCCGGAGCTGGCTGAAGCCGGAGCAGTCGGGCACCGTTGTGCGCTTTGTTGAATCTCAATTTGAAGAAACCATCACGGCAGCGGAAATCTACCGGCGATATCCCAACGCCCGTTCGGTGGCGATTCGTCCTCTCAGCCTGCGGTCGACTTTCACCGCGGTTGCCGGCGCGCTGGAGACGACGGAGGCCTAACCATGTCCATCCCGTTTCGAATTCTGTGGAAGGATGTCCAATGCCTCTGGCTGGAAATCGCGATGTCTCTCGCGGTTCTTTTCCTGGTGACGACGCTCGATATTCTTCGCAGCGACGCCATCCCCGGACCTGCGGAAGGCATTTTGAATCTGCTGCTGGCTGCGGCTTGGGCGTTATTGATTGGGCGGCTTGTTCTGCAGGATCCACTTACCGGCGACCAGCAGTTTTGGGTAACGCGGCCCTACGGGAAGGGGCGGCTGTTTGCCGCCAAGCTTCTGTTCGCGGGCCTCGTCGTTCATTTGCCTGTCGCGATCGCGCACGCGGTTATTCTGACGTCACATGGTTTCTCGATTGGGAACGCTTTTGCCACTCTGGCGCAGAAACAGGGATTGCTGCTGGCCGGACTGACTCTCCCCTGCCTCGCTATTGCATCTGTCTGCCGGAGACTGACGCACTACGCCGTTGTTGTTCTTGTGGCGGGCGCGGGTATCGCGCTCATCACGCAAGGAGACGTGCCGAGCGCCGATTGGATGCAGGAAAGTGAAACCCGGAGAAGGGTTGCGCTTGCTGTGACCACCGGTGCTTCCATCGCCATGCTCGCGCTGAGCTATGGCGGCCGGCGAATTTTTTCCAGCAGGATCGCCGGCGCGACAGGCGCGCTGGTGGCGGCCGGTTTCCTTGTTTTCCTTCCGGCGAGGGCAGCCGATCGTTTGCGGTGCAGATTTTCAGCCGGAGCCACGGCGCCAGCCGTCGAGTTGGTTGAGCCTTCGCAGAAACTGGCAGGGCGTATAGGCTTGACTGGCGCTCCCTTCAAAGCCTTTCTGATCCCGGTACAAGTAATGGGACTGGAAAGTGTTCAGCGGTTCCGAAATCGTCAACTCAGTTTGACGATCCAAGGTATGGATGGATCGCGATGGAAACCTGACGTTCCTAGAGGAGCGGCTACCGCCACACTGTTCACGGACCCTACGGGTGCAACATGGCAAACGATCTCGCTGACACCGAAGGACGCGGTTCAAGCAGAACAGATTCCCGTAAATATTGTCGGTTCATCCGTCCTGGATATCGATCGGGGCAGCCCCTCAGTGCGAATGCCGCTCGATCACCTGCTGAACCGCCGCGTGAGAATCCCAGGCGTGGGAATCTGTTCCGCAGCAGTCATGGGAGAAGCGATGAGCCGGCAAATGCTAAGGATTCTCTGCGAGTCGTCACGGCCGATTCCATTTCTGTTGGAGGTTCGTCTCTCGGGTGGAAAACAGGCTTGGCGCCACCAACTGGACGATTCCCGGACCCACGTTGCCTATCCTGATCAGAGTTGGCTCTCTCCGCTTCACCGGCGACAGACATTTTTCCATTTGGTTGAGGAAACCTCGGGAGCCCCGGATTCTTTCTGGCAGGTGGAACGCAGAAAACTCAACGGAGCCTCGATAGAGATCGTTCCCCGCACTTCCCTGGGGTGCGCGCTGGTGAACTACATGCTGCCGAATGTCCGATTGACCGACTATCGCGTTAACTAAACAGCGCGTCGATCGGCTTGCCTTTTCCGTCACGCGTCACGTAGACGGGGCGCTTTTCGATCTCGTAGGAAGTCTCGGGCGAGATGCCCATGGCCTGGTAGATCGAGGCGTGGAGATTCTCGATCGAGACGGGGTTCTCGATGGTGCGGCACGGACGCTCGTCGGCCGTCTTGCCGTAAAGCAGCCCTTTCTTTGCGCCGCCGCCAAACATCAGCACGCAGCCCGCGTCGGTGAAATGGCGGTGCATTCCGTAGTGCTTCGGCTCCGTCATGATGTCGGGAACCTTCACCTGGTCTTTCACTTTCTTGTCGGCCTTGCCTTCGGTGACCATGTCCCGGCCGAATTCGCTGGCCAGGACGATCAGCGTGCGATTGAGCAATCCGCGTTCTTCGAGATCCAGAACCAGCTGCGCGATGGGAGCGTCGATCTGGCGCTTCATATCGACTGCCCGCTCGTGTCCGCTTTCATGGGAATCCCAGTTGCGGAACGGAATATATTCCGTGGTCACTTCGATGAAGCGAGCTCCGGACTCCGTCAGGCGGCGGGCCAGCAGGCAGCCGAGGCCGAACCGGCCGGTGTTGTAGCGGGCGTAACTCTTCTCCGGTTCCAGCGACAGATCGAACGCCTTGGCAGACGGCGAATCCATCAGACGGCTGGCGTTCTCCACGGATCGAACAATGGCATCGCGCTGGAAGCCGCCAGCCTGTGCCAACGGGCTATTCTTCGTCAGCTGCCGCCACAGCTCGCGACGGCTTTGAAATCGCTGGTCCCCCAGTTCCTTCAACGGCTGGACCGTCTCGGCCGCGTTACTGGGATTGACGACCATGAAAGGACCGTGATCGGCACCGAGAAATCCAGCGGTGTGGAACGCTTTGACCGCCGCGCTCTCCGCTCCGATTTCCATGTCCTGCCCAATGTCGACGAACGCAGGCATTTCCGCGTTTCGCGGTCCGAGAGTTCGTGAGATGACTGCTCCCAAATGAGGCATCGCCACCGTTTGCGGCGGAGCGTAGCCGGTGTGCCAGTGATACTGGTGGCGGGAGTGCAGGATGAAGCCCAAGTCTCCGGCCTGGTAGGAACGGATCAGTGTCCCGCGGTCCATCACCTTGGCGATGTTTTCGAGCCCCTCGGAAATCTTGATGTTGTCGACGGCGGTGTCGATGGGCTTGAATGTCGACAGAACGTCATTCGAAGGCGTGCCGGACTCGTAGGGGGTGTAGCGCTTGGGATCGAAGGTTTCGGTCTGCGCCATGCCGCCCGCCATCCACAAGACGATCAGCGTGTCGGCAGTGGCTGGCTTGGCCTCGGCCGCTCGCAGACGGGGGGCTGTCGCAGCCAGGCTAGCGGCCAACATCTCGCGGCGATTCAATGAGATAAATTGCCTTTTCATAGAATTAACTGGAACTCCGGTGAGGCGGCAACGGCCCACAAAAGGTCCGTCAATTGTTCTGATGTTGGAGTGTCGCTGACAGTTGCTTGGGCAAGACGGAATTCTTCTGCTGTCGCGTCCCGTCCGAGCGCTTGGCGGAAGATTCGGCGGACCAGTTCATCCCGCGTCAGTCCCGCCGGCGGCGCGGAAACCGGCCGCTGATCGAGGACAGGGATCAGGCGGTTGTAGTTGGGCTGGTTCCCGAAAACGAAGAACCGTACGGACGGACTGATGTCGCTGCGATCGGACTCGGGGTTCACCCTGACGGTGGCCTGGAGCCGTTTGGCATTCTTGCCGCGAAGATCGAGCTTATGAGTCTCCACCGCCCCGGTCTGGAGATCGGCGATTTTCTCCGATCCGTCCGCAGTGACCAATTCGATACCGGCCCAATCGGTTTTCACTTGTCCGGGCGAGTAGGAGCCCTGATCGGCCACAACCAGCCAAACCTCTTTCAGATTGCTGACGTCGAGATCGATCTTCACCGGCGCGGTAGTGGCCCGCATGACCAGCGAGTCGAACAAATTCGGCGGCGCCGGAGGTTCCTGACCCAACAGGCGCAACGCTCCCCGATGGAGGTGCTGGTAGAGCCCTTTGCCGTTGACCAACTCCAGCATCTGCAGGGTTGTCGCATCGGTTGCCCGTTCGGTGATGACCTGATCGCGGAACGGCCGTCCCAACGCGAGGCTTAAGGGGCTGGCCGGGCGATGGGCTTCGCGAACATAGCGCGCCTGCTTCTGATTTCCCCGCTCCAGCACGGGCCACTCGCCGGTGATCGCGCTGAGGGAGTCGATCAACTGTTCCGCGGTCACGCGGCGAACCTGCGGCCCGCGGAAGACGAATCCTTTTGCGGGCGCGGGTTCCGCTACGGCGGGTAACTGATAGGCGCTGGAGGCGACGATCGTCTCGATCAGCCACTGAAAGTCCCAGTTGCGAGCCACCAGCTCCGCCGCCAGCCAGTCGAGAACTTCGGGCGACCACGGCTCGCCATCCATATCGTCTCGAGGCTCGACGATGCCCCGCCCCATCAACTGGGCCCAATAGCGGTTCACGATCGTGCGCGGCGTACGGCCATTTTTGGGATCGAGGAACATCTCCGCGGCGGCGGCATGACGCTCCTGCAGGGATTCGCCGGAAGGCCGGTTCAAAGAGGGATACAGGAACTGCGGTCCGGTAACTTCTCCGGTCTTGGCGTCACAGCGGACTAATTCGAGCTTCGGATCGGGGGAATAGTAAGCCGCCAGACCGTAGGCATCCTTCAGCTTCCATTTGCTGATGAAGCTGTCGTGGCAGGCATTGCATTTCAGATTGATGCCCAGGAAGATCTGGGCGGAGTTGGCAGCCGCCTGGATCCAAGGCATCTGGCTGGCGGAGGAGTCGCCGCGCCAATTAACGCCTGTCAGGAACCCGTCGGGATCTTCGGGGCGGGTCGGATTCAGCAGCTGGCCGAGAAACTGGTTACCCGGCAGGTTTGCCTGGAGCGAGCCTTCCAGCCATTTGCTGATGGATTTGCGATCTCCGCCGTAGGTTCCGAACGAGTCTTCGTTGCGCAGGAGATCGTTCCAGAAGGTAAACCAGTGGCCGGCGTAGTTGTCGCGATGGGCGAGCAGCTGGCGCACCAAGCGGGCTCGCTTATCGCTGCCGCGATCGGTCGTGAACTCGGCGAGCTGCTCGGGCGAAGGGACCAGTCCCCAGATGTCGAGATAGACGCGCCGGGCATAGGCCGCATCGGAGACCGCGGAAACTTTGACGTTGTTTCGCTTGTAATAAGCGGCCAACAGGTCTTCGAGCGAGCCTGCGGACTTGTTGAGTTCGAGCGTCGGAACAAACCGGGGCTTGGAAGGGGGAGCCGTGGGCGCAGAGCGGGCGCCTTGATCGATCCAGGACCGCAGAGTGGCCAGTTCCGTTTCAGTGAGAGCCGGACCGGCGGGCGGCATTTTCGGTTGCATCTCGCCGGTAACACGCTGGATTAAAAGACTGTCCCGGCTGGCCTGGGGAATGATGACGGCGCCGCTGCGCCCACCATCGATGACGCTTTGATAATCGCGGAGCGACAGGCCGCCGGAGCGCTTATCGCCCCCGTGACAGGCGAAGCATTTCGCCGCAAGAACCGGATGGATCTGAGTTTGGTAGTCTACCTGAGCCCATGCGGACACGCAGACAAACAGGGCTCGAAGCCTCATACCTCTAGTATCTAGCGTTTCTACTTTTTGCGCTTCTTGTTCGATTCGGCCAGCAGGCCTTCACGGATGCCATCCAGTTCCTTACGCTTGTCGCTGCTGACCTTGGGAAAGGCAAGTTTCAAATCATTGAGCGCATCGACGATCACCCCGGCAACGATCGTGCGGGTGAACCATTTGTGATCGGCAGGAACGACGTACCAGGGCGCATGCTCCGTCGCGGTGTGGCGGATGGCGTCTTCATAGGCGTTCATGTACTCGTCCCAATATTTCCGCTCATGAAGATCGGCGTTCGAGAACTTCCAGTTGCGGTCCGGATCGGTCAGACGCTGGAGGAAACGCTGCTTCTGCTCTTCTTTCGAGACATGGAGGAAAAACTTGCGGATGACAACACCTTCCTGTGTGAGATACTTCTCCGCTGCATTAATCGTCGAAAAGCGCTGGCGCCAGATGTCCTTGGTGATAAGCGAAGGGGGAATGCGCTGGCGGGCAAGAAACTCCGGATGAACGCGGACGACGAGGACTTCTTCGTAGTAGGAGCGATTGAAGATACCGATGCGGCCCCGCTCCGGGAGGCAGCGGTTGGTACGCCAGAGGAAGTCGTGATCCAGTTCCTCGGCGGATGGCGCTTTGAAAGAGAAAACCTGGCAGCCTTGGGGATTGACACCGGACATAACGTGGCGGATGGCGCCGTCTTTCCCGGCTGCGTCCATCGCCTGAAAGATCAACAGGAGCGACCAGCGATCCTGAGCGTAGAGCTTGGCCTGCTCTGCCGCCAGCCACTCCACCCCACGGCGTAAGAGCGCTTCGCCTGCCTTCTTGGAGGCGACGCCTTGCGTGCTGGCCGGGTTGTGGTGCTTGAGGGAGAACTTCTTTCCGTCCGAAACGCAGAACGGCTTCAGGATTTTCTTGAGGTCCATTCCAAGGAAAGTATCACTTCCTTTGATGGAGGGACGGGATTCTGTTCAGTCCCAGAGGACTTCCAGGCCGCGTAGAACAGCGCTCGTATCCAGGGGCACTCTCATTTGAAGGGATCGTAGTCCGGCTGAAGTACCTCAAACGAATCCTCGATCGCTTTGTCGACCTCCGGAGAATCCCATCCCGGGTAAAAATTGATGACGCCCTTCATCGATCCCCTGCCCCGGTTCGGGTACTTGGATTTCGGCTCCGGCGCGGGAAGGAGGCGGGCCACACGCTTTCCCCGGCTGGTGAGATAGACTTCCTCTCCTTTGCGGACGGCAGCGACCAACCGCGAGAGGCTGTTTTTGGCTTCCCGGATTCCGACTTCCATGGCTCTATTGTAGTGACCTCATATAGCTACAGAAGTCAGCTTCGGAGTTCGGAAAAGAGAGGGACGATCTCGTTCCGCTGGGCCGGCGCAAGAGGAACTCGTGGGAGCCGGGGAATGCCGCCGTAGTAGCCGAAGAGTTCCATCATGCTCTTGATTGCCGGGAGGCCATGCTTTGCAATTGCCGCTTCAGCGGAAGCAATGCGCATTCGCCAATCGGCTGCAGCCTCCGGTTCCCGCTGACGCTCCGCCTCGAAAATCGTGACATAGACGTAGGGAACGGCGTTGGCCAGCGCGGGCGCGTGGAGGGGAGCGGCGATGATGTTCGGATGGTTTGCCACATTCGCCAACACGGGAATGGGCGAGCGGTCGGCTACGCAGCGAGCGTAGAAATCGTCCGCCGATTCGAGCAGTGCGGCCTGGTATCCCAGTTCAAAAGCTTTTGCAATGTAACGTGCGGAGTGGACGACAGAGGGTTCCACGACAGCAGCAATTTTCAGCTTTTGCGGCGCGGCAACCTGGGCCACCAGTTCCAGCATGCGCACGCGTTCCTCGAAGGAAAGCATTTCGCCTTCGCCGGTCGTCGATCCGACGACGTAGCCGGCCAAAGCAACCTGGTTGAGGCGGCTGATGTTGTGGAGGACTTTGGCGGTGTAGATTGCGTCTTCGTGGGTGAAGGGAGTGACGACGGGGCAGAAGACGCCGGAGAGATTCATGAGGAGTTTGCGAGGGTGCGTGGGAAGCACCCTCGCGGGAAACGAACTAACCGACCTTAACGAAGGTGAACAGTGCCAAAGACTCGATGAACGCCAGACCGAGAATCAGCAGGATGCGGATGGGACCGGCCGCTCCCGGGTTGCGGGCGATGCCTTCCAGAGCAGCCGCAATGGCCTTTCCCTGACCCAGGCCGCAAAGGCCGGAGGCGAGCGCCATGGCGAATGCGGGCAGCAGGAGGCCGATACCGGCAGCTCCCGTAGACGTAGTTTCCTGCGCGAACGTCGGCATGGCGATGATCATCATCAGCGCCAGCGCGAAAGTGATTTTGCTCTTCATTGTGAGCTCCTTCTATAAAATCGCCGGCCGGAGGTGGTTCCGCACGGTGCGTTGGGACGCCCGGGGCTCACGCGGCAGGCGGCATAAAGCCGGTAAAATTAATGCTCTTCGTGTTCGACTGCTCCGCCGACGTAGGCCATCGTGAGGAGCATGAAAATAAATGCCTGCAGCAGGCTGACAAACGTGTGTAGCCCCATCACCGCGACGGGGACCAGGAATGGCACCAGCGCCAGGAATCCAAGCGTCACCTGTTCGCCCGCCAGCATGTTGGCATAAAGACGAATGGTGAGCGACATCGGCCGGATTAGGTGGCTGATGATTTCCAGGGGAAACATGAACCAGGCCAGCCACCACATCGGGCCGGCGAAATGTTTCAGATAACCGACGAAGCCCTGGAATTTGAAGCCCCAAAAGTTGTAATAGAGGAAGGTGCAGATGGCCAGTCCCAGCGGAACCCAGGGAAACATTGTTGGGGATTCAAACGCGGGAACCAGGCCGATGAGGTTCATCACAACGATGAACAGGAAAATGGTGGCGCTATAACCAACGAACTTGTTGCTGCCGTGGCCGATGACGTCGTGGGCCTGCTCCTTCACAAAGCCGTAGATGCTTTCGAATAGATGCTGCAGCGTGCCGGGCTTATCCATCGAAAGGCTGGCGCGAACAAGTGCGGCCAGAATCATGATGACCAGCATGCAAAAAATCTCGGTGGCCAGCCAGTCCGGGAAAGGGTGCGCGGGATCCTGCGGGGTTTTGCCTACCATTTGGTAGACGGCATTGGCGGGGCCCGCCAGGAACTGGTTCAACAGCGCAGTGAACCAGCTTTCATGGTGTCCGTGCATAGATTAGTTCGTAAATTGCTTCGAGGGTAATTGCGGCGACGGGAGTCAAAATTCCGCACACGACCGCGACGGGCAACACCTCGTAAGTCCTAAGAATAACATGGATGATCACGCCGGCGATCAATAAACGAAGGGTGGATGTGACGGCTGTTACGGCGCTGATCCGGCCGCCGGCGGCGGCCAGAATCGCCCGGCTGAGCAGAAAGAAGCAAGCCGTCGAGACTAGGGCGCCGAAAGTGAAGCTGAGCAGTCCCAGGCGCTGGCGCGCCAATCCCCAAACAATCAGGCCGGCGGCGGTCAGTGCGACCTGAATCCAGATGATGCGGCGAAGCGTAGCCGGGGTCAAGGAGAGCATTCGCGATTCCTTCCATCAAATCACGATCCGAATTTACAGAATGGCTGAGAGAGTCTTCGCCCAATTTGCGCGTACTTCCATCGACGGGGCAGAAATAGACCGGCCCTCTCGAGGAGCAGGAAATGCGTACTGCATTCTTAGCCATCAGCGCGGTAGCAGTTTCGTTCGCGCAGACCATCGCCATTCCCGACGGCACAAAGCTGCGGGTGAAACTGGACCAAACGATCAGCTCCGCCAGCGCGACCGAAGGGCAGGTTGTCGAACTGATCGTTACCGATGCCCTGAAGATTGACGATACCGTCGTCATTCCGGAAGGCGCCCGCGTCACGGGAACCATCGTGATGGCGCAGGAGAAGCGCCGTATGGGCCGCGCCGGAAAGCTGGACTTTTCCGTGGATCGGGTTCGCGCCATCGACGGCGAATGGATTCCGTTGCGCTATTCGCCTTCCAAGAGGACCGGCGACAGTCATGCGACTCGGAATGGAATCATTACCGCCGGAGTTGCTGTGGTTTTCTGGCCCGCGGCTCCGTTCGTGCTGCTGGCCAAGGGAAAAGATGTGACCATCAACAAAGGTGTGATCTTCGACGTCTTCACCGACCAGAACCACGTCGCCAAGCTGAACGGCGGCGCTGCGCCCGTCGTTGCTTCCGCCGGAACGTCGTCCGCTGCGCCCAACGCAGCCAAGCCGGCGCAACCTCAGGCAACGGGTGAGCCCGCATCGATTCTAATCACGTCGGCCGTCAACGGCGCGGACATAGAGGTGGACGGCGCGTTTGTCGGCAGCACTCCCACGACCGTCCGCCTGACTCCGGGTCCGCACACGGTCGCCGTGCGGCATGGCAACGATGCCTGGACTCGCGTGGTGCATATCACCGCCGGAAGCAACGTTACGGTTCACGCAAATCTACCCGCGACGCAAACAGCCAGGGTAGCGGCGAGATAGCCGGTCTTATAGTATCGGTGGCTATGCAGGACCGCGATTTCGGCCAGATCCGCGTTGCTCTCGATACCAAGGTTCCCCAGCCGAACCAGAACAACACTTTAAAGAAGCTGTTATCCGCGATTGAGCAGAACGACTTCCAGGCGCTACCGCAATACCTGGCAGACGATATCGAGCTGCACATTCACGGTGTTCCCGGAATGTCAGGTTCCTGGAAAGGTCTGGCCGAGGTACTGGGTGCAGTCGAGGCGAACTTCCGGCAGCTTACCGAGCAGAAGCCGGAAGTCGTCTCGATGATTCAGGAGGGTGATGCGATTGCCGTGCGAATCCGGGAAACAGGACGCTTCCGGGAATCGGGTAAGCGGTATGAGACCAGAGGAGTTGTCTGGTACACCCTGGACGGCGACCGCGTGAAGAAGGTCGAAGAGTTCTTGGATGGATTTGTCCTCGAGTCCTAGCGGGCAGCAGCAGCACCGGTCCGACGCGAGGATTCTGAACCAGCGCTCCCTGGAGCGGGACTTCCGGCGGCTGGCGGAAATGCTGCGGCCCGGCATGTCGGTTCTGGATGTGGGTTGCGGCACGGGAGCCATCACCGTGGGAATCGCGCGGCAAGCCGGGCGGGTGGTGGGAGTGGATCGCGATAAGTCTCTGCTGGCAATCGCTCGCGCGGAGCATGGGTCTCGAGCGAATTTGTCCTTCCTCGCGGGGGATGCTCTGGCGTTCGCCTTCGACTCGGAATTCGACATCGCGGCTTCCGCCCGAACGCTGCAATGGGTCAGCGATCCGGGACGCGCCATCGACGGCATGGCGCTCGCCGTCAGGCCCGGAGGAAAGGTTGTTGTTCTCGACTACTGCCACGCGCTGAGCCGGTGGGAGCCGGAGCCTCCGCCGGAATTTCTGACGTTCTACTCGGCGTTCCTGACCTGGCGCCAGGCGAATGGCTGGAGCAACCACATGGGCGAGGAACTACCGGCGCTGTTTTCGGCGGCCGGGCTGGAGGCGGTTGAGACGCGAATCGACGATGAAATCGTGGAACGGGGAAGCCCGGATTTCGATCGCTTCGCGGAGGTCTGGATACACAGTATCCAATCGATGGCCAACTCCTTGATTGCTGGAAAATTCTGGACCGAAGCCGACCGGCAGGAAACGCTCACCAGCTACCAGCGCTACGTCGCGAGCGGCTTGCGCCGACAATCGCTCGCCATGCGAAGTGTTGCCGGGACTCGCGGGAACAATTAATCCTCTTCGCCCACAATATTTCCCCCTGCCATTCCGTCGTAATCCTTAGATGAGGGCGGCGGCCATCCCGGCAGACAACCAAATCGAACAAGACCGGCAACTCGCCGCCGTGATGGACCAGGAGCACCCGCGGTTGAAACGGTTCATCGCGCGGCAAGTTCTGGAGCCGGGCGACGTGGAAGACATCCTGCAGGACGTTTTCTATGAACTGGTGGTCGCGTACCGGCTGATGAAGCCTGTCCGCCAGGCCGGAGCGTGGTTGTTCCGCGTAGCGCAAAACCGGATCCACGATTTGTTTCGCCAGAAACGGACCGTTCCTCTCGATTCGGCGGACGGCGACGAGTTGTCGCTTTCCGACTTGCTGCCGTCCGCCGACGGAGGCCCGGATGCCGCCTATGCTCGCGGCGTTTTGCTGGCGGAGTTGGAAAAAGCGCTGGCGGAGCTTCCGGAGGAACAACGCTTGGTCTTCGTGGCACATGAAGTGGATGGACGGAGCTTTGCGGAGCTGGCAGCCGAAACCGGAGTGAGCATCAATACCTTACTGGCGCGAAAGCGCTACGCCGTTTTGCGGCTGCGCACGAGACTGCAAGAGATCTATGACGAGTGGGAACAGGAGTGAGTATGCGACAACGTTGGGCGATTCGAATTTTTGCCATTGCGCTGTTTGCGCTGATTGTCATCGCCGGATTCGGGCAGGCGGTATTCCAGCTCTGGAACATGCTGATGCCGGAAATCTTCGGATTGCCGAAGATCGGATTCTGGCAGGCTGTCGGCCTATTGGCACTCAGCTGGATTCTGTTTGGCGGCTGGCGGGGCTGGGGCGGGCGACGCGCGTGGCGGCCGGAGCCCTGGCAGATGACACCGGAACAGCGCCAGAAATT
Organism: uncultured Solibacteraceae bacterium; assembly: GCA_964515165.1. Lineage (GTDB taxonomy): Bacteria > Acidobacteriota > Terriglobia > Bryobacterales > Bryobacteraceae > JAPKYZ01. The sequence goes on along the minus strand of CAZETQ010000002.1, from coordinate 164,303 downwards.
TCGCCGCGGCATGCGGCAGGGTTGCGGTTTCCAGCCGGAACCGTCACAGACGGAGCCTGGAGCCTGAAGAATTTCAGGCGCCGGCTCCGGCAGAGTTAGTTACCATGCCTGCTCGTCGGCTGATCCTCCATAGATGGCGGGAACAGAAGCGTCGTTCAGGCGAAGATAGACCGTCAGTTGGCCGCGATGATGGGCCAGATGGTTCAGCACCGCATCGCGGATCGCTTCATAGCGCGGGGAATCGTCGACCACCTTTCCGGCGACTTTCAACTGCCAGCGAGTGTTGATCAGAAAGTCGTCGTCCGTGCTCTGGAGCGCGCTCTTTGCCTTCGCCACCGCTTCGTCCAAGGCACGGACCAGCTCGGCAGAGTTGTTCATCTCCGGATCTTTGTACTTTGGGCCGTCGACGGGCGCAAGATCCAATTCGTCCTGCTTGATGATCAATTCGATCCAGCCGATCATCGTTGCGGTAAGGCCTGCCAGTTGGCCGAGACTCATCGATTTGGGATGAGGCTTCCAGGACATGTTGGCGGGAACTCGTTCCAATGCCTTTCGCGTCCCGGCCGCCTCGCGATCTACTTCCGCCAGTAACAGTTCCGTAATCTTCACGATTCGTGTCTCCTCTTCAGGTTCATCCGCGGCCGTTTCATCAACCGCAGAATCAGAGTAGAGGCGCAAATATGCCATCCTGTGTCATATTTCCCGCCACATTCTGAAATCGCGAGTTTTTTATGAAGGCCGACCGACTTCTCTCCGCTCTTCTGCTGCTGCAGTCGCACGGAAAACTGACGGGGCGAGAGATGTCGAAACGCCTGGAAGTTTCTCTGCGCACCGTTCATCGCGACATGGAGGCGCTGAGCGCCGCTGGAGTCCCGATCTATGCATTGCGAGGGTCCGGCGGAGGATGGCAGCTGGACGAGGACTGGCGGACGCAGGTACCGGGTTTGGACGAAGCAGAGCTGGGCGCTCTGCTGATGGCGCAGCCGCGCACATTGGGAGATGTGCGGCTGGCTGCCGCCGCCGAAAGTGCTCTTGCCAAGCTGGTGGCGGCCCTTCCGACCGAGATGCGCGAGCGCGCCAGTTCGATTCGCCAGCGCCTGTACATCGATCCCAACGGATGGAGCGGCTGGGCCGAGAATCTATCCATGCTGCCAGTGGTGCAGGACGCCGTGGCGCGCGGGCGGAAGCTCTGGATGCGATACCGCGCCGCGGGGGAGAGTGAAGCGGAACGTACGGTCGATCCGCTCGGCCTGGTCGCAAAGGGCAGAGCCTGGTATGTCTATGCGGCGACTCCGCGGGGGCACCGGACATACCGGGTCTCGAGAATTACCGCGGCGAAATTGCTGGACGCTCCCTGCGCTCGCCCGGCCAATTTCGACTTGGAGGCGTCGTGGCACGCGGCAGCCAAGCGCTATCAAGACGAGCGTCAGCAGTATCGAGTGAAGCTGCGGGCCGACGCGAGAGGAAGAATGTTGACGAGAATGTGGCTGGGAGACGGTCCCGTCAAAACCCTCAGCGAATCCTCGGGGATATTTGAACTCTCTGTCGGCTTCGACACCGAGGATCAAGCCTGCGCGCTGGTCCTCGCCCTTGGCCCGCACGCCGAGGCGCTGGAGCCCTTTGTGCTGCGGAAGAAGGCGGCAGCGTGGGCGCACGACCTGATGGAAAAATATTCCCGTTGACATACGAAGACATTACTAGTAACTTCTTCGCATATGCAGGACGCGCCTCCCCGGCCCACCGACGCGGAATTGGAAATCCTGACGGTTCTATGGAGCATCGGCCCCGCCACTGTACGAGATGTTTTCGAAAACGTCAGCCGGCGGCGGACGGCGCAGTACAGCACGATCTTGAAGTTCATGCAGATCATGGCTGAAAAAGGCCTGGTCCGCCGGGACGAACAACAGCGGGCACACGTGTATGAAGCAGCACGGCCGCGGGAGTGGACGCAGCAGCAGTTGGCCGGCGACCTCCTGACGCGAGCATTCAGCGGCTCCGCCAAAGAGCTGCTGATCGGAGCGTTGTCTTCCAAGAAAGTCTCTCCGGCAGAGCTGGCGGAGCTGCGGCGGTTGTTGGACGAGTATCCGCAGGAGAAGAAATGAACCCGAACGATTGGATTCAATCGCCGCTTGCCATCGCGGCAGGCTGGGCCATTTTGCACTCGCTTTGGCAAGGCGCGTTTCTTGCTGCCGCGCTAGCCGGGGTGTTCGCGGTCACGCAATCCGCCGGGATCCGGTACAACGCCGCATGCGCTTCCCTGCTGATCCTGCTTCTGGCATTTTTCTGGACGCTGATCGGCGCAATTCCCGACGCTGGAACCGCGAAGGCTCTTCCGTCGCTGCCGTTGCCGGCCTGGAAATCAATTGCTCCGGGTGAGTTCCGCGCCATTCGAAATGAAGTGCGCGATCTGGTTCCGTGGCTGGCCTATCTCTGGGCCGCGGGAGTATTTCTCGTCAGCTTGCGAAACGCCGCCGGCTGGATCGCAGTGCGGCAGCTTCGCGTTCGGGGCACGTGCAGTCCTCCGTTGAGATGGCAGCAGCAGTTCGCGAAATTGACGGCCGAGCTTCGAATTTCGCGGCCGGTCCAACTGCTGGAGTCCTGCCTGGCCGACACTCCCATGGTGTTGGGTCATTTGCGTCCGCTGGTGTTGATGCCGGTGGGACTGCTGACCGCGATGCCGGTGGAGCAGGTGGAGGCGGTGCTAATTCATGAACTGGCGCACATCCGGCGTTGGGACTATTTCGCAAATCTTTGCCAGCGCATCGTGGAAAGCTTGCTGTTCTACCATCCCGCTGTCTGGTGGATCTCGGCGCGAATCCGGGCGGAGCGGGAGCATTGCTCCGACGACACGGTAGTCGCCTTGCGCGGGAATGCTCGGGAGTATGCTCATGCGCTTGCATCTTTGGCCGAAAATCGATGGTCCGGCCGGGAACCGGCTGTGGCCGCAACAGGAGGGAGTCTCGTGAATCGTATTCGCCGTTTGCTCGATCCGAAGGGATCTACTTCTTTGAGCGCACCACTGATCGCAATCGGTGTGCTGATGATTGGAACCGCGGCCGCCGCGATGGCGTGGCAGTCGCCGCAAAACAACGCTGCCATTTCCTCACCGTATGAAAAGTGGCTGAACGA
>CAZETQ010000002.1:154981-161074 GCA_964515165.1 uncultured Solibacteraceae bacterium | reverse complement strand
CGCGGCGACGACCCGCCCTTTGAAGCGTGGGCTTACAAACGACCGGATGGAAATCTCGCGATCGTCTATTTTTCGGACAGGAATCGCACCGGCGATTACCGGATTGCTCCGGGAAGTTTCAAATAAAGATCAGGCGTTCCTGCATTGCCAGCGGCGATGCCCGCGATTCAGGTTTGCGATATGATGCTCCATCAATGAAGGTGACTCGTCGCGAGCTACCGGCGCTTCTGTTCGGCGCAGCGCGCGGCGCGATTGCTCAAGAAGAGCCGCAAGTCTACCTGGCCAGCGCATACAATCGAGCCGCCTACTCCATTACGGAAGCCAGCTTCTACCTGGAGCATAAAGGTGACAAAGACACTGCCTTGACCTACACCGGCCAAGCTGCCGAGGTGACATGTACTGCGCTAACCAGAGCCTACAATGACCGGCGAATCTGGTCGGACCTGGAAAGCAGCACGGGCAGGTCCAATACAGCCGTTAAGGAAGCTCGTGAGTTGCTGGCCAGCTTTCGAAGATTCACTGAAATTGAAGAGAAGGTGCTAGCTGGAGCGGGCATTGAGCCCGGACCTCGACAGCGGCTTATCACGGAACTCATACGGACAGTAAATAACGTAGATCCGGCGCGATCGAATGCGAAAACCGCCGGAGAACTCAGGGAGAGCATTCATTTCGCGTACCTGGCAGCTTGTGATGTTTCGAGCCGCATCAAGGGCGACAAAGCTCAACCCGCATCCGCCCGAACAGGACAGCGCAGCGGTACATTAAACCTCTATCTGGAGATCGCGGGGGAGGCCGCCACAACACTCGGCGGACTGGTATCCGCTTCTACTCCGACAGGTAGAGTAGCTGGAGTCATGCTGACGATCGTTGGCCTGATCTTAAGCAGCGCTGCGAAGATCAAGGACTATCAAAGTCAATTGGAGACGGTGAATCCAAAGCTCGCTCAATAGATCGTCATCGATCGATAGAAGTCAGGCCTTCGGACCTTTTTCAATGCGGCTGGACTGCCTGAGAAGTTCGTACAGTCCGGCCGCGAAACCCAACAACAGTCCCACCAGTCCGAACCATTTCGTTCCGTATTTCTGATCGGCCCAATCGCCAATCCACCAGCAGGCATACATCGCTGCCGGAATCACAAATGCCAAGCCCATGTAGGCACTGGCTTTGGACCAAGTACTCATTTGCCGAGGCATTTCGTTAATTTCCTTTCCCCATTGTAGTCGGCGCGCGTTGAAACTCCTTTGGACGGTGGAGTGTCTGAGAAATATAGTGCATCACTTTCGCAAGCTGGTAACGCTGTCCCTCGCCGCTGGATTCTGTGTCGCGGGGCAGGATGCTGAAGTCAATACACCTTATGTACCCAGTCCGTCCAACACCGTAACAGCCATGTTGAAGCTGGCTGGAGTGCAGAAAACCGATACCGTCTACGATCTGGGAAGCGGCGACGGCCGTATCGTCATTGCCGCCGCAAAGGAATTCGGAGCGCGCGGCGTCGGCATCGACATCAACCCGGAGAGAGTGGCACGGGCGCAAGTCAAAGCCGAGAAGGCCGGAGTGGGAAACCGAACAAAATTCGAAGTGGGTAACCTCTTCAATGCGGATATTCACGATGCAACCGTGGTGACCCTATACCTTCTGCCTGACGTAAACGACCGCGTGCGATCCAAGCTCTTAACGGAATTGAAGCCGGGAACTCGCATCGTTTCTCATGAGTTTGGAATTAAGGATTGGCCGGCAGACAAGGAGATGGTCGTCAACGGCAGCAAGCTCTTCCTCTGGACAGTTCCGGAAAAGAAGACAACCGCTAGGCGAATTTGTATTGCCTGCGCACCAACCGGCGATTCACTTCCGTAACATCCTTACATCCGGCCAAAGCGAGGGCGAGCTTAAACTCGGCCTTCAGCATTTGAAGCACCCGCTCCACGCCCGGCTGGCCGAATGCTCCCAGCCCCCAAAGCGGGGCGCGTCCGATCAGGACGGCTTTTGCGCCGAGGCTGAGGGCCTTGAGGATGTCCCCGCCCCGGCGGATTCCGCCGTCCATCAACACCGGAATTTTTCCGCCAACCGCATCCACCACATCGGGAAGCGCATCGAGCGTCGCCATCACGCCGTCGAGTTGGCGGCCGCCGTGGTTTGAGACAACGATCGCGTCGGCGCCTTTCTGGACAGCCAGCTCGGCATCCTCGGGCGCCATGATGCACTTCACGACAATAGGAATCTTCACCGCGGACTTGTACCAGTCGATCACGTCCCAGGTCATTTGCGGAGTGTGCGGAATCCAGATGGCCGGCTTGGCGGGCATACGGGGAGGCGGCGCCGGCTGGCCGGGCTTCGGAACGCCCGTGCCCATCATTCCGTAGTCGAAGCGATTCCTGTTGTTCCGGTCTCGATTGGACTGGTATTCGTTGTCGGCGGTGATGGTGATGACCTTCGCTCCCCGATCGACGACGCGCCGGGCATAACTTTGCGCCTGGGTCTTGGTCGCGGAACCCGTGGTGTTCGTCCACCAGTTCAGCGCCACACCCTCGCCGATCAGTTTGTCCGCTCCTCCGGCGCTGATCATGATGGTGTTGTTGGCTGCCGCGGCATGTCCCACCAGCTCGTCCGCATTGGGCATCACCAGGTTTTTTCCGCCGGTGGGAGCAATCAGAATCGGAGAGTCCAGCTTCTGCCCCAGAATCTCAACCGAGGTGTCGACCTGGGAAACGTCGCGCATCACGCGCGGAACGAGAAACACCCGGTGGTACGCTTCGATATTCGCGCGGAGAGTCTTCTCGTCTTCCACTCCGCCGGCGATGAAATCATAGGCCAGCTTGTGGAGTTTTCGTTTGGCCAACGCTTCAAACTCGTGAACGTTAACCGGTCCATCGAGATTGTCCGGAATCGCGGCCGGGTCCTCCACTCCTTCCTGAAATCCTTGCTGGGCGGAGAGGGCGAGCGGCGAGGCAGCAGCCCAGGACAGATATCGAAAAGCGTCGCGGCGATTCATCGTTTGGAGTATATCCCCCGGATAACGTTCCAGCGAGCGCTACGCTGGTGATGTGGTAAGGGATGGCAAATTTCTCAGAGACTTCGAGGACGAGTGGGATCGGACACATCCGACCACGCTGGAGGAGCGGTTTCGTATCTATAACGAGATGTACCGCTGGGCAGTGAAGTGCGGGGCGCTACCCACGAAGGATCCCTTGGAGGGCATCGAGTTTAAGATTGAACTCGCGAGAAAGCTGAACAGTGTTTGAGGCGCTGCTGGTCCGGCTGGCTCGGGCTTTGGACGCCGCCGGCGTGCCTTATATGGTGATCGGAGGGCAGGCCGTCTTGTTCTACGGGGAAGCGCGTTTCACGAAAGACGTTGACCTGACCCTGGGAGTCGGCCCGGATGCCTTGGAAAACCTCCTTGTGGTGTGCAAAAACGCCGGGCTACGGGTGTTAGCCGCTAATCCTGAAGAATTCGTCACAAGGACGATGGTTTTACCCTGTGAGGACGCAACGAACGGAACTCGCGTGGATCTCGTTTTCTCAACGTCGGCGTTTGAACGAGAGTCCATTCAAAGAGCATCCATCTTCCACATCGATGGGACAGCGATTCGCGTCGTCTCCATCGAGAGCCTTATCGTGCACAAAGTAGTTGCCGGGCGCCCAAGAGACTTGGAAGATGTTCGATTGCTTGCGGCTCGGCACCAAGATCTGGATAGGGCCGCCATTGAACAGAAATTAGGAGAATTCTCTCAGGCGCTTGAAGAAGATTTCGTGCGGCGCTTTCGCGGCGCTTTGCATGGCTAGCAAGGTAATCCCCAGCATCAACGCCAGCGTCGCCGTCCCGTAGGGAACATGCCAAGCCGTCAGATCCGTGCTCAGCGCGAGATTCCCGAAGCTGTATATGAAAAAGATCGCTGAGATTGTAACCGCCAGTCCCGGCCGCAGCAAGGTCCACCTGGCGCGCGCGAGCCGGTACCGCGTCATCGGACTGCTGCCACCGAGAAGCGTCCCGATGAATCGGCCTTCGTCTGCGTACTGCCGGCCGGAGCCGCTGGAAACAGCGGGAATCGCAATCGTTTCGGCGGACGTCAGTTCCGAACGCTCTTCCATCCGAGTTTCATCCTACGCCAAGCTCCTGTCTCAGTCGTTCTGTTCGCGTCTGCGCGCGGTCATATAATGTTGCCGATGCCGCAAATCGCGCCTCGTGGCGAAGTGTTCGACGCAATCGTCGTGGGTTCCGGAGCAACCGGGGGGTGGGCCGCCAAGAAGCTCACGGAAGCCGGCATGAAGGTCTGCATGCTGGAAGCGGGAGCGAAGACAACTCCCAAGGATTTCAGCGAGCATACGAATCCCTGGCAGCTTCCGTATCTCGGAATGTCCCCCAAAGTGATTCGGGACCGGCCGATTCAGGGGCGCTGCTATGCGTGCAGTGAGTACAACTACAAGTGGTTCGTTTCGGACGTCGAGAATCCGTACACGCAGCAGAAGCCCTTCTGGTGGATCCGGCAGCGGGCATTGGGAGGGCGCTCGTTGAGTTGGGGCCGCCAGAGCTACCGGATGAGCGACCTGGATTTTAAGGCTGCGTCGCATGACGGCTATGACGTGGATTGGCCCATCAGCTACTCGGAACTGGTGCCCTACTACGAAGAAGTGGAAAAGTACGTGGGGATCAGCGGGCGAGCAGAGAATTTATCGCAATTACCAGACAGTGTATTCCTGCCGCCGATGGAGATGACCTGCGGGGAAGAAATTCTGCGCGATCGGGTGAAGCAGAAGATGGGCCGCACCGTCACGATCGGCCGGACGGCGATTCTCACGAAGAATCATAATGGCCGCGCGGCGTGCCACTACTGCGGCCCGTGCGAGCGCGGATGCGTGACTTATTCGTATTTTTCTTCGCCCTTCACGACTGTCAAGGACGCCGGAGCCACCGGACGGCTGACTCTTGTGACTGACGCGGTTGCCGCGCGTGTGGTGATGAAAGACGGCAAGGCGGCGGGAATCTCCTACCTCGATCGCACTTCTAAAGCCGCGCGGGAGGTTCGGGGAAAGATCGTTCTTCTCTGCGCATCCACGCTGGAATCGACCCGATTGCTGATGAACTCGCAGATCTGCAATTCCTCCGATGCTCTGGGCAAATATGTGATGGATCACATCTACCAGGGCGGCGCGAACGGGATCATGCCGAATCTGGAAACGAAGCCTTGGGCGGGTCCGCCGCGCCGGCCGAACGGGATCTATATTCCCCGCTTCCGCAACGTGAAGGAGAAGACGACCAGCGGCTTCATTCGCGGCTACGGGTACCAGGGCGGCTCCAGCCCGGCGTTCGATTTCGCGGCGCCCGGCTTTGGAGCGGAATATAAGGATGCGGTCCGCAAGGGGAGGTACGGTGTTTCGATTTCGTTGTGGGGCGAATGCCTCGCGCGAAAGGAGAACTACGTCGAGATCGACAAGGGCAAGACGGATGCCTGGGGTATTCCCATTTTGAAGGTCAACGCGGAATGGGGAGACAACGAGAAGAAGATGTGGCGTGATGGCGTGGCGCAAGCCGCGGAGATGCTGGAGGCCGCGGGAGCCAAAAACATCGCGACGACTCCGGACGGGCGCTGGTCCGTACCGGGATTCTGCATTCACGAAACGGGCACGGCTCGAATGGGCGATGATCGAAAGACCAGTGTCCTGAACAAGTACTGCCAGGCATGGGACGTAGAGAATATCTTCGTGACGGATGGAGCGGCCTGGGTGTCCAGCGGCTGTCAGAATCCGACGTTGACGATGATGGCATTGACGGTTCGGACGTGCGATTACATCGTACGCGAATACTCGAAAAAGGTGGCTTAACTCTATGGCAACCGCGGTCGAGACTCTTCCTCTTGGCGGAACTCCGGACGCGACGCCGAAGAAGGCGGCCCGCCTGCTGTCGCTGGACGCGTTTCGTGGATTCACAATGATCCTGCTGATTTCGCATGGATTCGGGCTCCACGAGGCTTTCAAGAACTGGCCCGGGCTGCAGTGGCTGTCTTATCAGACCGAACACGCCGAGTGGGCCGGCTGTACCGTCTGGGACCTGATCCAGCCGGCGTTCACATTCATCGTAGGAGTCGCCATGCCGCTGGC
>CAZETQ010000002.1:21164-154881 GCA_964515165.1 uncultured Solibacteraceae bacterium | reverse complement strand
GTGATGGTCTTTCACCACGCGCTGTTCTACGCGTTTCCCGGACCGGCCGGACCCTTTGACCAGACCGGCAACATCGGGGCCGTGATCGATCTGGCGGTGCTGGGATACAACTACTCCGGCTACTACACGACAATCAACTTTCTGGGCAATGCGATCACGGTTCTATTCGGTGTCTGGACGGGAATGCTGGTCGCCTCGGATCGCACGCATCAGGAAAAGATGAAAATCCTTCTGGGCTGCGCGGCGGGAGCGTTTGCGCTGGGGCTCGCGCTTTCGCCGTGGATTCCGATGGTGAAGCGCCTGTGGCTCGGCTCGTTCACGTTCTTCAGCGCCGGCTGGGTGCTGCTGCTGTTTGCCGCCTTTTACTGGATCATCGAGATGCGCCGGCGAACCTCCTGGACCTTTCCACTTGTCGTCGTCGGGGTGAACTGCATCTTTATTTATTCGTTCGCACAGGTCCTGCGGGGATGGCTGGCGCGGGGAATCGGAAACTTCACCGGGAACTTCGCGTTTCTCGGACCCATCGGCGCGATTCCGCTGAACCTGTGCGTTCTTGCGGCGATGTGGGGTCTTTGCTACTGGCTCTATCGCCGCAAGATCGTCTTCAAGATCTGAGCGTTTCCAAAGAAGATCGTACCTGATTGAACAGATTGAAAAACTCTGCGCGAAACGCAAACGAAGCGCTTCCCGCCGTGACTGAGACGCGGCAACGGCGAATGAATGATGGATAGGAAACGGCTGGCCGGAATCGCCGGCGCTTCGCTGCTGATCTTTGTCGTGATGCTGTGGCTGATCGGCTTTCGGCCCAGCGCGGGACATGTCGAGGCCGGCGTGGAAATCGACCGGATCTATCTGCAAGTCTGGCCATGGATCATTCAGCCGGAACGGCAAAAGCAATGGATCGCCGGATTGGTGGAGGTCCGGCAGACGGACGTCAGACGCTTCACTTGGGTGATGGAAAGCGAAGGCGATCGGATGGAAATCCACAACGAAGTGCTGGAACAGGATCCCCCTTTCAAGTGGATTCGACGTTTTCGTATTCCGGGCCGGGCGTCCGGGGTATTGCAGTGTCACCTCGTCGAACTAGCCGGGGGCCGCACGAAGGTGGAACTCACCGAAGACTACAAATACGACAGTTGGATTGGCCGGCTATTAGAACCTTTGATAACGCCGCGAGTCAAAGAGAAATCCCAGGAGAACCTGAAACGTCTGAAACAAAAGGTTGAATCCGGCTCCTAGCGAAAATACATAACTATTACACAGCGGAAAGAAAAGGCCTGTTAGCGTTGCAATAGATATCCTTTGAAAGGCCAATAAAACTCCTTGTCCGCTGAAATCTACGCTCGCAAGAGCACTCAATCTATCAACTGGCTGACCACTACCTGGTTTGCCGTTTTTCACATTCTCGCCATCATTGCCGTTATCTTTTATTGGGATTGGAAAGCGATCGCCGTGGCTGCCGGCCTGTATTGGCTGTGCATCGGCTGTGGAATCGGGATGGGCTATCATCGCCTGCACACCCATCGCTCCTACAAGGTGCCGAAATTGTTGGATTACTTTTTCTGCATCTGCGGTTCGATGACGCTCGAAGGCGGCCCGATTTTCTGGGTTGCCACTCACCGCATTCATCATCAGAAGTCGGACCAGGAAGGCGATCCGCATTCTCCGCGCGACGGCGGTTTTTGGGCGCACGTGGGATGGATCATTTATGGCGACGGAAAGCACAGCGACACCAAGCTGATGGGCAAGTACGCTCCGGACATGGCGAAGGTGCCTTTCTACCGTTGGCTGAACACCTGGCATTGGGTTCCGCTGGTGGTCGTGAGCATCCTCTTATACCTGGTTGGCGGAACGTCCATGGTGCTCTGGGGAACCTGCGTCCGGGTGGTCCTGGGCCTGCATTCGACATGGCTGGTGAACTCGGCAACGCATATGTGGGGCAACCGCCGCTTTGCCACTCGCGACGACTCCCGCAATAGCTGGTGGGTCGCGCTGTTGACCTTCGGAGAAGGCTGGCACAACAATCACCACGCCCACCCTGCTTCGGCACGTCACGGACTGACCTGGTACGAATTCGACATGACGTGGCTGCAGATCCGGCTGTTACAGACGCTGGGTATTGCCAAGAATGTCCGGATGGCCAAAACGACATCTCCCGTCGAGATGCGCGAAGCCGCCTAAGCCCTCGTTTTTCGTGTATTGCAACGGCGCCGCCGCCGGGGAACGCTAATCTAAGAGCGTGAGACCCAGCGGACGGCGCCGTTCGATTATTCTCGTCGCGATTCTGGGCAGTTGCCTGGTTGCCGTCGCCATCGGCCTGAACGTCAGCTGGATCGTCCTCAACTGGCGCGAAGGCCTGATGCTGGTCCTCGGCATCCTGCTGTTTGCGATGCTGATTGCCGGTGTCGCCTTGAACACCATTTTCCTGATTCGGGAAATTCGCCGGAACGAGCGGCACGACAGTTTTATCAATTCCGTCACCCACGAGCTGAAAACCCCGGTCGCCTCGATTCGCCTCTACCTGGAAACGCTGAAGACCCGAGAACCGGAGCCCGGAAAACGGAAAGAGTTCTACAACGTGATGCTGGCCGATACCGAAAGACTGATGGGAACCATCGAACAGGTCCTGCAGGCGGGAAGAACCGGCTCCGCTCCCCGGCTGCTGCACAAGACGCCAATCGACCTCACCGGGCTTGTGCAGGACTGCGTCTCGATCGCGCGGCTGCGTCATCATCTTCCGGAGGATGCCTTGGATCTCCGCGCGGAACCCGGCTCCTGGGTGGAAGGCGATCCGGAGGAACTGAAGGCGGCTGTCTCGAATCTCCTGGACAATGCCATCAAGTACTCCGCCGGGACGGTGAAGGTTCGGGCGGAGGTGGCCGCCGCGCAGGACGGCAAGATCGCCGTTCGAGTCCGCGATGAAGGTGTCGGCATTCCGACGCACGAGATGAAGAGGATCTTTAAGCGGTTCTACCGGATTCCCGGCGCAATCACCCAAAAAGTCAAAGGTACCGGCCTGGGACTGTTCATCGTCAGCGCGATAGCCAAACGCCACGGCGGACGCGTCTACGCGGAAAGTCCCGGACATGGACACGGCAGCACATTCACCATCGAGCTGCCGATTGCCGGTCCACAGCGGTCCCGTTCATGAGCCGGATCCTGATTGTCGAAGACGAGCAGCACCTCGCCGACGGTCTGCGCTTCAACCTGGAAGCCGAGGGATACGAGGTGCAGACCTGCGACAACGGCGAGGAGGCTCTTTCGCGCCTGTCCGGTACGGTCTACGACCTGCTGATTCTGGATATCATGCTGCCCGGTATCGATGGCTTCGAAGTGGCCCGGCGCCTGCGGGAGCGCGGCGACTTTGTCCCGATGCTGATGTTAACGGCAAGAGGGCGGCCGGAAGACGTCATTGGAGGTTTTGAATCCGGAGCCGACGATTATCTTCCGAAACCGTTTGAGCTGGCCGTACTCACCGCTCGCGTGCGAGGCCTGCTGCGGCGGCGGGACTGGCAGGCAGCCGCTCCCCGGACGACCTTTAACCTGAACAGCCGTACGATCGACTTTGACAACCTGGAGCTTCGCACTCCAGACCGGATGATTCCATTGACTCAGATGGAAGCCAACCTCCTTCGCTACCTCGTCGAACGCGAGGGCCGCAATGTGCCCCGCAAGGCGCTGCTCGAAGAAGTTTGGGGAGTCCACGAAGATACCGACACCCGGGCGATCGACAACTTCATCGTTCGTCTGCGCCGCTACCTGGAAGACGATCCATCCGCACCCAAGCACTTACTGACGGTTCGCGGGGTCGGCTACAAAGTCGTTCGATAGCCGGATGACTGTCGGCCGCCCCGGCATGGCGGAACGAATCCTTCCACAGCTCCCGCTGCCGCAGAAGTGACGGGACGTCGCCGTGCGAAGCGGGGAGTTTCCGCGCCAGCTCAATCGCCCCGCCTGAGCTGCGAGTAACTGCATTGAAAACACAAATGCAATAGCACGCATGGGCATTAGACCTCACGCCGGCTTGCCGCGGTTTCGGAAATCTTACTTTTCGGCGATGCAGCGGTTGGTCAGTTCGCCGATGCCTTCAATCCAGACGGTCATCGTTTCACCGGGCTTCAGCCACCGCGGCGGCTTGCGGCCCAGGCCGACACCGGGAGGCGTGCCGGTGGAAACCACATCGCCCGGTTCAAACGTAAAGACACTCGAAAGGTGAGCCACCAGCTCCGGTATGTTGAAAATCAGCTCCTTGGTGGAGGAGTTTTGGACCACTTCTCCGTCGATCTTTAGACCGATGTTCAGGTTGTGCGGGTCGGCAATCTCGTCCGCCGTGACGATCCAGGGGCCCATGGGGCAGAAAGTGTCGAAGGTCTTCCCCATCAGCCACTGACTGGTTGCCAGTTGGAAGTCGCGAGCGCTGACGTCGTTGACGCACGTGTATCCGAAGACGTAGTCCATGGCGTTTTCTTTGCTGACGTGCCGGCCGGGCTTGCCGAGGATGAAGGCGAATTCCGCCTCGTAGTCCGGCTTTTCCGTGTTCTTCGGGATGATCACATCCTCGCCCGGAGCAATCACGGTGTTTGAGAACTTGCTGAAAATCACCGGAATGGTCGGGATCGGCATGTTGGATTCAATGGCGTGGTCGCGATAATTCAGCCCGACGCAAATTACTTTGGGAGGACGGGGAATCGGCGCCAGCAGTTTGACCGAGCTCAGATCCTGAGCCGGACCCTTTGCCGCCGCGGCAATGGCCGGAACTCCAGCCGCGATGGCGGCGGTCATCTCCGAAAAGCCGGGAACTTCCCGAACCTGGGAGCCCTCGACAATTCCCACTTTGGGCGAGACTCCGCCGGACACAAAAGTAACAAGTTTCATATAGGCGTGAAGGAACTACTCTATCATCCATAGTCGAGCTTCCAGCAACAGGCCCTCTTCGCCGGAGTAGTACCAAATTTGGAGATTTCTATTGATTCGAAGCACAACTCGGGCATAATCATCTTTTTTCCGTTTCACGGTGTGTTGGGAAAGTGAACTGCAAGGCATTCCGTGCCGCCCCACCAGTTGCATTCTCCAGCAGCGGATGTAGGATGTAGACACTACTTGATTACGTTGGGACAGCGGACATGGACTCCGTCGGAAAACGATCGGTCGGCTTGGCCTTCGGGCTTACCCTGATTTTTTTGGGTCGGGATGTTGTTGCGCAATCCTTGGTGAATGGCGCCGGAAGGGGAACCGCCGTCGCGCTCTTTAGCAGCGACCGGGCCGTCCTGGAGGCGGGTGAACCTCGAAAGGACCTGCCCTGCGCAGTCGTCCCCGATAAACCCGTTCTCGGTTTCGATCTTCGATTTCATACTGGTTACCACGTCACCGTCCCGCTTCGTGAACTCGCCGGTGGCGAGAATCTGCTCACGATTCTTTTTCGCGTGACTCCTGAGGACCTACAGGAAGAACCGCGCTATTTCATCCAGAAGGTCCGCGTTCCCGCCATTGAGGAAGATCAGAAGGGGGAAGCCTTTCTTCAGGGAGCCTTCGACATAGGCGAAGGCAAGTACCATGTCGATTGGCTGATTCGCGACCGCAGTGAGCGGGTTTGCTCTTCTTATTGGGATTTTGAAGCTGCTTTGCCCAACAAGGACAAGGAAGTTTCGGTGACTGTTCCGCCGAACAGTGTTCAGCCTTCGGAATTCGAGCAATTTCGGGCTGAACCCCCAGTTGCTCGCAACGAAGAAGGGGCGCTTAGCGTCAAGGTACTTGTAAACTTCGCGCCTCAGAATTCGCGGTCGGCTGCTCTTCAGCCTGTGGATCTGAGTGCGCTGGTGTCGATCCTCCGTACGATCTCCCGGGATCCCCGGATCGCGAAATTCAGTGTCATTGCGTTTAACGTGCAAGAACAAAAGGTAGTCTTCCGCCAGCAGGATTCGGATCGAATTGATTTTCCCGGCCTCGGTAAGGCTCTGGGCGAATTGAAGCTGGGAACGATTGATCTGGAACGGCTGAGCAGGAAAAATAGCGAGACGGAATTTTTGGCAAATTTGATTCGAGATGAACTCAAAGCAGGTGACACCGGACCCGATGCGGTGGTCTTCGCCGGCCCGAAGGTGATGCTTCAGGAGAATGTCTCCTCAGACTTCCTCAAGGAGGTGGGAGAAGTCCCCTATCCGGTCTTCTATATGAACTACAACCTGTGGCCGCAACAGATACCGTGGCGAGACTCTATCAGCCATGCTGTCAAGCACTTCCGCGGAATGGAGTTCACAATCAGCCGTCCCAGGGATCTGTGGTACGCTGTTAGCGAGATGGTGTCGCGGGCAGAGAAATCTCGGCTGCCCCGCCGGGCTCAATTGCAGGCTACGCAATAAGATAGGGGTAATTGTTTATGCGTTGCATCATTGCCGGGCTCGCCGTCCTATCCTCGTCGATCTGGGCTCAGGGTCAATTTCAATCGCAGAAGGCTCCCAGCCAGTACCTGGCGCCTTACGTAAATTCGCCAAACTCCGTCGTAGAACGGATGCTGGCTATTGCCAACCTCAAACCGGGTGAAACCTTGTATGACCTTGGTTCGGGCGATGGACGTGTCGTCATCGCGGCGGCTGCCCTGGATGGAGTGAGGGCGGTAGGGATCGAACTATCCGAGCGGCTGGTGAAAGCCAGCACGCAGAAGATCAAGGATGCAGGGCTCGAAGAGAAGGCGTCGGTCATTCACGCCAACCTGCTCGACGTGGATATCAGCAGGGCGGACGTGGTGACGATTTATCTGCTGCGCGACTCCAACGATCTGGTTCGCCCGAAACTGGAGTCTTCGCTGAAGCCAGGCGCCCGCGTCATCTCACACGACTATGAGATTCGCGGGTGGAAGCCGCTGCGGGTCGACAAACCGGAAGCCAACCATCGCGAGCACGTACTCTACGTCTACGAGATGCCGCAAAAGAAGAACTAATCGATTGATCCGGCGGGCGTTCCTTCAACGATAATCAGAAGACATGCCCGATTTCGACGTTGTCGGCGTTGGCCTGAATGCCACCGACACGCTGATTCTTCTTCCCCATTTTCCCGCGTACGCCGGCAAAGAACCGTTCCGTCAGGAAATCCTGAGTACCGGGGGCCAGGTGGCCAGTGCAATGGTGGCCTGCGCGCGGCTGGGCCTTCGCGTCAAGTACATCGGAACCGTCGGCGATGATTACCGCGGCGACGTCCAGCTAGAAAGCCTTCGTGAATCCGGAATCAACATTGACGACGTATACATTCGGAAGAACTGCCCGAACCAGACGGCTTACATCCTCATCGACGAAGCCACCGGCGAGCGAACGGTGCTGTGGCAGAGAAACGACTGCCTGAAACTGGAGCCGAAGCACATTCGTCCGGAAATGATCCAGAACGCGCGGCTGCTGCATATCGATGGTCACGATACGGCGGCGGTGGCGAAAGCTGCCGAAATCGCCCGCGCTGCCGGGATTCCCGTCACTATCGACGTGGACACCGTCTACCACGGGTTCGAAAAGGTACTAAAGAACGTCGACTATCTGGTGACGTCCAGCGAGTTTCCCTCCCGCTGGACCGCGGAAAGCGACCCATTCCGTGCTCTGGAGATGATCCAGGATGAGTACGAGATGCGAGTAGCGGCCATGACACTCGGAGCTCACGGAGCGCTGGCGCGCTTTGAAGGCAAATTTCATTACTCCCCCGCCTTTGTCGTGAACTGCGTAGATACCACCGGAGCCGGAGATATCTTCCACGGCGCCTTCTGCCACGGAGTTCTCCAGAATTGGAGCATCGGCGAAATTCTCGAGTTCTCGAACGCCATGGCCGCGCTGAATTGCACTGCTCTGGGCGCCCGGGGACGGATAGCGAAAGCCGCCGAGGCGGCAGATCTGATGCGGCGCGCCGAGCGGCGGTCCCGCAAGGACGTCGATGGCTGGAAGGTCGCCCCGTGATCCCCATTCGCGATCTCTATCGCAGCCTCCAAACTCCGGTGGCGACGATCTGGATCATCGCCATCAACGTTGTCGTGTTCCTGTACGAAATTCTGCTGGATCCGTATTCGCGAAATCACTTCGTCACCGAATACGGCCTGATTCCGGCTGCCTTTCGATGGTTCGATGTCGTCACGTCGATGTTTCTCCACGGAGGATGGATGCATCTGATCGCGAACATGATGTTCCTCTGGGTCTTTGGCGACAACATCGAAAATATCTTGGGACGCGGAAAATACCTGCTGTTTTATATGCTGTGCGGGATGGCCGCGGCATTGACGCAGGCGGCGATCAATCCCGATTCGAGAATTCCCCTGATCGGTGCCAGCGGCGCCATCGGCGGCGTCATGGGGGCCTACCTGATCAAGTTCCCCCACGCCCGGATCGTCATGCTGGTGCCGTTTATCTTCTTCTTCACGGTGGAATTGCCCGCGCTGGTGGTTCTGCTCTACTGGTTTGTCCTGCAGGTTTTCTCCGGAATCGGCTCTGTGGCCGATGTGCATATGGGCCGCGGCGGCACAGCTTACTTCGCCCACATCGGCGGATTCCTCGCAGGGATAGTTCTGATCTGGCTGATGCGGCCGTCGGAGCCGTATCGCTCCCGGCGCGACCTTTCCTGGAATCGATGAGACTCCCGACAATTTATTCCGAAGAGCTTCCGGCCGTCGACGTGTTGGCCATTGCCGCGCATCCCGACGATGTGGAGCAAACCTGCGGCGGAACGCTGATCAAGATGGCCGAAAAAGGCTATCGGACCGCCGTGCTGGACTTGACGGCGGGCGAGATGGGGACGCGCGGCACGCCGGAACGGCGGCTGGAGGAAGCCGACGCCGCCGGGCGCGTAATGCTGCTGAAGTGGCGCGGCAACATGGCATTCCCCGACGCTCGCATCGAGAATTCTCTGCCGGCCCGTTTCACGCTGGCCGGCGAAATTCGCCGTTTGCGTCCGCGTGTGGTGATTGCTCCCTATTGGGAAGGCCGGCACCCGGATCACTACAATTCCAGCCAACTTTGCTACGAATCGTGCTTTCTTGCCGGCTTGGCGAAGATCGACGACACACTGCCGCCCCACCGCCCCTACAAAATCATCTACGCTTCGCAATATGCGAACGTCGCGCCGTCATTCGTGGTCGACATCTCCGCTCAGTTTGAACGGCGGATGCAATCGCTGTTCTCCTACCAGTCGCAGTACGGCGACAAACCCGAAGGCAGCCATCTGTTTCCACCACAATCCGAGGTTCGGGAACGGCTGGCGGCCGTAGCCCGGTTCTATGGCAACCTGATCGGCGTGAAATACGGCGAGCCGTTTGTTGTGAAGGAAGCGCAGATGGTCGACGACATCGTCGCCATGGGTGTTCGATCCATCTAGGCATCGGAAGGTTAGTCCAGCTTGATCTGATTGGGGATCCGGCTGATCGGATAGAACGTGTGGTCCACCCGCCCGTTGCGAACGATCCCCACCCGAAGGCCGGAGCCTTCTTCGCTTAAAGGCATGCCGATCGGCCCGGACACGATCATTTCGATGCCGGCATCGCTCGCAACCGAGCTCTTGTGAACATGGCCGGAAAAAACCTGCCGGACGCCGCCTTTTGCCAGAATTTCCAGATAGGATTGCCGGGTCGCCAGCGGCAGGTTGAAGTAGGCGTCGGGTTCTGAAGCTTTCATCCCAAACCACGGGTGATGCTGAAAGACGACGATCTGCCTGGCTCCGCCGCTTTTCAGCTTTGCCAGTTCCGATTCCAGCCAGGCTTTCTGTTTTGCGACTTCCTCCGTCACCGCCCCGGACGTGTGAATGATGGTGGTATTGAGGGCGACTCCGGCGAAGTCGCCCTCGCGAAAGGAATACCAATCCTCCCCGATGTTCCGGCGGTAAGCCGATAAAGTAGCGGGCGTCGGGGCATTGTCCACATCGTGGTTTCCGGGAAGATGATAGACCCGGATCGAATTGTCGATTTTTGCCGCGATCTTCTTATATTCGGCAATCTGGGCGGCATCGCCGGGTTTGTTCACCAGATCGCCGGTGATGATGACAAACCGCGGCTTCAGACGATTCACGCCGGCCACCGCAAACTCGAAGTTCGCCGCGTCCTGCGCAAAATCCTTGTTACCGGTGAACATTCCGAGTTGGGTGTCAGTCAACTGAATGAAAAACCATGGTTTTTCTTGGGCAGAAAGGATTGTGGCCGACGCCGCCAGCAGCAGAAAGAGTTTACGCACGGAACTATTCTCGCAAAGCGGTGTCAAACAGAAATGACGGTCTTGCTGGCGGTAGAATGACCTTAGAAGGTTTTCTAGTGGCCGATTATTCTCCGAGCTATCCGATTGCCGGGAACTTCGACGGGGTGGAGTCGACGACCTTCGAAACGTTCGACGAGCAGCTTGTCGAAGCGCTTCGCGACGGGTCGGAGGACGCCTACGAAACGCTCATCCAGCGGTTCCAACACCCGGTCTACAACCTGATTTGCCGGCTTCTGGACGACGCCAGCGAAGCTCCGGACGTTATGCAGGAAGTATTTTTGAAGGTCTTCCGCAAAATCGGCTCGTTCCGTGGGCAGTCCAGCCTGAAGACCTGGCTCTACCGGATCGCCGTCAACGAAGCCTACAACCAGCGGCGTTTCTTCAGCCGGCATCGCAAGCAGGAAGTGGGGCTGGAGAGGACCGATGAGGAAGGGGTCAGCTACCGGGAGATTCTTCCCGATCAGTGCCGTTCCCCGTTCGAAATCGTCGCTGGACTCGAAACGCAGGAACTGGTCGCCGAAGCGTTGAAAGCGATCAATCCCAGCTTCCGGGCGGCGGTTGTTCTGAGAGACATCGAAGAGATGAGCTACGAAGAAGTCGCCGAAGTTTTGCAGGTGAATCTGGGAACGGTAAAGTCGCGGATTTTGCGAGGGCGGGAAGCTTTGGCCAAAAAGATCGCATCCCGGCTGGAGAAATCGGAATCCAGCAGCGGGATGCCTTCCCCTCTCCATGGCTTGAGAGGTGGCGTGTGACAAAGTTGAGTTGCCTGCCGGTTCGCCATAAAATTTCGGCGCTGCTCGATGCGGCGTTGCCTGCCGCTGAACTTTCCGAAACCCGCGCGCATATTGTGTCTTGTCCGGACTGCGGCCGGTATTATGAGCAGGCTCTGGCCGTTCGCCGGGCCATGCGCAGCCTTCCGAAACTGAAAGCGCCTCCGGCGTTGACGACCTCCCTCCGGGTGCTCGGTTCCCGGGCGCGTGTACGCTCCAGCCAGCGTAGAAGCCTTGCCGCGCTGACCTCGCACGTCGGCGGTGAACTCCAGCTTTGGTTCAACAATCTGATGCGCCCGCTGGCATTGCCGTTCGCCGGCGGTCTGATGACGGCAACGCTGGTCTTTAGCATGTTCGTCACAACGTATCCCGGAACCGGCCAAGCCCTCGACTACGATGTCCCCATCTGGCCGCGGGAGCGCAATGTCTCCACTGATGCGTATCTGAAGACAATGACTCCACTGGAGTTCACCGGTGCCGAAGTAACGGTGGATCTGGTGATCGACGAACAGGGCCGCGTGGTGGACTACGATTTTGCCGGCAGCGAGCAATCCTACACTCCCGCCGTGCGGCGCACCATCGAGAACATTCTGCTGTTCAGCGAGTTCATCCCGGCCACCGCTTCCGGGCACAAAGTATCCGGAAAAGTCCGGGTGTCGTTCCGCCGTAGCGCCGCGATCGAGGTTCGGGGCTAGATCCCGCGTGGGTCGGCGGCTCGGCCAGCATTTCCTCCGGAATCCCGAAATTATTGAAAAGATCGCCGGGGCGATTTGCCCCACCCGTCAGGACTTGGTCATCGAGATCGGCCCCGGCGAAGGAGTGCTTACCCAAGCGCTCCTGCCGCAAACCGGCCGTCTGATTTCCATCGAGTTGGACGACGCGCTCATTCCCAAACTCCGGCATCGGTTTCCTGGCATCGAGATCGTTCACGCCGACGTTCTGAAAACCGACCTCGCGCAATGGGGACCCGCAACCGTCGCCGGCAATCTTCCTTACTACATCACCTCGCCGATCGTCGGCCACGTTCTCGCGATGGGTCCGCTGCTGCGCCATGCCGTCCTGATGATGCAGCGCGAAGTGGCCGACCGGTTGACTGCGCAACCCGGCACCAAAGACTTCGGCTTTCTGTCGGTGTCCACCCAGGCCCGCGCTCAGGTCGAGTTCCTTTTTCCCGTGCCCAAGGGAGCCTTCGCTCCACCTCCTAAGGTCGAATCGGCGGTCGTCCGGCTGACTCCTCTTCTTGCTTCGATTCCTGAAGGCTTCCTCAGCTTCGCCGGCCTTTGCTTCCGGCATAAGAGGAAGACACTCCGCAATAATCTGGCCGCGGACTACCCCGCCATTCGAGATCTCCCCGAAGGCACCCTACGCGCCGAGCAGCTCCCCCTCGCGGATTTGAAGTCGTTATACGCCACATTGGTATCCTGAAGTTTCCCGCATGGTTCGAGTTCGCTTTGCTCCCTCGCCGACAGGCTACCTCCACATCGGCAGCGCCAGGACTTTCGCATTCAACTGGTTTTTCGCCCGGAAGAAGGGCGGAACGATGATCCTTCGCCTGGACGACACCGACGTGGAGCGGAATACCGACGCCTCCGTTCAGTCCATCTTCGATGGCCTGGAATGGCTCGGCCTCGGTTGGGACGAGTTTTACAAGCAATCGGAGCGCAGCAATCTCTACCGGGACGCCGCCTACGCAATCTTCGAAAAAGGACTGGCCTACCGGGACTTCACACCCGCGCACCAGGGTGAGGAGAACCGTCCCCACGATGCGGGACCTTGGCTGTTCAATCCCGGCGCTCGGGAGCTGTCCCGCGGCGAGAGCGATCGCCGCGCCGGCGCCGGAGAGCCCTTCGTCCTTCGATTCCTGGTCCCTCGTGGCTCGTCGCACAAGATCCGCTGGCACGATGCCGTATATGGACCGCAGGAAAAGGCTGCCGATGACGTGGAAGACTTCGCGCTGCTGCGATCCTCGGGAGTCTCGATGTACCACTTGGCTTCCTGCGCCGACGATGCGGACATGGGCATCACTCATATCGTCCGCGGCCAGGACCACGTCTCCAATACCTTCAAGCACGTCCTGATCTTCGATGCCCTGGGAGTCAAGATTCCGGAATTCGCGCACCTTCCGCTGCTGGTGGCGCCCGATGGAGCCAAACTTTCCAAGCGCAAGCACGGCCCGGCGGTGAGTGTCACAACCTATCGCGACGCCGGCTTCCTGCCGGAGGCTTATCTGAATTTCATCAGCCTGCTGGGCTGGTCCCCCAAGAACGATCGAGAGCAGATGTCAATCGAGGAACTGACCCAGCTATTCAGCTTTGAAGGCGTCAACCGGTCCAGCGCAACCGTGAATTTTACGGACGAAGATCCGGTGGACCCGAAAGCGCTGTGGCTGAACTCTCAGCATCTGAGAACCTGCCCGGTCGAAAGACTTGCCCCGCGAGTGAAACAAGTCCTCGATCGAGCGAGCCTGCCCATTCCCGGAGACGAGACCTGGTTTCAATCCACGGTGGATCTGATTCGCAGCCGGTATTCCACGCTGCTGGACTTTCCGGCCAAGGGACGGGCGTACTTCGCCGACGACTTCGAGATCGAGCCGGGAGCGCTGGCCAAGCTGGACGCCCCCGGCGCGCGCGAGCTGTGCCGGGATCTTTCCGCGCGGCTTGCCGCCGATCCTGAGTTCACCGAAGCCAGCGTCGAGGCCGCCCTTCGAAAGCTGTGCGAAGAACGCGGCGTGAAGGCTGGAGTCCTGATCAATGCCAGCCGTGCCGCTCTGACCGGGCAGTCTGTCGGACCCAGCGCGTTCGCGCTGTTTCTGGCAATCGGGCGCGAGCGCGCCATCCGGAGGCTTGCTGCTGCATGACAGTTTTGGGGATTGGAGGCATCGGCACTAGCGAAGCCGCTTGCGCCATTGTCGTCGACGGCGAGCTTCGGGCAGCCGTCGAAGAGAAGAAACTTCGAAGTGAAGTTCGCCGGTTGCCGCAAACGGCGATCAAGACTTGCCTGGATCTGGCCAAGACGAAGAAGGTCGATCTGGTCGCGGTCGCCCGGCGCGCGGAGGAATGGGCGCTGGACGAAATGCGCGCTGCGCTGCCCGGTGTCGCCATCACCTTGGTCGATCACCACTTGGCCCACGCCGCCTCCTCCTTCTGCGCCAGCGGATTTTCGGACGCTACTGTTCTGACAGTAGATAGCGGCGATGACCTTGTCACGGCTCAGCTATGGTCGGGAAGCGGCTCACGGCTCACCTCTCAAAACGAGCTGTTGTGGCCCGACTCCGTCGGCGCGCTCTATAGCCGCGTGACGGAGCTTCTGGGATTCCATCGGGGAGCCGACGAACACAAAGTGCAGTGGCTCTCCACGTCCGGCGACGACCGGTTCGTTGGCGCGTTCGAGTCCGTTCTGGGCGAGCCGTGGATGCCCATGAACCGCGCGTATCTGCAGGACAAAGGATTTCTTTCTCGCGCGCTTTCGCTGCAGGAAGACGCGAGCATTCCGGCAAATCTGCAGCCTCATATCGCCGCCGGAGTTCAGCGGGCCGTGGAGAAATACCTGCTTCGGATGGCGGGTTCCGGTGAAAATCTCTGCTTGGCCGGCGGCGTATTCTTCAATGCACTGCTGGTGCGCGCCTTCGAGACCTCGGGCCTGTGGAAGAATGTTTTCGTCCAACCCGCGGCCGGAAACTCCGGAACGGCGATTGGCGCTGCCTACGCCGCTGCAACCGATCCGGCGAAACCCATGCGGACTCTGGCGGTGGGACCGGAGTACTCGGCCGAAGAGATCAAGAAGGTCCTGGAGAACTGCAAGCTTGGCTTCCGGTACATGATCACTTCCGATGAGGCGATCGAAACCGCCCTGAGACTTCTGGGCGATCACAAGATCGTCGCGTGGATGCAGGGCCGAATGGAGTTTGGGCCGCGCGCCCTGGGCAATCGCAGTATTCTGGCGTCGCCGCTGGATCCCTATTCCAGCGAAAACCTGAACGTCTACATCAAACACCGGGAAGCCTTCCGGAAATTTGCAGCTTCCGTCCCGGCCGAACATGCCGGCGAGTATTTTGAGACGGGGCCCAACGCTCGCAACCTGGCCACGATCAGCCGCGTGAAGGAAGCGCACCGCACGACTTTCCGAACGGTCCTGATGGGCGACGGCCTGGCTCGAGTGCATGTCGTTCACGCGCAGGAGAACCCGCTCTTCCACCGGCTGCTGATCGAGTTCGGTAAAAAATACGGACTACCCGTGCTCTACAACACATCGTTTAATCTCTTCGGCGATCCGCTGGTCTGCACCCCGCGCGATGCCGTCCGGAGCTTTTTCTCCTCCGGCATCGATGCGCTGATCACCGGGAACTTCCTCATCGAAAAGTAATCACCCGGGCGTCCGCAACAACCTCCCATAAAATGGACGGATGGAACGACGGCCCCAGACATACGCGAACCACACCCGGCTTGACCCATGGTTTCACTTCATACTGATTCCGCTGCTGCTGGCTCTTCTGGTGATCGCAGGACGCGCTGCCTGGAATGACGGCTCTCCGCTATCCTGGTGGCGCGCCGGATTGGTCGTGGCGCTGCTGATCCTGAGCTTTCGCTGTCGCATCTATTCGTTGAAGGTGCAAACCCGCATCATCCGGCTTGAAGAGCGGCTGCGCATGGAACGCCTGCTGCCGGACGAACTGAAAGGAAGATTGCATGATCTGACAGTGGGCCAGGTCGTCGCGCTGCGGTTTGCGGAGGATGAGGAGTTACCGGAAGCCACCGGCAAGGCGCTTTCGGCGGGACTTTCGAACAAGGACATTAAGAAGGGTATTCGCCAGTGGCGCCCCGACTATTTTCGAGTGTGAGTGCAACGATGAACACGAAAACGATTCTCTCGATCGCGATGCTGCTCTCTTTCGCGTGCTCCTCTGAAAAGGTTGCAGAGCGAGCCGCGCCCGCGGTCCCGAAGCCGGCCCCCGCAGAAAAGCCCGCCGATGAGTCCGCCAAGTTTCCCGAGAAGAACCGGCTCACGGTCCGGATTGACGATCCGCATGTTCTGGGCAAAGGAATGCTGCCGGCGGGAAATGTAGCGGTCTATAAGGACAAGGACGTCAGCTACCAGCTGTTTCTGGCCAAGGCAAAGAATCCGGAAGCCGCCGCCATCATGCTGTTCGATCTGAAAAACTCCTTAGGCGTGGCCAAATACGTTCCGTCATTCGGTGGCTACTACGGCGTGGACAACGGAGCGCCGCTCTTCGCCTTCCAGAAAGGATCGTATGTCGCGGGAATTTCCGGCCTGCTGGAAAAGGACGCCGACCCGATCGCCAGGGAGTTCGCCGCCCGGATAAAGTAACGCAGTCCTGCCAACGCCGTTCAACTGGTGTGATCGTGAATGATCTTCCATCCCTGCGGGGTTTTTCGAAAGATCAGCGTAAAATAACCGGAAGCGTTTCCGCCGCCCGCCGCCGTACGTTGCAGCTCAAACTTCCCGATCAGCCGCGCAAATCCGTCGCCCATGCCTTCGAATTCCAGAATCGTGAACAGGAGCTTTCCCATCGATTCCGGAGTCCCATACCGGCTTCGGTACCTCGCCAGAATCTCGTCATAGCCGTGCCGAACTCCCGTCTGGCCGACGAAGGCAATCCGGGGAGTGTTCTCGTACGCCTCCATGAAAGCCACCAGGTCGCCGCGATTCCAGGCATTCTGCTGAGCTGTCAGGACCGCGCGAATCTCAGACTCTTGAGCGGCAGCCCCAAAGGCCCACACCACAAGCAGGAAGAGCTTCATGGAAAACGATGATACTCCGTTGACGGCGATTCTTCGGGACGAAATCCTCCGCAACGGACCGATTTCCTTTGAGCGCTTCATGGAACAGGCGCTGTATCACCCTCTTCACGGCTACTACCGCCGGGGTGTCGAGGTTTTCGGCAAAGAGGGCGATTTCTATACGGCCGCGCAACTTCAACCGGTCTACGGAGATCTCATCCGCCGGATTCTTGAGAATCTGACGGCCCACCGGGCCGTGATCGACTTGGGGGCCGGCCGCCGCGATATGGCGGACGCCTTCACCGGATGGAGTTACCGGGCGCTCGACTCCGGCGATCCTCTTCCGGTGGAGTTTCGCGGCGTGGTCTTCGCCAACGAGTTGTTCGATGCCCTTCCCTGCCGCGTGTTTGGCGACCGCGGCGAAGTTCTCGTCGATTGGAAGAACGATCACTTCGCTTGGACCGCCGATCCCCGCTACGAAGAATGCCCGCGAGCGTACGCAATGTTGGCGGCGATCTCCCGATTCCTCCGCAGCGGCCTTCTCCTGATCGTCGATTACGGCTACGAGGAGCGGGAGCGAATCCGATTTCCGGACGGAACGCTGATGTCATATCGCGGACACGCCGCCGGCGCCGAAGTCCTGCGCTTCCCCGGCATCCAGGACATCACCGCGCATGTAAATTTTTCTTTCATCGAGCGATCCGCACAGTTGCTGGGCTTTCGCAAGGTGAAGCGCCTCTCGCTGGCGTCGCTGCTTCTCAGCGCCGGCGAAGAGGCCGTGCAAGAGGCCGCTCAAAAGAATCCGCTGCAGACCAAGACGCTGATGTTTGGGATGGGCGAGGTTTTCCAGGCGCTGCTGCTTGAGAAAAACGAGGACGGATGATCGTTGGAGAGCCTGGAAATATTGATTGAAATGAGAGCCTGTAAAAATCAAACGGCCCCGGATTCCCGGGGCCGCGTACTGAATGGAATGTTGCTGCGTTCTTACTTCTTCTTCTTCGCGGGCTTCTTCGCCGCTTTCTTTGCAGCCTTTTTGGTAGCGTTCTTCATCGATCGTTTCTCCCTAACATCTTAAATTTGCGATCCAAACTGATCGCAGTGTGATTCAGATATAAAGTGTTTCGCATTCAATGTCAAGAAGAAAAATGCGAATGCGCTTATCATAGGCGGACGTTGCATTACGAAAAACAAGAAAAGCTAAAATTGTTTTATGCGACTGGCATGTTTGTTCGCTCTCGCGGCGCTCTTGTTGGCGGCTGGATGCGGCAAGCGGCACGCTCGAGTGTCGAAAACTCCTGCCCCCGCGCGAAAGGTTCGCATCGGTGAAACGCAAGAAGGAATCGCCAGCTGGTATGGGCATCCCTATCACGGCCGAAAGACCGCAAACGGCGAGGTCTACGACCAGAATCGTCTGACGGCGGCGCATCGCGATCTTCCGTTCGGCGTCTGGGTCGAGGTCCGGAACAACAAGAACTCTAAAAAGGTGGACGTGCGCATCAACGATCGCGGCCCCTTTGTCGGTGGGCGGATTATCGATCTTTCGCGTGCTGCGGCGCAGCAACTGGACATGATCGGCCCCGGAACCGTACCGGTTCGCATCAAAGTGATCCGGACTCCGTAAATTCTCACAGATTTTTTTCCTATCCCGCCCACTGTTTCAGTATGGGAATCCGCATCTCAAAGTGCGCAAAGACCTTTCGGGAGTTTGCCCGTTGACTGGAACCGTAGTCGCTCAATCCGCGAAGATGCAGCATGTCTTGCGGCAGGTTCACCGTCTCGGCCGTTATCGCTGGCCGGTCCTGCTTCTCGGGGAGACGGGAACCGGTAAGGAAGTCTTCGCTCGCGCTCTCCATGAGGTGGATCCGATCGGCCCGTTTGTGACCATCGATTGCTCCGCGATGGTCGGCGCGCTGATGGAAAGCGAGCTGTTCGGACATGCTCGAGGCGCGTTCACCGGCGCCGTCGTCCAGAAGACCGGACTGATCGAACTGGCAAACGGTGGAACCGCGTTCTTCGATGAAATCGGTGAGCTCCCGCTGGAGATGCAGGCTAAGTTGTTGCGAGTGCTACAGGAAAAAGAGTACCGGCAGGTCGGTGGAACCAGCCATCGGCGCTCTGAGTTCCGGGTGATCGCCGCTACCAACCGCGATCTGGCTCGCGAGGTGGAACGCGGAACGTTCCGCCGCGATCTTTACTATCGTCTCAACGTTGTCACTCTCCGTCTCCCGGCCTTGCGCGATCGCATGGAGGACATTCCACTCCTGGTGGATCATTTCCTCGATCGTTTCGGCAAGGGCCATCAACTGACCCAGGAGACCAGGGCGGTGCTCGTGAAGTATCCCTGGCCGGGCAATGTGCGGGAACTGGAAAACTGCATGAAGCACATGGTATCGGTCAACTCCGGACCGTATCTTCACAACGCCGACCTGCCCTCGATGATTCAGAATCACGTATCGGGCGAGCGTGCTCATCGCATGGCGGCTGCCGCCGGTGGAGAGACCCGGCTCACGGTAGTTCCGGCGTCACGGCCGGTTGAACCCGCGGCCGCGGCCCTTCACGACAGCAACGCCATTGTCCCGCTCGTCGAGCTGGAGCGCCGCGAGATCCTCCGTGCCCTGAACTTCACCAAGGGAGATCGTGTCATGGCGGCAAGTCTGCTGGGCATTGGCCGGACAACGCTCTATCGAAAAATTAAGGAATATAACGTAGCCGTCTAGGAGTGCCATGAACGAGCTTCGCATTTTGATCGTGGAAGACTCGGACGCCGACGCCAAGCTTCTTTCTATTGCGTTGAGCGAAACCCGGGGAAAGGGGATCCCGGTACGGGCCGCTCGCGCCTGTTCCTCCCGGGAAGCTCAGCAGATGCTGGCAAGCGATCCATTCGACATCGTTTTGGTGAACCTGGATCTTCCCGATACTCGCGGAGCCGTAACCCTCCGCCGGATCCTGCGCATCTGTTCGGAGGCGGCGGTGATTGTTCTCGCCGAAAACGATGCCGGTGTCTCCGCCCGGTGGATTACCGAAGGGGCTCAGGACGTCGTGGCGAAGAATCAGCTGGAGCCGCAGACCCTCTTGCGCACGATGCAGCATTCGCTTGCCCGCCAGCGGCTGATGCGCGACTTTCGGCGGAATGCGTTCGTCGATTCGGCGACCGGACTGCTGACCCGCCGGAGCTTTCGACAGATTGCCGCAGCCATTACCCGGAATTCCGGTGAGACCTGGTCGGTCGGACGAATTCGAATGCAGGGGATGCTGAAGACCATGGAAACCGCCCAGGCGGCCTCCATCATTCTCGAGTTGGCCGAAGGTCTCAGAGCGGCACTGCCGGAGGGTGCCTGGATCGCCCGCGTCGGAGAGGACGGCGCCGAAGTGCTTTCCCCCACCGGCGCCATGGCGCTCCATGCCGCCCTGGAAGCTCTTTCGGAGAGACTCAATAAGAGCTTTACCCGCCAGCGGGAATCGCAGCGGTTGGGTTGCATCTTTGGAGTGTCCGAGATGGCGCCCGGCCAGCCGGTGGAAGCCGCTGCCGAGAAAGCGGCCATAGCGATGTGCGAGAATGACATCGCATTTGCCGCTGGGGCTTGACGCTACTTACACACTCGACCCGCAACCGACGGGAGTTTCCGTCTATTCCCAGGAGATCTTGTTCGGTTTGGCGCGCCTGGATCCGGCTTCGCCCATCCGCGCTTACTACCGCCCCCATCGATTCCGGCGCGCCCTTCGCCAGGACCTCGCGCCGAACATCACCCGCCGGGTTCTCACCGATTGGATTGCGCCCGCGGTCCAGCTCTTTCACGGGCTGAACCAGAGACTGCCCCGGCGCGTCCGCGGACGGAGCGTCGTGACATTTCACGACCTGTTTGTTCTCACCGGCGAATACTCCACGCCGGACTTCCGCGCCCGGTTCGCACAGTTCTCCCGGGAGGCAGCCCAGCGGGCGGACTTGATCATCGCCGTCTCCTGGTTCACGGCATCGCAGATTGCCGGACTTCTAAACGTCGAACCTTCGCGGATTCGCGTCGTGCCCCATGGAGTCCGCCAGCCTCCCGCCGCTGGGTCTTTCGCCGAACGCCGGAAGATCGTCCTGCACGTCGGGGCTCTGCAGGCCCGCAAAAACATCATTCGTCTTGTGGAAGCCTTCGAACAAATGCCGGTCGACTGGAAATTGGTTCTCGCCGGAGGGTTTGGCTATGGAGCGGAACCGATTCTTGCTCGTATCGCCCGCAGCCCCAGATCCCATGACATCGACCTGCTCGGCTACGTGCCGGATTCGACAATCGAGGAACTTTACCAACAGGCATCGATCTTCGCGTTCCCTTCGCTGGATGAGGGATTCGGAATGCCGATTCTCGATGCGATGGCAAGAAGTGTGCCGGTAGTCACTTCCTCCCGGTCGGCGACAAAAGAAGTGGCCGGCGATGCGGCGCTTCTCATCGATCCGACCGATGTGGCAGAACTCTCAGCCGCACTCTGCCGGCTGGCGGACGACGAACCGCTGCGCGCCCTCCTGGTCGAACGCGGACTGATGAGAGTTAAAAATTTTAAATGGGATACAGCCGTGCGAGGAACCAGAGCTGTCTACAAAGAACTCGGCGTTTAGCGCAGATCTTCGTCAGCGGCAATCTTCAGGGCCTTCAAAAACTTGTGGTCCTGAGACGTCCATTTAAACTTGCGGGAAGATTCAATTGCCTTTGGAGCCCGTTCGGCGGCGGAATCGTCGGCATCCTCTTCTTCGTCAGAGTCGCGCTTGTTAAAGCCGATGGTCGCTTCCAGCACCAGAAAAACATCGTAGCCGGCTCGCTTGATCTCCCCGATCGCCGCGGCAATACGCTCGGAATCGGAAAGGGACTCATTGATTGCGCTTCCCAACTCCTGCATCAGCTCTTTCAATTTTTCGTCCAATTTTTGCCTCTTTCCGTTGGGCTTCCTCAGGATAGCATCGAACCGGCAGGATTCCCGTCCTGATTTCCCTACATGGTTGGATGTGGGGACGGCAAGACAGGTTGCACGTGAGAGTCCGTTCCTTCCCAAAGATCGTCTAGAGTGGATAGAGAAGCTGAAGTTTCCGTTCCATGTTTGCACTTGCCGGTAAGTTCATCAAAACAGTAGTTCCAGAAATTATTAAACCTCTCCGGGTGCTTTGGAACGAGATGATTGGGTTCGTTTTTCTCGTTTTTGCCGTCATCGCAGGCGGCTCCACCATCCGCGCTTGGCGAGCCCTTGACGGCTCCGGCGACACCACCGTCCGGTTGGTTCTCTCTGGAAGCTTTACGGTCGTCATGGGAATTCTGGGAATTTCGTCTTTCTTTCGCGCCAGGAAGATTTCCCGGACATGAGCCAGTCCACACCTGGTCCAGGTGAATTTCCTTATACACGAGGCATTTACCCGGAGATGTATCGTTCCCGCCTGTGGACGATGCGGCAATATTCCGGTTTTGGGACGGCCGAGGAGTCGAACCGCCGCTACAAATACCTTTTGAACCGGGGGGTCACCGGGCTCTCCGTCGCTTTCGACCTGCCCACGCAGATGGGACTGGATTGTGACCATCCGCTCGCCGCCGGCGAAGTGGGACGCGTGGGAGTGGCGATTTGTTCCGTCGCCGACATGGATGCCCTCTTCAGCGGGATCGAGCTCCAGCGAGTGTCCACGTCGATGACGATCAACTCCACCGCCGCCATCCTCTTGAGTCTGTACACGTTGGTCGCGCGGAATCAGGGCGCTGATATCCGGAAGCTGAACGGCACCATTCAGAACGACATTTTGAAGGAGTACATCGCGCGCGGTACCTATATCTATCCCCCGCGGCAGGCCATGCGGATCATCACCGACCTGTTCGCGTGGGCCGGCCGCGAAGTTCCCGATTGGAACACGATCTCCATTTCCGGCTATCACATCCGGGAAGCGGGATCCACGGCCGTTCAGGAAGTGGCATTCACGCTGGCAAACGCCATCGCCTACTTCGAAGCGGCCATCGCCGCCGGGCTTCCGGTAGACTCGTTCGCCCCGCGCGTCAGCTTCTTTTTCAACGCCCACAACAACTTCCTGGAAGAAATTGCGAAGTTCCGGGCGGCGCGCCGGTTGTACGCCAGGATCATGAAGGAGCGGTTCGGGGCGCGAGATCCGAAATCCATGATGCTCCGCTTCCACACCCAGACTTCCGGCGCCACCCTGACGGCGCAACAACCGGACGTCAACGTGGTGCGCGTCGCCTTACAGGCGATGGCCGCAGTCCTGGGTGGAACGCAGTCATTGCACACCAATTCGCGAGACGAAGCGCTCGGCCTGCCGACGGAGGAATCCGCTCGGCTGGCCCTGCGGACACAGCAGGTGATCGCTCACGAAACCGGCATCCCGAATACCGTCGATCCCGTCGGCGGCTCGATTCACATCGAGAGCCTGACGGATCGAATCGAATCGGAGGCTGCGGAATATCTGTCCCGGATCGACAAACTGGGAGGTACGCTTTCCGCAATTGAAGCCGGTTTTATCCAATCTGAAATCGAAAGGGCGGCCTACGATTACCACCGCGACATCGAGAGCGGCGGCGTTTCAATTGTGGGCGTGAATGTCTTCCGCCAGCAGGACGAGCCGCCTTTCCCCACCTTCCGCGTAGACGCCGAACTCGAGCAGCGGCAGATCCAGAGACTGCGCGATGTCCGGGCTTCCCGCAGCGCTTCCGAAGTGGCAAGCCGGCGCGCGGCGCTCGAAGCCGCTGCCCGGGGCACCGAAAATCTCATGCCGCACATCTTCGCCTGCTGTGAAGCGAAAGCCACGGTCGGCGAAATCAGCGAAACGCTCCGCGCAATGTTCGGCGAGTACTTTCCGTCCGCCTGACTAAAGGGGAAGAATCTCTTCCCGGTCCGGATCGAACCGCAAGCGGCGCTTCTGCACATAGGAAATATTCCCCAGGTGTGATGCCTGCGCGGAACGGTGACCGATGTAGACATCTCCGTTGGGCAATTTGCGCGACTTCACGCAATCCAGAAAGTTCGCCACGTGCTCGATTGTCTGCTCCCTCTCAGCTTTCACTTCGACGGGAACTGCATTCCGGCCTTTCGGCGTGTAGATGTATTTCGAGCGATCGATCCAAAGCTTTCCTTCGGTACCGCACATTTCGACCGCGGCTCCCGTGATCCCGGGAGCTAGCGTCGCCTCAAAGGTCGCCGTCCAATCGTTGGGGTACTCCAGAAGTACGTTGATCGTGTCGGGAGCCGTGCGGCCGTCCTTGGCGAAGTAGATGCCGCCCGCCGCGACACCCGAGATGGGATTGTCCTGGTCCATAAACATGTGGACCACGTCGATCCAATGCGTGAACAGGTCGGTTACCTGACCCCCGCCGAAATCCAGATACGCGCGGAAATTCCAGTACTGCTGCGGATCGTAGTCCCGCCATTTCACCGGACCCAGAAACTGAGCCCAGTCCAGGTTGGATGGCTTCGTCTGCAGCTCCGGCGGTGCTTTTCGAAGATGGAAAGAGTTCCCGTGCCACCACGTGCGGGCCAACGTAATTTTTCCCAGCTTTCCGCTCTTCACGTATTCCTCTTTTGCGCGAAGGTAGTGAGAACCGGAGCGCTGCTGCATACCAACCTGGCAGATCCGGTCGTTGATACGCGCCGCCTTGACGATTTTTGGACCTTCTTCGATGGTCAGCGTCAGTGGCTTCTCCACGTAGACGTCATACTTGGCGTTCAGAGCGTCGATGGCGGTCTGAGCGTGCCAGTGATCCGGGGTTGCGATGAGAACGGCATCGATTCCCCTGGCTGCCAGCAGCTCGCGGTAGTTGGAAAACCCTTTGGCACCCGGCGCCTTGCTGAGCGCGGCGTCCAGATTCTTCGCGTATACGTCGCAGACCGACTTCACCTGCACGCGGCCGGAGTTTTGAAACGTCCCCATCACTCCCATTCCGCGATTTCCGACGCCGATGACGCCCAACTGTACCTGGTCATTGGCGCCCAGGACCCGGTTATAAGAGGCGGCGGCCATAGCGAACGCCGACGACCGGACAAGGCCGCGGCGAGTGAGGAGGACTTCCGGCATAACGACGATTCTATGTCAGACCGAATCCCGGTGTTGGCGGAATTCTCCAAAATGAATGCAACAAACCCGGGCCGCGTTCCACAACACAATATGTCAGCACCCGGGAAAACTGCGCTCATTCCGATTCGGCAGCCGAATTCATAAGAAGATGAAGAGAGTGAATCGCAGCGTAACCGTTATCGGTGCCGGACTGGCCGGCTGTGAAGCCGCCTGGCAGTTGGCCCTGGCCGGGATCTCAGTTACTTTGTGCGAGATGCGGCCTCAAAAACAGACGGCTGCCCACAAAGGCGACCGGTTGGCGGAATTGGTCTGCTCCAATTCCCTAAAAAGCGAATCCGAATTCACCGCGCCCTGGCTGTTGAAACAGGAGCTCCGCCGGCTGGACTCCCTGTTGATGCATGCCGCGCGAAAAGCCAGAGTCCCGGCCGGCCACGCCCTCACCGTGGACCGCGCGGTCTTTTCCGAATATGTGACCCACGCCATGGAGTCCAATCCGCTGATCGAGCTGAAAAGGGCGGAAGTGACCGAGATCCCCGAAGGCAAGCTCGTGATCGTGGCAACAGGACCGCTGACGTCAGACGCCCTGGCGGAGCAAATCGGAAAGCTCACCGGGACAAGCCGCCTGTTCTTTTACGACGCCATCAGCCCGATTGTCGACTCTCACACCGTCGACCGCACCATTGCCTTCGAAGCCTCGCGCTATGACAAGTCGATAGACGGCACTCCGGACTATTTGAACTGTCCGATGAATAAGGCCGAGTATGAAGCCTTTGTCGACGCGTTGCTGACGGGAGAAAGCGTGCCGGCTCACATTCCCGACGATTCGCCGGCCTGCCCGTTTTTCGAGGCCTGTTTGCCCATCGAGGAGCTGGCACGCCGGGGGCGGGATACGCTGCGGTTCGGACCGATGAAACCGATGGGCTTGATCGATCCGCGAACCGGCCGGAGACCGTGGGCCGTCGTCCAACTGCGCAAGGAAAACGTCAGGGCGGACAGCTACAACCTGGTCGGCTTCCAGAATCATCTGCGATTCGGCGATCAGCAGCGAATTCTCCGGATGATTCCCGGCCTTCAGGCCGCGGAGTTTCTCCGCTATGGCCAGATTCACCGGAACACTTACATCAACGGTCCGGAACTGCTCGATTCCAGCCTGCAGCTGCGAATGCGGCCGCGAATCTACTTCGCCGGACAAATTTGCGGCGTCGAAGGATATGTGGAATCGATTGCCACGGGCCTGGCCGCTGCCCGCCACGTCATTACGGGAATTCGCTTCCCCCGCCGCAGCGCCATCGGTTCCCTTTGCCATTACGTTGCCAACGCCGATCCCCGGAACTATCAGCCGGCGAACATTACCTTCGACCTGCTGCCCAAGCTGGAGAATCCGCCTCGCGACAAAAAGCTGCGCCACCAAACGATCTGCAAGGCGGCGCTGGAGGGCCTGGATGCCTACCTCTTTGCGCCAGTGGGCTGACGAATTTCTGGCGGAGCGCCGCCGGGAAAATGTCTCCCCCCACACGCTTCGCAACTACGGAGTGGATCTGGAGCAATTTGTAGCGTTCTTCACTCCACCGGATGGGGAGGCTCCGGACGTCGCGTCATTCGAACTCCACATGCTGCGGGAGTGGCTGGCGGGCCTGCATGACCGGCATCTGTCGCCAGTCTCGATCCGGCGGAAGATCTCGGCGCTCCGGAGCTTCTTTCACTTTCTGCTGAGACGAGGCGTTCTGGAAGTCAATCCGGCCAAGCTCCTTCGAACCCCGAAGACGCCGAAAAAGCTGCCGGCGGTGCCGGACCGCGACCAGACCGGAAACCTCATCGATGCGGTCCTGAGTGCTCCCGATCGATCCTTCCCGGAGCGGGACCTGCTGATCTTCGAGCTGCTGTACGGCTGCGGCGTGCGCGTCGGCGAACTGGTGGGCCTGAATCTGGACGATCTCGATCGCCGGGAACAATGGGTGCGGGTGCGAGGCAAGGGAAAGAAAGAGCGGCTGGTTCCTTACGGGGCACGAGCGGCCCAGGCGTTGGAGTCCTATCTTCCGGTGCGGCCGGCCGCTGCCTCGACGGCTCTTTTCCTGAATCACCGTGGCGGCCGGTTAAGCGATCGCGGCGCGCGGATGATCGTCAGCTTCTATGCCCGGCATCTCCAAGGCGACAGCTCCATCCATCCCCACACTCTGCGTCATGCGTTTGCCACGCATTTGCTGTCGGCGGGCGCCGACCTCCGGACGATTCAGGAGTTGCTGGGCCATGCCCAGCTCTCGACAACCCAAAAATATACCCAGGTTTCCATGAAAGACCTGATGGCAAGCTACTCCAAGGCGCACCCGAAAGCCTAAAATCGGGTTGCCGCCTCAATGCAACCTCCTTCATCATGAAGAGAAAGCTCCCAATCCGCCCTATGGGCTCGCGTGCACTATGTCCGACATCCTCTTCCTCACAGAATTGGTCGGTCTTAAGGTGTTTGACCTTAAGGGCAGGCGAATTGGTGCGGTTCGCGATGCGGCCATCGTTCCCCTGATCGATCCCAGCCGCGTGGATCGATTTCTGATCGGAGGCGGCGGATGGGCCTGGCTGTCGATTCGTTACGACCAGGTAAAGTCGATTTCGATCGACGGGATCCATCTCGCCGAAGAGCAGCTGACACCCTATCATTCCGATGAATACATGTTGCGGGTGGTCCGCGATCTTCTCGACCAGCAGATCATCGATGCCGGAGGCCGCAAGGTCGTCCGGGTCACCGACGTCACCTTCGGCATCCGGAAAGAGCATGACCGCCAAACACTGGTAGTGGAAGATGTCGATATCGGCGTGCGCGCGATCCTTCGCAGACTGATGCAGGGCGTGTTGCCGCCCCGGTGGGTGCGCAGGATCCAGCAGCCCATTCCGCCTCATTCGATCGACTGGAAAAAGTGCAATATTCTCGAAGCCGACCCGATGCGGCGGCTGCGATTGAACATTTCCAACAGGCTGCTGGAACAGATGCATCCCGCCGACCTTGCCGACATCGTGGAGGAACTGGCCCCGGAGGATCGCGAAGCCATCATCGCCAACCTGGACAGCGAAACCGCCGCCGAGACTCTCTCCGAAGTGGAGCCCGATATCCAGGCCAGCATTCTCGAATCCCTGGAGACGGAGAAGGCCGCGGACATCGTGGAAGAAATGTCTCCCGACGAGGCAGCGGATATTCTGAAGGAGCTGGAATCGGAAACCGCCGGTGAAATTCTCGAAGAAATGGAAACGGAACCCAAAGACGAAGTTCGTGAACTGTTGGGCTTCCGCGCCGATTCCGCTGGCGGTCTGATGAATACCGAGTACGTCTCTCTTCCGGCGAACGCTACGGTGGCCGATGCCCTGACGGCCCTGGAAACCGGCGAAGATCTGATGGAGAGCCTCAATACTCTCTTTCTAGTCGATGCCGGCGACCGGTTGATTGCCACCGTCCCGCTGGCGAGGCTGCTTCTCCAGGATTCTTCGACACCGCTGAAGAGCCTCGCGTCCGAATCTTTCATCAAAGTCCTGGCCGGTGAACGTCAGGCGCGAGTCGCCGAGATGTTCGACAAATACAACCTGCTTTGCCTGCCCGTCGTAAAGGACGATGGCACTCTGATTGGAGTGATTACCGCCGATGACATCATTTCCCTCTTGAGGAATGAATGACGGTCATCCGAAGATTTCGCGCGCACATCGCCGTCTTTTTTTCTGTCATCGGACCGGGCTTTATCACGGCCGTTGTGGACAACGACGCTGGTGGGATCTACACGTATTCCCAGGCCGGGGCGAAGTACGGATATCTGCCTTTGTGGACCCTGATGCCGATTACTCTGCTACTGATCGTGGCTCAGGAGATGTGTTCCCGAATGGCGGCGGTAACGGGGAAAGGTCTTTCCGACCTGATCCGGGAAGAATATGGGCTCCGATGGACGTTCGCCATGATGCTGGCGTTGTTCGGCGCGAATCTGACGAACGTCATGGCGAACTTCGCCGGCATCGCCAGTTCCCTGGAGCTGTTTCACGTCTCCCGCTACATTTCGGTGCCCATCGGCGCCCTCGCGGTCTGGCTGCTGATCGTCAAAGGTAGCTATGCACGCATCGAGAAGATCTTTCTTTTTGCCACGGCGCTGTATGTCTGCTATATCGTTTCGGGCATTTTGGTGAAGCCCGATTGGAAAGAGGCGGCGATCTACAGCGTACGTCCGGTCCTGATGCTGGATCCGGCCTACATCACGATGCTGATCGGCATGGTGGGAACTTCGGTGGCTCCCTGGATGCAGTTTTATCTCCAGGCCGCGGTCGTCGAGAAAGGGATTTCGCCGAAGGAGTACAAGGAATCCCGAATTGAAGTGATCGTCGGCTGCATTGTCATGTCGGTCATCGCGTTCTTCATCATTGTGGCCTGCGCAGGAGCCATCGGCACGGTCCAACCCCGCGATATCACCGATGCCTCGGAGGCGGCGCTGGGACTGAAGCCGTTCGGCCAGTATGCATTTCTGCTGTTCGCCGCCGGACTGCTGAATGCCTCGCTCTTCGCCGCTTGCATTCAACCGCTCTCGACGTCCTACACCATCTGCGAGGGTTTGGGGTTCGAATCCGGGGTGAACCATACTTTGCGCGAAGCTCCGATCTTTTACGGGCTGTTCACGTTTCTGGTTGTCGCGGGAGCGGCGGTGATCCTTCTGCCCGGGTTCCCGCTGATTCAAATGATCCTATTCAGCCAGGTATTAAATGGGGTATTACTGCCGTTTGTCCTGATTTTTCAGATTCTTTTAATCAACAAAAAACGGCTGATGAAGGAATGGGTCAACTCCCGCGCTTATAACTTCATCGCGTGGATTTCCGTTGCCGTCATGATTGGTTTGACGCTGGCCCTGGTGGGCATTACCGTTCGCGACTTGTCGCCGAAATAGGCCCCCAATAGGGCATAGCGGAGCCACTGTATATAATCGGAAGGTTCATGTTGGAAAGCTTCGGCGCTACCGATCCAGGTTGCGTTCGACAGAACAACGAAGATTATTACCTGCTCGAGCCCGACATCGGTTTATACATAGTTGCCGACGGAATGGGGGGAGCACAGGCAGGTGAGCACGCGTCGAAAATGGCGGCTCAGCTGGTTTCCGAGAAGCTTCATAAGGCCCCTGTCCGCGACGAAGCCACTCTTTTACAAGCCATTCAGGAAGCCAATGTCGCCGTTATGGAGGCTGCTGCGCAGAACACCCAACTGGAAGGAATGGGGACGACTTTGGTGGCCGCTTTGGCTGCGCCCGGTCAGCAGAACGGACAAGGCGCGGACGTCTGGATTGCCAGTGTCGGTGACAGCCGGGCCTACCTTCGAGGTCCGGGCGGTCTTCGCGAAGTGACGGACGATCAGACCTGGGTCAACGAAGTGGGCCGCCGCTTGGGACTGGACGAGGAAAAGCTGAAATCGCACCCCATGCGGCATGTTTTGACGATGGCTGTCGGCGTCAGCCAGCCGCTTCGGGTCAATGCTTACACGCTCGAGATGACCAGGGGCGAAGAGCTTCTGTTGTGCAGCGACGGCCTGCACGGGGTGCTGGCTCCCGATGTCCTTTCAGACATTTTGCAAGACGATTCCCTCACATTGAAAACAAAAGTGGATCGCCTGATTATCGCCGCCCGGGCGGCGGGGGGCCCGGACAATATTACGGCAGTCATTCTGCATAGAAGTTGATGTCCCGGCTCCACCTGCTAAAATAGGATTGTCCTGCCTTAGTGGGCGGCTAGCTCAGTTGGGAGAGCACCACGTTCGCAACGTGGGGGTCGTGGGTTCGAATCCCATGCCGTCCACCAATCACAAGTCCATTCCCGAATCCATTCAGGCTCTGACACGCCGCTCAATTTCCGTCGTTGGTAACTCGCCGGAAATGTGTGGCAGCACTTTGCAGTGCGGGGTTGATTGCAAGAGCTTGGGAATAGGCGGCGGCCGCGCCGCGAAGATCCTTCTTCGCTTCGAGGCAAACGCCTAGATTCACCCACGTTGCCGCATCGTCGGGCCGGAGCCCGATCGCCTCGTTGAGCACTCGCAATCCGTCCTCGAAGCGCCCCTTTGCCACGTAGAGAATCGAGAGGCTGTTCATCAGCGGATGACGGTCTGACACAGCCGCCAGGCCGCGTTCCGTCAGCGAAATCGCCGCATCGATGTCCTTCCGGCGGATCATGATCTCCGCCGCTGTAACGTACGCGCGCGCATCGCCCGACGCCAGCTCGATGGCCCGTCGCACCGCAGCCAGGGCCTCCTGTTCCCTTCCCGCCTTGCGCAGCATTTCCCCCAGCCGAAGATACGGTTCCCCGAATTGTGAAGGGCTTTCCGCAAGAGCAGCGTGCAGAGCATTCACGTCGCCTCTTCCCAGAGCCAGGTAGATACGGTTTTCCGGAGTGTCCGGCAAACGGGGAGGATAAAAAAGCTTCACGGGTCCTGAAAATCGGTCGTGGCGTTCGGCGAGCGGAGCTACCGGATTTCCGGAAAGCGGCAGCTTGTGAATCCGGTGGTCGGTCATCACAACATGGATTGCATCTTCGGTACGGCGTTTCTGCATGTGACATCCCACGCAATCCCGAGTGGATGGTTCGTGTTCCTGGGCATGGCAGCTGCGGCAGACTCGCCGGTAATGGCTCTCTGCTTCCCCCGCGGGAACGGTGCGATGAGGATCGTGGCATGTCGTGCAGTCCATCCGTCCGGGACTCTTCACGAAGCATTTCGATTTCAACAATCCATACCCTGCTCCATTCACGGTCATCCGCTCATCGGACGGTGGCGAGACAAATTCGAAATAGATCATGTAGCCGCCAAGCGGTTCACCGGGACGAAAGGAAAACACCGCCCGGTCGAATCTTCGAATCGCATCGGGGAGCGTGCGGCTGGCCGACTCCAGATGGCATTGCAGGCAGACTTCGAGCTTGCGACCGCGCGGCAGTTTTGCCGGGTTGGTGATGACATAGCGAGGATTTTCGGTATGCGCCTTTCCCGGCCCGTGGCACCGCTGGCAATCAATCCCTTGGGCGAGGCCGCCGTTCGACTGCGATGGATATCCGTTGTGACAGAACAGGCAGGAATCGGAGACTTCTCGCGAGAAATCGGAATGGTCGGGACGATCATAGCCTGGGCTCATCCTCCAGGAGCCCGAATTTTCCGCATACCAACTGAGCGGAAGCTCGATCAATCGTCCAGCGGGGTCGCGGTGTACGAACGTCTGGGAGTGGTTGCCGGAGCCGATGACGAAGTCCATCCGCTTCTCGAAAGGCGGTGGCGTGCGCCGCAAGAAATAGGAGCCGTCGCGTTGGATGACCGAGTAGCTGCGCTTGGAGGCGGAATGCTCGTAGGTTCCTCCTTGCGGAACTGCCGTTACAGAGCCGAACGAGCGGCCCATTCCCGTCTGCCGGTAGGAATCGAAGATCTGTACATGGCAAGGACGGCAGAGCTGCGGGTCGACGTAGCCCGGTTCGACTGCGGAAATCAGCACCAGCAGGAGCAGCGGAGGCACTATCGCGCTCCGGTTTGCTTCATCGCCAGCGCCATGTTGAGAAGCTGCTGGGCCGCGGCGTTTCCCGGCTGCAGACGCAAGACCTCCCGAAACTCCGCAATCGCGGGGTCGAGTTGTCCCAAGTCACCTAAAAGTTGGCCCATCGCAAGGTGGGCTTCCGGCCATTCCGGCTGAAGCTTGGCGGCGGCCCGATACTCCGCCAGAGCCGCGGCGCTTGCGTTTTGGTGCTGCAGCAACTGCCCCAGGTTGTAGTGAGCCAACGCATTTTTTGGCTCGAGCACTACCGCCCGGCGGGAGTACCGAACAGCGCCGGGAATGTCGTTTTGCGCCGCAAGCACGCGCGCCAGGTTCACATGCGCTCCGGCGGA
This sequence comes from uncultured Solibacteraceae bacterium, assembly GCA_964515165.1. Taxonomy (GTDB): domain Bacteria; phylum Acidobacteriota; class Terriglobia; order Bryobacterales; family Bryobacteraceae; genus JAPKYZ01. The sequence goes on along the minus strand of CAZETQ010000002.1, from coordinate 122,263 downwards.
GGCGGGATCGATTCCGATGGCCAGCTCCAGCTCAGTTCGAGCGCCCACCAGATCCCGCTGATCGGCGAGAAGCGCTCCCAGATTGCTATGGGCATCGGCGAATGTTGGGCGAAGACGAATCGCGTTCCGGTAGTGCTCGCCGGCGCCGTTCGCGTCACCAGTCTTGGCGAGCACGTTGCCGAGCGCGTATTCCGCCTCGGGGAACGCCGCTCGCGCTTGCAGGGCGGCTCGATAACCGGCGGTGGCGTTGATGAGATCACCCGACTGCTCGTATGCCTGGCCCAGATTGTAGGACGCCTTCAGCGACGGATCTTGCTGCGAAGCTCGCTTCAGAACTTCGATCGCTTTGGCGGTGTTGCCTTCCGCGACGTAGCCTTCGCCCAAAACTGCCAGCGCCTTCGCCGGCAGATTTGTTTGTCTTTCGAGCCTGGCGATTCCCTCGCGGTGTCCTTTGGAATTTGCGATCAGAGCAATCCCCAGGTACTGATCCTGCTCGTTCGGCGGCAACTCCGCCGGATAGTAGAGCACCGGCATCGCGAGTTTCGGCGCTTCCTCGCGCAGGGGTGCTGTGGGATTGCCGGGAAGCGGCCGGCGGCGAATGTAGTGATCTGTCATCACCACATGAACCGCGTCCTCCGTTCGCCGCTGCGGCATGTGGCACTTGGCGCAGTTGGCCGTCTCCAATGCCGGATGCGCCGGAGTGCTCACGTTGGCGTGGCAGCTTCGGCAGTTCGCCCGCTGTGCGGCAACGGCGGATTCTCCGCGCTCCACGGCGTGCGGATTGTGGCATGTCGTGCAAGTCAGACGGCCGCCGGACCTGAGGAAGCATGCCGACTGCCGCAGCCGGTAGGCTTGGCTGGCAATCTCGAACTTCTCCGGGCGTCCGGTTTCGGGAGCTTCGTCGAAATGGACAACGTAGCCGGCAAGGGGCTCGCCGGGGCGAAACGAATGAACGTCGCGATCGAACCGCCGGACCATTGCCGGAAGCTCGGCACTGGTCGTCTCCAGGTGGCACTGCATGCAGACATCAAGTTGAAGCTCGGCGCTGAGCTTTCCGGGATTGACGATATTCCCTTTTCCGGCGGCGGCAATGTGCCGGGAGCCCGGACCGTGACAGCGCTGGCAATCGATTCCTTGGGCGAGCTCTCCGTTCGCCTGAGGATAGCCGTTATGGCAGAACAAGCAGCGGTCGTCGACGATTCGAGTGAAGTCCGGCGGGTGGGGACGGTCAAATCCGGGGCTCATCCCCCAGCGCTTCTCCTGCGAGTACCAGGTCAGCGGAAGCTCGAGAAACTCACCGGCGTCCGTGCGGTGAAGATACGTCCGCGCATGGTTGCCGGATCCGACGACATGGGTCGCCGGCAGTTGATACGAGTTGACCGGCTTCCCCGAATCATCGAGTTCATAGCGGCGCTGCACAATCCGATTCTGCTCCTGAAAAACTTCGTAATAGCGGTTGGAGGCCTTGTGTGGAAAGCGGCGAACCTCTTCGAAGTCTGTTCCCGCGATTGCCGGAGAAAAGGCTCTCGCCATTCCGACGTGCTGGTAGCTATCGAAAATGGCGGCGTGGCAGGATCGGCACTGCTTCGAATCGACGTAAGTTGCCGCGGGCTGACGGCCAGCCTGTTGCGGTTTCTGACAGGATGCGGCGAGGAGCGCTCCGGCGACGATAGAACTTGCTGCTCCCCACAGGCGTGAGGCGCGACGGTTCACGCAACAATCTGCTTGATGACGTTGCCGCCCGTATCGGTCAGCCTTTGATTGCGGCCCGCGCTGTAGTAAGTCAGCCGCATGTCGTTGAGTCCCATCAAGTGCAGCACCGTCGCGTGCACATCGCGCATGCGATAGATATCTTCTACTGCCTTGAATCCAAGATCGTCGGTCGCGCCCACCAAGGTCCCAGCCTTCACGCCACCGCCTGCGAACCAGATCGTCATCGCCCGAGTGTTGTGGTCTCGGCCGGCCTTGTCCCGCAGGTCCGCTGGATTGTCGGGAGTCCGTCCGAACTCGCCCATCCAAACCAATAGCGTGGAATCGAGAGTGCCGCGCCGCTTCAGATCCTTGATCAGACCGGCGATGGGCTTGTCGGTTTCCGATGCGTTCTTTCGGTGATTCTTGACGATGTCCGTGTGCCCGTCCCAGGATTGGCTGGGAGTATAGAGCTGGACAAACCGAACGCCTTTCTCCACAAGCTGCCGGGCCATCAGGCAACGCTTGCCGAACGACTCCGTCACCGGATCGTTCAGCCCGTACATCTCCAGAGTCTCCTGCGATTCGGCGGACAGGTCCAGCGCACCAGGGACTTCCGCTTGCATCCGGTACGCCAGCTCGTAGGCATCGATGCGAGCCTGCAAATCAGGGTTGGACGAATGCGTCGCGGAAAATTCCTGGTTATAGGCGCGCAGCAGGTCCATCTCCTGCTGCTGCGCACTGTCAGAGACTCCGGCAGGAGGCTTGAGGTTCAGGATCGGGTCGCCCTTCCAGCGGAGAACGGTGCCCTGGTAGCTGGCGGGAAGAAATCCCGGACCCCACTGCTGCGAGCCGCTAAACGGCAGCGATCGAAAATCCGGCAGGACCACGAACGCCGGCAGATTCTGATTCTCCGAACCAAGTCCGTAAGTCACCCAGGCACCCATCGAAGGTTTGCCGGGAATCACGATTCCGGTGTTCATCAGGAACACGGCGGCCGGATGGTTGCCATTTTCCGTTTGGATGGAGCGCACAAACGCCAGATCGTCGACGCAGGTGGCGACGTTCGGGAACAACTCCGACACGTCCATGCCGCACTGGCCATATTTCTTGAACGCAAACGGACTCTTAAGAATCAGGCGCGGCTTGGCGAACAGATTCGGCTGGTCGGTATTCTTCTCCTTGCTCCAATCCATCACCGTGTTGTCGAGCTTCGCAAGCGCCGGTTTCGGATCGAACGTATCCATCTGGCTGACCCCGCCCAGCATCGTCAGGAAGATGCACGATTTCGCCTTCGGTGCGTGATGCGGAGTCTTCGGCGCCAACGGACTGCCGATTGTTCCGGCCTGGGCCTTCATCAGGTCCAACAGCGCGATACCGCCCACGCCCGTAAGGCTCTGATAAAGAAAACGGCGGCGAGCCAGTTCGAGATTCATGCCTACTCCAATTCCAGATCCATCACTAATCCAGATAAAGAAACTCGTTCAGGTTGAACAGAACAACGCCCAGTTGCGTCAGGGATTCCACTGGCGAATTTCCGGTCGCCAGCGACAGATACCGGTCGCGTTCCTTGGCAGACGGCAAGCGCCCCAGCGCTCGCAGGAATGCGGCGTCCATGCTTTTCGCCGGATCCGAACCGGCATGCTCGACGACGTACTTCGCGAAATTTGCGGCCTGGGTATTGGTGAACTCGCTGTTGAGCAGCGAGAAAGCCTGCGTCGGAACCACAGTCGAACTGCGGCGGGAGCAGACCTCGCTCATGTTGGCGCCGTCGAACACTTCCACCATCGGATTCATGACAGAACGGCGCTGGAAGGTATAGATTGTTCGGCGTGCCTGCTCCGCATCGTCCGATGGGAACCATTTGAAAAACTCAAAGCCTTCAGCCACATCAGCCGGAACACTCACGAAGACTCCGGGGCCACTGCTACCGCCGCGGAGCTGACCGCTGACGGCGAGAATCGAATCGCGAATCGTTTCTCCCTCTAGACGCTGCCAGTTCATCCGCCAGTAGAGCGTGTTCTTCGGATCCGCTTCGGATACCCTCTTGAACTCCGGATGCTCCGTCGATTGCCGATACGTGCTCGAGAGCAGCATCAGCTTGTGCATCGCTTTCAGGCTCCACTTCTTTTCGGAGAACTGAGTGGCAAGATAGTCCAGCAATTCTGGGTGAGTGGGACGATCGCCGTTCAGCCCAAAGTCGCTGGGCGTACGGACGATGCCCTCGCCGAAGTGATGCAGCCACAGCCGATTGACCATGACGCGGGCGGTCAGCGGATTGTCGGGAGAAGCAATCCATTCGGCAAGCGCGGTACGCCGTCCGGAGCTTCCTCCGGCAAACGGAATCTTCGCCGGATCGCCGTTGCCGGTGACAGCCTGCAGAAATCCTGGCTCCACCTTCTCGCCGCGATTGGCTAACTCTCCGCCGGCCAGCACATAGGTCGACGCCAGCTCCGGCACATGCGGGGGCGCAACGTCCGATACCGAGTACGCCATGGGACGGTAGCGTCCCGCTGTTTCCCGAAGCTTGCGAGCCAGGTCGAAGGCCGTCCGCCACTGCTTGCGCTCTTCGGCGGAGAAGGTTTCGTCCCTCTGGTTCCGGAGCGCGCCCAAAAAGTCTCCGGCCTTCTTGTCATCGGCCTTGATGTTCTTCCGGGCGCAATACTTCTCCTTCATCTGCGCTTCGATAGCCTTCAGTGCTTCTGCCGACTCCTCCGATTCGTCCTCATAGCGGCGCATCAACTCTTTCATCTGCTTCGGATTCTCGGCTTCGAGGAACGGCGCGGGACGATCCTCTACCCGCATCGGCGCAAAAAAGCTCTGCAGACGGTAGAAATCGCGCTGCGGAATTGGATCGTACTTATGGTCATGGCAGCGAGCGCAGCCAACCGTGAAGCCCAGGAAGACCTGGCCGACCGTACCGGTCAATTCGTTGAGGACATCCTGCCGAAGCTGAGTTTTGAAGTTCGCGTCGGCTTCCCAGGTACCCATCCGCAGGAAACCCAGCGCGACCACCTTCTCGGAGCGGTCGTCGCCCCCCATTTCATCGCCGGCGATCTGCTCCTTGACGAAAACATCGTACGGCTTGTCCTTGTTGAACGACCGAATGACATAGTCTCGATAACGCCAGGCCGTCGGACGCTCCCCGTCGATCGCAAACCCGTCGGATTCGGCAAACCGTGCCAGGTCCAGCCAGTGGCGGGCCCATCGCTCGCCGTAACGGGGGTCGGCCAGCAGACGGTCCAATACCTTCTCGTAAGCATCCGGCGACGTGTCTTTTTCAAACTCGGCTACTTCTTCCGGAGTGGGAGGAAGTCCAATCAGATCGAAGGTCGTGCGCCGGATCAGAGTTCGCTTGGACGCCGCGGGAGCCGGTTTCAATCCCTTGGCCTCCAGCTTCGCCAGGATAAAGGCGTCGATGGGATTCTTTACCCAGGCGGAATCGGCAACCGTGGGGATTGCCGGAGCAGCGGGCTTCTTCAGCAGCCAGTCGAGATAGGGATCCTTCTTCTTGGCCGTCGCCGACAGCGGCTTCATCTGATCGATCGCCGCCGCAATCGCGGCAATCGCCGGCTCATCCAGCGAACCGCCCAACGGCATCTTCGGACTCTGTTCGCCGCGGAGATACTGCACCAGCAACGATTTCACCGCATTGCCCGGCGTCAGAGACGGGCCATGCTTGCCGCCCGCCAGCGCGCTTTCGTAGGTAGCCAGGTTGAGACCACCCGAGGGATTCGCCTGGCTATGACAGCCGGCGCAGTTGGTTTTGAGAACGGAAACCAGCCGCTGATCGTAGAGGCTTTCGTTGGGAGAGCCGTTCTGAGTCTGGCTCCAGCACAACTCTCCCGCTAAGGATAGGACGACTATCGCAACCGGCAGCCGGACCAGCATCGGAACCATTGAGCCGTATTCATTCTATTAGAAGAGTATCTTCAATCCCACCTGGGCGCTTCGGTTGCTACCCCCCAGCGTATTGTTGATCACACCGAATTGCGTAATGTTCGCCAAGTCGGCACTGACCGGATTAGACCAGGTCTTCTGGTTGAAGAGATTGAACACTTCGAAGCGAAGGTCTGCCTTGACGCGTTCCCAGATGGGAATGCTCTTGGTGATCGCGATGTTCGTACGGAACGTACGGAAGGACCGCGTCTCTCCGTTCAATCGCGGCGCGTTTCCAAAGGGATCCGCGGCAGGATTCGTGCGGCGCTGGAAGGCCGCAACGTCGTAGAACTTGTCTACCATCGGGTCGAACCGTTCGCCGGCCGTATCGGCGCGCCAATCGGAAGAGACCACGTTGGGCCGCGGATTGCCGCCGCGCAGGTTGTTCGGAAAGCCGGTATCGGTGATACCCATCGGATAACCGCTCTGGTAGAAGAGGAAGGTTGCAAGATTCCAGTTGCCAGCGATCTTGCTCCAGGCCCCTGTATTCATCCATTTCCTGCCCTGTCCCCAAGGGAAGTCGTAGCTGCCGGTCACCTTGAACATCTGCGGCAAATCCAGCACTCCGTATGATTTCTCGTTCCGCCGGTTGTAATGATTTTGAGCGCCGCCCGCGCCCGTTCCCGAGCCGACGACGCCAGCAATCCAGGGCTCCGAAGAATCGGCATCGGTCAGCAGCTTCGACCAGGTGTAGTGAGCCAGCAGGCTCAATCCACCGGAGAACCGTTTGGTGGCCTTCAAAATTACTGCGTGATAAGTGGAGTTGCCGCTGTGGTTCATCATGCCGCCCGTCGTCACTCCCTGGTATTGCGGGAAGACGCGGAGAGCCTGGCCCAATGTGGCATTGCCTCCCATCAATTCCTTGAAGTTGGAGAACGGAGCCCGGAATCCCGCCGCGACCACCGCCGGATCGTCGATCGGCCGGTTCAGCAGCGTGCCCAGATACGCATATTGCGGATCGATCTGCATAATGTTCACCCGATCCGATGCCAGGTGCGTCCCCTTGCTGCCCGTATAAGTGGCGTCGAACACGAAGTTGTTCGTCAGAACTCGCGAAACGGCAAAGTTCCAGGTGTCGGTTCGAGGCAACCGGCCCGTCTCGTCGTAGCCATACCAGGGCACTGTGAATCCCGCGTTGAATCCGGGATTGATGAACGGCGGAGCTTCCCACGCAGGAAACCCTTTATCCCACTGAAACGCGGAGGTGATTCCCTGATTCTGGGAGACCCAACCCGGGGAGTTGGCGAACCCGTTATTGGCGCCCGTCAATCCGGGAGCTTTGTTCGTCCCGTAGAAAGTTCCCGCTCCGACTCGCAGCACGGTCTTGTCATTGATCTGATATGCCAAACCGGCGCGCGGCCCCCATCCCATGGCATTTCCGTACAAATTTCTCCGGCCTTCGCGTCCCGTGCCGTCACCCAGGAACCGCAACGCGCCCAACTGTCCGCTGGCGGCAGGATTGGAAAGATTCGGGTCAAAGTACGAAAGGCGATCGTGCTTTTCGTACACGCCCATATTCACTTCCCACCGCAGACCAAGATTGACGGTCAGCCGGGGAGTGATCTTCCAGTCGTCCTGAACGTACGCGGCATGGTAGGGGAACCGCAGCATCTGGGTGACCGGAACAGTAAAGCCACCATTGAAGACTTCGCCCAGCATAAAGCTTGCAAACGAACTGCCGGAGGTGCCGTCGTTGATGCCGGGAACCGACGTGCTCAGCCGGTTGAACTCGAACCTTCCGGCAGAAGTGTTGCGGTTGTTCGTATTCAGGAACATCAACTGGTAGGAGTAGCCGAACTTGAAGCTGTGGTTGCTCTTGATCCAGGTCAGGCTCTCGTCCAGGCCGTACACTGTGTGGTACTCGTCCCACAGCTTGGAGCTGTCCCAGTTGTAGTAGTTGTCGTTCTGGAAAGTGACCTGCGGGAATCCAGTGTTGTAGTACGGGTTGTTTCCGACTGCTCCGCCGAGTTTATCTCCCCAGTTCTGACCGAACGGCTCGACGGTGATATCGTGCTCCGGATGGGTCAGCCGGTGTGCGCCAACGGTTAGGTTATTTACGATCGTCGGGCTGAAGAGGTGAGTGTCATTGAAACGGAAGACGTTCCCGTAGTATTGATCGCCGCGGTAATACTTCCGGCCCGACAGCGGGTACGGCAGACCGTTCCAGTTCAGCGGATTCGTCGGGTCGCTGTCGTAGTTGTTGTTGAAGTATTGGCCGTTCTTCGTCCACGTGAACGCCATGCGATTCTTCGTGCCGAAGTTGTGATCGAACTTGGTGGTATAAGCATTCTCGATGCGGCGCTTCGGCTCCGTACCGGGAGAAACGTAGTTCAGCACGACACCCGGAGCAGTCGGCTGAGGATAGTACGACGCGATCCGGCGCGCCAGAGGGCTCAACCGGTCCTGCGGAATCCGGTTTCCCGCGAACGGCGTGCGGATGAAACCGCCGGAGCCGTTGTCGCGAGTCGTGGTTGGATCGTAAATCGGAACCACGTTGCCATTCGCCAATTTCCAGTTCGAGAAGTCGCCGTTGATCATCTCCGGCAGCGGGATCGTGTTCTGCTGGGCATCCGAGGTTTGGGGATAACGGTACCCTTCGTAGGCGAAGAAGAAATAGGTACGATTCTTGCCGTTGTAGACCTTCGGGATGAAGACGGGTCCACCGATCGTTGCGCCGAAGTCGTTGCGGTGAAACTTGGACTTCGCCCGTCCCAGCCGGTTATTGTTCCACGTGTTCGCGTTGAAAATGTCGCTTTGGAAGTAATCGAACGCGCTGCCGTGCAGCTCGTTCGTTCCGGACTTCGTGTTCACCGTGATGTTGCCGCCGCTGGCACGGCTATGCTCGGCCTTGAAGGACGAGGTTTCAATTCGAAATTCCTCGACAGATTCGACGGAAGGAGTCAGCCGGTTCATATAACCGACGTGATTTCTCCATCCCATTTCCACCGATAATCCGTCCACGCTGACGTTCCAGTCGTGTTGCTGGCCGCCACCCACCTGCAGGTCGTCCCAGGCGCCTTCTCCGTTCCCGCTCTTCACTTGGGGCATCATCATCATGTACTGGAAGGCATTCCGCATCCCGCCGCCAATTCCTGCTACGGCCAAGGGGACGTCATTGACCAGCTTCCGCTCCATGGTGGTGGAAACCTCGGTCGATTCCGTTCGGAGCGGAGGCGCCTCGGCGGTGACCAGAATCTTTTCCGAAGTCGCGCCCACCTCCAGGACCACGTCCACGCGCACGTTGTCGTTGGTCGACAGCGTAACGTTCGACCGGGTGAACGTCTTAAACCCGCTCACCTGCACGGTCACCTCATAGGTACCCACCTGCAGGCTGGGAATGACGTAGTTACCGGTGCCGGAACTGACGGTTTGGCCTTTCAGACCGGTGTTCACATTGGTGGCTACAACCACCGCGTTGGGAATGATGGCTCCGGTGTTATCGCTGACCAGACCGGTGATCGTTCCGAGTGTGGTCTGCGCCGGCACAGCCGACGCGAACAAAGCGAGGCAGAAAAGACGCTTCCCGTGGTGAAGCAGAACGGACATGGTTTCCCTCCTGAAGACAGCCGCGACGACTATATGCCAGTAATGGCTGGTTTAACAACGCTACAAACGTTTCTAACCTTTGTCTAAATTATTGGGATTTATAGCGATAATTTTCCCGAAAGATTGTTTCGGTAGCTACGCTGTGATATCGTGCCTGTCACGTAGGGGAGATGGCAGGTAGAGTCAGCCAAGCCGACCAGGCGGCCGCGATCACCCGGGTGGTTCAGGTTTCGGCCCAAGCGCCCGCTTTTCGCGATCACATCGGCAAAATTATCGTCAGCGCCGCGTTCCGGGGAAGCCGGCGCAGCCAGGATTTCTTAACCCATATTGTCGAGCAGGCACTCGCCGGGCACTTCGATGCCCTGAAGGAAAGAGCGCTGGGCGTCGAGCTGTTCGGCCGAAATCCGTCCTACGACACCGGCGAGGATGCCATCGTTCGTGTCACCGCCAGCGACGTTCGCCGGCGGCTTCAGCAGTATTACGGTCAGGCGCCCTCCGAATGGAGGATCGAGCTTCCGGCGGGGTCCTACATCCCGGAGTTCCACCGGAATGAGACGCACACCGGCGCTCCCGCCCAGGAAGCTTTTCGTCCGGACTCTGGCGCTCCCCCCTTGCGGCGTCCGAAGCTTTGGTACGGCCTGGCCGGCGCCGCCGCCTTGACCGGACTGGCCCTGGCTCTCTGGTGGGGAGCGAAACCGCATCCCGCCGGCGCCGATCGAACGCCACCCTGGTCGGCCATGCTCCAGAATGGCCGGCCCATCAGAATTCTTTTGTGCGATCCGGATATTTCCACGCTTCAACAGCTTCTGGATTTCAATATTTCGCTTCCGGAATACGCGAATAAAGAGTTTATTCCGAAGTCGCTCGCCAATCTCGCGCGCACCCGCGAATACTCGTCTTTCCTTCGTGGCGTGAACGTGGCTGCCGTCGATACCGGACTCAGCCTGGCGGTGTCGGAGCTGGCTCTCCAAAATCACCGCCACGCGAAAACTCAGACGGCCCGCAGCATCCAGATTGCGGATCTGAAGACGGACGACAACCTGATCCTGTTGGGTAGCCCTCGATCCAACCCCTGGTTCGCTTTCTTTGAGAAACCGCTGCATTTCCGGTTCGAATTCGACAGCGCCACCAAGCAGGAGGTCATTGTGAACTCAAACATTCAGGCCGGAGAACAGGAACGGTATGTTCCCACTGCCCGCGGCTGGGGCACCGGACTCGCCTACGGTACCGTTGCCTTTGTCAAAAACCCCCACGAAACCAGCCACGTCATGCTGCTCGCGGGGACCAACGCCGAAGCGACCGAAGCAGCCGGGAAATTGGCGACCAACGTCACGCTGCTCGCCCAGACCCTGCGCGACCACGGGCTGGACGAAGCAGGCGCCCCGTCGTTTCAGATTCTGCTGAAGGTCGGAACCATGGCCGGCTCGCCGGGTGCATTCGAGGTGGTCGCCTGCCACCGGCTGAACGACAAGTAATCCGCAGCTACGGCTTGACGACGCTGCCATCCATCGCCCGATCCAGCGAATACGGCCCGCCGTTCTCGGGAAACCGGATTGGATACTTCGCGGCGACGGTTTCGTTGATATCGATGCCCAGCCCCGGTTTTCCGCTGCCGTAAAGGTAGCCGCGCCGGATCTCGCCAACGCCGGACATCATCTCGCGCACGGAGTCGGGAAAGTGATTCTCCTCCTGAATCCCGAAACCGGGGCTGGAAATATCCACGTGATAGGCGGCAAGCTGGTTGATCGGATCGTTTTCGCCGCCTTCCTGGAACGCCGTTTTCGTGCCGAACACTTCGCACATCGTGGCGACTTTCTTCGCCGGTGTGATTCCCCCAATAGCGGAGACGCGGCAGCGCACGAAATCGATCAATCGGTCGGTAATCAGCGGCACGTACTCGAACGGGTGCGAAAATACCTCGCCAACCGCTTGCGGAGTGGTGCACACCTGGCGAATGTGTTTGTACCAGGCCAACTGCTCCGGCGCGAGCACGTCTTCCACGAACAGCATCTGCAGCGGCTGCAGACGGCGGCAAAACTCCGCGGCATTCATCCCGGTCAGATGGGAATGCACGTCGTGGCAAAGCTTCGGCTCCATCCCCACTTTCGCCCGGACTTCTTCGAACATCTTGGAAACTCTGGTGACGTAGACTTCTTCGTCGAATGCCGGGCCGCTGCGTCCGCCCTCCGGCCGGGAGCCCTGTCCCGCCGGGATGAATCCCCCGCCCCCGTAGTTGCCGAATTGGACGCGGATGTTGCGATATCCCGACGCCATCGATTTCTGGACAGCATCGGCCGCCGCCGCCGCATCGGGACCGCCCACGTGGTCGTAGCAGGGAACCGCATCGCGTACTTTTCCGCCCAGCAGCTCATACACCGGCATGCCGGCGCGCTTTCCCTTGATGTCCCAAAGGGCCATATCCATCGCGCTCAGGACATTGTTGTTCACCGGTCCGTTTCGCCAGTATGTCTTCAGATGCGAGCTCTGCCACAGGTCTTCGATCTGGTTCGGGTCCTTGCCGATCAGCCACGGCCGCAGATGATGCTGCAGCGCGGCGATCACCGCCTGCGTCTGATAATGATTGGACGCCGAACCGATGCCATACAGGCCCGGCTCCGAGGTGACGATCTTTAGAAAAATCCAGCGATAGTTCCTCCCGCCGCCGGTGGCGATCACTTTCACATCGGTAATCTTTAGCGCAGGCAGACCGTTCGCGCGACGGTCCGCCTCCTGGGCCACGGCGAGCGGAATGGCAGGCGCGGCAAGCAACGTTTTTGCGAACTGACGACGAGTGCTCATGGATTTGTGAGTATGCGAAAACAGTCTATCGCTCATACATCGCCTTCGCATGCGACATTGCGCACATATGATGAACTCATGCCTCCGATCACTCGGCGCTCCGCCGGCCGTTCGCTGCTCGCTGCCGCCTCGCTGCCGGTGGCGAATCTGGCCGCGCAGCGAAAATCCATCGATGAGTACGATGCCGCCAACACGAAGATCGCTCACCGGGTGAGCCCCAAGATCACCGACGAGGATCTGCTGTTCATGAAGCAGATCGGGCTTCGTTGGGCTCGTGTCGAATTCGGCGACGGAGACGTTCCCTTCGAATCGATTCGCGCCACCCAGGAGCGTTTTGCAAAGTTCGGCGTCGGCATCTTTTCCGGAGTTCACTACGCCTACCGAAAACTCGAAGTGCAATTGGGCCGTGAGGGCCGCGACCGCGAAATCGAGCGCTATCGCACCTTTCTTCGGGATCTGGGAAAGCTCGGCATTCCGGTCGCCTCCTATGACTTTCATCCCGCGAACACCTACACCACCAGCATGGTGGAACGCCGCGGCTACCGATCCCGGCAATTCAGCGTGGAGGACTTTCGCCAGCGCATCGAGAAACAGGCCTTCGAACGGGAATACTCCGCCGAAGATATCTGGGCGACATACACCTATTTCGTCAAGGCAGTTCTTCCGGTGGCCGAAGAAGCGAAGGTGAAACTGGCGCTCCATCCCGACGATCCGCCGCTCGCCAAGATGAACGGAGTCGCGAAGCTGTTCACGCACTATGACGGTTACCGCCGCGCCGAAGAGATCTCCGGCGGCAGCAAGTACTGGGGCCTGACGTTCTGCGTCGGCACGTGGGCCGAAGGCGGCGACCGGATGGGAAAGAACATCTTCGAAATGATTCAGGATTTCGGACGGCGCGGCAAGATTTTCGAGATCCATTTCCGCAACGTCAGCTCGCCTCTCCCCACGTTTGTGGAGACATTTCCCGATGACGGGTACGTGGATATGTACCAGGTGATGAAGGCTCTCCGCCAGGTGAAGTTCGACGGCGCGGCAGAGCCGGACCACGTGCCTCACCTGGCGGGCGATGCGCAATTCAGCCGTTCGGGAACGGCTTACATCATTTCGTACATGCGGGCACTGCTCAAGCGCGCGAACGAAGAAGCCGGCTAGCGCTAGGAAGCGCTGGACTCATCGCGGAAATACGGAGCCATCGACCACAGCCGGTCGTTGGTCCGGTCCTGATTCCACTGCGGCGTGGGCTCAAAATAACCGCCCTCGCCCAGATGCTGCTTCACCACGTCTTCGTTCAGCTTGAAGCCCAGGCCGGGACCCTCCGGCACGGGAGTCATGCCGCCTTTCGACCACGGCTTCTTCGTGTCGAAGCCGGGAACGTCGACCATGCTCTCCCACCAATCGACGTCCACGCCGTGATGTTCCAGCACCAGGAAATTCTCGGTCGCCGCCGCGCAGTGAATATTCGCAAAGAAGCTCACCGGTGTTCCGGCAAAATGCATCGCCATCGGCACGCCGTAATCCTGGCACAGGTCTCCGACCTTCTTGGTCTCCAGGATTCCGCCGGAACTGGCAAGGTCCGGATGCACGATATCGACCGCATGGATCGCCGCCAGCTTGACGAAATCTTCCTTCAGATAGATGTCTTCGCCAGTCAGCGTGGGAACCTCAATGGCATCGGTGATTTTCTTCCAGAGATCGGGATACTGCCACGGAATCATGTCCTCCAACCACGCCATGTTGTATTTTTCCAGCGCCCGGCCTAGCTTGATGCACGAATTGACGCCGATATGACCAAAATGATCCGCTGCCAGCGGAATCTCCATGCCCACCACTTCACGCACCTTGGCAACGTAGTCGGCCATCATGGCGACACCCTTGTCGGTCAGTTCCATTCCCGTGAACATGTGCTGCGTTCGCGAGAAATCGCGGCTGGTGGTGCCGATGGGACGAGTGACGGTACCGGGAGTCTTCTCCACCAGATCGACGCCGAGGTCCATCTTGACCCAGGTAAACCCCTGCTCTTTGCGTTTCTTCAGACGCTCGCCGAACACAGCCGGATCCGGAGATTCGGTCGTATCCGCATAGAGCCGCACTACCTCCCGAAACTTGCCGCCGACCATCTGGTAGGCGGGAACGTTGTACGCCTTACCCGCCACATCCCAAAGAGCCATCTCCACACCGCACACACCGCCGGCCTGGCGCGCCGGAGCGCCAAATTGCTTGATCTTTCGAAAGATCTTGTCGACATTGCACGGGTTCTCCCCCAGTAGCCGGCTCTTCAGCATCAGGGCGTAATTCTTGCTTGCCCCGTCGCGAACTTCGCCATATCCGGTGATCCCCTGGTTGGTGTCCAACCGGATCAGGTGACACGTCATCGGCGCCCGCACGACCGTGGCAATCCGCATGTCCGTGATCTTCAATTGAGATGGCTTGGAATTGGTATTCGTATTTTGCGGCAGAGCTTCGAGGGTCTGATCCGCCCAAAACGTGGCCGCTGCCGCGCTGGCGGCCGAAGACAGGAAGTTACGGCGTTTCATGCCGCCATTCTATAGTGCCTGTTATGGGTTCGCAGGCGCTTCAGTGCGCCGTCTTCTCTTTTTTGGGCGCCTTAAGCGCCACAGCCGGCCTGCGCGCCGGCGCCGCCGCTCGAACAATTACTCCGGCGATCGATGCCGCAAGGCCGGTCTATCTGGCCGGCTTTTCCAACAACAGAATCGCCACTGGAATTCACGACGAGCTGTACTCCCGCTGTCTGGCCCTCTCCGCGAAACAAACCGTCGTCCTGTGCTCGGTGGATTCCATCGGGTTGTTTTTCGAAGACGTCGCCAGGATTCGCGCGGGAGTCACCCAGAAATGGTCCAAAGGCGCCGTATCGGTGATCGTCGCCGCTACGCACAGCCATCAAACGCCCGACACGATGGGTTTGTGGGGACCGGGCCCCGAAGTCAGCGGGATCGACGAAGGCTATAACGCCACCATCGTCAATCGCACCATCGAAGCGGCGGTAGCCGCACTCACGGTAATGAAATCGGCGAAAGCCATTCCCGCTCACGTTCCAGCGAACCATCTGACGCAGTTCCTTCACGACACGCGGCCGCCTGTCATTCACGATTCCGAAGTGAATATCCTCCGGCTGACCCGTTCCAACGGGCGCGGTATCGCCACGCTGGTGAACTGGGCCAACCACCCGGAGGCGTTGGGATCGAAGAACACTCTGATCAGCGCCGACTACGTGGAGGCTCTTCGCCGCGACACCGAATCGCGACTGGGCGGCGTCACGGTCTTCCTGAACGGCGCTCTCGGCGGGATGCAATCACCCCTGGGAGCCCGGTTCCGCGACCCGCGAACCGAATCCGTTGCCGAGCCGGACACTTTCCGTTTTGCAGAGGTGATTGGGAATCGCGTTGCCGACGAAGTAGTCAATGCTTTGCGAAACGCATCGCCCGCGGCAATCGGCGAGATCCGGTACGCGGAGAAGCTGGTGAGGATTCCGGTCGCAAACCAGCGTTTCCAGGCCGCGGTAAAGGCCGGATTGTTCAAGGGCCGCAAACTGGCTGTGGCCGATGGCGCGGCAGAGGCTCCCGTCGGATTCCTGAGGATGTCCCATCGCGGTAAACCCGTCGTCGAAGCGATCGCGATTCCCGGGGAACTCTATCCCGAGCTCAGCGTCGGCGGCATCCAGCGCTATCCAGGAGCCGATTTTCCCGGCGCCGCGGAGGAACCGCCTCTCAAGCCGATGCTCAAGGCAAAGATGAAGATGCTATTCGGCCTTGCCAATGACGAGATTGGCTATATCATTCCCAAGGCGGAGTGGGACGAGAAAGAACCCTACCTGCAGAACTCGCCGAAGCGATGGTACGGCGAAGTGAATTCAGCAGGGCCGGAAGCGGCTCCTGTCATTGCGGACGCGGTAAAAGAATTGGTGGAGAAACGATGACTCGACGAAATTTCCTGGCGGCTACCGGCGGAGCAGGCGCGGCAATAGCGATGCCACCGGCGGATCCGTGGCCTTTGGGAATCAATACCTATTGCCTGCGGTTCCAGAAATGGACCGATCGCCAGTTGATCGATTGGTGCGTCGGTCAAAAGCTGGACGCCATCTTCCTCCAGGATTCTCTCGACAAGGGCGTGCTAGATCCGGCCCACTGGAGCGAAGTGCGCCGCTGGGTGGCAGACGCCAAACTGCACATCGAAACGGGCGGCGGAGCCATCCTTCCAAAAACCCAGGAAGCCTACGCACCAACAGTCGCGACGCTGCGCAAGAACATCGAGCGAGCCAAAGCAGTCGGATCGCCGCTTGTCCGGGCGCTGCTTGCTTCAGACCGTCGCGGCATGCCGCCCGGTCCCGTGGAGATGCATATGGAGACGACCATCCGCATCCTCCGCGAAGTAAAAAGCCAGGTGCAGGATGCCGGCGTGAAGATCGCCATTGAGAATCATAAGGAGCTGCAGGCTTGGGAGACTCGGCAGTTGATCGAGACCGCCGGAAAGGACTTCGTCGGCTCCTACCTGGACACCGGCAATCCCGTTTTTGTCTTCGAGGATCCGATGACAACTGTCGAAGAGCTCGCTCCGCTGGCCGTCACATTCCACTTGCGCGACTCGGTGGTCTACGAAGTCCCCGGAGGAGTTGCGGTGCAATGGGTGCCGCTTGGAGAAGGCACTCCGGATTTCAAAAAGATCGTCGCTCGCGCGCGGGAGCTGATTCAGCCCAATGTGTACATCTACTGCAAGCCCATTACCGCGCGGCCACCGGTGACCTTGCCCATCACCTCCACCGGAAAGGATGCTCAGGAATGGTGGGACCTGTTCCCCCGCGCTCGCGCCAAAGACATGTCGCGCTTTCTCGCGCTGGCGAAAAAAGGCCGCCCGTACGAAAGGGCGATGGTGGTGGAAGACGTCCCCGGCCGTCCCGAGGCATATACCGAAGCCTTGAAGTTCCAGCAGGTCGAGCACATGGAACGCAGCCTCGCCTATTGCCGCAAAGAGTTGGGGCTTGGCGTTCGCTGGCGGAGTTGACTCCATGAACCGGCTACTGCTCGGCATTCTCCTCGGTGTCGCATTCGGCATCGTTGATGTCCTCATGACCATCCGCCACCCCGGCGTCGACCGCGAGGGATTGCTCGCCGCGTTCTTCAGCCGGTTCGCATTGGGGATCTTCGCCGCCAACAACACTTTCAAGATGGATCCGATCCTTGCGGGAGTGTTGGCCGGAGTCCTCGTCAGTCTCCCCGACGCCTTCCTCCTGAAAGCCTACGGTGGCATCATCGGCACCGGCATCTTGTTCGGTGCGATCGGCGGATGGATCGTGAAAATGTGGGCGCGGTAACCGTGCCGTTTTCGTTTCGCCCGCTATACTGAACCTTAATCCCCCACTTAGGAGAGTTGGAGTTGGCGAAGACCAGAGTAGGTATCCTCACGGGCGGCGGCGATGTTCCCGGCCTGAATTCCGTGATCAAGGGTGTCGTTTATCGCGGACATGAGGTCGGCATTGAAGTCGTTGGAATCCGTCGCGGCTGGGAGGGTCTCACTCATCTGAACCTCGATGATCCGGCCAGCACGCAACATTATGTGCTGCCGCTGACTCGTGAAAATACTCGCACCATCGACCGGACCGGCGGCACCTTTCTGCATACGACGCGGACCAATCCGTCCAAGATGAAGAAGCTTCCGCCGCACCTGCAAGGCGGTGAATTCCCCAAAGTAGTTCTTGAGAAGGATGGCAGGAAATCCGAGGTTTTCGACATCACCAAATCCGTGCTGCAGAATCTCGAGAAACTGCAGCTCGACTATCTGATCGCGATCGGCGGTGACGACACCCTCAGCTACGGGGCAAAGCTGGACCAGGCCGGCTTCAAAGTCGTGGCCATCCCCAAAACGATGGACAACGATGTTCGCAACACCGAATACTGCATCGGATTTTCTACCGCGATCACCCGGGCCACGGACGCCGTCCAGCGCCAGCGCACCACCGTAGGCTCGCATGAGCGCATTGGAGTGTTCCGCATCTTCGGCCGCGATGCAGGTTACACCGCGCTATATACCGCCTACGTCACCAGCGTTCGCTGCGCCATTCCGGAATTCCGGTTCGACCTGAACCATATGATTGAGCTGCTGATTGCCGACAAGAAGAACAATCCGTCGAATTACGCCCTGGTCCTGCTCAGCGAAGGCGCCGAATGGGAAGGCTTCAAGCTGCGGGAAGTGGGCGAAGCGGACGCCTACGGGCACCGGAAAAAAGCGAACGTCGGCGAGGAGTTCGCCGAAGCCGTCCGGATCAAGTTGGGCGAGGAAACCATCATCAGCGATCTGACCTACGACCTGCGCAGCGGAGCTCCGGATTTTATCGACAAGCTGGTCGCAACGTCGTTCGGCAACATGGCGCTCGATGCAATCCTGACCAACCAGAGCGGCGTGATGACCGCCATTGTCAATGGCTGTTATGCGCTGATGCCGATTCCCGATCCCAAACTCGGTCCCCGCATGGTCGACGTTCACACGATGTACAACAAGGAGCGTTACCGCCCGAACTACGCTCACCACGTGGGGTTGCCCATATTCCTTTCCCGCGCCTAAGCAGTTTCTGGAGCCGGCGCCCCAAGCCGGCAGACGTTCCCCTCGCCGAGATCCGGCGGTCCTTCGAGGATGCCGCCGGAGACGAGGAGCACTTTCCTTCTTCCGTCGATCCTCGGCTGCTGCATGTTCGCGCCGTCCTGGATTGCGCGGCCGGAGGAAGTCGCGTGCTGGACGCCGGCTGCGGCAAGGGCCGGTTCGCCCGGCTGGTGAAGGAGCGCCAGCCCGAAACCGAAGTGGTGGCGTTCGATCTGGCGCTCGCGATGCTGCAGGTTGCTCCCGCCGGTCTACGCCGTTGTTCCGGAACACTCACGTCCCTGCCCTTCCGCACCGGAGCGTTCGATGCCGCATACGCCATCGAATCGCTGGAACATGCGGTTGACATCGAAACGGCAATCGCCGAACTGTGCCGCGTGGTCCGGCCCGGCGGCAAGATCGCCATCATCGATAAGAACGTGAAGCATTGGGGACGCCTTGAGACTCCCTCGTGGGAACGGTGGTTCGGCGCATCGGAGTTGACAAAACTGCTCAGGAAGCATTGCCGCGAGGCGTCATCAGCGCCGATCTCCTACTGGGAGGACGTGCCGCCCGATGGACTTTTCTTGCTTTGGAAGGCCGTTCGTTAGGATAGAAGATCCCGCATGAGTTCGCGTCAAGACAAAGTTTTTCCCGATTTCCAGGAAGTCGTCGAGGCCGAAGGACATCTGATCGATTCGCACATCATGGAGCAGATCTTCGATACGGTCGTCGAATACGAGGGCAAGTTCGAGGTCGAAAAGTTCAGCATCGGCCGCACCAATGCCGAACCCTCCCGGCTTCGACTCCGCGTCGGAACCCCCACTCGCGAGCAGATGGAGCAGCTCCTTTCGCAGTTGGTGGGGCTGGGCTGTTCGCCGGTCGATGGCGGGGATGCCGAAGTGAAAACCGTCGAATGCGACCGCTGCGCCCCGGAGGATTTTTATTCCACCACCAACCACCGCACGCTGGTTCGCTGGAACGGAAACTGGCTGGAGGTGCGCAAGCAGCGCATGGACGCCGTCATTGTCATTCGGGACGGTCAGGCCGAATGCCGCCGCCTGCGAGACGTGAAGACTGGCGATGCCGTTGTCGTCGGAATGCGCGGCATCCGGGTGGTCCCGGAATCGAAGGATCGCGACCGCCAATCGTTTGCGTTCATGTCGAACGATATATCCTCCGAACGGCAGGTGGAAACGGCGGCCCAGCAGACCGCGGCCCTGATGCGCCAAACGCGAGAGGCGGGCCAGAAAATCATCGTCGTCGCAGGGCCGGTCGTCGTGCACACCGGCGGCGTCAATCCCCTCGCCTCCTTGATCCGCAGCGGCTGGGTCTCCGCGGTGCTGGCCGGAAACGCGCTCGGTGTCCATGACATCGAATCCGCGCTGCTGGGAACTTCGCTGGGCATTCGCCAGAAAGATGGCCGCCAGGCAGAACACGGGCATCGCAATCACATGCGCGCCATCAACGCCATCTACCACTCCGGCAGCATCCGCCAGGCGGTCGAAAAGGGACTGCTCACTCGCGGCGTCATGTACGAATGCGTCCAGGCGAACATTCCCTTTGTGCTGGCCGGCAGCCTGCGCGACGACGGGCCGCTGCCGGAAACCATCACCGACATGAACCAGGCTCAGGACGCCTATGCCGAGCAGATTCAGGGAGCGGGTCTGGTGATCTGCCTCAGCTCGATGCTGCATTCCATCGCCACTGGCAATATGCTGCCCGGCTGGGTCAAGCTGGTATGCGTGGACATCAATCCGGCGGTCGTCACCAAGCTCAGCGATCGCGGTTCTTCTCAAACCCTCGGCGTCGTCACCGACGTTGGATTGTTTCTCGACCTGCTGGATCGGATTCTGACGAAATGAAACGCGGATATTCAGACGAGCACGCCCGCGCCGGCGTCGCGGCCCCACTGCCGGAAATCGAAACCTGGCCCAATCAGTATTCCACCGGCTACGAAATCGAAATCACCACGCCGGAATTCACCTCCGTCTGCCCGAAGACCGGCCTTCCCGATCACGGAACCATCACGCTGCGATATGTTCCGGACAAAAAGTGTCTGGAGCTGAAATCGCTGAAAATGTACTTTCTCGCGTTCCGCAACCTGGGCATCTTTCAGGAAAATGCCGTCAATCGGATCCTGGCCGATGTGGTCCGCTCGACGAAACCCCATTCGGTCACAGTGACCGGCGACTTTACGCCCCGCGGCGGAGTCTACTCGAAGATTACGGCAACCTATCAGCGTGGACGCAAACGATAGCAAGGCGGCGGAGCTGGCGGAGATGGTCCGCCAGATTCGGGAGCGTGTCCGTATGGGCGCTTCCGATGCGGACCCCACCGGCGTAGCGCTTCCCGATCTCACGCCGCTGCTCCAGGCTCGCGATGCCGCGCTGGGCAAGGTCGCCTCCATCGGAACCGTCAACCCCCGTGCCGGCGGACCGCTGAACAACGCGATCCAGAGCGTCAAACGGCTGGTCGCCCGCAGCTTGAACTGGCATATCCGGGAGCAGGTGAACTTCAACCGCGCCATTCTCCGCTGCGCGGAAGCGATCCTCGAAGTCCAGAACGAAACGAACCGCGCCCTGGCATCGCTCGGCCGGCGGCTGCAGGCGCACGAGCAGCAAAGCCGGGCACTGCGGCAGTGGGGCGCCGATTGGCAACAGTGGCGCCAAAATTGGGAGGCGCGGCTGGCCGGCGTGGAACTGTCGAACGCTCGCGCCGCTGCCGAAACCCAGGCGGCATTCCAACAGCGTTTCAATGAAGCGAATGCCGCGCTGCGGGAATTGCTGGCGGCTTACCGCCGGGACGCCGAAGCCGCAATGACCGCCCAGCATCGCGCCTTTGAGCAGTCGCTCGAAAGCTCCGGACAGCAGTTCCACCAATCGCTCGAGAAGGCCACATTCGAAATTCAGGAGCGGCTGTGGAAGGATCTGCGAAAAATCCAGTTCGACTACGAGTCGCTGATCCACCGCGAGCTGCGCGTCCTTCGACAGCGGGCTGTCCCGTCCGAACAGGCGACTGCCGCTTCGCCGAACCCACCTGCGGAGCCCATGCCGCCGGTGCTGGATTTAGATTGGCTCCAGTTCGCCGAGCGCTTTCGCGGTTCCTTCGAATCCATCAAGCGTTCTTTCGAACGCTACGTCCCGCTTTTCCGCGACTGTCCTTCCGTTCTCGACCTCGGCTGCGGCCGCGGTGAGTTTCTGGAACTGATGCGCGAAGCCGGTGTCTCCGCGCTCGGCATCGACCTCAACCAGGAATCGGTCTCGCGCTGCCGGAACAATGGCCTCGACGCGCAGCAGGCGGATATTTTCGAATACCTTTCCTCTCTGCCCGGCCAGTCCGTAGGCGGAATCTTCTGCGCCCAGGTGATTGAGCACCTGCAACCCGCGCAGGTCCTCGCCCTCGTCCAGCTTTGCGCCCGCAAGCTGCGGCCGGCGGCTCCGCTCGTCTTCGAAACTCCCAATCCGGAGTGCCTGGCGATCTTCGCCACGCACTTCTACATCGACCCGACGCATGTGCGCCCCGTGCCGCCTGCCCTGATGGCGTTCTACCTGGAAGAAGCGGGCCTGGCCCAGATCGAAGTCAGCAGATTCTCACCCGCCATCGAGACGATGCCGTCGCTGGAGAAGCTGCCCCCGGAATTCCGCCAGGAGTTTTTCAACGGCCTCGACTACGCGATTTCCGCCAGGAGAGTTTCGTAGATCTCTCGCTGGCGTTCGGCGATCCGGTCCCAGTCGTAGCGTTCCCGCACCGTTTGCCAGGCATTCGCCGCCAGCTGTTCACAGCGGCCTGGATCCGCAATCAGGCTGCGCACCGCCGCCGCCATTTCTTCCGCGCTTCCGGCAAGCAGAAAGTCGCGGTCCGGCGCAAGATCCAGACCGTTCACCCCGGCCGGCGCCGACACCACCGGCCGCCCCATCGCCATCGCTTCCAGAATCTTGATATTCGTTCCCGCCGAAGCCACCAGCGGAGCAATCACAATTTGCGCGCGACGGTACGCCGGCCTCACGTCGGAAACGAAAGCCTCCAGCTCGATCCCCGGCTGGTTCAAGTTCACAGAAACGCGGTCGCGATAGTAATCGAGATAGTAGCCGGGCCTGCTGCCCGCAATCACATGGAGACGGCTTTCGGGAACATGCGGCAGCACCCGGTTCACGAAGAACTCCAGAGCCATCAGGTTCGGCAGGTGCGCAAATGATCCGATGAATAGCAGCCTGCCCCGCTCTGGAGCCTCCGCCGCCGGCCGGTAGCGTTCCGTATCCACTCCGTTGGCCAGCACCACCGCGCGGTCTCCGATGACCGCCCTGTCGCGCTCCGACATCGCGGCCACCCGGTCGCATTGCCGCCACGCCTGGCGCTCGAAACGGTCCCACAGCGCAAGCTGCCGCTCCAGCTCCCAACGATTCCCTCCGGATGCGGACTCTTTCAGTTGCGCGTAAAGGTCGATCGTGACGTCATGCTCCACCAGAATCGTTTTCGCCCCGGCGCAGCAGCCCGCGTACTGAGCAAGCTGCGTGAACTCCAGTTGCAGAATATCGGCCTTCCGCCGCCGCAGAATGGCGGCCATCGCCGGAGACGCAAAATCCTGCACCACGTCCGGAAGATCCGTCCGCCCGTAAGCATGGCTGTGCTGCCGCCGGATCTGGATGATCTCGCCGCAGATCTCGCGCAGCTCTTCCGGAGGAGCGGCCGGTTCATCCACAAAGTACACCAGCGTCTGCTGGAAATCCGCGGCTCCCCGCCGCATCAGGTTGTACATCCGCACCGCGCCGCCGTGCGACAGCGGAAACGGAGCGTAGCAGCTCGCGATCGTCACCCGAGGACCGGCACTCCTCTGCCGCCCCGCAAAACGCGTCACTTCGCCGGAGCCCAG
Organism: uncultured Solibacteraceae bacterium; assembly: GCA_964515165.1. Classification (GTDB taxonomy): domain Bacteria; phylum Acidobacteriota; class Terriglobia; order Bryobacterales; family Bryobacteraceae; genus JAPKYZ01. The sequence continues at coordinate 98,832 of CAZETQ010000002.1, read as the reverse complement.
GGCCAGAACATCCTCGTCCGAAATCGCCTGCGGCGACGGCGGCCTTGCCGCTCGTATCCGTCCCGCAAAACCAAGAGCGTCGAAATACTTCGCCGGCGACCGGTCCGTCGCCGCCAGCAGATTCACGCGGTCCACCGCATGACTCCAAAGCCGGTCGAACGGCCCGCTCACGTTCTTCAGAAGAAATCGAAGGTAGTTCTTTTCCACCGCTGATTGGATCTCCGCCTCGCTGAAGTACCGCGACGTGGTGGAGCGATGCCGGTGCAGCACCCGGGCTTCCGGCACGAACACCGTCGGCCAGCCATGCTGCCATCCGCGAAAGCCGATGTCCAGATCCTCGACATACGCCGGAGTGAAGCTCTTGTCCAGACCGCCCAGCGCTCGCAGCTTGGCGGTGTCGTACATGGAGCAGCCGCCGCTTCCATAGAGAACGGGACTCCGGCTTTCTCCCTCCACCGGAAGAATGCACGTGATCGGAAAATCGAATGGCCCCGCTCCGGGCGGCATGACTGCCTTTCCCGTCTCTTCCCGCCGCCGTCCGGCGGGAAAGAAAATCTGGGCGGTGGCGCAGAACAGCTCCGGCTCCTCCCGCAAGGCCCCCGATAGCGCGTCTAAAAATCCCGGCTCCACTTCCATGTCGTTGTTCAACAGGCAGAGATGCGCGAATGACGCCCGCGCCAAGCCCGCGTTGATCGCCGCGGCAAAACTCAGCGGCGCCGCCGAACACACAACGGCCACTTCCGGAAAATTCGCGCGCAGCCAATCCGCTGACCCGTCCGTCGATCCGTTGTCCACCACAATCACCTGATCCGGCGATTGGGCGAGCAGCGGAGGCAGACACTGCCGCAGCAGCTCCTGCCCATTCCGGGAAGGAATCACGACGCTGACGCCCGCCGGCGGAGTCTCCAGAGCGGGCGCTTCCGAACGAGGGCGTGAATCCAGCTTCCGGCTCCTGGCCAGACGGTACAGCAGCGGCCGCCGCATCGACGCAGGTCCACGCAACAGCCGCGCCAGCCCATACACGCCTCCACCCGGCTCAACCTGCCGGCGCGCGAAGTTCCTAAAGCGCCAGCGGGCGTATCGCAGCGAATCCCAGGCGGAGGCCGGCTTCCGGACATAACTGCGAAGCTCCGGATTGAAGATAACCACCCGGCCGGCGTCCAGCCGGTCCGCGAGTTCCCGCAGCGGCTGATGCGGCGTGCCCGGCTCCTCCAGAACGGCGCACAGATCGATCTCCCGGCCGGCAATTTCCGCCAGCACGCGGGCGAGATTCTCTTCGACGGACCGCTCCAGCCGGTAAGGGACCCACGCCCCGTGCGAGGGTGGAAACTCGGATACGACGATGGGAACCGCGCCGGGAGCTAGCGCGGAAACGCGGCTGGCGAAGGGATCGATCAGCGGCTGCGATCCTGCCGCAACAGCTATTGCGACACGGGACAATCGCGTCAAATTATATCGGCGGGAGCGGCGTGGAAGCTTCCGGCTTCATAATCGCTCCACCATTGCAGCGCTTGCACGGCGAAGATCGTGGAGACTGGATTCGCATGCGGCAGCGTCTTGCCGTCCCGCTGGCCGAAGGCGAAAGCGCCATTCAGACGCGGATCTTCCGATTCCATTTGAAACGTTCGCAGCGCCGCGACTTCCTCTTCCGCGTTTGCCAGATCCAGTCTGCAAATGTCCAGATGATGCGCCATCAGACGAACCCGCAAAAGCTGTGCGCACACATCGGATCGCAGAAACCGGTCCTGCAGCGCGCGCCGGTGGCGCTGGGCCGACGCGATTCCTTCCCGAATCAGGCCGGCATGCTTCTTCCAATCGGCGAGAAGACCTTCCAGGTAATAGCAATGGGGGTGCAGCAGGTCCATCAGGCGAATATCGTCGTGCCAGGGAGTGAAGAACTGGGGCGCGGTTTCGATGGCAAAATTCAGTTGCCGCTCAAAATGCCGCCGGTACAGCTCGTTTCCGGTGACGGCCGCCAACTCGCGCCACGCCAGGGCTGCTTTCAACTGAAAACAGCCCGGCCGCCGGGACCACCACATCGCGTAATCGCGCGGCTGTTTGTCCGGCAGGTCCAGAATCACGTGATAGCCCCGCGGAGCTTCGAAATCCCGTAGCATCGCATCGCCCGCCGCCGCCGCCATGTCCAGCCAATGCGGCGATCCGGTGTGCCGCCACAACGCCAGCAGTCCGCGCGCGATAATCCCCAGATCGAAAAAGTAAGCGCTCTGGTCTGGACCCACCGTTTCAAACGGAAATGTGCGCTGCTTCTTGTCCCAGGCGCAATTCGCAAGAAATTCGCCCGCACGAATCGCAGACTCCGGATCGATGCCCAGCAGCCCGTGGGCGGCGTATCCTGTGATCTCCGTGGAAACAGGGAGATGCGTCTGAGTGTCGCCCCGATAGTAACGCGACACACCACCATTTTCGAGTTGGATTCCCGAATCCCTAAACCAAATCCCGGCGGACTGCCACTGGCCAAGGCAGGCTATGGAGGGGAGGGCCTGAGCCTCCATCTGCAGTTATTTAAAAAGTGTACCAAACACCTATAATCGGATAACGATGCGGATCTCACCGATCCTCGCGCTGATGGGGGCCGCCGCGGTTTGGGGCCAGCCGAAACCTCCTCTCGGTATCCTCCGCGGCGAATTGAGCTCCTGGACCGGAAGCTGGGATGGCGGCGCCCTTCAACTGAAGCTCGACTCCGGAATCGATTACGAGTGCCAGTTCAATAGCCGGACTTTCTTCGACCGCGACCGGGCCCGCATCAGCGTCGGCCGCCTCCGTCCCGGAGACTTCCTCGAAATCGTCAGCGACCGCACAACCGCCAGCAGCGTCTGCTTTGCCCGGATGGTCAAGGTAGTCGCCACACTCCAGGGCGAGCAGCCTGTTTGGGGCCAGGTCACCCGAGCCACGGAACATTTCGCGCCCCGCGGCAGCCTGATCTATTCCGGTATCGTCGTCGAGCACGCCGGCGACGGTTTCCTCCTCCGGACTCGCGCCGGGCAGCGCGTGGCCATCCGGATCCGGTCCGATACCCGGTTCGTCCAAAACGGCCTCCCCTCGGGACGAGATATCCTGTCAGTCAATGGAGTAGTATTCGTTCGGGCCGGAATCGGCCTGGGCGAAGAGGTGGAGGCGTATCAGGTCGTCGCCGGAGAAATCCTGCAACCCGGAAAAGCGCCGACGCGTCTCCAATAAGTCCCGCGTCTGAAGCATCGCTTATAATTGAGGTTTATATACAGTCGGATGAGGTATCTCCCCCTCTTTATTCTTGCGGGCTTGTGTGCGCCGGCCCAGGATTTCTTGAATGGTCAAGCAGCCCGAATTGTCATTGGTCAGCCGACGTTTACGGAGCAGAAGCCCCAGCCCGCATCGCAATATGTGCTCGGCGGCGTCGGGGGACTGGCATACGCCAACAACACCCTTTACGTAGCCGACGCCAATCGCGCCGGCGCGTCTCCCAACAATAACCGGGTCCTGGCTTACCAGGACCTCTCGTCGCTGATTCCGGAAAAGGACGCTGCGTTCCCCCAGGGTACCCGCTGTCCGGCCTGCGTCGGTCCCGCTACGATGGTCCTGGGACAGCCCGATTTCGGCACGACGGAGATCGGACGCTCTACCGGAATGCGCCTTCCCACGGCCGTCGCCACCGACGGCACCATGCTGGCCGTCGCCGACACCGATAACAACCGCGTTTTGCTGTGGCGCTCCATTCCCACGGCCACCAACCAGCTTCCCGATGTCGTTCTGGGCCAAAAGGATATGGCCACCCTGAAGCCGGCCACCGTGGACGCGCAATCTTTGCGCGGTCCCCAGGGCGTTTGGTTCCAAAACGGAAAATTCTTCGTCGCCGACACCATGAACCACCGGGTTCTCATTTGGAATTCGATTCCCTCGCAGAATGAGCAGCCCGCCGACATCGTTCTGGGCCAGGCAAATTTCAACGTCGCCGAACAGCCGTCCACCGATCCCGACCCGGACCGTCAAACCTACAACGCGCAATCGAATACCCTGCTTAACCCCGTTTCCGCTACCTCCGACGGCATCCGCCTTTACGTCTCGGATCTCGGTCACAACCGCGTCTTGATCTGGAATTCTATTCCCACCCAGAATCAGCAGGCCGCCGATGTCGTTCTCGGCCAGCCGGACTTCACCGCCGCTCGCGCCAATAACGTGATTCGCATGTGCAGTCCCACGGGAAATGATGAGGATGGCAACCCCAGATATCCCGGCCGCTGCGCTTCCACCATGGACTTTCCCCGGTTCGCTCTTTCCGACGGCCAGCGCCTTTTCGTCGCCGACGGCGGAAACGACCGGGTGATGATCTACAAGAACATCCCCACCACCAACGGCGCGCCCTGCGACATCGTCCTCGGCCAGTTGAATGCGGAGCTGAATAACAACTCCGACAGCGCCAACCCCGATGCCGTCGCCGCCGCCGATGCCCTTCGCGGGCCCATTTCTCTCGCCTGGGACAACACCAACCTCTATGTCAGCGATAGCTACAATCGCCGCATCATGGTGTTCACCCCCGCTCTGGACAAGGTCCCCTACACGGGTGTTCGAAACTCCGCTTCGTACGAAGTGTTCGCCGTCGGCTCAGTCATGATCGGTCTGGTCGAAGGCCAGGAGTCCGTTAAGGCCGACGAAGAAGTGACGATCACCATCGAAGAAAAGGAATACAAGTACAAAGCTGTCGAGAACGATACCGTGGCGATCATCGTCGCCAACCTCATTAGCTTGATCAATGACGGCGCCGGCGACCCAAATGTCATCGCCACGCCGAACCCCGGCACCAGCCAGGTGCAGCTCACCTCCCGCCTCGCCGGTCCCGCCGGTAACGAGATCACCTATTCCGCTGCCGTTTCCGAAGGCGCCACCACCATCGCCACCACCACCGCCGGCTCAACGCTTCTTGGCGGTCAGGACGCCGCGAAGATTGCCGGTGGAACGGTCGTGACCATTGTCGGAGAAGGGCTTAGCGACGTGACGGCCGCCGCTCCCGCCGACGCCGATCCTCTCCCGCTGGAGCTCGGCAACGTCCAGGTTTTCATGGACGGCATCCAGAGTCCTCTCTACTTTGTTTCCCCCACCCAGATCAACGCGCAACTGCCTTGGGAAGTCAGGGACTCCCTCAGTGTCAGCGCCATGGTGCGGGTCACCCGGCAGAATGGGACCGTCGAGACCAGCTCCGCCATCGCCGTTCCTGTCATCCCGCAGAACCCGGGGATCTATGCCCGGGAAGGCGTCGATCCGCGGCCCGGCATCGTCATGCACGGATCTAGCTTCGCGACGGGAATGATTCAAATCGACGGCAGTATCACCCCGGAAGATGTGGCGACAATTACCATTCGCGACCGTGCGTACTCCTACTCCGTCATCGAAGGCGATACGACTACGAGTATCCGCGATGGCCTGATCCGGGCCATAAACGCAAATGGCGGCGATCCGGAAGTATCGGCGTCCGCCGCCGGAGTGTTCGTGCGCGTTCTCCTGACGGCCCGCCGCCCTGGTCCGGACATGAACGGTCTGCCCTTCTCCGTTTCCGTCAGCGATGCCGCCACCGTCATCCTTTCTCCTTCGAACACGCAGCTCTGCTGCGCCAACATCGAGGGCGCTCTGGTGACAGCGGAAAATCCGGCGATTCCCGGCGAACGGATCAAGGTTGTTGCGACCGGCCTGGGTCCGGTCCTTCCACAGGAAGCACAAGACGCCGCCAGAACCGGCTACCGCTACAACGGTCCCGCCGACAACTATCCCGTCGAATTCGTTTCCTCTTTGGCGGGCGGGAAGACGGCCAACGTCATCTATGCCCGGATGCAGCAGGGTCAAGTGGGACTCTATGAAGTCATGCTGGAGCTGAATGCCGATATGCCCACAAATCTCGAGACACAGCTCACCATCGCGCAAAGCTTCCAGGTCAGCAATATCGTCCGGTTCCCGTTGAAGAATCCGGCCGACGACACTCCGGCGGGTCCGGTTGAAACGACCGCCACTTCCACCCAAACACCAAGCGCGGCGCGAGCGGCAAGCACCAGCGCGCCCGCTAACCGGGCGCGTTCATCAAGAAGGTAGCCACGTGGTGAAAGAACTGGCGGAGCGTCCGCTCCGCCGGTTCCGGTAACGCCGTCTCTTTCAGCGCCCGCTCCATCAATTCCACCCACCGGTCGCGAGCCGCTTGATCCAGCCGGAACGGCGCATGGCGAATCCGCAATCGCGGATGCCCGCGCTTGGCCAGATAGGCCGTCGGACCTCCGAATCGAAAAATCAGGAAATCCCTCAGCCGTTCTTCAGCTCCCGTCAGATCGTCGGCCGGATACATCGGCCCCAGAATTTCGTCTCCCGGCACCTGCCGGTAGAAAGCGCCCACCAGCCGGGCGAACCCGTCGTGGCCGATCGCCTGGAACACCTCGTCTTCCGGAAGGCCTAGCTCGTTCTCACCACTTCCCATGCCAAATGCTCCAGCTCCGGTTGAATCAGCTTCGTCCACGCCGTCATCACCGCATTGGGCGAGCCCGGCGTGGAAAAAACCAGCTTTCCCCGGTACGTTCCGGCCACCGCCCTCGACAGCATCGCCGCCGCGCCCACCTGCTCGTAACTGAACATCCGGAACAGCTCTCCAAAACCCGGCAGGACCCTCTCCAGCTTCCGGCTCAGCACGTCATAGGTAGTATCCCGCGGGGCGATGCCCGTTCCCCCGTTCCACAACAGCAGCCGCGCCTCGCTCCCGGCCAGCTCCTCCAAAGTGTCCGCCACTTGCGACGGCTCGTCTTGGATCAACCGGTATGCGATCACCCGGTGCCCGGCCCGGATAATCTCGCCTTCCAGGTACCGGCGATTCTCGTCCGTTTCCGGAGTCCGCGTATCGCTGACCGTCACGATGGCAAGGTCCACCGGTCCCTGGGCGTGGGCCAGGGCCCGATGCTGTTCTGTCGATGGCGAATGGGTCATGAGTCGATGGCGTTCGCCGCTGCCGGCGCCCACATTCCCCTTATTGTAGGTTGCTATTCTGATTCCACGTGATCGCGATTCATCTCCAGGACGGGGATGTGGAGATTCGGAAGTCGTCCACGCCGAAACGGCCGAAGGGCTATGCACTGCTGCGCTTGCGATTGGCGGGAATCTGCAACACCGACCTGGAGCTGCAGCGAGGCTACTACAGTTTCCGCGGACGTCCCGGGCACGAGTTCGTCGCCGATGTCGTCGAGGCCGACTCTCCCGATTGGGTCGGCAAGCGCGTCGTGGGCGAAATCAACCTCGCCTGTCAGAAGTGCGACTGGTGCCGCCGCGGCCTGCAGCGGCATTGCCCCCATCGCATGGTCCTTGGGATCGTCAAGCATCCCGGAGCCTTCGCCCAGCTTCTGACCCTCCCCGAAGAGAATCTCCGCGAAGTCCCTCGCGCCATGCGGGATGAGCGCGCCGTCTTCGCGGAGCCGGTCGCCGCGGCCTGCGAAATTCTGGACCAGGTGAAGATCCCCAAAGGCTCGGAAGTCGCCGTCCTGGGAGACGGCAAACTCGGACTGTTGATCTCCCAAACCCTCGCCGCCCACGGCGCAAAGGTCCACCAGTTCGGACGCCACCGCGAGAAACTCCGCATTGCCGAGCGCGCCGGCGTCACCGGCGAAATCGCAAGACGCCTCCCCACCTCCCGCTACAGCGTCGTGGTCGACGCCACCGGCTCCTCCGCCGGGCTTGAACAGGCCATCCGAATGACGCAGCCGCGCGGAGCCGTGGTCTGCAAGTCGACGGTCCACGATCCCGTTGAGATCGACATGGCCCCGGTCATCGTCAACGAAATCTCCCTGGTCGGCTCCCGCTGCGGACGGTTCGAGCCCGCTCTCCGGCTGCTGTCCACTCAGAAGATTCACACCGACGAAATGATCGACAGCCGCTTCCCCTTGTCGCGCAGCGATGCGGCCTTCGCCCGCGCTGCCGAGCGGGGGGCGCTCAAGGTCCTTCTCGACGCATGACCGCAACCATCGCCCGCTCGCTGCTGCTGCTCGCCACAGCCGTCTTCGCCGCCAATCCTCACCGTATCCTCACCGTCGACTGGATTATGCAGGGGCCCGGTCTCTATGGGAATCCGCCCCAATCCGTTCGCTGGTCGCGCGACTCGCAGAAGGTCTTCTTCCAGTGGAAGAAATACGATGCCGGCGTGCTGGAAGACCCGGATACCTATTCCGTCCACCGCGACGGCTCCGGTCTTCGCAAGCTTTCCGAAGAGGAAAAGAAAAACGTGCCTCCCGCTACCGGCTCTCTGTCCCAGGACAAATCGGCCACGGTGTTCGTGGAGCAGGGCGACATCTACCTCTACGACCACGCTGCCCAATCCCGCCGGGCCGTCACCCGCACCACCGAGCCGGAATCCGGCGCGCGCTTCTGGCAGGACTCGCAGCACATCACTTTCCAGCGCGGTAACAATCTCTTCCTCGTTTCTTTGCGCGATGGCGCGATTGAGCAACTGACGGACATCCGTCCCGCCGGAACTCCGCCGCCGCCCAACGAACAGAAAGGCACGGACAACCAGGAGAACCTCAAGAAAGAGGAGCGCTCGCTGCTTTCCGTTATCGCGGAACGCGCAAAGCATCGCGAAGAACAGGAAGCCCGCCGGAAGAAAGACAACCCCAGAAAGCCCTGGACCCTCGCCGCGCGCCAAACCGTCACTTCCCTGCAGATGACCCCCGATGGAAAATTCGTCGTCGCGCAGATTTCCGAAGCCGGCGACAAGAACAAGAAATCCATCGTCCCCAACTTCGTGACAGAGTCCGCATACACGGAAGACATCTCCGCGCGCGACAAAGTCGGCGACACCCAGTCTTCAGCCAAACTGGCGATTCTCAGCCGCGAAACCGGAGAACACAAGTGGCTCGAGTTCGGTGAAAAGACGAACCCCGTGCAACTCTTTCAGCCAGTGTTCAGCGACAACGGCGCTCACGCCTTCGTGCGAGCGCGCTCCGCCGATAACAAAGATGCCTGGATCCTCGCCCTCGATTGGAAGGAAGCCAAACTCCGCGAGCTGGTGAAAATGCACGACGACGCCTGGATCAACTTCGGCGGCTTCGGCAACTCCACCATCTGGCCGATCGGCGACAAGGCTTACTTTCTGTGGGAGCGCGACGGCTACACGCATCTGCACTCCGTCGATGCCAACGGAGGTCAACCCCAGCCCCTCACCTCCGGCAAATGGGAGATTCGCGCGGTCCAGCTTTCCGATGACAAGAAAACTTTCTACATCACCACTTCCGAAGCCGGCCCTGCCGAAAACCATCTCTACAGCGTGAGCGTCGATGGCGGCGACCGCCGCAAGCTGACCACGCAGCCCGGCGGGCACGACGTCACCGTAGCGCCCGACGGCTCACTCGCCGATGTCTACAGCTACGCCAACAAACCGCCGGAGCTTTACCTCAACGGAAAGGCCGTCACCAACTCCCCTTCTCCGGAGTTCTCGACATATCCCTGGACCGACCCGCCCATCGTCGAGATTCCCGCCCGCGACGGCGTCCAGGTTCCCGCTCGAATGTACAAGCCCGCCAACTGGAAAAAGGGAGGCCCGCTGGTCGTGTTTGTCCACGGCGCCGGTTACCTGCAGAACGCTCACAAGCGTTGGTCCACCTACGCGCGGGAATACATGTTCCACCACCTGCTGATGGATCGCGGCTACCTGGTGCTCGATGTCGACTACCGCGGCTCGGCAGGCTACGGACGCGACTGGCGCACCGGCATCTATCGCTTTATGGGTGGCAAAGATCTCGACGATCAGGTGGACGCCGTCCGTTGGGCGATCCGGGAACATGGCGTCGATCCCAAGCGCGTCGGGCTCTACGGAGGCAGCTACGGCGGCTTCATCACGCTGATGGCGCTGTTCACCCAGCCCGACACATTTGCCGCGGGCGCCGCGCTCCGCCCCGTCACGGACTGGGCCCACTACAACCATCCGTACACCTCGAACATCCTGAATCTTCCCCAGAAAGACGAGGAAGCCTACAAGCGCTCCTCGCCCATCTATCACGCCGCGGGATTGAAGGGAGCGCTGCTGATCTGTCACGGCATGGTCGATGTCAATGTTCACTACCAGGACTCTGTGCGATTGGTGCAGAAGCTGATCGAGTTGCGCAAAGAAAACTGGGAGTTCGCCAGCTACCCCGTCGAAGACCACGCGTTCGTCCAGCCGGCAAGCTGGGCCGACGAGTACAAGCGCATCCTGAAGCTGTTCGAAGCCAATCTGAAAAAGCGGTAGTTCCCCGCCTCTCGATACAATACGCGGACGATGCAAATTACGAAGGTCGAGGCGATTTATCTCCGCCAACCCGAAGTCAAGGAACAGTGCGACAGCGGCCAGGATGCCCTGATCATCCGGGTCGAAACCGATGCCGGAATTACCGGAATCGGAGAAGTCGATTCCAACCCCCTCGCCGTCAAAGGGATGATCGAGGGCCCGTTTTCTCATACCACCGCCGCCGGACTGGCCAGTCTCCTCGTCGGCGAGGATCCCTTCGAAACCGAGCGCCTCTGGCACAAGATGTATCGCGCCAACATCTACGGCGGCCGCCGCAGCGTGGCCATCCATGCCATGTCCGGAATCGATATGGCGCTCTGGGATATCAAAGGCAAGGCGCTCAACATGCCGGTCTGGAAGCTGCTGGGCGGCGGCTTCCACAAGATCGACAACCTGGGCTGGATGGAAGGCAACCGGCCGTGGAAGAACGGCCGCATTCGCTGTTATGCCAGCTCCCTCTGGGGACCCACGCCGGAGAAAACTCGCGAGCTCGCCGGCCGTTACCGCCAGCAAGGCTTCACCGCGATGAAGTTCGGCTGGGACCCGATGGGCCGCGACGAGAAGACCGACATCGCGCTCGTTCGGGAAGCCCGCGCCGGCATGGGGGACGATTGCGACCTGATGATCGACGCCGGCCTCTGCTGGGATGCCAAGACCGCAATCCAGCGGGCCAACGCGTTTGAGCAATACGCGCCGTTCTGGCTGGAGGAGCCGCTGCGCCCCGACGACTACGAAGGCTACGCCAAGCTGTCCGCCGCGTCCTCCTTGCGCATCGCCGCCGGCGAAGAGGAGTCCAGCCGCCTCAGCTTCATTGAGTTGATGGACCGCGGCAAAGTCGACCTCATCCAGGTGGACCTCACCCGCTGCGGCGGTTTCACCGAAGCCATCAAGATCGCCGCCCTCGCCTGGGACCGCGGCCTGCCCGTGGCAAACCACGGCTTCACCACCTACATCAACGTCACCGCCGCGCTGCACTGGCTCGCTTCCGTGCCCAACGCGCTGATCTGCGAGTTCGTGGCCGAAGAAGAAACCAACCTTCGCGAGTCCATCACTAAACAAAAGCTGCGCGCCATCGACGGCTACCTCCCGATCCCCGACGCTCCCGGCCTGGGAATCGATGTCGATTGGGATGCCGTTGCGAAATTCCGCGTCAGCTAGCCGCTAACGCTTTGGCCACTTCAGCTGCTTGTGTAGAAACTCGAACGTTCCGTCCCCGTGAATCATGTGACCGCCATTGAAGAACTCGATGGCGGTCCGGTCCCCGATCCCCAGCTTGTCGTAGAGCCGCCGCACCTTCGCATACTCATAAGCCACCCACTCGTCGATTCCCACCGGATCGTCGTGTCCCCGCTCCACCATGAACGGCCGCGGCGCGATCAGGTTCGTCATCTCGGCATAGTTGAACGTATTGGCGAGGTTCCATTCGAGCATGTCGTACTCCTTGGTGAACATGTAGCTGAACGGAGCCTGCACGCTCGTCGTCTTCCAGATCCATTCGTTAAAGTCACCCGAACAGATCACCGCCGAATACAGCCCCAGAATCGACGGCACGCGCATGGCAGTCTTCCCCCCATAGCTCAGCCCGTAGAATCCAATCCGGGTCGAATCGACGAACGGCTGCGAAATCAGCCATTCCAGCGTCCGTTGATGCTGCCCGATGATGAAGCTGAACAGCGACAGCTTCAAAGGGTTCGCCTTCCGCAGCAGCACCCGAAACTGTTCATCGCCGATGTAAGGATTCTGCGGAGCATAAACAATAAACCCGCGCTCGGCCAGCTTCGCTCCGTACTTCTGATAGATCGTGTCGTTGCGAGGAGTGCTCGGCTCCACCAGCTCCTGCGGCCGGCCGTCCAACCCGTGCTGGACCACCACCACCGGCCGCTTTTCCCCCGGTTTCAAATCTTTCGGAACCAGCAGAATTCCGTAAGCAAACACGTCGGTCCACACCGGCAACTCCACTTCATAGCCGGTGAATGCCGGCTTATCGTAGATCACCCGGGTGCGCGCCTTCAGATCCTCGGACGGCTCGGGCATACGCCCTAGCACTTCTTCCCACAAGTAAGTTCGGTAGCTATCGGACGTTCGCAGCAGGTCATCCTCGGTTCTAAAGCTTGCCCGGTTCCAGAACTGCGCGCGGACCGGCTCCGACAGACGAACCAACCGCTGGGCGAATTCCTGAATCTCCTCCACCTGGTCGCGTTCCCGCAGCGAGGAGTTGAATCCCACCCGTTCATCCCGCGGAGCCACTCCATTGGGAACCAGCGGCAGGCGGATCTTCATCCCGCCCAGAAATGCCTGCAATGCCGGAGCTGTTCCCGGCGGTCCTTTTCCCTCGCCGCTGACATGCAAAGAAATGGCCGAGGGCGCGCGCGCCGCCAGGTAATACTTCTGCGCCCGCGCAAATTCTTCCTTCACCGGCTCAAGATTCGGTGTCACGATGCGGCCCGGAGCCGCACCCTTTGCCCCCTCGCGCTCCGCCGGCGGCCCGGCAATCTCCGGATGCCGGCTCGCCTCGATCACCAGCGGCCGTGGAGCCACCAATCCCGCTACCTCCGCGTCGCCATGCGCAATCAGCTGCTGCCAGATGCTCCGGTAGATCGGCTGCTGCCAGACATCCTCGCGAGGCTCAAAGGCTCCGGAAACCATCGTCGATTCGATGCGGTCGTCCAAGGCTCCCGCAAACAACGCGATCATGCCGCCTTCGCCATACCCCACAACACCGATGGGCAGCCGCGGCAAAATGGCCGCCGACCAGTCGACACCGGCCAGCACTTTCTGCACCTCGATCCCCAGCAGATGACGGCCCACCGGCACCAGCTGCCGATGCAGCCACTCCCGGTGCGGTTGATTCGTCGTCTTCACTCCCTTCGTTCCGGAATATGTATCGGACCGGCTGATCAGCGTGGGAACTAGAACTTCTGCGCCATTCTCCGCCAGCCGGCGCGCCAGTTGCGCCTCCTCCGGCAGTCCCGGCTGCAATCCGAAAAATTGACCGGGCGTCACGTCCGCATCCGGAATCGCAATCACGCGCGACGTGGCCTGACGCCGCGGAGTGGCCAGCAGCCCTTCGGCGTTCACGCCGGGAAGAACCGGCCACCGCACCGCCACCACGCGAAAGCCGGCATTCGACGACACCAGCGCCGGCATCTTGATCGTCGAAATAAACCCCGCCGCATCGAACGCCTGCCGCTCGTCGATGATTCCCAGCATCTGCTTCAACAGCGCCCGGTCCGGTTTCGCCCGGCTCTTCGGAGAGTCAGCCAGAGCTTTCATCAGATACCGGTCGATCCCGGCCACCATCTCCATCGCCAGGTCCCCCGGGCGCGTCAGCGGTTCCGTTCCGGGAAGAACCTGCGCGCAAACGGCGGCAGCGGACAACGCAAGGACGGCGAACACCTTCATAGACGAAAATGATAACGAATGCCCCAATCGCAGCCATTTCGAGTTGGACTTGTGCAGACGAGCTGTTCAACGGATTCTCAGGAAAATCTCGACAAAGCCGTATCGAAAATCCGGGAAGCCGCCGCGCAAGGCGCGCAGATTGTCTGCCTTCAGGAGCTGTTCCGGTCGCAATACTTTTGCCGCGAAGAAGATGCTCGCCTCTTCGACTTGGCGGAAACCATCCCCGGGCCTTCGACGGAAACGATCGGCAAGGTCGCCCGCGAATCGAAAGTCTCTGTCGTCGCCAGCCTTTTCGAAAAACGAGCGGCAGGGCTGTATCACAACACCGCCGCCATCATCGGCAGTGACGGGGCATTGAAAGGCATTTACCGGAAAATGCACATTCCGGACGATCCGCTCTATTACGAGAAGTTCTATTTCACTCCCGGCGACACCGGCTTCCTGAACTTCGATACCGAGCACGGAAGAATCGGAGTCCTCGTTTGCTGGGATCAGTGGTATCCCGAGGGCGCGCGTCTGACATCTCTTCAGGGCGCGCAGATTCTCTTCTACCCCACCGCGATCGGCTGGCATCCGCACGAAAAAGAACAGTTCGGCGCGGCCCAACGCGATGCCTGGATCACCATCCAGCGCGCTCACGCGATCGCCAATGGGATCTATGTCGCCGCGGTCAATCGAACCGGATTCGAGGGAACTCCCGACAGCGGTCTCGAATTCTGGGGCTCCAGCTTCGTGGCCGATCCGTTCGGACAAATCATCGCCCAAGCCAGCACGGACAAGGAAGAAATCCTGGTGGTGGAGTGCGATCCCAAGCGCATGGAAGAAACCCGGCGGAACTGGCCCTTCCTGCGCGACCGCCGCATTGACGCCTACGGACAGATCACCAATCGATGGCTGGCTTAGAGCAAGCGTGGCGTCTCCCCGCCGAATGGGAGCCTCATACCGCAACCTGGCTGGCCTGGCCGCACGAGCGCAGCGATTGGCCCGGTAAATTCACGCCGATCCCGTGGATCTATGGCGAGATCGTCCGGCACCTGACTCGCTTTGAAACCGTGCGGATAGTCGTGCGCAACGCCACCGACCGAAAGCAGGCCGCTCGCGTCTTCGAAAAATCCGGCGCCGACCTGGATCGCGTGGAGTTTTTCGAAGCGGCAACCGATCGCAGCTGGCTCCGGGACACCGCGCCCATCTTCGTCAGGAATTCCGTTGGCCAGGTCGAAGCGACCGACTGGAATTTCAACGCCTGGGCCAAATATCCGAACTTCGCATCCGATAACAAGCTGCCGGCGCTCCTCTGCCGGAAGCTGAAAATGCATCGCATCCCCACCAGAATCGTGCTGGAGGGTGGCGGCATCGATTCCAACGGCAGCGGCCGCCTGCTCACCACCGAAGAATGGCTGCTCTCCGATACCCAGGTCCGCAATCCCGGCTTCTCCCGCCAGGACTATGAGCGGGCATTCCACGAGTTTTTCGGAATCCACGACGTCATCTGGCTGGACCGCGGCATCGAAGGCGACGACACTCATGGCCATGTCGACGATCTGGCAAGATTCGTGGCAAAGGACAAAGTCGTCTCGCTCGACGTCGGCGACGCGCTCAAACGTCTCCGCAAAGCCGGACTGGAAGTGATCCGCCTTCCGCAGCCTTCGCCCGTCTACTTCGACAGTCAGCTGCTGCCGGCCAGCTATGCCAATTTCTACATCGCCAATGGCATCGTCCTGGTTCCCACATTCGCCGACGCTGCCGATCGCACCGCGCTCAACACGCTGGCAAAGTGTTTCCCGGACCGTGAGGTCGTCGGCATCCCCTGCCGCGATCTGGTGCTAGGACTCGGAACGCTGCACTGCATGAGCATGCAGCAGCCCGCCTAAAGCTGGCCCGTGGAGCGGACGATCGTTTTTCGTCGTCCGCTGACGGCGGACGCCTTCCGCCAGCTCAGCTTGGGATCCAGACTCAGCTCCAATCCCAGACGTTCGCCGAAAAATCCCGGATTTTCCGGAACCCCATCGATTCGTACAACCGCACCGCCGGTACGTTCACCGCCGTAACGGTCAAACCTACCTCCGTGCAGCCCGCCAACGCCAGAGCATCCGTCGACTGCCGCAGCAGTTCGCGGCCCAAACCCTTTCCCTGCGCTTGCGGAGCGACGCAGATCTGCGTAATGTGCCCCACGCCCCGGCAGACAACGCTCGCCAGGCACAACCCGGCCAGGCTCCGGCTCGCGCGGTCCACTGCTGCCAGCGAACCCGGCGCGAAAAAACGCCCGCAGCCCGGATACTGCACAATATTCGTCACAAAACGCCGGGCGCCGCTCTCCGTCCGGTATTGGTCGTTGATTTCGCTGTCGATGTGCTGGTGATAGCTGGCGGCGATCAGCCGCGCGGTCTCGTTCTGCCACACCTCGTTCCAGGGAACGAACTCGAAACCCGCCGGTAAAGCCGGCGCCGCGTCCCGTTCGGAAATCGCGCCCGCCATGAAGTGCCGCCCAAAACTGCGAAGCACTTCCACTCCCGGAAATCCTTGCGGGGCCGGCACCCGGTCGCTCCCGTGGCGCAGCATCATCAACTGGCATTCCACGCGGCTTACCGGTGAAGTCCGCCGCAACTCCTCCAGAATCGCGTTCAACAGAAGATACTCGTTCTCCCGCGAAGCGGAGTGCCGGGCCACATACAGATCCCCGATCAGCGCCTTGTGCCCTTCGCAGACGTAGTACCCGTATCCGATCACGCTCATCGGAAAGCTGCGCTCTACCAGCGCGAAGCCGTTCAGCGACCGGGTGCCGACATACTGCCTCACCAGCTCCGCTGCCGGCGCGAAGTCCCAGTGCAGCTCCTCTCGCCACACCTTCGTTTCGTCGGCCAGCAGCGCTTCCAGCCGCGGCGCGCCCACACTCCGCAGATCCACCAGCTCTACCGGGTATCGGTCCGCGCGTGCCGCCATTGGGCGATTATATTCCTGTCTTCAGAAATGCTTTGATGCCTCGAATCGCCTGCCGGGTTCGCTGGTGATTCTCGATCAGCGCAAACCGGACATGCCCTTCCCCGCCCGGGCCAAACCCGATTCCCGGAGCCACTCCCGTCAGAGCCTTCTCCAGCAGCAGTTTGGAAAACTCAAGCGAGCTGTACCGGCGAAACGGCTCCGGAATCCGGGCCCACACGAACATCGAGCCTTTCGGCTTCTCCACCGGCCATCCGGCCCGGTTCAATCCTTCCACCAGAACGTCCCGCCGCCGCTCATACAACTGGCAGATCTTCTTGGTCTCTTCTTCGCACTCCCGCAGACCGATAATCGCCGCAATCTGGATCGGCTGAAAAATTCCGTAATCGAGATAGCTCTTGATCCGCGCCAGCGCCGCGATCATCCGCGGATTCCCCAGGCAGAACCCCACGCGCCATCCGGCCATGTTGTAGCTCTTCGTCATCGAGAAAATCTCGACCGCGTGCTCCTTGGCCCCTTCCACCTGAAGAATACTGGGAGCTTTGTAGCCGTCGAAACACAAATCCGCGTACGCGAAATCGTGCAGAACCATCGTGTCGTGCTGCTGCGCCAGCCGGATGATCTCTTTAAAAAAGTCCAAATCCACGCACTGTGTCGTCGGGTTGTGCGGAAAGTTGATCAGGATCATCTTCGGCTTTCGCGACGACGTGGCGAACAAATCCTTCAGCCGGTTCAGAAACTCCGCGGGAGTCGGCATCGGCAGAAGGCAGGCGTGCCCCTCCGCCATAATCACGCCCCACTGGTGAATCGGATACGCCGGATCGGGAGTGGCAACTGCATCGCCGGGACCCAGCACCGCGAACATCAGGTGCGCCAGCGCGTCCTTCGCGCCGATCGTCGCGATCACTTCCTTGTCCGGATCCAGCGCCACCCCGTAGTTCCGCTCGTACCTCTTGGCAATCTCCATCCGGAGATTCGGAATGCCCTTCGAAACCGAATAGCGGTGATTGCGCGGATTGCGCACCGCTTCGATCAGCTTCGAAACGATGGGCCGCGGTGTCGCGCCATCCGGGTTGCCCATGCCGAAGTCGACCACGTCGGCTCCGGAAGCGCGCAACCGTGCTTTCATTTCATTCGTGACGGCGAAAACGTAGGGCGGAAGTTTGGCGATTCGATAAAATTCGCCGGAATTACCTGACATATTTCCTTAATTGTATCGGGGAGGGCCGGGAAACCGGCATTCCGGTACAAATGACGATGGCGCTGCTGGTAAGCCCCACCCGCAGCGCCATCACTCCGACGGTGAGTCGTCTCCAGAGGTGCATTTTGGAGCAGAACTCGCCGGAGAACCGGACTTCCCTGCCGTCCTATTCCGAACGGTGGAAGTTATATCTCATGCCCAGCCGCCACGTGCGGCCATAATCCGGACGATCGTAAGCCGGCACCGGAAGACTCAGCTTTTGATCCCGGCTGTTGCCCAGGTTGTCGATCGATCCAAAAGCCTGCAGCCCGCCGCGAATCTGCTTGGACGCGTACAAATCCCAGATCCCGTAACCGTATCCGCGAGTGCCGGCAGCCGCATTCAACAGCCAGTTACTGAAAAACGTGCCGCGGATGTTGGTGATCAATCCCCAGCGCTGGTTGACGTATTCGCCCATGCCGAATCCCTGATGGCGGTGCCGCTGGGTTAACGGCACCCCGGAGTTATCGTCTTTGGCGCTCAGATACGTATATGCGCCGCGAGCTCGAAAGCCGCGCCCGATCATCCATTCCCCGTCCAGCTCAAATCCTTCGGTGTGGATCTTGCCGAGATTGCGATAGAGAAACGTCTGCCGGCCCAGAAATAGCAACGAAGCAAAGTCCGGCGGAAGATTCCATAGCGCCAGCATCGCGATCATCTGCTCCACCGTCGCCGGCGTCCCGATCAGCGACGAATCGATCAGGTTCCGCACATTGTTGCGGAAAAAACTCACCCCGCCCCGCAATCGCCGTGAACTATAGGCCGTACCTGCTTGCCAGCTGGCCCCTACCTCCGGTTCCAGTCTTGGATTCCCGATCACCTGGTAGAAACTGGCGGGATTCGCAAACCGGTAGTACAACTGCCCCAAATCCGGCGCTCGAAAGCCCTTTCCGAAAGACCCTCGCAGCACCCAGTTGCCCGTCAGTTTGTACACCAAACCCAGCCGCGGCACCGCATAACTTCCGAACATCGAGTGTGAATGGAAGCGCCCGCCCAGTGTCCCCGTCAGCCTCTTGTACGTAAACCGGTCGTTCAGCCAGACATCGGTGAACGTCACCTGCTGGCCCGCGTTGTCGCCGATCAGCCGGTTCACTCCCCGGTAATTGTCCTGGCTCCACTCCACCCCGCCCTGCAGCAGGTTGTACGACCCGAACTGATGCGACACCGTGGAATCCAGCCGATGAAACTTCTGGTTCAAATTCGCATAGCTCAAACTCGTCGGCTGCCCCAGCGGATTCGTCTGGCTGTCTTCGTCGTAGTGCGCGATGTAGCCGCGCCCCTGTACCGTCGTTCTCGGTCCCGGAACCCAGTCGATCACCGCGGCGAACGTCTTCATCGAATCGTAGGTCAGCCCGTCCACCAGCCCCGTTTCGCTCGCGCTCCGCCCGTACTCCCGATTGTCGTAGACATTCGCCGTGAACCCCGCCGCCAGCTTGTCGGTGAAGTTGTACCGGGCCTTGAACATCCCGTCGTACCGCCGCCAATCCGGACCCACCGTTGTCGGGCTGTTGGGAATCAGCCGGTACTGGTCCATCCGGTGATGCTCAAAATCGCCGAACAGCGAAAGTTTCTTCAACCGCGTGCCCAAATCGTAGCGTCCGTCGAGGGCGCCCAGTGTGCCGCCGGATAGGCTCACTCCGCCCTCGATCGGCTGGGACGGCTCGCGTGTGATCATGTTGATCACCCCTCCAATAGCGTCCGTTCCAAACAGTGGCGATCCCGCGCCTTTGGCGACTTCCACCTGCTGCATCCGGCCAACGCCCTGCCGGAACAGGTTGATCGCCCCACTCTTAATTCCGCGGGCCCCTACTACGGGAAGCCCGTCCTGTAAGACCAATACCTGTCGAGAATCGATTCCCTGGATTTGCTCTCCCGCAACGGTCGCTGTCGATCCACGCCGCGTCATCACCCCGGGAATCTGCGACAGAACATCCCCCAGCCGCTCTTTTCCCGTTCGCTGCAGATCGGACCGCGTTAACGCATCCACCTTCTGAGCGGTCTCCGTTTGCAATTCGTCGGAGCGGGATCCGGTCACCACAACAACTTCCTTCAATACAGGAAGCTCTGTCTTTTGTGGGTCTTGCGGATCCTGCAGCAACAGGACGGTGGCGGATATAGCAATACCTAAAATACTCATATGCAATTAGCTTGCAACTGATAAGTATCTTGGACCGGAATAGTCCGAATTGTCAATGGCAAATCGCAAATCGCTTGCACCTAAACAGGGAGCGGCGAAATTTCGGATTTGAATGGTCCGGATTGCGCCCGGACGGCGCAACCGAATACGCTAGCGGCATGCCCGAGGGCATCACTTCATTTGGAATGGCAAACGGCCTCTTCTACGCCGTCGCCGGTCTGCTGCTGTTCTTCGCGACGCTCGCCATCGCGAAAAAGCGCATCGCCGCCGACACTCTCAACCAGGCCATCGTCTCTGCGGCAATTGTTCTCGGCGCGGCGATCATCATCGCTCTCACCATGCATTGATTTGGCGAATCTCTAATACCGCTCCCGGAACCGGTCGATCTCCCGCCGGTCGCGCTTGGAAGGCCGCCCCTCCGGATACTGGTCGAACTGCGGCATCGCCTTGCGCTCCTCCGCCAGCCGAGCCCGGGCGTCCCGGCTCGCATCCGTCTCCCGGTACAGCGTCTGCGCCGCTTTCGCCGGGCCCCGCATCTCGCTCAAGGCCAGAACCTCCACCTCGAACGTTCCGCCCTCATTCTTCACCCGCAGCAGATCGCCCACCCGAATCTCCCGCGCCGGCTTCACCGGATGCCCGTTCCATTCGATGCGTCCCAGATCGCAGGCGCGCGCCGCCAGCGACCGCGTCTTGAAAAACCGGGCCGCCCACAGCCACTTGTCGATTCTCATGGCAAGCTCCGGCAGGTGTTCTTGCTACTTTTCACTCCCGTCCGCGCAACTTTCGCATCGCTCAGAATGCACTGCGACTTCATGCGGAATCCGGTGAAAGTGTTTCCTTCGATCACCAGATCCTGCGGAGGATTCGGGCGCAGAACGCCGGTCGCCAGATAGATTCCCGCGCGCAGATAATCCGGACCGCCGGTGTAGTTCTTGCGGTTCATGTTCAAAAACTGGTTGTTGCGGATCGTGTGCCCGCTCCCATACACGAACACTCCGCCATAAATCATGCCGTCAAACGTATTGCCTTCCAGAACAATGTTCCGGCTCACACTCTCCGGATGCGAATCGTTGAACACCACCGCGAGATTCGCATTCGGATAAGCATCCGGGCTCCTGGTGTTCACGCAGAGATTGCACAGCACGCCGCCGTCGTGAAAGCCGTCCAGGTCGAAACATTTGCCGTTGGTTTCGAAAATGCGGTTGCGAAAATAAGTGGTCTGATCCACGTTGCCCGCTGTGTCCACGCCCACAGGCTCCGCATCGACAATTTCCGCCGGATAGCCGATGTTCCGCATCACGTTATCCTCCACACGGATATTCGTCGCATGCCCCACCTGGATTGCATCGCGTCCCACCGTGTCGATCTCGTTATTCGCAATCACGCCGTTCCGGTTCCGCGGCGACACCGAATAGGAGTGCGTCCAGATTGCATTTCCCCGGATGCGCGACAGCCGGCAATCGCGGATCTCAAAATCGGTGGTTCCCTCCTCCAGTAAGATTCCGCCTGTCGTATTGTTCCGCCCCCGCGAATCGAGCGAGCCCGAGTCCTCCACCGTCACCCCCCGGATCTGCACATTCGACGAACGAGCCACCACAATCGCCAGGTTCGGAACGTTCCGCAGCGTGACATTCTCAATCACCACGTCGCTGGAACCGTCGATGGCGATTCCGTTCAGCGGGTAATAGTCGATAAACGGAGCCCCGTTCTCCGCAATCGGCCAGCGTTTCTCCAACTTGCTCCGCGAGCCGTCAATCACCACGTTCCGGATCCGCACCTGCTTCTCCCCGCGAACGTCGATCACCGCGCGGCCTGTCTTTTCATTCGCCGTCAGCGTCTGATTCTCAATCGTCAGCGCCAACGTTAGAGTGAGAAAGATGCCCATTCGCATTGACGAGTTTAACGTGACGGTTCCCGACGGCTGCCTCATCGGAGTCATCGGCAAAGCGGATCTGCCCTTCACTTGCGACGATCCGATGGAGCTGTTGCGCCGCCAACGCGAAGGCGAAACGCTCTTCATCCGGGGCATCGATCCGCGAATCTGCGACGAAGGCTGGTGGATCACCGGACCCGGTCAGTTGCAGCGCGGCGATCCGGCCGAAATTCTCCGAGCCTCGGGCCAGGGCCACCAGCTCCCCCTCACGCCCACGCTGCACCGCGGCGACGGCCGGGCCCGGCTGGTAGCGCTGGAAACACTCGACGCCGCGGGAAAACCAACCTCCGCTTGGGCTTCCGGCGAGCTGGCGCAAATCCGCGTCACCGTCGCCTTTCTGACAGCCGTCGAAAATCCCGTCGTCGGCATCATGATCCGCACCCGCATCGGCTTCGAAGTCTACGGCACCAATACGGAGTTGGAAAATGTCCAGCTCGGCCCCGCCGCCCCCGGCGACCGGCGCGCCGTCACGTTTTCGTTCGCCTGCAACCTCTGCCCCCAGGAGTACACCGTCACCGCCGCCTCGCACGACCCGGACGGCGTCTGGCACGACTGGATGGAAGACGCGCTCGCCTTCCGCGTCGTCGATACCCGCTACACCGCCGGAGTGGTCAACCTCCGCGCCCGCGTCACCGCCTTCGGCCTCCCGTGAAAGTTGCCTGACGCCGGATTTGTTGTCAGCATAGACGAGTGTTTAACGAACGGCCGGCCGCCCCTCTGAACGACGAACATTTGTTCCACACCGCCAGCGAACGTCTCGGCCTGCCCTACGACCTGACGCACTATTACCTCCCGCTCGTACAGCCCGGAAACGCCAGAAGCCTGGGCGACACTCCGTTCGTCTCTCCCGGCAGATTGATCTCCGTGCCCGTCGTCGAAGACTTCGCCGCACAAATTGCCGCGGAATTCCGGGCGAATCTGCCCGGCCATGAGGATGCCAAAGCGCTCGGACTGGGACTGGGTTACGGCTATCCCGAAACGCATATCTACCAGCAGGTCGTGGCAAGTTATAAACCGGACCTCATCGTCGAAATCGGCGCCGGAGTCTCGACCTTCTTCGCGCGGCAGGGCTCCAAAGACTGCCGCATCATCTGCATCGAGCCGTATCCCGCGCCCCGCTTCGAGCGGTGGTGCGCCGCCAATCGCGTCGAACTCTGGCAGGAACCGCTCCAGGCCGCTTGCCCGAAGCTCCGTTTCGAAGGCCGGTGCATCCTCTTTGTCGACTCCACTCACGTCGCCAAGATCACCAGCGAGCTTCACCTCGTCTTCCTGGAGCTGCTGCCCAAGTTGCCTCCCGGAGCCCTCATCCATTTCCACGACATCTTCGTGCCGTATCCGTGCCTGCACGGACACCACAACTCGTTTGCCCAAACCGCGAACTGGTACGAGAGCATGCTTCTTGGCATCTTTCTCTCGGCAAGCAAAGACTATGAAACGGTGTTTCCCCAGTATTACCTCGGCCGCAATTTAGAACTCCAACCCATCCTCGAGCGCGCAGTCCCCTCTTATGCCAACGGCCATCCCGAAGGTTCAGCCTATTGGCTCAGAAAATCCGGAAAGGCCAACGCCCCGGCTGGCGAATGATAGAATCGGCCTGCCTTTTGGAGGAGAGCTGATTGAGCACACAGGAAAACGCCAGCGTAGTGCGGCGCTTCGTCGATGAAGTGATCACAAAGGGCGACATCGATTCGGCGGCGCAGTTTGTGTGGGAGGACGTAGTCGAGCAGGTTCCCCTACCGGGCCAGGGCCCCGGGTTGGAAGGTTTAAAGGACGTTCTTCGCGCCATGCGATCGGCGTTCCCGGATTTGAACTTTGCGATCGAAGAGCAGATTGCGGAAGGGGACAAAGTGGTCAGCCGCTTTGAGTGGACGGGAACGCATCGGCAGGAGTTCCTCGGAGTTCCCGCGACCGGCCGTCAGGTCCGTGTTTGGGGCATGGTCATTGATCGATTGGACGACGGTCGAATCAAAGACACGCGCATCATCATGGATACGCTGGGACTGATGACACAGTTGGGTGTCTTTCCCTCGCCCGCGGCTTAACTCGTTACCGCCGTCCGGCCAATATACTCAGCATCCCCGGCGCGGTCCATCCATCCTCATGGATCCCGTGGTCACACATCCTTTAGGCGAAATAATTGTGTAACCTCGGCCACGGGTGGCAGTATCAGCTTCCATGGGCGGCCTCCTCGCAGACCTGAAGTTTGCTTTGCGGACTTTGCGGCGGAGTCCCCTGTTTACCTTTATCGCGGTACTCTCGCTCGCGCTGGGGATCGGCGCGAATACAGCGATTTTCTCGCTGATGGATCAGCTGTTGCTGCGCCTGTTGCCGGTGAAGGATCCGGAATCTCTGGTGATGCTCTCTCAGAGAGGAACCAATATGGGCGGCAACGACGGCGAGCGCGCCAATTCCTATCCCATCTACCAGGACTACCAACAGCGAGCCGAGCCGTTCTCGGAGGTATTCTGCCAGAAAATGACCGAGGTGGCGATCACCCTCGACGGCCAGACAGAGCGGGTCTCGGCGGAAATGGTTTCGGGCAATTACTTTAGCGCGCTGGGAGTGAAGCCGGCCATCGGGCGCGTCTTCAATTCCCAGGAAGACGACCAGGTCTACAAGGGCCATCCCGTCGTAGCGCTCAGCTACGACTACTGGATGACCCGCTTCGCCGGCGACAGGAACATCGTCGGCAGGAAGGTTCTCATCAACAACTACCCGATGACGATCGTCGGCGTGTCCGCTCCTGGATTCACCGGAGTGGATCCCGCGCGGTCGCCAAAAATTCGCGTGCCGATCCAGATGCTGCCCATCGTAAATCCCGGGTGGGATACCACGATCAGTTTTAGGCGCCTGCAATGGGTCCGGGTGTTTGCGCGGCTCAAGCCCGGCTACACGGTGGAATCGGCCCAGGCGTCCCTGCAGGTGCTGTTCACTCAGATTCGCCAGTACGAAGCAACGCTTCCCGAAGCGAAAGGTTGGTCGGCTTACAACCGGGAGCGATTCCTCCAGGCGACGGTCGTTGTCGAGAAGGCGGCAACCGGCTACTCGCAGCTTCGCAACAGCTTCTCGAAGGCGCTGGTTGTCCTGATGTGCATGGTGGGGCTGGTGCTGCTGATCGCCTGCGCCAACGTGGCGAGCCTGATGCTGGCGCGCGCGGTTACCCGGCAGAAGGAAATCGCGGTTCGGCTCTCTGTCGGCGCTTCGCAAAGTCAACTGGTCCGCCAGCTACTGGTTGAGAGTCTTATTCTCGCCGCGGCGGGCGGCGCACTGGGAATTTTGCTGGCGGTATGGATGACGAAGGGGCTGTTGAGCCTGCTTCCCGCCGGCAGCGCCCTTCTAATGCTGAGCGCGAATCCGGATTGGCGGATCCTCCTGTTCGCCATCGGCCTTTCGCTGCTCACGGGGTTAATTTTCGGACTGACACCGGCACTCACGTCCACGCGGCTGGATCTTTGGAGCACGTTAAAGAATGCCGCCGGGTCTACGACGGTTGCAGGCGGTTCTGTGCGGCTCCGCAAGGGCCTGGTGACCGCGCAAGTCGCACTCAGTTTCTTGTTGCTGTTCGGAGCGGGCCTATTTGTTCAAAGCCTGCAAAACCTGAAGGGGCAGGACTCCGGATACAAGGACATAGAGAATTTAATATCGTTCCAACTCGATCCGAAGCTCAACGGATATTCGGTACCCCGCGTGAAGCAGTTCTACCAGGAACTGCTCGACGATCTACGCGCACAGCCCGGAGTGGAGTCCGCCGGTTATGCCCGCGCTGCCGTTCTGGCGGAGGGTGCCTGGGGCGACGGGATGCTCGTGGAGGGACACGTTGCCAAAGATGGCGAGGACACGCATGCGCAAGTGAATTTCGTTTCTCCGGGCTTTTTCCCAACGTTGGGAGTGAGCTTGCTGGAAGGCCGCGACTTTGACGGGCGTGATATCGGAGAGACGAGGCGCGTGTGCATCGTCAACCGAAGGTTCGCCGGGCACTACTTTCCCGGGCAGAGCGCGATTGGCCGGCACGTCGGATTCGGCATCATGCACCCGAAAGTGGACATCGAGATCATCGGCGTCATCGACAACATCATCTATTCCGGCCCGCGCGAAGGCGAGCGGCGCCAGGTGTTTGTCGCCGAGCCTCAGGAGACCTACCTGACCGGCGAAACCTTCTACGTCCGAACCCATCTGGACTCCAAACAGATGTTCGGCGCGATCAATAATGTCGTCAAGAAGCTGGATCCCCAGATGGCGGCGTACGAGATGCGGACGGTGGAGTCGCGGCTCGATCAGACGCTTCTGACCGAACGGCTGATCGCGATGATGTCGGCGGGCATGGGCGCCCTGGCAACCGTGCTGGCGTCCATCGGACTCTATGGCGTGATGGCGTTCGTCGTCGCCCGGCGGACCAAAGAGATTGGGGTGCGCATGGCTCTCGGAGCGAAGCGCGGATCCGTGGTTTGGCTGGTCATGAGGGAAGTCCTGCTGCTCCTGGGATTTGGTCTCTTGGTGGGAATCCCGGCGGCGCTTGCGTTGGGCCGCTTCGTTTCCGCGCAGCTTTACGGCGTTCAGGCGAACGATCCCTGGATCGCCGGCATGGCGGTGATGCTGCTGTCTCTCATCGCAGCGATGGCCGGATTGGTTCCGGCTCGGCGGGCCAGCCGCATCGACCCGCTTGTCGCCCTCCGGTACGAATGACCCATCGCGCTTTGAGCGCGGCAATGGGCGATGAAAATGGCGTTGGAAGGCATTGAGACAACCGGTCAGGAAGACTTCTGTGGCTGCAAAAACGCAACGGCCGCTTCGCTGGTAAGCACGCGAAAAACGAACGTCTCCTGAAGATACAACTGCACGGCGGAATCGGTATGGCTGAGATAGCCGATGGAAATGTCCTGTCCCAGATTCAGCTCAAAGTCGCCTCCTCGGGTTGTCACGACAAAGGCTCCTTCAATCGCCGGCGCCCAGATCAAATTCCCATCCACGATCCGTTGTACATGCTCCAGTACCGGATATCCGTGATCGCGGGTTTCGGCGAGTGCCGTGTATTCGCCGGCTCCCAGCAAAACCGAATAAGGCCCGTTGACGCCCACCAGCCGCAACTGGCTCAGCGCATGGGCGACGGCATCCGGATAATCCCTCACATCCGCGGGCAGGGTCTCGATGGGATTACTGGTGCTCTCCCGGATACCCGAAATACCCGCGTCCGCGTAGCCGTTGAAAATCGACCGGTCTTCCGTAAAGGCCAGCTTCTTCGCGGCATCCTTGGCAGGCTGCCAGTCGGAGTCGTTGGAGCCGCGCTCCACGTCATCGATCGTCTGGCGCGACAGCTCAAATGGAACACGCAATTCCACCAGCGGCTTCACCTCACGCTGCCGGGCGATGATACCGTCCACGGGCGCGGAGATCGGCTTCAGGTGTCCCGTCCCGATTCCGGGCATGGCAATTCCTCCCGGAGCAGGAACATCGACGACGCGCCGCCCGGCCAAATACCGCTTCAGCGTTCTCGCTGTCTCCTCCTCGATCTGCTTCCAGGCAGCATCCGAAATAGGCGCCAGCTCGCGATGGAGGTTATTCATCTTTTTGTCCCTTCAAGGATCCAATCCGGAGTGATGTGTCCGGCACGGTCACCGGGACCGACGGCGCCATGGCCGTGTCTGCAGATTCCGGCGCGCCGGCGTCCGTAACATTGTCGAGAAACGTCACCGGCGGCACGAAGAAAAGGCCGCCTGTCGCGGGACGGCTGAAATCGAGCAGCCGGTCATAGTTTCCCGGAGGCCGGCCGACGAACATGTTCTCCAGCATGACCTCGGTAATCCGCGGCGTGCGGCTGTAGCCGATAAAATACGTACCGAATTCGCCGTGGCCCGGGCGTCCGAATGGCATGTTGTCTCGCAGGATCTGCAGTTGCCGCCCGTTCTCCTCAATATTGGTGAGCGCGTTATGAGCGTTTGCCGGTTTGTCCGCGTCGCTCAGCTCCACGTCCGACAGCTTGCGGCGGCCGATGATCCGTTCCTGCAGTTCCACCGGCAGCGCATTCCAAGCCTTCAAGTCGTGCAGATACTTCTGCACGATGACGTAGCTTCCGCCGGCAAAGGCCGGATCTTCGCTGCCGACGATCGTCACCTCGCGCACCGCATCTCCTCGCGGATTCTCCGTGCCGTCGACAAAGCCCAACACATCGCGGTCGTCGAAATAGCGGAATCCGTGCACCTCGTCCGCCACCGAGACGATGTCCCCGAGGCTATCCATGATGTGAGTCGCTAGCTCGAAGCACAGATCCATGCGTTTGGCTCGAATGTGGAAGAGAATATCGCCCGGGGTGGCGACGGCATGCCTTCCTCCGGAGAGAATCTCCCGAAACGGATGAAGCTCGGCGGGACGAGACGCCCCAAAGAGGAGATTCCAGACATCCGACCCGAATCCGGTAATGCACGTCAGGCCCGCTTCCATATCCCGGAATTCCACCGCGCGTATCAGCCCGGAGAGTCCCTCACAAAAGCCGCGCAAGCGGGAATAGGCCTCCTCATCCCGGCGCACGCACACCACCAGAAAGATCGCCGCTCGCGTATGCGGACCTGCGACAGGTTGCGCAAGAACCTCACTCGGCTCGCTGGGGGTATCCGTATTTCCCACGTTGGTCACTGAGAGTATCGCATTCGCTCGTCCCGTGAAGCCGCGAAAGAAAAGTAATCCACTTTGACGTGTAGTCCCAAACCATCGATCGATAGGCCGGCTCCAGGATTGACGCGACGCAGCTGGAAGTACTCCTATCATTTCGCTGTCAGGCACTAGGGGAGTCGCAAGTTGGCTCTGATATCATCCCCAATCGACGTGAAGAAAAGAACGTTTCTGAATCTGCTTCCTGCGGCGGCGATCACTCCGCTGACGGGATGGGCGGCGGACCAGCCACTGACGAATTGGGCCGGGAATCTCACCTATAGCAGCACCAACGTCCACGAGTGCCATTCGGTTGATGAAGTTCGGGCATTCCTGAAATCGCAGAAGAAGACCAAGGCGCTGGGAACGAGGCACTGCTTCAGCAACATCGCCGACAGCCGCAACGGGTTCGTTTCGCTGAAGCCAATGCAGCAGATTGCCGTGGATCCGAAGGCTCGCACGGTGACCGTCGAAGCCGGAGTGACCTACGGAAAGCTCTCACCGGAGCTCGACGCGAAGGGGTTTGCGCTCCACAATCTCGCGTCTTTGCCGCATATCGGCATCGCGGGAGCTTGCAGCACGGCAACCCACGGCTCGGGCGAAAAGAACGGAAACCTGGCCACCGCCGCATCGGCGATCGAGTTTGTGACAGCCGGCGGCGACGTGGTGAAACTCAGCAGGAAAGCTGACGGCGAAGCATTTCGGGCCGCTGTCGTCGGTCTCGGGGCGCTCGGTGTCATCACCCGGGTCACTCTCGACATCCAGCCCCGCTACTCGATGCGCCAGTATGTCTACGAGAATCTTCCGCTGGACCAGATGAGGTCGCATTTCGACGCAATCCAATCCAGCGGCTACAGCGTCAGCCTGTTCACCGGCTGGCAGAAGAAACGCGTTAACGAAGTCTGGATCAAGACGCGGGTGGAGGACAAGTTTGGCGCCCCCCGGGAATTCTTCGGGGCAAAACTGGCGGGCAAGGATCTGCATCCCATCGCGGAGCTGTCCGCAGAGAATTGTACGGAGCAAAAAGGGATCGAGGGTCCCTGGTACGAGCGCCTGCCCCACTTCCGCATGGGCTTCACTCCGAGTGCCGGTAAGGAGCTGCAATCGGAGTTTTTTGTCCCGCGCCGGAATGCCGTCGATGCGATTCTCGCGGTGGAGCGCCTGGGATCGCAGATCTTCCCCCACCTGTTGATTTCAGAAATTCGCACTATCGCCGCCGACGATCTTTGGATGAGCCCTTGCTACCAGCGGCCCAGCGTGGCGATTCACTTCACCTGGAAGCAGGATTGGCCGGCGGTCCGGCGCCTGTTGCCGGTGATTGAAAAAGAACTGTCACCCTTTGAGCCGCGCCCGCACTGGGGAAAACTGTTCACCATTTCTCCGGCTGTGCTCCGTTCACGCTATCCGAAACTGCAGGATTTTCTCCAGACGGCCAACCGGTACGATCCCAACGGAATGTTCCGAAACGAGTACGTGGACACCAACCTGTTCGCGCACTGACCTCTCGCGTGCGATAGAATCCTCCCAACCAGGAGAACTTCGTGCGCAAAGTTACCGTACTGCTTGCCTTTTCCGCGCTAGCCCTCAGCGCGCAGACCAAGAAGATCCTTGTGATGGGCTATCCGCCGGCGACCATCCAGGACTGGCAGACCGCTTCCGACAAGGTCAAGCTGGTGGCGGCGAATCCTTCCAGCGTCCTGACGGACATCGCCGACGCGGATGCGTTGATCGGAGAACCCTCGCCCGCCATGATCAAGGCCGGCAAAAAACTCCAGTGGGTGCAGATCACCTCCGCTGGGGCGGAGCGCGCGCTTCACTTGTCCGGCGGCAACGACCTGCGCGACTCCAACATCATCCTCACCAACAACCAGATCGTCCAGGGGCCGGAAATCGCCGATCACGCCATGGCCATGCTGCTGGCGCTGGCGCGAAACCTGCCGGTCTATTTCACCGACCGGCAGAACGAGAACTGGCGGCGCGAGCCGTTCAAAGGCATCGAGCTGAACGGCAAGAACGGCGTCGTCATCGGCTGCGGCGGCATCGGACAGCAGATCGCCCTTCGCGCCTGGGCGCATGGCATGAAGATCACGTGCATCGATCCGGAGGACATTCCGTATTCGCCTTTTATCGTGAAGACGGTCAAACCGGACCAGATCAACGAGGTACTTCCGTCAGCGGATGTAGTTTTTATCTCCGCGCCTCACACGCCGCTGAGCCACAAGATGATGGGACCGCAGCAGTTTGAGCTGATGAAGCAGAATTCCTATTTCATCGCCGTCAGCCGGGGTGGCATTTACGACCTGCCCGCGCTGGTGAAGGCTCTGGACTCCAAGAGACTGGCGGGCGCAGGGGTCGACGTGACCGATCCGGAACCTCTGCCCAAAGGGAACTCGCTTTGGAAGTTCGAAAACGCCATCGTGACGCCGCACATTGCCGGACGCTCCGATATGGATCGCAGCCGCATGCTCGGGACGGTGAAGGAGAACATCCGCCGCTTCGCCGAGGGGCTGCCGCTGATCAACGTTGTCGACAAGCAGAAGGGCTATTAGCTAACGCTTCTCCATCTCGCCGAGCTTCCGCACGCGGCGGCGGAATTCCTCATCGGTGCTGAATTCGGCATTCAGATAGGCCTTCAGCACCTCTTCCATTGTCTTGGCGCCGATGATCCAGGCTCCCATGCAGAGCAGGTTCACATCGTCGTGTTCCACGCACTGATGGGCGGAGTAGGTGTCGTGGCAGAGCGCCGCGCGGATGCCGCGCACCTTGTTGCCGGCGATACAGGCACCGACGCCGGTGCCGCAGACCAGGATTCCGCGTTTCGCCCGGCCGCTTAAAATCTCGTCGCAGACTTTCTGGGCGATGTCCGGAAAATCCACCGGATCGGTGCTATGGGTTCCCAGGTCCTTGACGGTGTGGCCCCAGGAGCGCAGCACCGCGATCACCGGGCCTTTCATCGGAAAACCGGCATGGTCGCCACCCACGGCGAGATTCATCTTCGCCGGCGCGGCCGAAGATTGGCTTGCCGCCGCCACGCCAAGACCCGCCAGAAGGCTTCGGCGTTCCATTATGCGACCGGTTGGGCGACGGCTCGATCCTCCGGCATGACGATCCAGCCGACGATATAGGCCAGCGCGCCGACGCCGTAGACCAGAAATGTCGCTAAAGCGATGAAGCGCACCAGTGTCGGATCGATGCCGAAATAGGCCGCGACACCGCCGCAGACCCCTGCTATCTTCTTGTCGTTCATGGTGCGAACCAGGCGTCTGGGAGCACCGGTATAGGCCGCGCCGGGCGGGGGAGCCTCCGCGCCGGGCACCGTCGACTTACCGCACGAGGAGCAAAACCGGTCTCCATCTTTCAGTTGGGCACCGCAGGTTGTGCAGAACATTAATCCCTCGCTAGAAAAAACGATATCACGGCCACTTTTGTTCCGTTCTCAACGATTTCCCTGGTTCCGGCGTATTACTCTGCGAGTGGACATCGGGGAGGTCGCCGCGGAACACGAGCGGCTGGTACTACGGACGGCGTACCGGCTTCTGGGCAACTGGGAGGACGCCCGGGATGCGGCGCAGGAGGTGTTGCTGAAACTCCATCGCAGCCGCGAACGCTTTGACGGCCTTCGCGCGATGGAGCCGTGGCTGTACCGGATCACGGTGAATACCTGCCGGGACCTTCACCGGCGGCGACGGCCCTCCGCCGAGCTGCTGGAAACCGCGGCGCAACAGCCCAGCCCGGAGGAAGCGGCATCGCTGGAACAACAGCGGAGACTGCTGCACGATGCCCTGCAGCGTCTGCCGGAAGGCCAGCGGCAGGCGATTCTGCTTCGCGAGATTGAAGGGTTGTCTACCGAAGAAGTTGCCAGCCGCCTGGGTTCCAGCGTGGGGAATATCCGCAGCCAGATCTCGCTGGGCCGTGCCCGCTTGAAGAAGATCCTGGCGGCTGCCGTTGCCGCCTCTGTCGGGCTGGCGGTGTGGATGTTGCGGCCACGCAAACCGGTTTTGGAGCCGCCGGCGCCGGTCCTGGCCAAGATGCCGCCCGCGCCGCTGGAGTTTTCGCGGCCGGCGCCGCCCGCGGCGAAGCCGAAACCCGACGTTCCGGCGGAGCCGCTGGTGATGAAGCTGGTGTCCGACGATGAGTCGATCGTTATCTATTGGGTGGTGAATCAGAAGGGAGAAGACGAATGAAGGCCATATTGCTTGGATTGATGCTCGCCTGGAGCGCCGCAGCTCAGGAACAGGCCAAAATCTTCGAGCTGAAGTACGGTGATGTCCACCGCATTGGCGAGATGATCCGAATCTTCCCGAATGCCGGCTTGCTATGGGACGAATCGATGCGAACCATTTCAGTCAAGGGAACGGCGGAGCAGTTGAAGGTGATTGAGGAAGCGATCCGGCGTTTCGATATCCCGTCGGCCACGCAGAACCTGGAGTTCACGATCTATCTGGTAATTGCCTCGCCGGATGCGGGAAAAGGAGGAGAGATGCCGAAGGCTCTGGAGGCGGTGGTCAAGCAGATGAGCGAGACCTTTTCGTTCAAGTCTTTCCGAATGGGGGAAACGTTCCTGATTCGAAGCCGCGATGGAAAAGCGGCGGAAGTGAGTTCGATCGGTCCGTTTACTGGCGAGGGGCAGAACTCCATCTATCAGTGCAAGTTCAATTCGGCGCGTCTGACTCGAGACGAGAAAGGCAATAAATTTCGTATCGACGCCCTTCGGGTTGGAATGCGAATGCCGTATAAAACCGCCGGCGGTGCGGATGCGAAATATCAGTATGCCGACATCGGATTTAACACTGACATCGATGTTCGTGAAGGACAAAAGGCCGTTGTCGGAAAGGCGAAAGTTATTGGTGGCGAGACGATGTTCGCCGTGCTGGTGCCGCGGATTGTCGATTAGATGGGACTCGGCCAGGTTGCGGTGTGACACGCCCCGGCCATTTCCTTTAGGCTGAAAAGAAGGGATTTTTAGTATGGAAGTGCATTTCACGCCGGAACAGGAAGCGCAGCTTGCGCAGATCGCGGCCCATAACGGAACCAATCCCGAGCCGCTTGTGAAAGACGCCGCCGTACGGCTGTTGCAGGAAGATGCCCGTTTCCGTGCCGCTGCCCGGGAAGGATTGGCGCAGGCCGACCGGGGCGAGTTCATAGAGGAAGAAGAGATGGACGGACTTGCAGGGCATCAACGATTACCTCAAGGAAAATCATCCTCATTAGCCTTAAATCTTTAGGCCGAATCCAAACGGGATCGCCGTGCCGGTGCCGCGGATTGTAGATTAGATGGGTGCCTTTCTACATCGCCGCCGACCTGGGAGCGGAGAGCGGCCGCGTGATGCTGGGGGTTCTCGACCACGGGCGTTTGACGCTGGAGGAAGTCCATCGATTTCCGAACACTCCGGTGGAAACCAACGGGCACATGTTCTGGGATGCGCAGGGTCTTTTCCGGCAGATCCGGCATGGACTCTCCGAGGTTCGCGACCTTCGCATCGCGGGAATCGGAGTGGACGCGTGGGGCCTCGATTTCGCCTTTCTGGGGCCGGATGGCGAGCTGATCCATCCGCCCTATCACTACCGCGACAGCCGAACAGCGGGAGCGCTGCGGGCGGCGCTGCAAAAAATTTCGCGAGAGGAGATTTTCGACGAAACGGGAGCGCAGTTCCTGGAAATGAATTCGCTGTACCAGTTGATCTGCAGCGACCTGAGCCGGGCGGGGACTCTCTTGTTCATTCCCGACATCATGAACTACTGGTTGACCGGGGTAGCCGCCAGCGAGCCGACCATCGCTTCCACGTCGCAGTTTTTCAATCCACGCATCCGAAACTGGTCCAGGGGACTGCTGCGGAAGCTGGATATCAGCGACGATATCCTGCCGGACCTGTACGAAACCGGCGGCATCCTGGGAGAAACCAAAAGGGGCATGGAGATACAAGCCGTCGTGTTTACGACGGCCAGCCATGACACTGCTTCGGCGGTGGCCGCGGTTCCAGCGGAAGGCGGCGATGGATGGTGCTACATCTCCAGCGGAACCTGGTCGCTGATGGGCGTGGAACTGGCCGAGCCGATCCTGACACGCGAAGCACTGGACGAGAATTTCACCAACGAAGCCGGCGCGGGGAACCGGATCCGGTTTCTGAAAAACATTGCCGGGTTGTGGATTCTCCAGGAGTGCCGGCGGCAGTGGGCCGCTGAGCGGCTGGATCTTTCCTATGACGCGGTGACGCATCTGGCGGCGGGCGCGGCGCCGCTGCGCAGCGTGATCGACGTGGATCAATTTCTGGCTCCCGGCTTCATGACGGAGCGAATCCGCAACTTCTGCCTGCAAACCGGCCAGGAAGTTCCCAACAGTCCAGGCGAAATC
Source organism: uncultured Solibacteraceae bacterium (assembly GCA_964515165.1). Taxonomy (GTDB): domain Bacteria; phylum Acidobacteriota; class Terriglobia; order Bryobacterales; family Bryobacteraceae; genus JAPKYZ01. Next base: position 63,913 of record CAZETQ010000002.1, on the reverse strand, counting down.
GCGCGCACCGTTTTGGAGAGCCTTGCCGTCCGCTACCGGCTGGTGAAGGAATCGCTGGAGCGGCTGACGGGGACGCCGATCGCGCGAATTCACATTGTCGGCGGCGGCGCGAAGAACGAACTGCTGAACCAGTTGACCGCCGACGCCTGCAACGCAACGGTGATCGCCGGACCGGTGGAGGCGGCTGCCACGGGGAATATTCTCGTGCAGAGCAATGGCGGCGATCTCGCCGCGATCCGGGCGATCGTCCGGAACAGCTTCGCTTTGAAGACGTATCAGCCGCGGTCGCCGGGCGATTGGGAACACCTGGTGACGCGGGCCCGGAGCTTTCCGGCCCCGGCGGTGTGACGACAACTCCCGGATGCTAGGCGAGAGCCATTTTGATCGCGCATTCTACCGGTGAGTATGCTCCATCGGGCCTATCCAACGACAGGGGTTGCGACGGAAGCAGCGGCGGTTGGGCGAGAAAGCGGGGCCGCGTGCCGCCATGCGGCTGAGCGGCGTGCATCAGAAACGGATGACAGAGATAGACGGTTCCGGCCGGGCCAACTGCCAGCGCCTGCGGCCGGGCCGCTGACTCCGCAAAGCCATTTTCCGCCAGTTCCCGAAGAGAGAGACCGGCTTCCCCTGCGGGAGCGAGCCGGCGGGCGATATCGAGATGGGACCCGATCCGAATGCGGGTGGGCGCATCTTTCTCGCCAACGTCCGAGAAGAGGAACAACATCAGCAACGCTCTTCCTTTGGATGTGACATTGGCTCGCCAGCTGAGGAAATCGTTGGGGTCGCCCGCGGCCGGCTCGAAGCTGGTATCGATGTGCCATCCGGCATCGCCGGGATCTGCCGGATGGGGAAATCGAACGGGGAACGTCCCGATGTCTCCGCGGGGGAGCCAGCATCCACGCCCAACGAGCTGGTCGAAAGCGCCGTGAAGCACCGGCGTGTTGGCGGCAAGCCGGAACGGCTCCTGCGCATACATTCCGAGGCGGACGACCGGGCGCGTCCAAGTGGCCGGATCGTTTTCCTCGCAGCCCAGGTCCTGCCACAGGATCGCTCGCGCCCGGGCGGCGAGTTCCGGCGGGAATGCTCCGTCCAGCCGGACGTATCCGTTGCTGACGAAACTTTCGATCGAGGCACGGCTGAGGCCGGGTGTGCCGGGAGAATGCCTGCCGGAACGGGATATCGGCACTTCTCCATGTTAGCGGCGACGGTTACTGCGGGCGGCGGAACAGGCCGGTGTAGACAGCCTTGCCGAGAACGTGACCCTGGATCGCTTTCATCACGCTGGTCCGGGTTTCAAAGGCGTCGCCGGAGGGTTTCACGTCCAGCTTCGTGTCGAGCGCGTAGAGTTCGAACACATAGTGATGAAACGGACCGCTGGCCGCCGCACCAGGACCGCGGTAGACCGGTCCGGTGGCGCTGATCTGGTAGCTTCCGTCGGGAAGCTGCAAACCCTTGGGAACGCCTTCCGGCAGACCGGTCGCCTCTGCCGGGATGTTCCAGACCACCCAGTGGGCCTGGTCGTCGGTGGTTTTGTTGCGGGCTACGTCGAGATCGTGCATGTGGAGGAAGAAGCTCCGGGTGCCGGCGGGAACGTTCGCCCACTGGATGGCGGGGGATGTGCCTTCGCCGGGAGCGGCTCCGGAAGCGGCCTGGCTGAACTGGACGGGGATTTTTCCGCCGTCGGGGAATCCGGAGACCGTGAGGGTCATGGCTGCCGTTTTCGGTGTTCCGGGAGTTTGCGCGGAGAGGAGAAAGGTGGCCAGCGGGAGGAGGACCGCGCGAGAAAGAAGACGCATGCCACCATCGTAGCTGCGAAGCGATCCGCTGAAAAACGTCCCCTGCATTTGCACAAACCCGCTTCCTCCGGTCGCGGCTGCGTGCTCTCGTGCCTTGAGGATTTGCTTGTTTTTCCACCACCATACTGGAAGGGCAGGCGACTGAAAAAGCGATCGCCTGCCCCACAGCCCGTGAAAGTTTTCCGTCAGGCTGACGCTGACCTGCTCCCATGAAAAAACGTCCCGTGCATTCGCATGAACCCGCTTCCTCCGGTCGCGGCTGCGTGCTGGTGGCGGCCGATTACGCTGAAGAATTCCGATGGGGTCTTCGCCATGGAGATCGGCGCGTTCAAAGGATAGCCGCGCTAGGCTATCCCCATGCGCTTCTTGTTGCTGATCGCCACGGCCGGCGCGGTATCCGCGCAGCACTACGACAATCTGGACGCGGTGCTGTGGACACAGACCAGCGTGGAGTTTCAAGCGAGCGTGCGGCAGGTTTATGCGGCGGCTCGCGCGGCGCTGGACCGGGCGCTGGCGACTCCGTACTGGACGGCCGTTTCGGAGCGGCCCGGGGGCGATTTGGACCGGCCGCCGGCGATTATCCTGGACGTGGACGAGACGGTGGTGGACAACAGCGGGTATCGCGCGCGGTTGCTGAAATCCGGCGGAAAGCCGTTCGCGCTGGATTCCTGGAACGCGTGGGTGAAGGAAGCGAAGGCGCCGCTGCTTCCCGGCGCTCGCGAATTTCTGGACTACGCGAAGATGCGCGGGGTGCGGATTTTCTTCGTTACCAATCGGGATTGCAAAGCGGAGACAAACGATCCGACGTTTCGCAACCTACAGGAGCTTGGGCTGGGCGGCGAGCTGAAATGCCGCGAGTCTACCAGCGACAAGGGACCACGGCGCGCCGCAATTGCCGCGGAGTATCGCGTGTTGCTGCTGATTGGCGACGACATCAACGACTTCTTCACTCCGCCGGCGACGCTCGCGGGCCGGCAGCAGATGCTGGATCGTTACGCGCAGTTTTTCGGCGACCGGTGGTTTCTGGTGCCGAATCCGATGTACGGGTCCTGGGAACGGCCGTTTGGCGATAACTTACAGAAGAAGCTGGGCGCGTTGAAACCATGATTGAGATTCAGCAGGGCGACATCACGACGGTTGCAGTGGACGCGATCGTGAATGCCGCGAACGCCATGCTGGCCGGCGGCGGGGGAGTGGACGGAGCGATCCATCGGGCGGGCGGTCCCGAGATCATGCGGGCGCTGGACCAGATCCGCCCGCAAGTGGCGCCGTTGGCGAACGGAGGCGCGGTGGCCACATTGGCGGGGCGGCTGCCGGCGAAGTTTGTGTTTCACACAGTAGGTCCGGTCTGGTACGGCGGAAACTCGAATGAGCCGGAGGAGCTGGCCCGGTGCTATCGCACTTGCCTGGCGATGGGCGACGAACGCTCCTGCGAGAGCATCGCGTTTCCGGCGATTTCCACGGGAGTCTATGGCTATCCCAAGCGGCCAGCGGCGGAGATTGCGCTGCGCGAGATTTTGCAGCACCTGCGGGAGAGGACGACGCTGCGGCGGGTGGACATCGTGGTGTTCGACGAGGAGTCGCTGAACATCTACCGTCAACTTTCTCATAAGATTTGAGAGCATGTCTCAAATCAAAGGTCCAGCCATCTTCCTGGCGCAATTCATGGGGGACGCCGCCCCCTACAACAATCTGCCGAACATCACGGCATGGGTGAGCGATCTCGGCTACAAGGGAGTGCAGCTCCCCTCCTGGGATGGCCGCATCATTGACATCAAGAAAGCCGCGGAGTCCAAGGCGTATTGCGACGAGGTGAAAGGCCAGGCAAACGGGCTGGCGATCACCGAGCTGGCTTCGCATCTGCAGGGGCAATTGGTGGCTTCGCATCCGGCATACGACACGATGTTCGACGTTTTTGCGCCCGGCGAAGTGCATGGCAATCCCAAGGCTCGCTCGGAATGGGCGGTTCAGCAGTTGAAGTATGTGATTCAGGCGTCGAAGAACATGGGGCTGACGGTGTCGCCGTCGTTTTCGGGCGCGCTGCTGTGGCCGTATATTTATCCATGGCCGCAGCGGACTCCGGGACTGGTGGAAGAGGGTTTCAAGGAACTGGCTGCCCGGTGGAAGCCGATTCTGGATTTCGCCGATGAGCACGGCGTGGATTTCGCCTATGAGCTGCATCCCGGCGAGGATCTCTACGACGGCGCGACGTTTGAGATGTTCCTGGAGGCGACGGGAAATCATCCGCGCGTGAACATCAACTACGATCCGTCGCACTTCATTCTGCAGTGCCTGGATTATGTCGGCTTCATCGACGTGTACGGTTCGCGGATCAAGGCGTTTCACGTAAAGGATGCCGAGTTCCGGCCGTCGGCCAAGGCGGGCGTTTATGGCGGCTACCTGGGTTGGAAGGAGCGGCCGGGGCGGTTCCGCTCGCTGGGCGACGGCCAGGTGGACTTCAAGCAGGTTTTCACCCGGTTGACCGCGGCGGGCTATAGTTCCTGGGCGGTGCTGGAATGGGAGTGCTGCTACAAGGATTCGGTGCAGGGGGCCACGGAGGGGGCTCCGTTTATCGCCCAGCATTTGATCGATGTCCCGACGAAGGCATTCGACGATTTTGCGGGGGCTGCGAGCAATACGGCCCGGAACCGGAGGATTTTGGGATTGAGTTAGTCCGGCGGCCGGGCCATGGCGGTGGATTTCTAAGTCCGGACGCGCAGAATGGCCTGGATCACCCGGCCGATGATCGAGACAAACTCGTCGAGATCGGTCGGTTTGTGCAGATAGTAAGTCGCTCCCATCGCCTGGCAGCGTTCCTTGTCAATCGGACTTTCCGAGGATGTTACGACGGCGATGGGAACGTCTTTCAATGACGGCGAGCCGCGGATGAAAGATAGAAGCTGGAAGCCGTCTCCGCTGGGAAGATTGAGGTCGAGAATCACTCCCGCCGGGCGGGTCTGCTGGAGTTCCAGAGCATGCAATGCCTCCGGAACATCGCGGTAGACGACCAGGTCGCAATTCAGGCACAGCTCCTTCAGCGTGTATTTGAGAAGGTAAACATCCGACACGTTGTCTTCGACGACAACCAGCGAGGGGCCCGCCGGGGAGGTCATTCGCCGGCAGCCTGGGCCGAGAAATAAAAAGTCGCGCCGCGACCCGGCTGGGATTCCACCCAGATGCGTCCGCCCCAATGCTCCACGGCACTTTTGCAGATGGCGAGTCCGATTCCGGTTCCCTCCATGCTGTGATTCAAGCGCTTGAACACTCCAAAAATTCGTTCATGATACCGCGGGTTAATTCCGATCCCATTGTCCTGCAGGGAAAAGATCCATTGATGTCCTTCCCGGTGGGCCGCCACCCGCACCAGGGGCGTGACTTCGCGTCGATATTTCAAGGCGTTCGCCACGAGATTCTGAAAGACCTGCGTCAACAGAACCGGTACGACGATCACCTTGGGGAGGGTCCCGACTTCGATTGTCGCACCGGCCGAGGAAATCAGAGGGTGGAGGTGCTGAATGGCGAGGGAAAAGCAATCCGCCGAAGAAGCCGGCCATCGAGTTGACGGAGCCGGTGAGATCCTTCCAGACTCCGGCAACGACTTGACATTGGCCTGACCGCCGAGTTTTCCTTCGGTTCCCACCTCGCGAGCCGCGCGAGTCACCTCACTGACGAAGCTGTTGAGCTGATCGGCCATCCGGTTGACGGTGCGGGTAGTGTGCAGCGGCATGCGGGCTCCCTGGGGGGTCTGGCCGCAGATGCAGGCGGCCGGATGCTGACACTTGAATTTTAGTTCAGGACAACTGGCGGGTGAGTCGTGGAAAGGCCGCTTGCCGGCGGGCGAACAAGCGGCTGGTGGTTGTTATTTCGGCAAACGAAGCTCCAACGTGCCGTGAGGGATCATCGTCACATAAAGATGCTGGCCGTCCTGGCGGACAAACTCTTCCGCCCAACGCGTGGTCGGGCCGGCTTTGCGTTCTTCCAGGCGTTTGCCGTTCACCCGAACTTCGGTTCCGGCAGGAGCCTCGAACTGGAGAGTCAGGCTGCCATTGTAGATTCGCCGGTTCAACTTGTTGGAAACCGCAAAACGCGCTTTGGTTGCACTTCCCGATAGAGGTTTTACTTCCGTCGCGTCGTGCAGGGTCTTGAAGGCGTACAGCGGGCCCATCGGGACATACCAGATGTCGTCGCGCTTGCCGATGTGGGCCACGTGAGTTTCGTAGAACTTGTCCGGCCCGAAGTCCAGCCATTGCGGATGGGAGGTGAAATTATAGATTCCCCCGGCGTTGTAAACCTCGTCGAATTTCCCGTTCAAAACGTTGATATCCAGGCGAGCGGTTTTGGCGGAGCCTCCCCGCTTCTGGACCACCTGCGTATAGCCGGCGTTGAAGAAGTTCTGATCCCACGTGTTGACGTTGGGAACGACATGGCCGTCGTTAGGCTCGTCGGGATAATTCCGGGCAACGATGTAGCCGGCGGCGGCGATCTTCTTCTGAATGAACTCGTGATTGGCGCAGTGGCCGCAGGGATAACACCAGGTCCACACGTACGGCTGGTTGGTGTATTTCAGGATGTCGTCGCGGGAGCCGGACACTTCGGCATCGGTATAAGCCTCGCGGCAGTATTCGGCGGTGTCCGGGCGTCCACAAGGATGAGTCCGGGCGTGCGACCCCACCTCGTGGCCGTTATCTATGGCCTGCTGGACTCTCGCCCACAGCGGCTTGACCTGCAACTGGGTAAGGAACCGCTCCTCCACCGGGGGATCGTCTTCGGTGCTGATGAAGATCGTCGCCTTGACGTTGTAGCGGTCCAGCGTATCCAGGGTGTTGGCGACGAACTTGGTCGAATCGTCGATGGTGTGAGTGACGACCGCCTTGGCGTTGTTCAGGTATTTCGTTTTGCCGGCGAACTTGATGGCCGGCGCATCGGCGCCCCAAGCCGCCGTAACCGCAGTGATGGTCCAGACAGCGGATAGCGTTTTCATGCCGTTCTCTCCACGCTATTCACTGGGCAGCGATCCCGGAGCCTTCGGCACGTACGAAGGCTTGGGCTGCTTTTTCAACTTCCAGGGCTTGCGGAAGTTGCGCGAGAGCATCTTATTCGCCTCTTTGTCGCCGGTGACGGTTTCGCTGGTGTCATCCCAATGCAGGCGCCGGCCGGTCCGATAGGAGACGTTAGCCAACAGCCCGTACTTCGAAAGCCGGTGGCCATACCGGACATTGCAGGTCGTCTCCAGGTTGCGAGTCTTGATGGCGTCGACAAACTCACGCAAATGGCCGGGAGAGTTTGGAATGGATTGCTCGGGGATCGGAAAATCTTCGACCTTCTTGCCTTTAAACCAAATCTCGTTTTTTTCGTAGTTGGTGACCAGCGACGCGTTACTGCCTTCAAACAGGCATCCGATGTGGCCCATGTGATCGTAGCCGGGCAGCGGCGTGGGACGGAAACTGTAAGTGTAGAGACAATTCGGAAACTCGAGAATCGCTTCCTGAGTGTCTGCTACCTCGGTCGTGTCGGTGAGATAGTAGCGGCCGCCGACCGAAACGATGGATTCGGGCTTGTCGAAGTCCATCGCCCAGAAGGCAACATCGGTGATGTGGCACCAGAAGTCTATGAACGTGCCGCCGGAATAATCCCAGAACTGCCGGAAGCTTCCGTGCGACCGCATCGGCTCATACGGGCGCTTCGGCGCCGGGCCGAGCCAGAAGTCGTAGTCGAATCCGGTGGGCAGTTGCGGAGGATTGCGTACCTGCCCGTTCTGCGTCGGAGATGTCTTCCAGGCGTGGACTCGCGTAATCTTGCCCAGCTTTCCCGATTTCACGATCTCGACGACTCGCCGGTAGTTGTCCAGGTCGTTGTGGATGTGATTTCCCATTTGGGAGACGCGCTTGTGGTTCAAGGAAGCATCGGCCATCGCGCGTCCTTCGGCCAGGCTGTAGCTGAGCGGCTTTTCGACAAAAACATCTTTGCCCGCTTCGAAGGCGTTCACCGTGGGGATCGCATGCCAGTGATCCGGAGTGACGATCGCCACGGCGTCGATTTCCTTGGAATCGAGCATTTTCCGGAAATCGCCGTAGATCTGCGGCTTGAAGTTTTTTTCCTTCTCGACGATTCCGGCGGCCCGCTCGGCATGCGAGTTATCGACATCGCAGATGGCGGCGATGCGGACATCCGGCAGTTTGAGGAACTCCCGCAAACGTCCGGTGCCCTGACTTCCGACGCCGATCATGCCCAGCACGATCTGATCGTTTGGCCCCTTGGGAGTCTGTGCCGCGCGGGCGGCCTGGCTGAGAAGCACACCCGCGCCGATAGCGCCGGTGAAATGTCTGCGCGATAACTGAATGCTCATTTGGCTGTTCCTTGAGAGACCTGTGTCGATGCCCGTTTGGCGGTGAGAGCGACGGGAGGATGATCCTTGTACTCCATGCGGAGCTTCATGGTGTCGCCCTGGACCTTGCCCGAAAACTGGATGCGAAACTCGTCGCCGTTGCCGATCCGTACTACCAGAAACCTGATGTCGTTGCCGGAGATCGCGCCTTCGGTGAGTTTGACCTTGCCCCGCCGGCTGGAAATTTCGCCGCTGAGTTTGCCGGAATTCTCGGTGAGCGTCAGCAGACTGTTGTGCTGGTAGCCATCGGGCGTTTTCCAGTGCATATTCCAGCCGCCGTTTACGTCTGCCGCCGCGACCGAGGCGGCGAACGCAAACAATACCATCGCAAACCGCATTCTTCCTCCGCCAGATCCGTGATGCGAATCTGATTTAAGTTTAGATTCGCTTAATGCGAATCTGCTTGAATTCCGTCCACGTTCCCGGCTGGTGAGCCTGCAGCTGCAGTGGACCTTCCTCGAGATTCTCCAATTGATCGTATTCCAGAACGTCGTCCCCGTTGACCCGGACGCGGCAGTAGCGATCCTTGACATACAGCTGGACGGGAAACCACACTTCGGGCTCGATTTTGGGATACAGCGCGCGCTTGAAGAAATACAGCGACCCCGTGGGGTAGTGCGCACCTTCTACGTCGTGGAGCTGGATTTCATAGGGCCGGATTTTCGTACCGGGAATGGCCCCGCGGAAAATGATTCCCCCATTATGATGCCTTGCGTGGCGTACGAACAACTGCAGCTCGAAATCGCGAAACTTTTCTTTTGTCGCCAGCAATCCGTTGCCGTCGGCATGAAGCACATCGCCCGCCACCAGGATCTCCGCCTTGCCGTCAGAAAGCTGCCACTTGGCAAAATCCTCCGGCGCGCCGTAGAGGGTCTGCCAGACTTCTTTGCCGGCGAGGGCCTTGACGCGGAGATTGCGAAAACGGATGGGATAGGAAAGCGACTGGAAGCCGAGATGCCCGGCGCGGAAGCGATGGGCCAGCTCCGGTACGGCGGCGATGTCCAGATCCTGCACCAGCTCGTCATTGATCCACGCCTGCAGGCGCGGCCAATCCATATGAATACGGAAGCTGTTCCACTGGCCCTGATTGCGGACGTTGGTCTTCCTGGGCGCGATCAACGGGAAGACGGCGCCCACCGACTGCGGCATCGGCTTTTCGTCATTCTGGTGGAACAGGTGAATCTGCAGTCCGTTCCAGCCGGGACGCCCGTGGCGGGGGGCATGGAAGTAAATGCCGGAGTCCATCCAACCCTTCAGAAAGAACTCGCCGCGGAAGTCGAAGTTCTCGTACTCGCCCTCCGAACGAAGCCACGCGGGATGGCCGAAGGAACGATTGACGACGATGGCTCCGTCGTCGGCGTAGAAGGCGGATTGCGGGCCGTCTTCCACATGCCACCCGGTGAGCGTCTTTCCATCGAAGAGCGGCGTAAAGCCCGGTTCGCCGGTTTGCGCTTCCAGCAGCGCCGGCAGGGAACCGCTGAGGGCGAGAAACGATCGTCGGTCCATAGGCAGAAGTATCATGTTGCCGGATCGGAGCACAAAATTTCAATCCGGACGCTACAATAATGCGATGCGGCCCTCCCAACTCATGAATCACACGGTTTCGCGCAGACAGGTTTTCGCGGGTCTTGCCGCCGCCTCGGCGACGGCATCTTTGGCTACGGCAGCGCCCGCGGCGGACAAATACAAGCTGGGCGTCATGGCAACCATGTACTCGGCGGTACCGCTGGAGGATGCGATGGGACGTATCCGGAAAATCGGCTACAAGTACGTGAGCCTTTCCCGGCGGCACGCCAACCAGCCTGTGTTCGATCCGGCGATGCCCAAGCCGGAGCGCCAGGCCATGCTGCGGCGCATCCGCTCGCTGGGCGTAGAGCCCGTGATGAGCCTGGGCGGTTTTGCCGGGGATCCGCAAACTCCGGAAGGCCTGGACCGGTTCCGCGCCCAGATCGACCTTTGCGTGGACTACGAGATTCCGGTGCTGGTGGGCGCCGGACCGTGGTACTTCCAGAAATTTCCGAATATTCCGAAGCGCGATCGCGACTGGCAGGAAGAGGTGACGCGCTTCTACGCCGGACTGGAGAAAGCCGTCCGTCATGCGGAATCGGCCAAGGTGATCATCAACCTGAAACCGCACACGGGGGTCACCGCTCGCGCCAAGGACTGCCTGGAGGTGGTGAAGCGGCTTCCGTCGCCGTACCTCAAGATTTCCTGGGACGCGGGCAACGTTTCCTACTACGAAGGAATCCACCCGGATCCGGATCTGGCGGATCTGGCGCCCCATGTGAAGTCCGTGTGCATTAAAGACCACTCCGGATTGCGGGGCGAGGACAATTTTCCGATTCCCGGCCAGGGCAATGTCGATCACGAGCTGATGTTCCGGACACTGTTCCAGTCCGGATTCAATGGACCGATGGCCATCGAGCGGGTGGACGGCCGCGAAAACAAGAAGACATCTCCCGACATTGTGGACCAGCGGTTGAAGGCCGCCTACGACTATCTGGTGCCGGTCCTGGACCGCGTCACTTCGGCAGGCGCGACAGGCGCTGTTTAGCCTGGAGGGAGTCCGGTTGAAGCCGGAGTGCCTCGCGATATGCCTTTCCCGCTTCGGCGGAATTGCCGGCGCTCTCATAGGCGATACCCAGGTTGATCCAGGCGAGCACATGATCGGGGTTGCCGGCGACGGCGTTTTTCAGGATTGCCAGCGCCTGCAAGGTGCCGCCGGCCAGCGCGTGAGCAACGGCAAGGTGCGTGAGGCAATCCGTACACTTGGGATCCAGGCGGGACGCGCGTTCCAGGACGCCAACCGCGTTCCGATGGTCGTTCTTTCTTAACAGGATCTTTCCCTGCATCAGCAAAAGGGCGGCGTTGTTCAGATCGCGATCGGCCATCTTCCGGTACACCGCCAAATCCTCCGATCGATTGACGGCAGCCACGGTCAGGGAATCGGCGGGGAGATAAAAGGGCACGACTTTGCCCCGGTAAGGCGTGTGATTTTCGGCGACGGCATCGACGGTCTTCGGACGGCGGGAAATTTTGTGATCGGTGATGGTGGTGTGCACGGCATCTTCCGGCGCCCGCTTCGGCATGTGGCAGGACTCGCAGGAACGGCCGGCGGCGGAAGCATCGTTGCGATGCGCGCCGGGATGACAGGAGCCGCACATGTCCGCTCGAAGCTTCGCCGTGTGCGGGTCGTGACAGGTGGTGCATTGCAGCCTTCCCCCCGAGCCACGGAAGCACGCCGACTGGAGCAGACGATATCCCGCGTGGTTGATCTCCAGCCGGTCCTGCGAGTCCGTGCGATCGAAGAGCATCTTGTAGTCGCCTAACGCCTCCCCCGGCTGGAACGACCAGGGCGGCCGGCCCGCGCGGCGGACGCTGTCCTGAATCCCGGAAGATGCGGTTTGGAGATGGCATTGGAGGCATACCTCCAGCCGGCGATCCGGCGGCAGGGCTGCGGGATTCAGGATGGTTCCCGCCGACGGCGACTGGAGATGTTGCGCCGTGGGGCCGTGACAGCGCTCGCAGCCAATCGGCGAGGGCGCCGGGGTGTTCGAATGACAAAAAAGGCAGGAGTCCGAGATTTCCCGGCGGAAATCCTCATGGTCCGCCCGGTCGTAACCGGGCGACATCGCCCAGCCGTTCTCGCGGGAATACCAGGACAGGGGAAGCTCCAGCAGCCGGCCCTGGGGAGTCTTTGTCAGGTAGGTGACGGCATGGTTGCCGGACCCGATTGCGATATCGATGGATTTTTCCAGGACATTGACTTGCTGTCCGGCGGCGCCCACCTGGTGGCGGCGCATCCGGTTGCCGTCAACTGTGTAATAGCGGTTGGAGGGGCGGTGGTAGAACGTTGCCGGAGGAGGAGCGGGAGGCCGCACCGTCACGGAGCGGCCCATGCCCGTTTTTCGAAAGGAATCGACGTGAGAGGCATGACAGGGACGGCATGCCTCTCCTGGCTGGGCGAGCGCGCTAGAACTGGAAGCGAGCGCCAACCATAAAGTTACGTTCATTCCTTGTGGATGTTACCCTGCCAAACGTCGCCGGCGTCGTGAACGTGGTGCCGATGGCGTCAAACTGCGTGTGGTTGAAGATGTTGAAGCCATCGGCGCGAATCTCGAACTGCGACCGCTCGCCCACGCGGATGATCTTCTGGAACGACATGTCGAACACCTGGTAGCCGGGGCCGTAGATCAGGTTTCGGCCGGTGCTGGAGAAGGTGCCGAACGCGGGGGCGACATAGGCCGCCGGATTGAACCACTGCGTCACGGACTGCTGATCCGAGGGCAGCACGGGGCTGCTGATCACCTGGGGACGCTGGCGGTCGGCGGCGCCGACACCGGCATAATCGCGACCCGTTACCGGGTTGATCGGCAAACCGGTGCGGAGCGTCACCACGCCGGAGTATTGCCAGCCGCCGAGAACATTCTTCATGAACCAGTTGTCGTTGTTTCGGAAGAATGGCAAATCCCAAACATAGGAGCTGATAAAGTTGTGCGTACAATCGAAGTTGGCCCGTGCGCGCTCGCTACTGGAGTCTCGCGTATTCGGCACGAAACCATAGATCCCGCCGGTGAAATCCGCGTTGTCGATGGCTTTCGAATAGGTGTAGGCAGCCTGGAACATGAACCCGCGGCTGAAGCTGCGGTTCAAACCAATCTGCAGTCCGTGATAGTTGGACATGTAGCTCTGTTCCCGGTGACTGATGACACCCCAACCTTTGTACGGACGAGCCTGATTGGCATTCGCCTGCCCCTGCGCGATGGCGGCGCTGGGGAAAGGCTGATTGATGTCCTGTGTCCGCATCATATGGATGGCGCGAGAGCCGGAGTAACCAACTTCCAGCACCATCGTTCCCGACAGCGAGTGCTGGATGTTGAAGTTCCATTGCTGGGTGTAGGGTGTCAGCTGGTTCGTGTCAATGGACCCGACGGTAATCGGCAGATCGTAGTCGCGCGTGGTTCCGCCGCCGGGATTGGAAAGGACCGTGTTCTCGACGGTCAGTAGTTCCGAGAACGGCGGGTTGCCGGACATCAGGATGAACGCTCCCAGAATCTCGCGCGAGTAGAACAGGCCGTAGCCGCCGCGGACGGACGTCTTGCCCTTGCCGAACGGGTCCCAGGCAAAGGAGAAGCGCGGGGCGAAGTTCTTGTTGTGGCGCTGCCAGTAATTGACAGGATTCACCAGCCCGTTGAAGCGGTCGCCCGTGCCGCGGACGATCTGGCCGGAGTTGTTGATGGTGACCGCCTTGGAAGGATCATAAGCGGAAGGCACAAAGACGCGATAGCGGTCGGTCGGCTCATAAGCGGGCGGGAAGTTCGAGTAACGCAGACCGACATCGATATTGAATGTCCGGGTGACCTTCCAGGAGTCGTTGACGTACAGTTCCCAGGAATTGCGGCGATTGTCGTTGAAGGCGACGGTGTTGGTTTCGTTATAGCTGGCGGCGCGGCCCAGCAGGAAGTCGCCGATGGAATCGCGCGTGTTGCGGCCGTCGAAGTTGAATCCACCGAAGACGTTCGTGTTGGTGGGCTCAAACTTGATCTCGTAGGAGTAAACTCCGCCCACCTTGATGGTGTGCGCTCCCTTGATGAACGTCATGTTCTCTTTAAAGTCGTAGATCGTCTGGAAGTTGCTCCAGGGAGCGCCAGTGGACAACGCGGCATAGTTGGTCAGACTGACAGTCGGCACGCGGCTGGGAACTTCCGTGAGATTCAGGCTGCCGAGGGGATATGTTTCCGCAGTGTCCGGGAACAACTGGGGAATGTTGATCCCCCAGGTGGTGGGGCTGATGTCCGCCGGAAACTGCATGATGCGGTTGTGCGAGCGGACGAAGGTGAAGTCGTTAATCAGGTTCGGCTTCAGCGTCGCGTTGTAGTTGATGGTTAAGTTGCGGGCCGGAGTCTCCTGCTGCCGCGTCATGAAGTCGAAGCCCGCGCCTTCCTTGAAGTTCGAGAGCCGGTACTCCGGCGTGTAGCGTCCCATCAGGCGGTGGTTCTCGTTGAAGTGGTGGTCGACGCGGAAGTTCATTTCGTTGCGATCGTCGCGGCGGCCCTGCAACGCGGTCCAGTTGCGTCCGGCGGAATCGAGGAAGTTGGGAACCGGGTACATCTTCATGTACGCGGCCGCGTTCGCATCGATCCGGTTGGAAGGGATGATGTTGCCGGGAAACGGCAATCCGGTGGTGGGGTCCAGAAGCGCGGTGCTGCTGCCGGAGAAGTCGCCGCCACGCTGCGCCATAGTGGGAACGATCTGGTTGAAAAGCTGCTCCCGCCGCTCCCGCACATAGCCCAGAAGGACAAAGAAGAACGTCTTGTTGCGGCCGTCGTAGATTTTTGGAATGTAGACGGGGCCCCCGATGCTGCCGCCGAAATCGTTGCCCTTGAACGGCTCGCGCCGCGCGGCGAAATAGTTTCGAGCGTTCAGCTTATCGTTTCGCAGAAAGTAATAAAGAGATCCGTGGAGCGTATTCGTTCCACCCTTGGTGATCACATTGAACTGCGCGCCGCCGCCCGTGCCGAATTCCGCCGAATAATTGCCGCGGATGGCGCGGAACTCGGAAACGCTCTCCATGTTCGGAGCAAGCGGCGAACCCCAGTTTCCACCGGTATCGATGTTGTAGCCGCCATCGATGAGCCACGCATTGTGAGTGGGGCGGACGCCGTTCACCGAAGAGTTGTTCGCCGTCCGATCATAGGGAGTGGTGGAGACCACGCCCGGCATCAGCTGCGAAAAGGTTTGAACGTTCCGGCCGCGCGAAGGCATGTGTACCATATCGCGGCCGTCCAGCAACTGGCTGGTGCTGCCGTCGGCGACGTTTACGGCAACGGTCGTCGCCTCGACCACCACCTGATCGACCACCTGGCCGACCTCCATATTGAATACGATGCGGCGGTTGTCGTTAACGCGCAGCAAAACGTCCTGAACGACGCCTTTCTTAAAACCGGTCGCTTCGGCGGTGATCTCGTAATTTCCGATTGGCAACAGTCTGACGACGAAGTTCCCCGATTCGTCCGTCGTGGTCTGCCAGGTGCGTTGCGTTTCCGTGTTGCGCAGGTGGATCTGGACAGACGGAATTACCGCGCCCGACGAATCCTGAACCGTACCGAAAACGCCGGCGGTAACCTCTTGGGCGCGAAGAGGCGTCAATACTGTCAGCGCCAGAACAAAGCCCATCGCTTTTGGCGGTAGATATTTCAAAGCAGTTCACCTTTCCCCGCTGCGGGAGCCGCAGCATAGTTTTGGACATTGTAAAGAAAAAAATGGAACTGTGCCAGGCTTCGGAGCTGTGCACGTGAGACGAGAGTGCAGTCCAGTATAGAGTACATGGCCGCTATTCGACAATCGATTGGCAAATCAGTCGAAATCGAGCACAATCATTTT
Organism: uncultured Solibacteraceae bacterium; assembly: GCA_964515165.1. Classification (GTDB taxonomy): domain Bacteria; phylum Acidobacteriota; class Terriglobia; order Bryobacterales; family Bryobacteraceae; genus JAPKYZ01. Next base: position 48,349 of record CAZETQ010000002.1, on the reverse strand, counting down.
CATGCCGCTTCCCCTGCTGACGGGCTTTCTGCTGCCACTCCAGCTCGTGCTCGCGCAGAGCGCAGACCTGGCTCCGGGTATCGAATTCGAGCGCGCTCCGGCAATTCTGTTGTCCAATGACCAACTGGCGCTGACGTTGCTTTCCACCGGCGGAAGCATGGTGAATCTGGTGCTGAAGGGGGAACAGAGCCAGTTAAGTCCCTTCTGGAATCCGGCCCGGATCGCTCGCGATGCGGGCAAGCCCCCGCGGAAGGCCGGCGGCGGCCATTTTGTTTGCGTGGATGGATTCGGCTCCGTGTCGGAACAGGAGCGGGCAGCCGGAATGCCCGGTCATGGAGAAGCGCACCGGCAGCCATGGACGCTCGATCGTGCTTCTAAAACGAACGGAGTTCTCACGGCGTCGTTTTCCGCTCTGCTGCCGCTGGTGCAGGAAACGTTCCGCCGAAGCTTTCAGATCGTCGACGGAGAATCCGTGGTCTATGTCGAAAGCGAGCTGGAAAATCTGATGGCCTTCGACCGGCCTGTCAACTGGGGCGAACATGCCACCATCGGCCATCCGTTTCTCGCTCCGGGAAAAACGGTCGTCGACATGTCCGCGAGACGCTCGAAGACTCGCGGACACGACGACGAAGAGGACCCCTACCCTCACCGGCTGGCGGATTTCGCCGACTTTGACTGGCCCATGGCCCCGGGAGCGAACGGCGGAATGGTCGATCTTCGCAACGAGCCTTTGAATCCCAACTCGCTGGACCACACCACCAGCCTGATGGACCCCGAGAGAAAATTCGTCTTCGTCACGGCGCTGAATCTGGAGCATCACCTTTTGCTGGGCTATCTTTTCCGGCGCGAAGAGTATCCATGGCTGCAGATCTGGGAAAGCTATCCGCCCGACATGGGCGCCGCGAGAGGGCTGGAGTTCGCAACCCAGCCCTTTGACATTCCTCGAAGGCAAGTCATCGAGCGGGGGCCGATGTTCGGCGCTCCCGTCGTTCGATGGCTTCCGGCCAAGTCGAAGATCGGGTCCCGATTTCTCTTCTTCTATACGAAGGTTCCGCCGGAGATGACACGGGTGGACGACGTGAAGCTGGACGGCGGAACCCTGTCGATTGAGGATCGCTCCAGCGGGAAACGCGTGACGCTTGCCGCGTCGCTGGGGCTATAGATGCTAACTTGGCAGATACCTGCCAGCCTGTCGCTGCAGATCGGCCCCAGTTGGTCTTCCGGTGAAAGACGCTCATGAGAAAGCTGATTCTGCTTCTTTTTACGATTTATTCCTCCAGCGCGCAGACCGTGGACCCGGCAAAGCGAATGTTCGACGTCCGCTGTTCCGGCTGCCATGGGACCGACGGCGCGGGCGGCGAGCACGGACCGACGATCGTGGACATGAGCCGGCGCGCCCGGCGGGATCTTCGCGACGTGATTCGCAAGGGCACCGACGGCGGCATGCCGGCGTTCCCGAAAATGCCGGATGCGGAACTGGATCACATTGTTCGCTACGTCGAAGAATTGCGAGCGCCGGCGGCGGCGCATCCTGCCACCGGAGACGCGGCGGCGGGCGAAGCGTTTTTCCGGGGCGGCGGCAAATGCTCCAGCTGTCATATGGTGAACGGCCTGGGAGGTTTGCTGGGGCCGGAGCTTTCCACGATCGCCCAGCAGCGCACCCTGGCGCAACTGAACGAGTCGATCCGGAATCCCAGCGCTTCCATCCAAAAAGGTTTCCAGTTGGTTTCGGCCCGGCTTCGCGACGGCAAGACGCTCCGCGGGCTGGCGAAGAATCGAAGCGTGTTCGATCTCCAGTTGCAGACTCTCGATGGTGTCCTGCACGGGCTATCGCTGAAGGAGCTGGCCGGCGTGACTGCGGACAAAAATTCGCTGATGCCCGCGCTGCAGGCTACGGATGAACAAACGAAGAATCTGCTGGCGTACCTGAGCCGCCTGACCGGAGCGCGCGAGGCCGCCAAAGCATCGGCCGGAACCGGAACCGCGTCGCTGCTTCCCTTCTCGCGGATCGCGAATCCGCAACCGGGAGACTGGACGAGCTACCACGGTCACCTAAGCGGAAACCGGATGAGCCCGCTGACGGAAATCACGCCCGCCAACGTGAATCAGCTGGCGGCGAAATGGCTGTTCCCGATCGCCAACGCGCGCCGCCTGGAGATGACACCGGTGGTTGTCGACGGAGTGATGTACGTCACCGCGGCAAACGAAGTCTACGCTCTGGACGCGCGCAGCGGCCGGGAGATCTGGCACTACGGGCGGCCTTTGACGCCGGGCGTCATCGGCGATGCCGGATCGGCCATCAACCGGGGAGTCGCGGTGCTGGGGGACAAGCTTTTCCTGGTCACCGATCATGCCCACTTGCTGGCACTGAACCGCATCAGCGGGCAGCTGATCTGGGAAGTAGAGGCCGCCGACTACAAGCAGCACTACGGGTTAACCTCGGCTCCGCTGGTCGTCAACGATCTGGTCCTGACGGGAAGTTCCGGCGGCGATGAAGGAGCGCGCGGGTTCATCGACGCCTACAAAGCGGAGACCGGCGAGCACGCCTGGAGATTCTGGGCGATGCCCGCGCCGGGCGAGCCGGCGTCCGAAACCTGGGTGGGACGCGCGATTGAGCACGGCTGCGCCGCTCCCTGGCTGACCGGGACTTATGACACGTCGGCCAACCTGATCTACTGGACCACCGGCAATCCCTGCCCGGACTACAACGGCGATGAACGAAAGGGAGACAACCTCTATTCCAGCTCCGTCGTCGCGCTGGAGCCGGCCACCGGGAAAATGCGGTGGTACTTCCAGTTCACTCCGCACGATTTGCATGATTGGGACGCCGCGCAGACTCCGATGGTCGTAGACGCCGAATGGCGCGGGCAGCCCAGAAAGCTGCTGGTGCAGGCCAATCGCAACGGATTTTTTTATGTTCTGGACCGCGTCACCGGCGAATACCTGATGGGTGAGCCGTTCGTCAAGAAGATCACCTGGGCAAGCGGCATTGACGCCAAAGGCCGTCCGAAACTGCTTCCGGACCAGGAACCCAGCGTCAGCGGAACAAAGACGTGTCCCGATGTCGCGGGAGCGACCAACTGGATGTCCACGGCATTTAATCCCGCAACCGGTCTTTATTATGTGATGGCTCGCGAATCCTGCGCCATCTTCACCAAATCCTCCGCCTGGTGGGAGCCGGGAAAATCTTTCTACGGCGGCGGAGCAAGACGGGCGCCGGGAGAAGTGACGGAAAAATATCTTCGAGCGCTGGATCTGCAAACGGGAAAAGTCCGTTGGGAGTTGAAGCAGATCGGCGACGGCGGCGGTTGGGGGGGCCTCCTCAGCACCGCCAGCGGGCTGGTTTTCTATTGCGATGACAGCGGCGCTTTCGCCGCCGTAGATGCCGCTTCGGGAAAACCGCTATGGAGCTTCCATACCGGCCAGACCTGGCGAGCCTCGCCCATGACCTACACCGTGGACGGGAAACAGTACCTGGCAGTGGCCGCCGGTTCGAACGTCATCGCCTTCGCGCTGCCGTAGCGTTTAACGGAACTTCGCGTTGGGATCGAAGCCCTTCGCTTTCATCGGAATTCTGTAGACCGTATCGCGAGCGGTGATGTAGAGCGTGCGGAAGTCCGCATCGCCCCAGGCGAGATTGGCAGCCGATTTCGGCAGAACGATCGTTCCCAGGTGCGTTCCGTCCGGCGACCAGATCCAGATGCCTTCCGGACCCGTGGCGTACAGATTCCCCTTGGTATCGACGCGCATTCCATCCGGCCCGCCCGTGCCCGGAGGCTCCTTTTCCACGCCGAATATTCGTCCCCCGGTGATCTGCATGTTCCGGTCGACATCGTAAACATGAATGTTGCGCGTCCGGCTGTCATCGACATAAAGGCGCTTGCCGTCGGGCGAAAAGGCCAGTCCGTTCGGCTGCTGCAGGTCTTTAATCAGCAGCCGTAAGGAGCCATCGTCACCCAGGCGGTAGACTCCCTGAAATGGCAGTTCCTGAGTTTCGGTTTTCGGGAGATCCAGCGTGGGATCGGTAAAATACAGCGCGCCGTCCGGTCCAGTGACAACGTCATTGGGAGTGTTGAGCTTCTTGCCCTCATAACGGTCGGCGATCACCTTGTACTTTCCGTCAGGCTCAATCGCGAGTACAGCGCGAGGGACGCTGGCGCAGTTGATAAATCGCCCGTTCCGATCGAACGTGCTTCCGTCGGGATCGCCGATTTCCAGAAAGAGCTCTTTCCGGCCGTCGGGAAAGATCTTGTAAATCTTGTTGCCGCGCTCATCGCTGACGTAGAGAAATCCGCTCTTATGCCAGGCCGGGCCCTCGGTAAATTCGAATCCGTCGGCAACTTTGGTGAGCTGCGCGTTTCGATCGACCAGCTTCCAGAATTTTGGAGATTTGGCGCGCAGTTCAAACGGGCGCGGCGGATTCTGTGGCTGGGCCAGCACCGCAGAAGCGAACAGGACCAGCAGGGCACAACCAATCGGCGATGGCATTGGTGAAATTACCATTTGGCCGAGCTGAGCGCCTGGACTTCGTTCGCGGTGAGCGGACGGCGGAACACCGACACATCGTCCAGCAAGCCGACATAGTTGACGCCCAACCGCAGAGTTCCGTTGGCGGGATTCCACTCGAAACCCTCGGTAATCTTCGGCGTAGTTCCCTGCAGCTTGCCGTCGAGATAAAGCTTTCCTTCGCCGTTTCCGCTGCCCAGCTTGTCGTAGGTCATCGCCACGTGGGTCCACTTGCCACGCGCAAACGGAGTCTTCTTGACGATGACCAGCCGCTGCGGAAACGCGGGATTCTTATCCGGCGGAATATCCGTGGGGTTCCATTCCTTCAGCTTGCCGAAGACACCCAGGCGAAAATGGCGCGGCTTGTCGTCCTTGGTGAAATCGACCCAGATGGCGGAATTGTTGTATTCCTTGTCCGTCAGTTGAATCGGATCGCAGTAGCCGGGCGCCAGGTCCTGGTCCGGATCCAGCCGCAGCCAGAAGCTCAGCGTGCCGGACCAGCTCTTCGGATCGAACGGGATGTTTCCTTGCGCGCGATAGAAGACGGCCTTCTCGTTCTTCTTCGCAAACCGCAGCGCGTCGCCGCCGCGGCCCTCGCCCTTAGCCAGGCTGACATCGGTGCCGTCCAGTCCGGCTCGGGCCGCCGCAAGCTCCTTATAAGAAGGAGCGCTGTAGAGTTTGCGATCGGCGCTCCCCACCGTAGCATCCAGGGAACCGTCGAACTTGGCGCGAAAGACAACGTCATCTTTCCAATCGGCGGCGCAGACCGAAGCGATCGTCGCGCCAAGGCAGAACAGGCTGCGGGACATAGGGACAGGATACTGTTTTCGAAAAGGCGTTGCGGGCTCGGAGATAATGGGTCTCTCTCCGAACCAATGACGACGCAGAGCCAGGAATGGAACGCCGGCGGGTATTCCTCGATCTCGAGCCTGCAAGCGGCGATGGCCGCCGAAGTTCTCGCGCTCTTGAAACTGGAAGGCTCCGAAGACGTGCTGGACATCGGCTGCGGCGATGGCAAAGTCACCGCGCAGATTGCTTCGCGAGTGCCCCGAGGCTCCGTAATCGGCGTCGACGCCTCGCATCAGATGGTGGAATTCGCGTCGGCCCATTTCGGCCCGGAGCGTTGGCCGAACCTGAAATTTCAGGTGGCCGACGCGCAGGGTCTCGGGTTTTCCAACCGGTTCGACCTCGTTGTTTCGTTCAACGCGCTCCATTGGGTGCCGGAACAGGACATCGCCTTACGGGCGATCGCAAAAGCTCTTCGCCCGGGCGGAATCGCGCAATTACGCCTGGTTCCCACAGGAGAACGGAAAAGCCTGGAGGCGGTGCTGGAAGAAACGCGCCAGTCGCCGCGATGGTCCCGCTACTTTGAGGACTTCCGCGATCCTTACCTGCGGCTGACCGCCGAGGAGTATGCGGCGGTTGCGGAGCGAAGCGGGCTGCAGGTGCTCCGGATCGGCACGGCGTCGAAGGAATGGGATTTTGAGGATCGCGCAGCTTTTGCGGCTTTTGGAGCCGTGACCTTCGTGCGATGGACCCAGCGGATACCGGATGCCGAGCGACCGGCATTCATAGACGACGTCCTGGATCGATACCAGGCAGCGATTGACAGTGGAGGAAATATATTTATTTTCTATCAGATGGACATCACCGCGAGCCGGCCGGATACCCGCCGGAGCGCTGCCCCTTCGCCGCAACCCCTGACTGGTCAATGACGTGCATCGTTCCCGTCGAATCGTCCCGATCGCGGCGTTCATCTAAGAGAACAGAAGATGGCTCTACCCGAAGAAATCTTCAACTTTTTGTCTCAGCCCACGTGGAAACCAGCGGCTGACGTTTACCGCTTTCGGTCCGGCTGGTTGATCAAGGTGGAGCTGGCGGGTGTGCGGATGGAGGATGTTCGTGTCCAGGTAGCCGGGCGCCAGGTTCGAATCTGCGGCCGGCGGCGGGATCTTCTCATCCAGCGGGATTGGACGCAATACTCCATGGAACTGTCCTACAACCAGTTCGAAAGGCGGATCGAGTTACCTTGCGATCTGGCCGCAGCGCGTCTGCAATTGGAGTTCCGCGAAGGCATTCTGTTAATCCGAATCGATATGGAGGGCGAAGACCGTGGCTGAAACCGAAACCTTACAACGCCTGCCGCTGTTGCCAGTCAGGAACACCGTGCTATTTCCCCATGTGCTGATGCCGATCTCTGTGGGAAGAGCAACCTCCGTGGCTGCCGTCGAGGCCGCTGCTTCGCTGGAAGATAAAGAGATTATCGTCGTTGCTCAGCGCAACAACGAGACCGAGAATCCCACCAAGGAAGATCTCTATACGATCGGAACCAAGGCGGTCATCAAGCGATTGGGCCGGCCGCAATCCGGCGCTCTCGAAGTGCTGTTGCTGGGCCTGGAGCGTGTCGTGATCATCCGCGCCGATTCCGCCGGAAGCCACCTCGAAGCTCAGTTTCAGCCATTTCCGGTTCCGGAAGAGGGCGGCGTTGAAATTGAAGCCCTGCACCGGGAGATCGCCGCGCTGGCGGGAAGAGCCCTTGCGGTGACTCAGCCGCAAGCGGCCGTGGATTTGGCGCAGACCGTTGCGTCCATGGAAGACCCCCTGCGGCTGGTCTATCTGATGGCCGTCACGTTCGGCATGGAGATGGAGCGGGCGCAGCAATTGCTGGAAGCCTCCAGCCGCCTCGATGCGCTCCGTCAGGCGCATCAGTATCTTTCGCACGAGATGCAGGTGCTGGAAGTGCGCAGCCAGATTGCCAGCCAGGCGCAAAGCGAGATGACCAAGCAGCAGCGGGAGTACATGCTGCGGCAGCAGATGCGCGCGATTCAGCAGGAGTTGGGCGGCAATTCGGAGCAGGGCGAAGTTGCGGTATTGCGGGAGCAGCTCGAGAAAGCCGATGTTCCGGAAGACGTCCGGAAGGAAGCCGGCCGCGAGATCAATCGCCTGGAACGGCTGCAGCCCGGCGCGCCGGATTTTAACGTCACGCGCTCCTATGTCGAATACCTGCTGGAGCTGCCGTGGAACAAGTCGACCGAGGACACCTTCGACATTCCCAATGCTCGAAAGATTCTCGACGAAGACCACTACGACTTGCGGGATGTCAAAGAACGAATTCTGGAACAGTTGGGGGTCCTGAAGCTCAACCCGAATGCGCGGGCGCCCATTCTCTGCTTTGTCGGGCCTCCGGGCGTCGGCAAGACTTCCTTGGGCCAGTCCATTGCCCGGTCGCTGGGCCGGAAGTTCGAGCGGCTGAGCCTCGGCGGTCTGCACGACGAGGCGGAACTGCGAGGCCATCGGCGCACCTACATCGGAGCCATGCCCGGCCGGATCCTGCAAGCCATCCGGCGCGCCGGAGTGAACAATCCGGTGTTGATGCTGGACGAGATCGATAAGCTGGGCCGCGATTTTCGCGGAGATCCGGCAGCCGCTCTGTTGGAGATCCTGGATCCGGAGCAGAACCGGACGTTCCGGGATAACTATCTGGATTTGCCGTTCGATCTCTCGAAAGTGTTTTTCATCGCGACAGCGAACGCGCTGGATACGGTTCCGCGCCCACTGCTGGACCGTATGGAAATCCTGCGCCTGGCCGGCTACAGCGAGGAAGAAAAGCTGGAGATTGCCAATCGCTATCTGATTCCGAGACAGCTTCGCGAAACCGGACTGTCCGCGGAACAGCTCACCCTGACGCCCGATGCGGTAAAGACCATCATTTCGCGCTACACCCGGGAAGCCGGTGTGCGGCAGTTGGAACGGTCCATCGGACGGGTCATGCGCAAGCTGGCGCTGCACTTTGCCGAAGGAAAGATGGATCCCATCACGGTCCAGGGAACCGATGTATCGGAATGGCTGGGCCCGGAGATCTTCGCCGCCGAACAGGGGCGCAAGAATTTGCCTCCGGGAATCTCCACCGGCTTGGCATGGACCGAAACCGGCGGCGACGTTCTGTACATCGAAGCGACTCTTCTGCCGGGCGGACGCGGCCTCACGTTGACCGGACAGCTCGGCGATGTGATGCAGGAATCCGCGCGAGCGGCGCAAAGCTACATCTGGGCCCACGCGGCGGAACTGGGCATCGAAACAGCGCCATTCCGGCGGGACGGCGTACACGTTCACGTTCCGGCGGGCGCCATCCCGAAGGATGGTCCGTCCGCGGGCGTCGCCATGGCTACGGCGTTGGCATCGGCGTACACTGGATTTCCTGTGCGCGACGATACCGCAATGACCGGCGAAATCACGTTAGCCGGCCTGGTGCTGCCGGTCGGCGGAATCAAAGAGAAAGTGCTCGCCGCGCGCCGGGCGGGAATGCGCCGGGTGATTCTTCCCAAAGACAACAGAAAGGACCTGCGCGACTTGCCGGATTCCGTTCGCCAGGAGCTGGAATTCATCTTTGCCGAGCGCGTAGAGGACGCTCTGACGGCGGCAATTCCGCAGCTGTCGGAGCAGCTGCACCTGGTTCATTCCTGATTCTTCCAGCCGGCCTGCCATCCGGGTAGGCCGGCTGTTCCCCTTCCCCGTGGAGCTTTGACTTTTGCTGCGTAGAACGTTTCTGGGTGCGGTCCCTCCCGCCCTATGGTGGAACGGGAATCACCCGGCAAACGCCGCGCCCTCGAACGGCTCTCCCATTGAGGAACTCCACTTTCCCAGCCGCCTTTACCAGTTCGTCTGGCGGAATTGGGAATTGGCAAATCTCGACCGCATGGCGCGCGTTGTCCAGGCAACCCCGGCCCAACTTGCGGCCCTCGGCGCGGAGATGGCTCTTCCCCCGAAGCGGACACTTTCCGAAGATTACCTGCGGCGGATCTACATTACGGTCATCCGGCAGAACTGGCATCTGCTGCCGGAAGAGCAACTGGTCGAGCTTCTGGGATGGAACGCGGAACGTTTCGCATTCACGCTGAAAGAAGACGACTTCCTCGACCACAAGCTAGGCCTCCAAAAGCCGCGGTGCGAGACGCTGCGATACCGGATACCCACCGATGCTGAGCGGCGAAAGGCCGCCGCCTTGCGCAAGATACTGAAGCAGGCGTTCCCGAAGGGCATACAGCACCTGGGCCGGCCGCGGTTCTCGTTTACCGCCCAATTTTCCGAGCCGGAGCCAGGCCCGGGCTGGCGGATCGAATCTGCAGCCGGCTCCACCGTCCTGCAGGCCGCAATCAAACGGTTTTCCGCCGGCAGCGCCTCCGCAAAACGAGTCGTGGTGGAGGTAAATAGCGGGACGGACCTGGAGGCGGGCGGCTTCCGGATCGTTCCGGAGCAGGATCGCGTCCGCATTCTGGCCACCGGCGATAGAGGAGCGATTCGTGCGCTCTATGCGCTGCGCGACCGGAAGGCATGGCCGCCCGAGCCCCAAACCTCGAAGGAGATCTGGCCGCATCGCTTTCTCTATTCCTACTTCGCGCTCTACGGCGACCCCCTGATGGAGGGCGATGCGGCGGGCTTGCCGGACGGCTATCTGGACCGGGCGGCCGCCAACGGCGTGAACGGAGTCTGGATCCAGGGCGTGTTGAACAACCTGGCGCCGTCCCGGGCGTTCCCGGAGTTTGGCAAGGACGCAGAGACACGGCTGCGGAATCTGCAGCTCCTGGTCGAGCGGGCGGAACGGTTTGGTCTTCGGGTTTACCTGTACCTGAACGAGCCTCGAGCCATGCCGGCGGAATTTTTCCGCAATCGGATGCACATTCGCGGAGCACCACATCAAAACGTATTTTCGATGTGTACTTCGACCGCCGAGGTGCAGGACTGGCTGCGGGAAAGCGTCAGCCATGTCTTCCGGCAGGTGCCGAATCTTGGCGGTGTCTTCACCATCACCATGTCGGAGAATCACACGAACTGCTTCTCGCACGGCGGAGCGTGGGGCGATCGAAACCCGGTGGCGGCGGGCTGTCCACGTTGTTCGAAACGAACTGGCGCCGAGACGATCGCCGAGTTCATACAAACCATCCGCGACGGAATCCGCCAGCAAAGCCGGACGGCCGAAATCATGTCGTACGACTGGGGCTGGGGCACGCCGCTGGCGGAACAGCTGATCCCCCGGCTCCCTGCCGATACCAGCCTCATCAGCATCAGTGAGTGGTCCCAGCCCGTTTCCCGCGGCGGCGTGAACACCGTCGTCGGCGAGTACTCGATGTCGGTTGTCGGGCCCGGCCCGCGAGCGTCGAAGAACTGGGCCCTGGCTCGCAAGCATGGAATCGCGGCACTGGCCAAAACGCAGTTCAACAACACGTGGGAGATCTCGGCTGTTCCCTACATTCCGGTCCTGCCTCTTGTGCTGGACCACGCCGAACGCCTGACCCAGGCAGGCATCTCCGGCGTCATGGCGTCCTGGACCTGCGGCGGCTATCCCGGCGTGAACCTTCGGGCGGCATCGGCATATGCTTTCCAGCCGCGCCCCACCCGCGAGCAGGTCCTTCAAACCGAAGCGGAGCGCATCTACGGAACTGCGGCGGCGAAACAGGCCGTTCGCGCCTGGGAAATCTTCAGCGAAGCGTTTCAGTTCTTTCCCTACGGCGTAGCGATTTACGTTCTGCCCGTGCAGCACGGTCCGGCCAATCCGCTTCGCTTGCATCCCACCGGCCATGCTCCCGGAATGATTCTCTTTCCTTACGACGCCTATAAGTCGTGGAGCGGAGCCTATCCACCCGCAACCGTTCAAAAACTGATGTCCCAGCTGGCCGCGAGGTGGGCAGACGGAGTCAGGATCCTGGAACAACTGGATCTTCACGGCCGGAAGGAAGCAGAACTGGAACTGGCGGTCGCGCGGACTTGCTTCACGCATTTTGAAAGTACAGCGAATCAGGTGGAGTTTTACCTGTTGCGCGACGAGGCTCCGGCAGCTCATCCGGAAAGACGCCGCGCCATCCGAAGCCGCATGATCCGCATTGCTCAGCGGGAGCGGGAGCTGGCCCGGATTCAGTTCGAAGTCACCCGCGCCGAATCGCTGATCGGTTACGAAGCTTCCAATCACTACTACTACACCCCCGCGGACCTTCTGGAAAAGATCCTGAACTGCGATCAGGTGATCTCTGAGCTTCAATCGGGCGCCCCGGTTTGAGACGGCAGCCGCGATCGATTCCTGTTAATGTCGATTACCGAATGGGAATCCTCACTCGCCGCACATTGATTACGTCGGGGATTACGTCCGGGATTACGTCCGCGAGTGCCGCGGCGCTGGCCGCGCCCTCCCGGCGCTATCGCGTCGCGGTGATGGGCCATACCGGGCAAGGAAACTACGGTCACGGCATCGATCTCGTCTGGAATGCCTTCGAAAATGTCAGCGTCGTGGCAGTCTCCGACGCCGATACGGCCGGACGCGCCGCGGCCCTCCAGCGGCTGAACGCTACACAGGGTTACGCGGACTATCGGGAAATGCTGACGCGCGAGAAGCCGGACATTGTCGCCATCGGCCCGCGATCGCTTGGCGAGCGGGAAGAAATGGTCGTGGCCGCGGCAGAGGCGGGAGCTCATATCTTTACCGAAAAGCCCTTTGCCCGAAGCCCCATCGAAGCCGATCGGATGGTCGAAGCCGTGCGGAAGCGGAATCTCAAGCTGCAGATCGCCCACCAGATGCGCGTTTCTCCTTACATGCTGCGCGCCAAAGCCATGGTGGATGCCGGCGAGATCGGGGAAATTCAAGAGCTGCGCACACGCGGCAAAGAAGACCGGCGGGCCGGCGGCGAGGATTTGATGGTCCTCGGCTCGCATTTATTCGACATGATGCGCTTCTTTGCCGGCGACCCGAAATGGGTGACGGCGCACGTCACCACGGACGGAGAAGAGCTGGCTCCCCAGCACCGGCGCGAAGCGACCGAATCGCTGGGTCCCGTTGCCGGCAACCAGATCGGCGCCATGTTTGCGTTCGGTAACGGAGTCCACGGATATTTCGCGTCCCGGGCCAGCTCGCAGACGGATCCGTTGCGATTCGGCATGTGGCTCTACGGCAGCAAGGGCGTCTTGTTCCTGCCTATGGGAGTCTATCCGGACGGCGGTCTGTTTCACCTGCCGTCGCCGTCCTGGCTGCCAAATCCCCAGGCGCAGTGGTCCTCTGTCGCAGTGCAACTGCCCGCCGGCCGGCAGGCTCTCGCTCAAAAAGCTGGACGGCTGATCTCTAACGCTCTCCTGGTTTCCGATCTGCAGGATTGCATCCAGCGGAACGGCAAGCCCTGCTGCAACGAGGAAGACGGCCGCTGGACGATCGAGATGATCCACGGAGTGTACCAGTCGCAAAACAGCGGTTCCCGGATCGCGTTTCCGCTGAAGCTTCGAACCCATTCTCTGGATTGAAGCGTCCGCGTTTGCCGTCGAATTGTGGAGTAACCTATGGCTGCATCTGAGGCGAATCGCAATCCGGACACCTCCGCCACCGGCGGAGCGTTGCCGAAACCCCTGATTCTTGTCGTAGAAGATAACCAGGCCGACGTCTTCCTCATTCGAGAAGCCATCGCCGGAGCGGGCATCGGCGCGACGGTTCATGTGCTCTATGACGGACAGCAGGCAATGAATTTCTTCGATGAGGCGGATGCGGGCCGCCAGTCCATTGTGCCCGCGCTCATTCTGCTGGATCTGAGCCTGCCAAAAAACACCGGGCAGGAAGTGCTCCATCATCTGCGCCGCTCGAAAAAATGCAGCGCCACCAACGTCCTGATTCTCACGTCGTCCGACTCCGTGCGGGACCGGAAGACAATGAATGCCCTGGGCGCCAGGGGCTACTTTCGGAAGCCTTCGGACTATCTCCAGTTCATGAAGCTGGGCCCGATCGTCAGAGACCTGCTTTCCGAAACAGAGCCCGCCGCGGATTGATATCTGGGGTTTCGCTTAATAGAACAGATACTTCCGCCATTGATCGTCGGAATTCCCCAACAGCCGCATCAGGTGGCGGGAAGTGTGCATCGAAAACGGACGGGGCGGCCGTAACAGCTTGAATCCGGCTTCCTCCGGCGTGCGGCTTCCCTTCCGGTTGTTGCAGGGATGGCAGCAGGCCACCAGGTTCTCCCAGGTGGTTTCCCCGGCGCGGCTCCGCGGAATCACGTGGTCCAGCGTCAGCTCCCCCGATGGCATCGTCTTGTGGCAATACTGGCAGGTGTAGCGGTCGCGCATCAGGATATTCTTGCGCGAGAGCGCTCGCGCCTGGTGGGGAATCCGGCGATATTCCAGCAGCCGAATGACGCTGGGAAGCCGCAATGTCTTTCGCGCGGATGCCACATGGTGGTGCGTCACCTCCTCCGCCGATGCGACTCCCTTCAGAACCAGGACCAGCGCCCTGCGCGCAGCGCAGATGTTGATCGGCTCGTAACTGGCATTCAGCACCAGGACGGGCCGGTGCATCCTCTCGTGGTAGTGGTGGCTGCTGTGCTGCTGCATGGCTCAAGACGCTCCTGAAACGGCAAGTTGATTCGGTGGAATTCGCGAAGAAAGCGGAGAAGGCGCGCGCCGGTCGGCCCGCGCCAAAGTCAATACCGTAACGCGGGCGGCTCCTGCCCGGCGCAGCACGTTCGCTGCGGCAGAAAGCGTCGAGCCCGTCGTCATCACATCATCGATCAGAAGAATCTTTTTTCCCGCAACCTGTTGTGCGTTGCGGGCGGCAAACGCGGAGGCGACGTTGTGCCGCCGCTGGGAGTTGGTCAACCCGGCCTGCGCCGCGGTGAACCTTTGCCTTCGCAGTCCCTTCACCACCGGAAGCCCGGTGTGCCGGCTCAGCTCCTCGGCCAGCAGCAGCGACTGATTGAACCCTCGCTTCCATTGCTTTCGCCAGTGCAGCGGTACCGGGACGATCGCGTCGAACTGCTCGTCCTGCGGCATCGCGCGATGCAGCAGTTCTCCCAGCGGACCCGCCAGCGTCCGGATGCGCCGGTACTTGAATAAATGAATCAGCTGCGAAAGCGGCTCGTCGTAAGGCCCGAAACTGTAAGCACCCTCGAATCCCGCGGCCCCCGCGCGGCAGATCGCGCAGCGCCCGTCCGGCCGCAGCGGAAAATCGTTCAGAAAGGGAGTGCCGCAGCTAATGCAGGCAAATTCAGCAGGTTGGGAATAAGGCTGGCTTAGACAGGCGGGGCAGACAGGAATCCTCGAAACCTCTGTCAGCTCAACACCGCAGATCTCGCACTCGCCGGGAAAGAGAAGTTGAAAAAGAAACCGGCCGGATTGCCGGAAAGGAGCAGGCAGGCGCGCGAGTCCCCGTTTGGCGCCTTGCGCCGTTCTCATCAGCCACGTTAGCGTCTGTGAGTCAAGCGGGAAAGTCCCACCTCCTACGCTCAAAGTATATCGCACGATCGGAAGGCAAAACACGAGGTCCGGGAAATGTTCCGGCACCCGCCCCGCGTCCGTTATGATGATCCGGAATGCAACGTCGAACCTTCCTGGGGTCGCTGGCTGCCGCCGGCATCGCCGCGCCCTCGCGTCCTCCCAACATCGTCATGATCTATTGCGACGATCTCGGCTACGGCGATCTGGGATGTTACGGTTCACCCCTCAAGACTCCCCATATCGACCGGATGGCTTCCGAAGGCGTGCGGTTCACGCACTTCTATTCGGCAAACCCCGTATGCTCTCCGTCCCGGGCGGCCTTGCTCACCGGCCAGTATCCAACGCGCGTCCAGGTTCCGAACGTACTCTTCCCCAACAGCACCACCGGCCTGCCCGACAGCGAAATGACCATCGCGCAGATGCTGAAACCGGCGGGATACAAGACCGCCTGCGTCGGCAAATGGCATTTGGGCCACCTGCCGCAATACCTTCCCAACCGGCGCGGATTCGACCAGTACTTCGGCATTCCCTATTCAAACGACATGAACCCGCGCGTCCTGCTGCGCCAAACCGGAAATAACACCGAAACGGTGGAAGAAACTGCGACTCTGGCAACGCTGACGCCCCGGTACACGCAGGAAGCGGTGAACTTCATCAACGCCTCGAAGGACTCTCCGTTCTTCCTGTACATGCCGCACACCTATCCGCATATCCCGTTGGACGCTTCGGAAAAATTTCGCGGCAAGTCTCCTTTCGGAATGTACGGAGATGTGCTGTCGGAACTCGATTGGAGTGTCGGCGAAATCCTCAACGCGGTCAAGAAATCCGGCCAGGAAAACAACACTCTCGTCATGTTCAGCTCCGACAACGGCCCGTGGTTTCAGGGTTCGCCCGGAAAGTTGCGGGGGCGGAAAGGCGCAACCCTGGACGGCGGCGTGCGGGTTCCCTTCATCGCGCGAATGAACGGACGCATTCCCAAGGGAAAAGTGATTTCCGGAATCGGCTCCACGATGGATGTCCTGCCGACCGTCGCCGCGCTCACTGGCGCAAAACGGCCCGACAAGCCTCTGGACGGAATCAACATTCTGGAAATGCTGCAAGGCCGGCAGTCCATCGATCGCGAAGCGCTGCTCTACTTCGATGGCTGGAATCTGCAATGTGCGCGCTGGGGAAAATGGAAGCTCCACGTGGCGCGCTACAACAGCTTCAGCTACGGCCCGGCGCCAGCCGGCGGCCGGGTCAATCTTCCTCTCAAGCCGCCCGAGCTCTACAACATCGTCGACGATGTCGACGAAAGCTTCGACGTCGCCGCCGAAAATCCGAAGGTGGTGAAAGAAATCGAAGACCGGGTTTTTCGCCTCATGGGCGGATTTCCCAATGAAGTCCGGAGCGCCTGGCAAGCGACGTACTCCCAAAAAACCGGCAAGCTGGATGCGGGAAAGCTCCCCACGCTCGCACCGGCAAATTAGCGTCCGCGGTGATATCCTGCCCGGCATGAAAGCGTGGGTACTCCTCTTCCTGGCAATCGCATCCCGGGCCGCAAACCCGATCGATCCCGCAAAGGTCGTAGACCTCACCCACGCCTTCGACGCCAACACCATCTATTGGCCGACGGAGAAGGGATTCCAGTGGGAAAAAGGAACGTGGGGGAGAACTCCGGGAGGGTACTTCTACGCGTCTGCGAGATTCTCTTCCGCCGAGCATGGCGGCACCCACATCGACAGCCCCCTCCATTTCGCCGAAGGCCAGCCCAGCGTGGATCAGATCAGCCTGCGCCAACTGATCGGCCCGGCCGTGGTGATCGACGTGGCGGAGGCATCCGCCAAAGACACCGACTATCGGGTGTCGGCGCAGGATCTGTCCGATTGGGAAAAGAAGCACGGAAGGATTCCGTCAGGCTCCATCGTGCTTATTCGCACCGGCTGGAGCGCTCGCTGGCCGGACAAGAAGCGATACATGGGAACCGACAAACCGGGCGACCTGGCGGGTTTGCACTTCCCCGGCATTGGAGCCGGCGCCGCGAAAGTGCTGCTTGAGCGGCGCATCCTGGGCGTCGGCATCGATACGGCGAGTATCGACTATGGCCAGTCCAAAGACTTTCAGGTCCACCGCGACCTCTGCGGAGCGGGTATTTACGGTCTGGAAAACATCGCCAATCTGGAAAAGGTGCCCGCCACCGGCGCGACGCTGATCGCGCTGCCGATGAAGATCGCCGGCGGTTCCGGCGCTCCCGTCCGGATCATTGCCATCCTGCCCTGAACCGGTTCGCTTCTCTATCCCCGCCGCGCCGCCTCAATCGCGGCGACGTCGATCTTCTTCATCGGCATCATCGCCGCAAAAGCGCGCTTGGCCTCGTCGCCGCCAGCCGCCATCGCTTCGCTCAGCGTGCGTGGAGTGATCTGCCACGAAAGGCCCCAGCGGTCCTTGCACCAGCCGCACTGGCTTTCCTGGCCGCCATTACCCACAATCGCGTTCCAGTAACGGTCCGTCTCTTCCTGGTCTTCCGTCGCCACCTGGAAGGAAAACGCCTCGCTGTGCCGGAACGCCGGACCGCCGTTAAGACCGATGCACGGAATGCCCAAAACGGTAAACTCCACCGTCAGTACATCGCCCGCCTTGCCGCTCGGATAGTCACCGGGCGCCTTGTTGACCGTGATGACTTCACTATCCGGGAAGGTGGCGGCGTAGAAGCGTGCCGCCTCATGCGCATCCTTGTCAAACCACAGGCAAATCGTGTTCTTGGATTTCATGTCATCTCCTGGTGCTCGCCGGCTGGCCGGTCAGCGGATCCAGAAATTTGTAAAATTCCTGCGTCACCGGGTCGTCGGGCTTGCCGATCTCGTCATTCAAACGGCGGTGGTTGCTGTCCGCCTTACCGTAGCACTTGGCCGGGATCTCCGCTTCCTTCAACACGCTCTCCAGACGCTCCGCTTGCACTCGCGTATCCGGATTGCCGGAAAAATACAGGATCAGGAACGGCGGGATTCCCTTTCCCTTGGCGACATGCGTCACCGCCGAAAAATCGACGTGCTTCTCCGGGTCGTTGCCGAACTTCTGGCGATGGCCGAAAGTGAACATTTTTCCGCCGTAGAGCGCTTGCCTGTGCTCGGCCGTCATGATGATCTTCGGAATGTCGTAGGTGTCGCCGTCCACTGCGATGCAGCCCTTCAGCACCTCCAAGGACACCCCTTCTTTCCTCAGATAACGGCCGTCGATGCAGATCAACGCCGCTAGCTGCGCGCCGGAGGAATGCCCGCCCACAAAAATCCGCGTAGGGTCGCCGCCATATCGGGCGATGTTCCGATGCACCCAGCCGGCGGCTCCGGCAACGTCGCCGATCAACTCGTCCATTTGCACATCCGGCAGCAGACGGTGATTCATCGAAACGAAAATGAAGCCCCGCTCGGTGAGAATCTTGGGCTTCAGTGCGACATCGCCCTTATCTCCGGTTTGCCATCCCCCTCCATGAATCCAGAACATGACCGGCAGACTCTTCCCGGCGGGTTCTTGCGGAGTGTAAACATCCAGGACGTGGCGCTTGTGCCCGTCCTCGCGATAAGGAATGTCACGCGTCAGTTTCTGCGCCGTAGCTGCGGTGTTGAGGAAGACAGACGCGAAAACGAGGGCGGCAATCAGTCTGGAAGGCATGAACTTGATTCTCTTCGAAGCAAGTACCGGAATCAACACGTGCCGCATCGAAATGGTGACGAGCGCGCATCAGCCTTTAATCCGCGCAAACGCACCGGGCGCGCAGCCCAATCGCCGGCGAAACGCGGTGCTGAAAGCGCTGGCGGATTCGTAGCCGATTTCCGCCGCCAGAGGCTCCAGTCGCTTTTTTCCACGGCTTAAGGCATCCTGGGCCAGGCTCATTCGCCAGCGGGCCAGATATTCCATCGGCGCACATCCGACCGTCGCCGCAAAACGGGCCGCAAACGCGGACCGTGACATACCTGCGCGCCTAGCCAGCTCGCCGACGGTCCATCTGCGGCGCACATCGGAATGCATTGCCCGCAACGCTTGCGAAATGGAGGTGTCGCGCAGGCCGGCAATCAGCCCCGCCGGCGCCGGTTGGCCGCTCAAACATGGCCATCGCAGCGCCTCCACCAACATTGCTTCCAAGAAATGCTGCAGGATTGTGTCCCGGCCCGGCCGGTCGGACGCGTATTCGTCCAGCATCAGGCCGACTATGCCTTTCAGGCGGGAGGTGTCGAACTCGGCTGCGCGAATGTGAATCGGCTGGGACAAAAGTTCCAGCAAAGAGGCGTTCATCTGGTCCACGGCAAACGTGCCGCCAATCATTCGGAAATCAGGACGCCCTTTGGGATTGCCGTGACGCACTCCGTTTCGCGAAGGCCGGCCGCGGAGTGTCTCCGCCCCCAGTTCGCTGGTGAGTGTAAACGCGGGAGTCAAAGGCAGCAGCAGAAAATCGCCCTGCTCCAGCAGCTTCGGCGGATGACCGTCCAGCGTCAGCCAGCAATGGCCGGTCTCCACGATGCAGAAGCTGGGCGTCGCCGGGGCCTCGTATTGGACGCCCCAGCGTCCCCGTCCGGCGATTGGTTTCGAGAAAGCCCCATGGGGGCGCAGCAGAGCGATAATGTCCGTCAAAGGGTCCATTTTGGACGATCGATAACTTAATTTGGCGTTTTTATTATAGATAAACCAGAGGAGGCTATCTATGCTGGCGATGTAGGCAACACGCAAAGGAGATATTCATGAATCGAACGGTACTCATCACAGGCACTTCATCCGGCTATGGCAAGGCTACCGCGGAGCTGTTCCTCAACCGGGGCTGGAACGTCCTGGCTACGATGCGTAAACCAAACCCGGAGATCTTCGGCACGAAGAACGATCGGCTAAAGGTCCTGCCGCTGGACGTAACCGATCCGGACAGCATCCGGCGGGCCCTCACGGAGAGCGGAAATGCTTTTGGAGCAATCGACGTTCTCGTCAATAACGCCGGCATTGGCATTGTCGGTGCTTTCGAAGCGACGCCGATGTCTACCGTGCGGGAAGTATTCGAAACCAACACCTTCGGCGTGATGGCCATGACGCAAGCGGTGTTGCCCTTGTTTCGGGAGCGGAAGATGGGCACGATCGTCAACGTCACTTCCAGTGTGACGCTGGCTCGTATGCCGCTGGCGGCTGCCTATACGGCCAGCAAGGCCGCCATTGAGGGATTCACCGGCTCGCTGGCGTTCGAACTGGAAGCGTTTCAGGTGAAGGTGAAATTGGTGGAGCCGGGCTATGGTCCAACCACCCGGTTTGCGAGCAATGGCGCTCATCGCATGATCGGGGTGATTCCGGAAGCCTATGCATCGTTCGCCGGACAGGTCCTCGCCTCATTTGCGCAACCCGCGGCGGTGACTACCGAATCGGACGTCGCTGAAGCTGTCTGGCGTGCCGCCAACGATACCACCGGGCAGCTTCGTTTCCCGGCTGGCGCCGATGCTCTGGCGCTCGCACAATCGCGATAAGTTGTTTTCTCTCTCGTGGCTGCCTATCATCTCCGCAGCCCAACCCATTTCGGGCAGAAGTCTAGCGGCGCTCTCCCGGTTGAGCCGCCAGGATCTTTTTAAACAGTTCATACTCCTGGTTGCTTTCCTCAATCCGGCCCAGCTTTCGTAAGACCTGGCCCAGAAGATAGTGTGGTTGGGAGTAATTCGGATCCAGTTGGGCTGCCTGCCGCAGCCACCGAAGACTCTTCTCCGGCTGGTCCAGTTTGACCAGGGCTTTGCCGCCGAGAAAATAGGCCTGGGCTGAGTTGGGATTGCGCTCCGCCGCGGTTACGGCAAGATCGAACGCCCGGCGAGCTTCCCCTTCATTCAGGAGTAAGTTGGCCAGATTGACATACGGCCACTCCATCGCCGGGTGATCCTGGGACACGAGAGAAATTGCCTTCAGATAGGCCTGAATGGCCGCGTCCTTCTGTCCGAGCGCCTCCCGGCAGAGCCCGATATTGTCCCAGGCTCGAAAGGATGCGGGGTGATCGCCGACGACCGATTCGAACTGGGCCAACGCGTCGTCGCGGCGTCCGGCCTGGTACAGCAGACGGCCAAGGGAATACCGGGGAGCTTCCGCTTTCGGATCCAGTTCGATTGCACGGCGGAATGATGTCTCCGCATCGGAATCGCGAGCCATCAGATACTCCAGGTTGCCCTTCAGAACCCAGGCGTCGGTCGACTTGGGCTGCAAGGTCAGAAGCTCCGCTGCCACCTCAAGTCCCTTCGCAAACTCCTCCGACGCCACGTAGGCGCGCGCCAGCAGATGAAGAACTTCCGCGTTGGCCGCGCAGAGCCGGCGAGCTGTTTCCAGTTGAGAGATTGTTGTTTTGGCGTCGCCTTCGACAACCAGCTTTTGAGCATCTGCCGCCGTCGCCGGACATTCGGCTGCGGCGGCAGAATACGAAAACAGGAGTGTGACTAGAATTCGAATCGTCCGGCCACCTGAATGGAACGCGGGCCGTACTGCTGCGACGTCAACCGGCCAAACAGCGGGCTGTTGAAGTCGGTATTCAGTCCGCCGCGTCCGGCGCGGTTGAATGCGTTGAAGGCGTCGCCGCGAATTTCAAACTTGTACCGCTCGGCAAACGTGAAGGTCTTCGAAATGCCGAAATCCTCGCTGGATACCTGAGGCCCAAAGGCGTTCGGCAACACCCGGGGAGAATTGCCGATTCGCAGCGGGACGCCTCCCGACGTGGCCGGCAGCGTCGTGAACGCGGCCGGGTTCAGATACGGCGTTCCGCCGGAAGTTTGGACCGGCGCGCCGGTGTCGATGATTGCATCAGAGCCAGCCACCCGATCGGGACGGTAGCCGCCGTTGAAGAGAACGTTCTGGAAGCCGCTGACGGTCACCAGAATCGGATCGCCGGTCCGGTACTGGTGGACGCCCGTGATCGTCCAGCCGCCCAGAACCGCATCGGCAAACTTGTTCAGCTTGAATTGCCGGCCGGCGCCGAACGGCAGCTCATAAATCCAGGTGAGCTTGAAGACGTGGGGATAGTTGATGTCGGTGAGAGATTTCTCGATCCGCCGGTTGTAAACGTCCTGCGCCGCGATCCCGTCCAGGGGATTGTAGGTGTCGGACAGGTTTTTCGAAAAGGTGTAAGCGGCCAGAACCTGGAAGCCGTGGTTCAGGCGGCGATTGGCCATTACCTGCAGCGAGTCGTAGCTGGAGCGTCCGAAATTCGGCAGGAACTGGCTGACGCCGAGATACTGCGGGAAGCGGCGCAGCGCCTGCGCGAGCGTTCCGGTGAATCCGGGATAGGGCATCGGTACTCCGGAGGCCGGTGAATACGGGTTGCGAAGCGCATCGCCGTATTGCGTCAGCGTAGAGACCGGAAGCTGGTTCAGCGCGTCGAGGCCGCGCGACACCAGCCGCTGTCCGCGATTTCCGATATAGCTGACTTCCAGGACGGTCGCCGCCTTGGGGATCTCCCACTGGATGCCGAGATTGAAGTTCTGCATCATTCCGAGCCGGTTGCTGTCGGGAGCGATGTAGGTGATGTCCTGTCCGTTTGCGCCGGATGGATTGCGGTTAGGCAGCGGCGTCGTCGAGTTCGGATAGGGATTGTCCCAGTTCATGACGGCGCTTTCGGCAAAGGGGATCGGCGTGTTGGAGTTGTTGACGGCAATCGCGCCGTTGTAGCCGAAGGCGGACGGTGACGAGAAGTTCGTCACCGGCGCCAGATTGTTCATGCCGTAGCCGCCGCGCAGGACCAGCTTATCGGTGAAGGCATAGGCGAAGCCGAACCGCGGGGAGAACTGCTTCCAATTGCGGGTCTGGAAGGTGTTGACGCCCAATTCGTCGGCGAAAATCAGCGCGCCGGAGACTCCGTTGGCGGCCGGGTTCGGTTTCGACGGGTCGACGTTGGTCATGCGGCCGGCGACTTCATAGAGCGGCCCGACGATTTCCCACCGCAAGCCGGCGTTGATCGTCAGCTTTCGCGTGACCTTCCAATCGTCGCTGAAATAGAACGCCGGGTAGCGGACCCGATAACCGGGGTTGGTCAGATTGATCGCCCGCGTGGCGGCGCTGACCTCTCCCAGCAGGAAGCTGGCGAAGGCGTTGCCGGTCTGGGAGTTGAACCCGGGCTGCTGGGTCTGCTGCGACGAGAAATCGAACTGGCCGGTTCCACTCTTGCCCCGGTTATTGACGTAGTACATCCGGAACTCGAAGCCGGCCTTTATGTTGTGCTTGCCTTTGACGATCGTCAAATCGTCCTGAATGATGGTGGACCCGTTGTAGCTGAGGCCGCGCGATTCCGAGCCGAGCCGGCCGGTGGTTCCGCTGGGCGCGCCGATCTGGCCGCCCAGGATGGGCGCCCCGATAAATCGAATGGCCGGGAACGTCGTGGGCGCGGTGTTCTGAAGACCGATTTTGCTCGCCCAATCCTGATCGACATAGACGCTCTCGTTGATGTTTCCGAAGCGGTTATATCCGATGGCGAAGTGATTCAGGACGGTCGGAGAGATTGTCCAGTCCTCGGTGAATCGCACCATCCATCCGGGCGTGCTCTGCAGCTGATAGACACCGGTGGGTGTGTTGGGAGGAGTACCCCAACGGCCAGTCGGGGAATTATTCCGGACGCGGTCGTTGTGGCTCATATAGAAGCTCATGCGGTGAGCATCGTTGAAGGCGTGATTGAACTTGCCGGCGTACATCTTTTCGTCGAACACAGGGCAGCACGCGCCCAGGGAAATCATGTTGTTCAACAAAGAGTTGTTGATCGGATCCGTAATCGGGGCCTGCTGAAGAACATTGCGCGAAACAGTGCTCCAGCGGTTCTGCGGGATGATATTGCCCGGGAACGGATCGCGAACCGTCTGTCCGTTTACGGTGCGGGTTGTTCTAGGATCGAAAACCTGGCCGAACACCACAGGCCTGCCCAACGCATCGGTTCCGACATTGGTTCCCGAACTGGCATTGCCGGTTCCGGCAGCGCTCAGCAATCGGGAAAAGTCGCCTTGCTTGAAGTCCAGAGTCGGCAGCGTAATGAACCCGCCGGGCGAGAAGTCCCGCACGCGGGTAACTTCGGCGCTGAAGAAGAAGAAGGTCTTGTTCTTGCCGTTGTAGAGCTTGGGAATCAGAATCGGGCCGCCCACCGAGGCGCCATAATTCAGCAGCTTGTAAGGATTCCGCGCGCGACCGATGGCATTGTTGTTGAAGCTGTTGGCGCGGAGAACATCGTTCTGGATGTAGGTGTAGGCGCTGCCGTGGAAATCGTTGGTGCCGGACTTGACGGCGAAGTTCGCCACCGCGGTCTGGCCGCCTCCGTACTGCGCGCCCATCGTTCCGGTCTGCAGCTTGAATTCGTTGACGGCTTCGGAGGAGGGAGAGAACTCGTTGTTGCTTCCGCCATTCAAGTCGAACCGTCCGAGGGCCATTCCGTCGATCAGGATCTCGTGCGAATACGCCTGGCCGCCGTTGATCGCGCCCTTGAACTCACCGCCCGTCGTACCGGGAAGCGAACGGAAGATGAAGGACTGAATCTGCCGGCGTCCGTCGCCCACCGCGAGGGGCCAGGTATCGAACTCTTTTTCCGATACGTACCGGCCGATCTCGGACGTTCCGGTTTCGATCTGCGGAGCTTCGGCGGTGACGTTGATCGCTTCAGAAACCTGGCCGACCTCCAATTGGAAATTGAGGGTGAGAGTTTGCGCGACACGGAGTGCGACGTTTTGCGCCACGGCGGCGCGAAAGCCTGTCTTGGAAACGGTGAGCCTGTACGTGCCGGGAATCAGGTAAGGAACCTGATAGACACCGGACGCGTTTGTCACCGCCCGGGATTCCACACCGGTTTGCACATCGGCAATTACAACGACGGCTTCGGGGACAGGCGCGCCGCTGGAATCGGTCACGGTCCCGTTAAATGCGCTGCGGTCCCCTTGCGCAAACAGGGCGAACCCCGAAAGGGCAAGACAAAACAAAACTTTCATGGTGCGTGACTCCTCCGGTAATAGAAACATACTATCTCGATTTGTTTCTGTAATGTGGCCAACCGGTAAAAAATCTGCAACTTTCGCCGGAGCTTAGGGTTCCCTGCGGAAGAATTCCCGCTTGTCCACACCGGCGGGGACGGCCACATCGAAGAATCCCACCATCATTTCCGCCCAACTCTGTTCACCCCAATGGACTTCCGCCTCCGGATCCGGATTGCGGGGATTGTTCGGCGAATTGTCCCAGTTCGCCTCCACCTGCAGCCGGGTTCCGGCTTTCAGGAAGCGCGGTTTTGCCAGGACGTAGCTCATCTGCCAGTAGAAATCGTACGGCGCGACTTTCAACAGGGTCTCGTACTGGCCTTCCGCGCCAACAAGCCGATATTCAAAGCTTTTTCCGCGCAAGTGAAGATGCGGGAAGAAGCTTAACAGCAGGGCATCGTTGGGAAGGGTGCCGGAAACGGTCCGCCGGTAGTCCCGATCCCCCGGAGGGATCGCGATCCGGTCGGTGCCCATCTGGAGGGTCAGAACCTGGTGAGCCGGAGTCTCTTTGGCGAAGACCAAAGCGACCCGTGTCCGGTCCTCGACGGCTCGGCCGTTCGGGGTGTAGTGGATCTGGAGGACCAGGTCCGAACCGGCGGCGATGCGCTTGCCCATACCCGGGGGCAGTTTCATGGCGAGCGTTCCGGGGGCGTAGACCATCAGGATGTCGCTGGTCGTGTGGCCGATCCGCCGCTTTTGTTCCGTGCTTTTCCCTTCCGGCGACCAGACGATCCCGGGCGGCACATCGCGAAGCCAGTCCGATCCGGGCTCGCGAACATACAGAACCGCGTGATGGACGACGCCGCGCACGCCGGGCCGCACCTCGGCATCCCGCACCCAGCGGTCCTCGCGCAGATTCAGGGGAATGACCACGTACTGGTAATCGACATCGCCGGAGGCGGGAACCGGAAACGGCCGGGGCATTTCGACCACCAGATCGGGAGAGCCGATATTCCATTCGCCGGTCCGGTGAACGGGCGGCGGGGCGGACCGTGGATCGCCTTCGGGGGAACCGGCATCGACCCAGGCGCGAATCGTCTGGATTTCGGCTTCGGTGAGAGACGGATCGTTGGCAAACGCTCCGTGGCGGCGGTCGGCGAACCAGGGAGGCATGCGGCGGGTGGACACCTGTTCGCGAATTGCCTTCGCCCAGGGGCGAACCTGCCGGTAGCCGGTGAAGGGCATGGGTGCAATTTCTCCCGGGCGATGGCAGTTCTGGCAGCGGCGCTGCAAGATCGGCTCGACGTGCTGATGATAGGTAACCGGGCTCGCCGCCAGGACAACGAGAGCCGGAAGAAGAAGCACCTTCCCAGCGTAAGCCGTTATAGACTGAATAACCGTGAAAACCCTGTTCTGCCTACCACTCGCGATTGGGTTGCTGGCGCAGACGCCGCAGCCTCCCGCGCCGGTTCGCTCTCCCGAAGTCTCGGCGGAACGCACGGTGACCTTCCGGTTGCGCGCGCCGAATGCGCAAAAGGTCGAACTGTCGCTTGAGGGCTCGCCGCGGCAGGCGATGACGAAGGGAGAAGACGGAGTGTGGACGCTGACGACGGCTCCGCTGAGTCCCGACCTTTACGGATACTCGTTTGTGGTGGACGGAGTCGGTTTCGTCGATCCCGCCAACGGAAAGATCAAAACCAACGCTTTGTCGGTGAACAGCGCGGTGCTGGTTCCCGGCGGAATGCCGTGGGAGCAGTCGAACGTTCCGCACGGCACGGTGCACCACCACTTCTACGAATCGAAGCTGATCGGCGATAAACGGGATTTCTTCGTCTACACTCCGCCGGGTTACGACGCTTCGAAAAAGTATCCGCTGCTGGTGCTGCTGCACGGTTTCAGCGACTATGCCGACGGCTGGACCACGGTGGGCAAGGCGAACCTGATCTTCGACAACCTGATCGCCAAGAACGAGATCAAGCCGATGGTGGTGGTGATGCCGCTGGGCTATGGGGTACCGATCGACATGCTCTACACCGGGATGCAGCGCGGTCCCGGAACGCCCTGGCAGAAGAATGCCGAGAACTTCGGCAAGGCGCTGCTGGAAGAAGTGCTGCCGGCGGCGGAGAAGACCTACTCTTTGTCCTCCGACCGGAAACAGCGAGCCATCACCGGCTTGTCCATGGGAGGCGGAGAAGCTTTGCTGGTGGGCCTGAACAACCTGGACAAGTTCGCCTACGTGGGAGCATTCAGCGCCGGGGGCGGCGGCAATTCACCGGCGGATTTGTATCCCAAGCTGAGCGGCGGCGACAACTCCCGAATGAAGCTTTGGATGGCATGCGGCACCGAGGACCGGCTGATCGAGAACAACCGCAAGCTGGTGGAGTGGTTGAAGAGCAAAAACGTGAAGCACACGTGGGTGGAGACTCCCGGCGCGCACACGTGGCTGGTGTGGCGCCGGTACCTTTCGGATTTCTCGAAACAACTCGACTGGTAGCGGAATCGAGGGCAGACTACAAAAAACGG
>CAZETQ010000002.1:18021-21064 GCA_964515165.1 uncultured Solibacteraceae bacterium | reverse complement strand
CGGGCGGCCGTCCCGTCGGCGATGGCGACCTTGGGCGCAAGCTGCTTCACCACGGAGATGCCGTGCTCCCGGGCGGCTTCGGTGGTATACAGCTCGCTGGTGGCGATGATCTGATAATTCGCCGCCAGAACGTTGAAAAAAAACTGCCCGTTCGAAGCGACCTTTCTCTCATATCGAGTGTCCAGCTTGGAGTTCCTTTTCACGGAAGCGATTCCGTTCTGGGCACTGGCCTTGGTGGTGTAGCTTTCACTTCGCAGCAACTGTTCGCCGTTGGCAGCTTTCAAGCGAAAAATAAACTGACCGGCAGCATTTTTGGCAATTTCGAATCGGGCGCTCATTTCTTTTGTTTCCGTTAAATTTGTAAGATCGCTCCCCGCGGGGATTTTACTCAAAATCTTCACGTTACATTAGTGAATTTTTATGCACGCCAAGCGCCAACCGATGCAGAAGCGTCATTCGTAAGACGCCTGCTTGCTGGTTCGGACGCGATCGCCGCTTTCCGTTAATCCTTGGAAAGCCTTTTTTAAAGCTGCGGAGTTATCTTACAAATTTGGGTGATTTCCGGCACGGCTTGGAGATTTGCATCGCCGTGTTATCCACAGGCAACGGCCCTCAAAATTGGTGTGTTGCCCGGCGCGGTAGCGGCGGTTTCCACAAAGATCGGGGAGGGCATCCTATAATTAGCCTTTTCATGCACCTCGATCCTCAACTTACGCGGCGCAGTCTGCTTGCCGGGGCGGGCCTTCTGCCGCAGGCGATGCGCGCGCAATCACGCCGTCCCAGATTGGCGGCAATTTCTACCGTCTATTTCAAATACTCCCACTCGCAGCACATCGTGGACCGTTTTCTGGAGGGCTACGGATGGAATGGGACACACCACCACCCCGAGATGGATCTGGTTTCGCTGTATGTCGACCAGATTGGAGCGACGGATCTGAGCCGCGACCGGGCGCAGCGATTCCCCGCCATGAAGATGTATCCCACCATCGCGGAGGCGTTGACGCTGGGCGGGTCGAAGCTGGCCGTGGACGGAATCGTGGTGATCGGCGAACACGGCAAGTACGAGCGCAATGAGAAGGGCCAGACGAAATATCCGCGCTACGAGTTCTTCCAGGAAATCTTCAAGGTTTTTCGCGACAGCGGGCGCTCCGTACCGGTTTTCAACGACAAGCACCTGTCGTGGAACTGGGATTGGGCGAAGGAAATCTACGACACCTCCCGGAAGATGAACTTCCCGCTGATGGCCGGGTCCAGCCTTCCGGTGACCTACCGGACTCCGCAGCTGGAAATGCCAACGGGCGCGAAGGTTCGAGAAGCGATGTGCGTCTGTTACGGCGGCGTGGATAGCTACGACTTTCACGGGCTGGAGACTCTGCAGTGCATGGTGGAGAGGCGCAAGGGCGGCGAGTCCGGCGTGAAATGGGTGCAAGCCTACCGCGGCGAGAATTTCTGGAAGGCATATGCGGACAAGGTTTGGCCTCATGACCTGATGGAATCGGCGCTGTCCCGCAGTCACACGCTGGCGCAGCCGCGTCCCGGTTTCAACGATGTGATGCCGACGATCGAAGAGATGAAGAAGCTGGTGAAGAATCCCGTCGCCTATCGATACGAGCACGCCGATGGACTGATGTCCACGATGCTGTTGATGAGCGGTCTGCTGCGCGACTTTAACTTTTCGGCGCAACTGGACTCCGGTATCTTTTCCACCCAGATGTACCTGCCGATGCCCGACGGGCGCACGACGCTGGCGAACTTTTTCAGCCCGCTGGTGGCCAACATGGAGCCGATGTTCCTGACCGGGAAACCGACCTACCCGGTGGAACGAACTCTGCTGACGACCGGACTTACCGCTGCCGGAGTGGAGAGCCTGTATCGCAAGGAGACTAAATTCGAAACTCCGCATCTGGCGATTCGCTATCAGCCGACCAAGCAGTCGACGTTCTGGAGAACCTAAATGAAGCGAATCTGCGTTGTTGGCTCCATCTACAGATACCTGTCGCACGTGCAGCACATGGCGGATCGCTTCCTGGTGGGCTATCCGATTCATGGAAGCTGGCACCGGCCGGACATGAAGATCGTCTCGCTCTATGTCGATCAGAAGCCGGAAGGCGATCTGAGCGCCGAGCGGGCGAAGGAATTCGGGTTTCAGGTCTACCCGACGATCGCCGAGGCTCTGCGCTGCGGCACCGACAAGCTGGCCGTCGACGCGGTGCTGATCATCTGCGAGCATGGCGATTATCCGCGCAACGAACTGGGCCAGGTTCTCTACCCGCGCTACGAGTTCTTCCAGCAGGTGGTTGCGGTCTTCGAGAAAGACGGTCGCACCGTGCCGGTCTACAACGATAAGCATCTGTCGTATAGCTGGGACAAAGCGAAGGAGATGGTGGATGCGGCGCACCGGTTGAAGTTCCCGCTTCTTGCCGGTTCGTCGCTGCCAGTGACGTGGCGCCTACCGGACGTGGAATTGCCGCTAGGCTGCGAGATCGAAAGCGCGTTGATGGTTGGCGTGGGCGGCTCCGATCCGATGGACTATCACGCTTTGGAAGCGATGCAGTGCATGATCGAGCGGCGGAAGGGCGGCGAAACCGGCGTGAAGTCCGTGCAAATGATCGAAGGCGACGCGGTTTGGAAAGCGGGCGAAGAAGGAAAGTGGTCGAAGGAGCTGCTGCGTTCCGCGCTTTCCCGTAGCGACACTCCGCAGGGCTATACAGTTCAGGACGGGCGGACTCAGGATCTGGTCGGCAACGGACAACTGCCGAAGCTGGTGAAGAATCCGGCCGCGTATTTCATCGAGCACAATGATGGTTTGAAGACAACCCTGCTGATGCTGAACGGCGCGGTGCAGGACTTCAACTTCGCGGCCAAGCTGCGAGGCGGCAGCCTGCAATCCTGCCAGTTTTTGCTGACTCCGACGCCGAACGTCACTTACTCGGCATGCCTGGTGAGCAAGATCGAGGAGATGTACGCGACGGGGAAGGCTCCGTATCCGGCGGAACGAACCTTGATCGTGAGCGGAGCGTTGGAGCGCTGCCTGATGTCGAAG
>CAZETQ010000002.1:5623-17921 GCA_964515165.1 uncultured Solibacteraceae bacterium | reverse complement strand
AGATCGCGAACAACCCGGCCGTGGACGTCTGTTAATCGGAAATCCCGGCCGGCGTAGCGGTAGGTGAATTTTTCGTGATCGAAGCCGAGCTGCGAAAGCAGCGTCGCATGCAGATCATGCACGTGGACTTTATTTTCGGCGGCAGCGAATCCAAACTCGTCGGTAGCGCCATAGGCGATACCCTTTTTGAAGCCTCCCCCGGCGATCCACATGGAGAATCCGTAGGGATTGTGATCGCGGCCGTTGACCATTCCCGAGTTCGCTCCGAGATCGGGTAGTTCGACGGTCGGGGTTCGTCCGAATTCTCCGCCCCACACGACGAGCGTGTCCTCCAGCATTCCGCGCTGCTTCAGGTCCTTCAATAGCGCGGCGATGGGCTGGTCGCATTCCCGCGCGAGCCGGCCGTGGTTGGACTTGATGTCGTCGTGGCTGTCCCAGGGCTGGCCTGCGCCGTGCCAAACCTGAACGAAGCGTACCCCACGCTCCAGCAGCCGCCGGGCGATCATCATCTGGCGCGCCTGCATTCCCTCGCCGTACATCTTCCTGACGCTTTCTGGTTCCTTGGAGAGGTCGAAGGCATCGTCGGCTTCCATCTGCATGCGATATGCCAGCTCAAACGACTGCACTCTCGCCTCGAGAAGACCATCGTTCTGGCGGCGCTCCTGATAGCCCTTGTTCAATTCGCTGAGCAGGTCAAGCTGCCGGCGCTGTTCGGCTCCGGAGGTGTACTTGTTGCGGATGTTCTCGATCAGCTTGTCGATCTGCGTCTCGCGCGTGTCGATGTGGGTCGCCTGGTAGGTTCCGGGCAGGAACGCGGACCGCCAGTTCTGATTTCCCTGCGTCGGCAGGCCATCGGGGCACAGGACGATGAAGCCGGGAAGATTCTGATTCTCCGAGCCCAGCCCGTACGTGACCCAGGAACCGAAGCTGGGGCGGACCTGCCGAACGTCGCCGCAATTCATCATCATCAGCGACGGCTCGTGATTCGGGATGTCGGTATGCATGGAGCGGACGACGCACAGATCGTCGACGCACTCTCCGACATTCGAAAAGATTTCGCTGACTTCGATACCGTTCTGGCCGTATTTCTTGAACTCAAACGGCGAGGGGAACGCGGCTCCGGTGCGGCGCTCGGTTTTCAGAGTGATGGGAATGGGCTTGCCCGCGAACTTTGCGAGAGACGGCTTGGGATCGAAGGTATCGACGTGGGAGCAGCCGCCGTTCATGAACAAGTGGAGAACTCGCTTCGCCTTCGCCGGCTGCGGCGGAGTCTTGGGAGCCATCGGATTTGCCGCAGCCGTCGTGGCCGCCTGCAAATGGCCGGTCTCCCCCAGCAGAGAGGTCAGGGCGACGGTGCCCATGCCCATGCCGCAGCGCTCCAGCAATTCGCGCCGCGTCAGGAATAGTTGCCGTTTGTTCATAAGTTCCTCTCAGTCGACGAATGCAAATTCATTGGTTTCGAGCAGCACCTGCGCATACTGCGCCCAGACGTCGAGGGGTTTCGCCACCGGACCGGCGAATTCGTCCTTCGCGTTCCAGGTTTTGTCGCCGGATTTGACGATCGGGGCCCAGGAG
Organism: uncultured Solibacteraceae bacterium; assembly: GCA_964515165.1. GTDB lineage: Bacteria > Acidobacteriota > Terriglobia > Bryobacterales > Bryobacteraceae > JAPKYZ01. The sequence continues at coordinate 16,346 of CAZETQ010000002.1, read as the reverse complement.
AATCCGTCGTTTTCCGGATCCACTCGAGCGTCGACAATGAAGTCGATGGTGTCGCCCTTCTGCACGGCGATGCCGGAAATTTTCGTTTCCGCCGAAGAGCCGTTGACCGCCCAGGAGGCCAACTCTCCCAACCGGCTGGAGACGATGCGGCCGCGCACTCCATCGCCGTAGGGTACCGCCGGCTGGCCGTGGCGCAGCGTTCCTTCAATGTTGACCTTGCCATCGACGGTACTGACCCAGCGGCGGATTACGGATTGCTTCGATAGTTCTCCAGGCTCACCGCCGACCGCGCGCAGGTTCGCCTTTCCGAAATCCGCCGCCGGAAGCGCAGCCCCGCCTTGCCAGCGTTCCATGCTGTAGGTGGGGAAAGGAACAAAGTTCTTCACTTTGCCGGTTGTGGGGTCCACTTCTCCAATCCCGTATTGCCAGGCCGGCGGCTGCGAGGAGGCAGGTGATGAACTTGCGGCGGCATTCACAAATTGAACGCCCGCCTCCGCCTCGTTGGGTTGAGGATCACGCCCGAGTGCGAACTGATAGAGGGCTCGAACCCGCTGGGGTGCATCCTTCTGCGATTCGCTCCGCCGGGCCAGGGCTTCCGCCTGTTCCACGACAAACGGACTATTCAGGAAGAACAGTGCCTGCTGCGGAACGGTCGTCGTGTAGCGCATAGGCGCGTGCTGATCGGGTGATGCAAAGTCGAAAGTACTGAGAATCGCCGGGATGCGCCCCCGCTCAATAAATCCGTAGACGGTTCGACGCGGGACAGAAGGCTGAGCGGTCAACGCGAATGGCAGACCCCCGCTCTTCAAATCGAGTCTTCCCGCCGCCGCCAGCATCGAATCGCGCAGGCTTTCAATCTCCAGACGCTTGCGGTTTGCCCGCCAGAGCAACAGATTTTCGGGGTCCACTTTGCGAGCGGCTTCGTTATCCACACTAGCCTGGCGATAAGCGGCGGAGAGCATGATGCTGCGATGGAGCTTCTTCAGCGACCATCCGGATTCCACAAACTTCACAGCGAGATAATCCAGCAACTCCGGATGCGTCGGCGGATCGCCGCGGAACCCGAAATCGCTGGGAGTGCGGACCAGTCCGGACCCGAAGTGATGCAGCCAGGCCCGGTTGACAATGACGCGGGCCGTGAGCGGATTTTCCGGATCGATGATCGCCTGCGCGAGTTCCAGACGCCCGCTGCCCTCACGGAAGATCTGTGGGTCGTCCTTGGTGAGGCAGGACAGGAAGTGCGGCGGCGTTTCGGCTCCCGGATTGTTGGCGTTCCCTCGGATGAAGACATGTCCCGTGACTGGCTTCGGTACATCTTCCATGGCCATCGCACGCGGGGGCGCTCCGTCGTAGGCATACTGCGCGAGCATGACGTTGTAGCGGACCTCAAGGGAGCGGGTGTTGTTGCCGTCTCCTTCCGAGTAGATGAGTTCAAACTCTTCCAGCGGAACATCTGCCGGAGACGTGGGACCGCGTAGCACAGCTCGCAGTTGTTCTTCCGATGCGTCCGGATTCGGCTGCGCGCGGTCGTACTTTTGGAGGACCGTTCCATAGACGCTCGCCATATCTTTCAGCGAAGCGGGCGGATGCTCCCGGAGCGCGGTAGCGATCAATGGATGGCCGCTGGTGTTTTTCAGATCTCCGGCGGTCGCCGCAAACCAGGCCGCAAAAACGGGGTTGCCCGATTCCTTGGCCGTCTTCAGATATTTGCGCCAGCGCGAGAGAACGTGGAGATTCAGCTGGCGATCGCGCACCAGCTCCTCGATATCGGTGTTGCTGAGTTTTTCCGAGTCGTGCGAGGCGAGGATGTATTCGGCCGTCTGCGTGCGGAAGAACGCCACCATTTCCCCGTTGCGACGGACTCGATACTCGTGGTCGGCCTGACGGATGCGGTCCAGACGGCTGAGGTACATCTGGTCTTTCGGGGATGGCGTCATTTTCGCCGTGAGTAGCGGAAAATCCTTCGGCTCGCGAATATTGGAAAAGATCGAGTACAGCGAGTAGTAGTCCTTGGTCGGGATGGGATCGTACTTGTGATCGTGGCAGCGCGCGCACGCAACGGTGAACCCCATCATGCCGCGGGTTACGGCGTCGATCCGATCATCCACGGTCTCCGGCAAACTCTTCGGGAATTCACGCCCCAGGCTGAGAAATCCCAGCGCCGCCAAGTTTCGGCGATCGGCATGGGGAACGCGATCGGCAGCCAGTTGGTATAGCAGGAACTTGTCGTATGGCAGGTCTTCGTTCAACGAACGAATCACCCAATCGCGATAGGTGTAGGACCACGGAATGCGATTGCCGGAGTTGACCGAATCGTTCACCGAGTCCGAGTAGCGGGCGACATCCAGCCAATGCCGCGCCCATCGTTCGCCATAGTGTGGGGAAGCGAGCAGACGATCGATCAGCTTCTCGTAAGCATTCGGCGAAATATCTTTCAGGAACGCGTCGATCTCCGCAAGAGTCGGGGGAAGTCCGGTCAGGTCGAAGGTGGCGCGGCGAATCAGAGTTCGTTTGTCAGCTTCCTCAGACGGCGAAAGATTCTTCTCTTCCAGCCGGGCGAGGACGAAACGGTCAATATCGGATTTCGCCCAACCTTGGTTTCGCACGCCGGGAATCGGAGAGAGCACCGGGCGCTTCAGCGACCACAACTCAGGTTTTTTACCGGACGCCGCAGTAGCGACCGCCGTGGCCGGCATCGCCGCGCCGTTGCGGACCCATGCCTCGAAATCGGCCTGAACTTCCGGCGGGAGCGGCTTGCCCGGAGGCATCTGGAGATTCTTGTCCTTATGGCTGAGCGCGCGGAGTAGCAGGCTGCGATCCGGATCGGCGGTGTCGATCAACGCTCCGGAATTTCCGCCTTTTTTCACGCCTTCCGGAGTGTCCAGCCGAAGGGCGCCCTGCACCGGCTGGGCGGCGGCACTATGACATGCAAAACACCGGGCCGCCAGGACGGGCCGGATCTTCTTCTCGAAATATTCGATCCTCGCATCCTGAGCGGAGGACATCGTTGCCAGAATTGCCGACAGAATGAGGTAGCGAGTGACCAAAAGAGGCTCCGACTTGATTTAATCAGACTTCTGGACAAAGAAACAGGGCGGCTCATTATCATTACCGGCGGTCCCGGGTCGGGTAAGAGCACTTTGATTTCCGCTTTGCAGAATCAGGGATTTGCGGTGATGCCGGAGGCGGGGCGAGCCATCATTCAGGATCAGGCGGCGATCGGAGGCGAAGCGCTGCCTTGGATTGCTCCGAAGGCCTTTGCCGACTGGATGCTGTGCTGGGAACTCCGATCCTACCGGGAGGCTTTGTCCGGTTCGGGGCCGGTATTCTTCGATCGCGGGATTCCGGATGTCGCAGGCTATCTCCGCTTGATGGATTTGCCGGTTCCGGAATATGTCGTGCGAGCGATAGAACAGTTTCGCTACTCGCCGCAGGTCTTCATCGCGCCGCCTTGGCCGGAAATCTTCACGCAGGATACCGAGCGGAAGCAGACTTTCGAGGAGGCCGTCCGGACGTACGACTCGCTGGCGGCAACCTACCGGGAGCACGGCTACGAGCTGGTCAAGCTGCCGCGCGCGCCCGTTCCCGAGCGCGTGCGTTTCGTGTTGGAGAAGCTCGACCTATTGCCCAGCTAGGCGCTTGCTGTACTCCGCCTTCGCCGCATCGTAGGCACGATTGAACTCGGCCACCTCCGATTGGCGGATCCGCCCCAGTTTCTGATTGCGACATTGGTCGACGGCTCGCAGGCACCATTCGAGGCTGGCTTTCTCTCGAACCGGCTTGTTGTCCACCGTGACCCAAACGGGGTTGGTGTGAGAGCTCGGCAGGATTCGCAGGGCTACCCAGGAGCTGCGGTCGATCGTCGTGTTGAATGTCAGGTCGCGAAGCTTCCCGTCGGCATCCATTTCCTGACGCTCCACCGCGACGCCGTTGACCACAAGTTCCACTGGCACTTTGCGGGATTCGCCGATGCGGGCACGCTCCACATGCCAGTACGGCTTTTCGCTGGCCTTCTTGCCGCGCACGATGGCGCTGGGCGTAGGTTCCAGATATGCGGCCGCTTGGGCCGTCACAGTCACCTTGCCGCCTTTCGATAGCTCGATATCTTTGCCGCTGCCCATATCGACGTTGTTGACACGGAAGTCGATCAGATGACTCCGGCCGTCAGAGACGTAGTTGCGGCCCTGCTTCAGTCCTTGCACCCAATCGTCGTAGTTCAGCTCGGCCTGGCGAACGTAGCTGCGGCCCAATCCCACACGCTCGTCGTAGATGCAGGGAAAGTCCGTCTCGCCGCTGATGCGCGTCCGGTAGCCGGAATTCAGCGTGTGATACCAGACGTTCAACTCCCAGTGATAGGGAGTGTCCACCGCCGAGATCACATCCGCCAGATCCTGCGTGACGCTGACCACATACTCGTTCGCGCCGATGCCGTCGAAGGGCGGCATTTCGTAGCTCATCAACTTCTCGTCCTTCAGCGCCAGGCCCCATCCGCTGTGCGTGTAACCGACAACGGAACCCTGGTCCTTCGCCCATTTGAGAATCGGCACTCCCCAGGTGGGCCAGTCTTCGATGCGCGCCAGGCCCTTATAGTCCATCTGCTTCACCTGCAGCAGCAGCAAATGACCGGTGTGGCTGGAAGGATGGCCGGAGACTTCGACGTCGTAGCGGATCCGGTTGTCCTTGGTGGAAAGCTCGTTGTCTTTGCCTTCAAAGAACGTCTTCTGGAAATACCAGCCCGGTCCCCAAGTGAGCACGCTGCCGATTTTCAGATCCTCACCGAGAACGTGACGCATCATGTCCTTGGGGTACACGCCTTCGGTGGGCCGCTCATAGTGCGAGCACCCGGCGGCGTGGATGTGATGGTCGCCGGAGAACCAGCGATTGCGATTCGGCCCGAGATTCGACGGGTCAATCCAGCGTTCCAGCTTGAAGGAAAGCTCCTGCGGCTGATCGCCGACGACGACAGTTTCTTTCTTCTTGAGATACTCCGGGCCGCGCGACCATTCGATGTTGTATTTGCCGGGCGGCAGCAGGATCGTTTCGCCGTCTTCGCGGTAGACCTGCGGGTGGAAGAAGAAATCGCCGCCCAGCCGCTTGGCGGGAGACGGATAGACTCGGCCCATCTCGTCCCGAACTTCGAAGGCGGCCATCTGCGGCTTGCCGTCAAAATCCTTCACGCGCAGCCTGACTGCCGTCGAGGCTTTCGCCGTGAAGAGAATGTCCACTTCGCTGCGGAATCCCAGGTCCTGCGTACCCTGCCCGACATCGAAGAGCAGCTTCGCTTCGCGCTTGCCCGCGTCGCGAGAGAAGATCTGGAGAATCCGGTACTCCACGGCCAGACCGCCCAGGTGCGCTTTCATCGGCTGCTTGTTGAACATGCGCAGGTCCAGCCACTTCCGGTCCACCGCACCCGCCGGGGAGTTGGCCAGTTGTCCCGCATGGGGCGAATCGACGGCCAGCGCGGCGGTAATGCCCGCTTCGTTGTGGACTTTCACCAGGAACGTTCGCCAGCCATTCTGCATGAGATCCGGCTTCGCAATGCCCTGCTCCACCTTGACGCGGCTTTCCGGATTGATATTGATGCCGGCCAGACACAGCGGATCGAGAATCTTCTGAACGTCTTCCGGAGTTTTCGCAGCCTCTAAGGCCTTCTGGGCGGCGGCGTGCGGCTCACCCAGCAATTCCAGCGCTTGCAGCACGCGCTGCGCCTGCGCCTTCAACGGCTGGAACTCAACGTTGGGAATGACCGTTAGCTGTTCGGCGTCTGCTCCGGTTCGGAACAGAAATACCGCCAGCAGGCAAGAGAGGGCGAGAACGACAATTGCGCGCATGGTATCAATCCTCGTATCACAGTTTGGCCTCCAAAGCGACAGTGATATCTTTGCGGCGATGCAAGTTGGTTTCTCAGGAGATTTTTTAGAAGCGCCGGGAAAACCGGTTTTCCCTTCGTTTGGACTGGATGTTTTGGATGCGGCGAGTGTTCCGTACCGGATTCTGGAGCGGTTTGACCCGGAGTATTCTTCGGAACAACTGAGAGGGCTCGACGTGATTTTGAGCCTGAAGCCGCGAGTGACTCGAGAGTCGCTGCGAGGCAATGAAGACAGGCTGATCGGCGTCGGCCGGTACGGCGTGGGTTACGACAATGTCGATCTGGCGGCTTGTACGGATGCGAACATTTGCGTGTACATCACGCCGGAAGCCGTCGTGCGGCCGATGGCATCGACGATCGTGCTCTTCGTTCTTGCCCTGTCCCATAACCTAGTGTGGAAGGACAAGCTGGTTCGCCAGGGGCGCTGGAAAGAAAGCATAAAGACCTTGGGAATCGAGCCTCGCGAGCGGGTGATCGGGACAATCGGATTTGGAAACATCGCTTCGGCGGCGTTCAAACTGCTGCGCGGATTCGACATCGGCCGTTTTCTGGCGTGCGACCCGTTTGTTTCGGCGGAGCGGGCTGCAGACCTGGGAGTGGAGTTGGTTTCGATGGATCGATTGCTGCGGGAATCGGACTACGTTTTGGTGAATTGTCCGCTGACGCCGCAAACTCGCGGTTTGATCGGCGAGCGCGAGTTCGAACTGATGAAGTCCGGGGCGTTTTTCATCAATACGGCTCGCGGGCCGATCGTGGATCAAGCGGCGCTGATTCGCGTGCTGCAGGAGAACCGCATTCGCGGAGCAGCCTTGGATGTGTTCGAGCAGGAGCCGCTGCCGGACGACTCACCGCTGACCAAGCTGGAGAACGTCGTGCTGACTTCGCACTCGCTGGGATGGACGGAACAGTTGTTTCGCGATATGGGCCGCGATGCCTGTGGAGGCGCACTCGCTTTGGGACGCGGGGAAGTTCCGCGGCACGTCGTCAACCGCGAGGTGCTGGAGAAACCCGAGTTTCGCAGCAAGCTGCAGCGGTTGGCTGCCGGGAGGATCGGATGAACGCCGTCAAGCAGAAGCTGTCTCAAGGGGAAGTGGTCTACGGCCAGATGATTCTGGAGCTGTTCACGCCGGGAATCGGGCCGATGCTGGCGGACTGCGGCGCGGATTTCGTGATCTTCGACATGGAGCACGGGCGATGCGACATCGCCCTGGCGGCGGAGCTGATCGCCTCCTGCCGGGGATTGCCGATCGTGCCGATGGTGCGGGTTCCGGATCTGCGGTCCGCTCCGCTGTCGCGAGTGCTCGATTTGGGAGCACGCGGCGTGATGGTGCCGCGAGTGGAGACTCGGGAGCAGACCGAGCAGATTGTGGCTGAGCTGAAGTACGCTCCCCAGGGCCGGCGTGGCGTGGCTCTGGGAATCGCGCATGACCTGTACCGGTCGAGCGGCGCGGACTATTTCGCGCAGGCAAACGAAGACACTGTCGTCATCGCGCTGGTCGAGACGGAGCGCGCGTTCGAGAATCTCGATTCCATCGTTTCCGTTTCCGGCGTGGACATCGTCTGGATCGGACATTACGACCTGACGGTGTCGATGGGGATTCCCGCGCAATTCGAGCATCCGCGCTTCCTGCAGGCGATGGACGCTCTGGTGGAAGCCTGCAAAAAGTACGGCAAGGCGGCTGGCTTTCTGCCGGCAACGGGGGCGGACGCTCGCCACTGGATCGCGAAGGGATTTCGCGCGATCAGCATGGGGAGCGATGTCGGAATTTTCAAGGGCGGCGTGCGGGGCTATCGCGCGGGAATCTCATAACGGTACGTGGGGCAGATCATCGTTTTTCGTGATCTGCCCAGCCATCAACCGGATGCCCGGTATCCGGCTTTTCCACGATTTATTTCCTTACTTTCCTATCGTTTCGCCACTCACGCTCTCAAATCGCCATATCTGCGTCATAAACTCAGGCTGCGGGGATTTCTTACGCCTTCCTCCGGCTGGGGTACTCACCGGGGCGCCTGTGGAAAAAACACTGTTTTGTGTGACATGCCTCATGAAAACAAAGGCAGTTACGCGAAATTCGAAAAAACAAACTTCGCGAATTTCCCAGCTTAGCGCGGACCGCCAACCGGGACTTCGGCGCGATAGACGTAGCCGGTCTTTCGATCCATGTCCGAGCTGGTCAGATAGAGCGAATGGCTGTCGGCACCCCGGCCGAACTTGGCGTTTGTCAGAGCCTTCTGCTCCGTCGTCACCTTCGCGGTGATCTTACCGTCCGCGGGGGTAATCCGGTAGGCCGTGCCGAAGCTGTAGCACGTCAGCCAGAGGGCTCCTTCGGTATCGACGGCCATTCCGTCAGCGATGCAGTTGTCGACGGTGGCAACTTCCTTCATCGCTCCGGGACCGCCGTCGTCGTTCAAGGACCAACTGGTGATCTTGGAGGTCGTCTTGGCGGTGTTGTGCGAGATGTAGAGCGTCTTTTCATCCAAGCTGAGGATGATGCCGTTGGTACCCGTGATGTCCTTGGTGAATAGGCTGGTCTTGCCCTTCTTGTCGATCCAATAGGCGGTGCCGTTCGGCGCGCTGCCGTCATAGCCGTTGGGATCGGTGAAGTAGACGATGCCATTTTTGGCGACGACGATATCGTTGGGCCCTGTGGCTTCTTTGGGATTGCTTTCGAACTTGCGGGCGATCACCGTAACTTTCTTCGACGGGCTGAGCTTCCAGACTTCGCGCTCGTTCGTAGCGGTGAGAAAGATGTTGTCGGCATCGTCAATCCAGAGTCCGCCGGGTCCGGCTTTCTTGGCGACGGCCGCATACTGCTGCGCTCCGTCGGTTTTATTCCAGCGCACGATGCCCTTGTAGGTGCCGCGCGAGGTGAAGTAAAGGTTGTTTTTGGAATCCAGCGCGGGACCTTCGGTATTGCCCCAGCTGGGATCGCTCGCGACAAGTTCTGCTTTGATCTCCGGAGGCCCTTCCGGCTCCGCTTTCTTCGCCGGTTCGGGCGCAGGGGTTGAACATGCAGCCAGAAAGGCCGCGCCGATAAGGATGGATCGTTTCATGACACAAGATCATGTATCACATGGCCGTGCACGTCGGGAAGGGTGACGTCGCGACCGCCGAAGCGATACGTGAGCTTGTTATGGTCGATTCCCAGCAAATGAAGGATCGTGGCGTGAAGATCGTGCACCGTCATAACGTTCTCCACGGCTTCGTTTCCGAGCTCGTCGGTCGCTCCGTAGATCAAGCCGGGCTTTGCGCCGCCGCCGGCCAGCCAGATGGTGAATCCCGCCGGATGGTGATCGCGGCCGTCGCCGTTGCCGGTGTCGGGAGTGCGCCCGAATTCTCCCGCCCAAACGATCAGCGTTTCTTTCAGCAGACCGCGCGATTTCAGGTCTTTCACCAGAGCCGTCACCGCCTGATCCGTGACCATCGCGTTGGTGTCATGGCCGCGCTTCAGGTCGCTGTGCTGGTCCCACGTGCCGTTGTTGCCGAAGAGGGAGGGTGGAGTGATCTCCACAAACCGCACGCCGGATTCGATCAGACGCCGGGCTCGCAAACATTGGGTGCCATACGCGCGCTTGTGCTGATTGTCGGAGTCCAGACCGTAGAGCTTGCGGATCGACTCCGGCTCCTTGCTGAGGTCCAGCACATCCGGCGCAAGCGACTGCATCCGGTAAGCCATCTCAAAATTCGCGATCGCGGCATCGATGGCGGGTTCTTGCGAAGCGGCTGCGGCAAAAGCGCGGTCCTGTTCCAGCACCGCCGCCATCTTGGCCTGCTGAATCGCCGCGGCATCCGCGGGCGCCAGATTGTCGATCGGAGTGCCTTCGGCGTGGACTCCCATGGCCTGATGCTGGGCCGGAAGAAATCCGTTCGAGAAATTTTCCATGCCGCCGGGCGGATTGTCGCCATGGTTCAGCAGAAGGTAGCCGGGCAGGCTCTTGTTCTCGCTGCCTAAGCCGTAAGTGACCCAGGAGCCGATGCTGGGAAATCCGGCGAAATTGCGGCCGGTGTGAAGAAACACGTTCGCCCGGCCATGCAGCGGGAATTCCGATTTCATGGACCGGATGACCGTCAAATCATCGACGACGCCGGTGATGTGCGGGAACAGTTCGCTAACGGGCAAGCCCGCCTGGCCGTAGGTCTTGAAGGCCCACGGTGATTTCAGCCATTTCCGCTTCGGTCCGGCGACGTAGCTGTCGAGTTTCGCCGGTTTGCCATCGAGTTCCGCCAGCTTCGGCTTCGGATCGAAGCTGTCCATGTGGGACACTCCGCCGGGCATGAAGAGGAAAACGACATTCTTGGCCTTCGGCGCAAAATGCGGACCAGTGGCGAGCCCCGCATACGAGCGGTCCGCCATCAATGCCGCCAGCGCGAAATAACCGAAGCCGTTCGACGCGGTCTGCAGCAATTCGCGGCGCGTGAGTGGTTGTCTGAAAACTCCCGGGCACTTCATCGGAGATAGATAAATTCTTTCATGTTGAAGAAGGTGTGGGCGACATCCTTCCAAACCGGCACGCTGGTCAGAATGTTTGCGCTCGCGACGCCCTGGCGCTGCGCGAAATCGTTCACCAGCGCGCGCATTCGCGCCAGTTCGTCTTTGGCAGGCGCCCGGCCCAGCGCGGATTCGAACATCGCCGCGAGTCGTGCGTCCACAGCGTCGTCCTTCCGAGCCGTCAGCCGTTCCGCCCAAACCTTCGATTGATTCGTGACAAAGGGATCGTTCAGCATCGCCAAGGCCTGGGAAGGGACGTTGGTGACGTCGCGATTCCCGCGGGTCTGCATCGGCTGCGGAAAATCGAAGGTCTCCAGGAACCGAGTGCCTTCCATGCGAGTGACCTTCAAGTAGATGCTGCGGC
>CAZETQ010000002.1:0-5523 GCA_964515165.1 uncultured Solibacteraceae bacterium | reverse complement strand
GTCTCCAGGAACCGAGTGCCTTCCATGCGAGTGACCTTCAAGTAGATGCTGCGGCGGCCTTCGCCATCGAGAGGCCCCTGGTAGAGCCGGCGATACGGCTTGGCTTCCTCGCGGCGGGGCGGAATGCTGGGACCGAACATCTTCTCATCCAGCACTCCCGAAGTGGCGAGGATGGCATCGCGAACGGCTTCTCCTTCCAGGCGGCGAATCGGGTAGCGGTGCCACAAGTGGTTCTGCGGGTCCGCCTCGTTGGCGCGCTTGTCACCCTGGCTCGATTGCTGGAAAGCTTCCGAGGTGACCATCAGGCGGATCATCTTTTTCATCGACCATCCATCGTCGATGAACCGCAGTGCCAGGTAGTCCAGCAACTCCGGATGCGTGGGCGCTTCGCCGTAGCGTCCGAAGTTGTCGGTGGTTGCCGCCAATCCGCGCCCAAAGACATGGTGCCAAAGGCGGTTGACCATCACGCGCGAGGTGAGCGGGTTGTCTTTGCTGGCCATCGCCTCCGCCATTTCGAGGCGACCGCTGTGCTCCAGATTCACTTTGCGTAGAGATTCTGGCATGACCGACAGGAAGTGCCGGGGAGCGGGCCGTCCGGGAGCCGTTGCTTGTCCGCCGATCAGGATCGGGTAGTCCTGGCCGGGATCGACATCAGCCATGCTGTAGACCACGGCTGGATTATTGATGGCGGACTCCGCTTTCCGGTATCCATCGGTCAGCATTCGGAGCTTCGGCGTGAGATTTCGCGAGTTGGTAACGAGTTCGGTTTCGAGAAGCCAGTTGATCCAAACCACATCGTCGGCGGTTGCTCGATCCTCCGACCAGGCCAGAATGGCGTTCTGAACGGCGGTCTGGAGGCTCGAGGCGAGCTCGGTCGCGTTGTGCGGAGCCTGGGCTGTTACAAGCCGGTCCAGATGATGCAGCTCTGCCTTCGGCTCGACTGCTTCGTCATTTAAGAGAATCCGGCTGACTCCCCAGAAAGAGCGCGGGGAAGCGAGTTGCTCTTCGGTCAGGTCGTTGAACTTCTCCGGGCGTTCCGGCAGACGCGGATTGTCCGCCTTGGTGGAGATCTCCAGGTAAGTCGGAAGCGGCTGATCATTCTTGCTTGTCGTGCGAATCCATTTCAGTTGCGGATTCTTCAATAACTGGTGATCCTCGCCGATTACACAGTCGTCCATGATCAACCGGAAGGCGCCGAGCTTTCCGCCCGCCATCTGCATCGTGATAAATTTCTTGTCCCGCGGGAGCAGCGGCGATCGGAGTACTCCATTTAACCGGTCGGAAAGAAGGTTGGTGAAGATTCCGGCGGAATAGATTCCGGCAACGGCATCGCCGCCTTCAGTCGCTACGGCGAAGGCTCCGTCAGCCGCGCGGCCGGTTCGGAAGCCCCAGCCATCGGCGGACCATCCGGAGGGCGTATTCGCTCGAAAATCGGCGAAAACGACGAACTTCTCTTTATTGAACTTCTCGCGCTCGGCTGCTTCCTTTTGAAACTCCGTGGTCAGCTTCGCCCAGCTTTCGGCATTCCTATCCTTCATCCAACGGGAAATGGCATAGAGCGGATCGCTCATGTCCACTTTGGGGCGCTCGAGAAGCTTTCGAACACGGTTGATCTGCGCAGGCTGCAGATCGCGAGCGGTCTCGGCGGCATCGGGCGCATCGTTTTCCCAGGCAATGGCTGCCACGAGATTTCGGCCCAGTTCCGAGGTTTCGCGCACCCAGGCTGACGACAGTTCTTTCCGGATGTCGCTCTTCAGCGCCGTCAGCTTGGATTGCACCGCGGAATCGGGACCAGCCAGATCCAGCGTTCGCGTGACCGGCCGCGAACTGTTCAGAATTCCGTAGAGCGCGTAATAGTCTTCCGTCGGAATGGGATCGATCTTGTGGTCATGACAACGGGCGCAGGAAACCGTCAGCCCCTGGAATGCCTTGGTCAACGTGTCGATCTGGTTGTCGACGACATCGGTCCGGAGCTCGCGGAACTGGTTGCAGTTGTCATGGCCCATTTCGCCGAGCCGGAAGAATGCAGTTGCCAGAACCGATTCGTTCTGGCGAACATCGATGGTGCGGGGTTTCGCCAGGAGATCTCCGGCCACATGCTCCCGGACGAACTGATCATAAGGGACGTCTGAATTGAAAGCGCGAATCAGGTAGTCCCGATATCGCCACGCCTCATTGATCTCGTAATTCCACTCGTAACCGTAAGTCTCAGCGAATCGGACGACGTCCAACCAGTGCCGCGCCCATCGCTCGCCAAAGTGGGGAGACGCGATCAGCTTGTCTACCAAGCGTTCGTATGCCTGTGGAGATTTGTCATTCAAGAATGCCGCCAGTTCGGCAGGCTTGGGCGGCAGGCCTGTCAGGACGAACGCCGCGCGGCGCGCCAGCATATTTCGGTTCGCCGGAGGGGCCATCGAGATGCCGGCGATTGCGAGCTTGGCCTGGATGAACCGGTCGACGGGATTTTTCGCCGCGCCGTCGGGGATCTTCTGTTCGGCAACGGGCTGGAACGCCCAGTGCTCGCGCATCAGCTTGGCGTAGAAGCCGGGATCTCCGGCCGCGAGCTTTACCGGCTGTTCCTCCGGCCAGATCATTCCCTTGGCGATCCACTCTTCGAAGGCGGCGATCTCCGCGGGCTGCAGCTTGCCGCCAACGGGCATAGCGAGTCCCTGATGGCGGATGGCCTGGACCAGCAGGCTCTCGTCCGCCTTACCGGGAATGGCAGCCGCACCGCGGGCTCCGCCGCGCAGAATCCGGTCGCGGGAGTCGAGGCGAAGACTACCGAATTGTTTTTCCGCCCCGTGACAGCCGTAGCATTTGGTCGCCAGGACGGGCCGGATCTTCTTTTCAAAGAAGTCGGTACTTTGCGCGAATACTCCAACGGAGAGCAGAGCCAGAGCTAGGCGGATGGATGCCACTGCCCGAAGCATATCAAACAGGCTGTGGTGTATCCTCCAATACATCCGGATGGACATTCAGAGGTAGAAAGCGTGGGAATTCCGCAAAGATCAATGTGCGCGCTGTTCGCCGTATCTGCGCTGTTCGCGCAACACGAACAGGCGGCGAAGGACAAGCCCAAACACCCCTTTATCGGGGACGCGGCGGCAATCGATGCCGGTCGAGAACTTTTCCGGTCCGGATGCGCCGGATGTCATGGACCGGATGGCGGCGGCGGTCGCGGTCCCAATCTGCGCGAGCGGGTGGTGTGGCACTCCAACGAAGACGACGGCATCTTCAAGACCATTCGCGATGGAGTTGGAGTCATGCCGGGATCCAAGGCTCCGGATGACGACGTCTGGCGGATTGTCGCGTATGTTCGATCGCTGACGGCTCCGGCCTTTGAAATGAAACCTGCCGGCGATGTGAGCCGGGGTTCTGAACTGTTCTGGGGCTCGGCAGGATGTTCCGGCTGCCACCGGATCGGCAATCGCGGCGGCTTCAGCGGACCGAATCTCTCGAATGTCGGGTTGTCCAGCACGGTACCGAAGCTTCACGACTCCATCGTCGAGCCGGATTCCGAGATCGCCGAAGGCTACCAGAAAGTCAGCGTCGTTCTCCGAACCGGAGAGAAGTTTGAAGGGGTGGCCCGGAACCGCTCGAACTATTCGCTGCAGCTGCAGTTGAATGACGGCCGCCTGCAGATGATCGATATGGGCAAGGTGGAGCAACTGACGCTACACCGTTCGACGCCGATGCCGGTGGACTATGCAAAGCGGCTGAGTCGTGCCGACATCGACAACCTGGTGGCGTTTCTCTCGCGGCAAGCTGCCGGAGCGCCCGCCGTCGCCGCGGTGAAACCCTAACGGACATCACAAAATGCGCGCCATTCTTTTTGTTTTCCTGCTCGCCACCGCGAACGCACAGGTCCGCACCTCCGACATTGCCGCTGGTGCCGGGCAGAACTGGCTGACTTACGCCGGAACTTACCAGGGCTCCAGCGTCAGTTCGTTGAGGGACATCACTCCGGAGAACGTCAGCAACCTGGTGCCGAAATGGACCTTTCGGGTTCCGAAAGCCGATGGGCTTCGCACGCGCCCCATCGTCTACAACGGCGTGATGTACATCACCAATACGAACGAGATGTACGCACTGGATGCTCGCAGCGGACGGGTCATCTGGCACTACGTTGACCTGAAATCGAAGAAGAAAGAGGGAGTCAACCGGGGTTCGGCGATTCTGGGCGACAAGGTTTATTTTGTGACCGCCGACATTCACCTGGTGGCGCTGGACCGGCGGACCGGCGGGTTGGTTTGGCGCAAGCAGTACGGCGAGATTGAAAAAGGAATGTTCGCCAGTTGCGCTCCCCTGGCGGCCGAAACCAAGATCATCGTTGGCGTCGCCGGCGGCGATACGGGAATGCGCGGTTATGTCGCGGCTCTCGACGCCGAAACGGGCGAGGAGAAGTGGCGGACTTACACTGTTCCCGCTCCGGGCGAGAAGGGTTCCGAAACCTGGGGCAAGACGATCGACTACGGCGGCGGCGCGACCTGGCTGTCGGGAACGTACGATCCGGAGCTGAAGACGCTGTACTGGCCAACCGGAAATCCCTGGCCGGATTTCTATGCGGGCGACCGGAAGGGCGATAACTTATACACCTGCTCCGTGATTGCGCTGGATGTGGAGACTGGCCAGATGAAGTGGTACTTCCAGTTCACGCCGGGCGACACGCACGATTGGGATGCGCAGTCGTGGCCGATGCTGGTAGATCTGCCCTACCAGGGCAAAATGCGCAAATTGATGCTGCACGCCAATCGCAATGGTTTTCTGTATGTGCTGGATCGAGCCACCGGCGAATATCTGCGATCGAGCAAGCTGGTCAATCTGCTGGATTGGGCGAGTGGAATCGACGCGAAGGGGCGGCCGATCGTGGTTCCCGACAAGGAGCCTACGCCCGCAGGCAATCGGGTTTGTCCCGGCGTGCAGGGGGCGACCAATTGGATGTCTCAGGCGTTCCTGCCGACCACCAAGTGGCTGTACCTGGCGACGCTGGAACAGTGCGACATCTTTACCAGTTCTTCGAAGGACCCCGTTCCGAATGCTGGATTCTCCGGCGGCGGCGCCGGTCCCAAACCCAAAGATCGCGGTCAGTTCTTCTTGCGTGCCTACGATCCGCTGACTGGCGAACGGAAGTGGGAATATCCGATGACCGGGCCCGGCACAATGTGGGGCGGCACGATCGGAACTGTGACCGGCGTGATCTTTACCGCCGACGACGACGGACATCTGATCGCGGTCGATGCCAAGGAGGGCAAACACCTGTGGCATTACCAGATGGGAGAGCCGCTGAACGCATCGCCGATCATTTACAGCGTGGACGGCAAGGAGTACGTCGCCGTTGCGTCATCGACGGCGATCTTCAGTTTCGGGTTGTTCGAACCGGTGAAGTCGATCCCTGTTCCGGTGACGAAGATTCAGTAAGCGCCAGTATTCGTCTGTGTGAAAACGATCCCCGGGCCTTGACGGTCCGAGTGGGCCCGGAGCTCAACAATCAATGAGAGCGCCGGAGAAACCCGCTTGCTGTCG
>CAZETQ010000001.1:178957-190026 GCA_964515165.1 uncultured Solibacteraceae bacterium | reverse complement strand
CTAGAAGTGGATGTTAGTCCACAAGTCCGCACCGCATGGCGAAGCGTACTAAGTCGGTAATGCTGTGAAGATTTAGTTTCTCCATGATTTTGGTACGATGCGATTCCACGGTGTACGGACTCAGGTTCAACTCAGTCGCGATTTGTTTGTTGGACTTTCCGGAACTCAGCATTTGCAGGACCTCGCGCTCGCGATGCGTAAGCCGGTCCAGCGGAAGGGTCACATGTTTCCGGTATTCCGTCAAGACGCTGCCGACAACGGCGGGACTGATGAAGCCCTGGTTGCGCATGACCGCGCGGATGGCCATCAATAGATCGGAAGCGGCCGAGTCTTTGAGCAGAAATGCGCGAGCTCCCACGCGCAGAATGTCGCGTGCGTAGACACCGTCGCGATGCATGCTCAGCGCAATGACGCGGCTCCTCGGCGAGACTTCCTGGAGACGCCGGGTCGCCTCGACCCCATTCAATTCCGGCATGCTGACATCCATGATTACGACGTCGGGCTTGTGTTCCGCAGCCAGCGAAACGGCTTCCAGTCCATTCGCCGCCTCACCGATGACTTCGATATCCGGTTCCCGCCCAAGAATCAGTTTGAATCCTTCCCGAACGATTGCATGATCATCCACGACGAGAACTCGAGTTCTATGCTGCGGCATCTTCGTTTTGCCTCCGTTCCGGCGCTAATACGTGAACCATGGCGCCGCCCATTATTCCTTTTCCCATGTGTAGCGTCCCGCCAATCTGATGCGCGCGGGCCTGCATTCCGATAACGCCCAGGCTTCCCCTCTGCCGCCGCTCCTTCGGCGGCAGGCCGCATCCGTTGTCTTCGATCTTGAGGGCTAGCGTTTCTTTGTCGCGATACAAACTCACGGCAGCCTGCGTGGCGCCGGAATGGCGCGCAATGTTTGTTAAGGATTCTTGCGCAATTCGGAAGAGATGAGTCTCCGCCTCGCCATCGAACCGCTGCTGACCGCAGTTCGACTGATAAGTGCAAACGATGCCTGTCCGGTCTTCAAAGCCGTCGCTCAGCCAGCGTAGCGCCTCGTCTAACCCAAAATCGTCGAGAATCACCGGCCGCAAGAGTTGCGAAAGCTCGCGCATGGCGGTTACAGCCTGGTCCAGCGCCTCAACGTACATTTCACGCCGGACAATGAATTCCTCCGGAGTGACAGTGGCGATCGTGCAACGTGTGGCGGTAAGAATCTGGCCAAGCTCGTCGTGCATCTCGTGAGAAAACCTGCGAGCGGCGGCTTCCTGTCCCTCCAGCATGTGAAACGAAACTCGCGCCAGCTCTTCCGTGCGCAGTTCCAGCCGTTTGAAAGCATCGTTCGTGCGATGGATGCTGAAAGTACCTAAACCGGCGCCGGACAAAACACATAAGGCAAGTAACCAGGAGGATTCCGCCGCAAGTTCCTTCGACTGTTCGCGGATCAACCCCTGCGCCTCATCTGTGTGTTTATAAGCGGAGCGCAGTAACTCGCTGGCGGCGCTCATATAATCGACATGAGCGGCGATGACGTGTTCAATTTCCGCAGGCGTCATGCGGCCATCGGCGAGACCCTTCTTAGTTACTTCCTGCAAAGACTGAGCCGCATTTAGGAGCCGTGTCCACTGCTTTGAATCAAGCGGCGCCAGTTCTGCCAGCTCCACAATTCGCTTCTGGACGGCCTGCAGCGCTGCAAGCGTGTCCGCTTGATTGCTCAGAGTGCCTCCATCCACGGTCAGGCGAATCAGGATGGAACCAAGCCGCGCGTTTTCCCGGTCCAGCGCTTCAATCAGCCCCTTCGTCGGACGGCGCTCTTCCAACAACCGCTCCGTCTTCACCTGAATTGTTCCGAGACTACGAGAGTTGATGAAGGCAGCGGCGATCAGGAGGCTGGTTGCCAGCCCAAACCCAAGCGACAGCAGGAGGAGTACTCTTTTGTGTTCCAAAACTACTCCAAATTTCAGGCTACGGGATCGATTCTCATCGCACCATCCCCTCAATGCACCACTGATTTGCCCCTGAGTGCACTACGGCCTCGATCAGCGCTTGGGACCATCCAGCGGCGCGGGCTGATCCAGGTCTTTGTATTGGGTTGCCTTCATGAGCCCCAGGCGGTCTTGTGCCCGGCAACTCCGTTACATCCCATCCGCCGCCAAGAGATCAACCATACCGGCGGCCCCTTCCAGCCTGGCCGTTTGCACTTCCACCTCAGCCAGCCTTGCTTCCAGAGCAGTGACCTGAGCGATAACTACGTCCAAATAGTTAGTCAGATCGCTGGTGTACAGCTGCATTTGGAGCTGCTGCGTCTGGAGAGCGGCCGTGGTAGCTTCATGGCGTTTGCCTTCCTCGCCACTGAGGTAACGCAGCCGGGAAAGAGAATCCTCCACTTCACGAAATGCGTTCAGCACGATGGAACGATATTCGTCTGTTGTCTGCCGGTACTCCGCGTAGCTGCGCTGCAGTTCCGCACGGCGGGCACCACCTTTAAAGACCGGCAGAGCGGTGGGGTGAAGAAAATCGATGAAGTTAGGACAAGGTATGATTGGTCGGGCCGCCGGGATTTGAACCCGGGACCTCTTGCACCCCAAGCAAGCGCGCTAGCCAGGCTGCGCCACGGCCCGATATCCGTGCGAAATTATTAGTTTACCGCGTCTGCGCGTGGAATGCCGTCCGTTCGGCCAGAATCACTTCGATATTCCCAAAAAGACCCAGCCGCCGGAGCGACCAGCCGCGTAACTCCGGCCGCGAAGCAAACCAATTCCACCAGAACCGCGCATTCCTGTCGCCGCCGTAGATGAAAAAGCGGCCCTTGCCGGCGACTTCCCCCCGCAACAGCCCTTCGACGTAAGCTCCAGCCTGCGGCGAATAGACGAATGGAAGTAAGTATGTCCGCCCCGGCAGTGGATAGTATTCCAGGTGGGAATAGAGAAAGCTGGGAAGTGGATAGCCGGGACGCCATTCCGGAGGCTGGGCTTCGACGAACGGGCTGGGACAGAAAATCGGATCGCCCCCAGCCGGCGTATTCTGGCGGATGAGTTGTGCGGCCGAGCGCCAATCCGAAAAATCGTGTCGGAACCACAGTTCCTTCCACTGGCCGAAGAAATAGAGCGCTCCCAGGCCGAACAGAAATGCAATCGGCCGCCAAAATCGCGCCGGCAGAAAAATGCTGGTCGCCGCCGTCGCCATCAACGCGATTCCGGGCAGCGCGACATCCAGATACCGGGCCAGATACAGGCTGTGCCCCGTCAGGTGCGAGAACGCAAAGATCGAAACGGGCTGGCAAAGCCACCAGATCAAAATCAGCGCCGTAGAACCGCCCGCCAGCCACCGGGGCCGGACGGTCTCGCGAAACTTGTGGCGCAACGCGAGAGCGATCAGCAAGGCTCCGGCGCCGCATCCCGCAATGTATCCCAGCCGCAGCGAGCGGCGCAGATCGCGCAACACCGGCAGTTGGACAATCACGTGGCTGGCCGCTTGTTTGAAAAGCGAGAGGGCGAAAACAACGGCGGGAACGATCGCCAGCGCCAGCACGATGAACAGGCCCATCACTTTCGTCCAGCCCACCGCCGTGTTGCCGCGCCACTGCCGCGCCAGAGCATACAGTCCAAAGGCGATGTAGGAAGGCCACAGCGTAAGATGAACCCACAGCAGAAGAGACCCGCATGCCAGGAACACTGCGGCATCCATCCATTTTCCCGAGTCCAGCCAGCGCACAAGAAAGAAGAATCCCGCAGCCACCAGCATCGTCCCCAGCGCGTAGGGCCGGGCGTCGGCCGCGTGATAGTTAATGCCCCGCAGGGCCAGACAAGCGAAGGCCGCAAACCAGCCCGCATCGGGATGAATCAGCCGCGCGGCAAGCCGGGTAACCAGCGCCACCGCCACACCCATGAAGACAATCGACGGCAGCCGGAAAGCCGCCTCCGACTGGCCAAGCAGCGCAGACGACATCTTCGCAAACCAGTAATAAATGGAGGTTGGGACTTGTGGGGCGATCTGGAAGGACCAGTGATCCCCGCCGTACCGGACAACGAAGGCGGTGCCGATCTCGTCAATCCAGAAACTGGACGTCAGCGGAACCAGCCATAGCCTGGCGACAGCGGCAGCCAGAAGCACCCAAAGCGCAGCTTCCCAACGCCGGCCGGCCGATGCGGAATTCATGCGAGAAAAAACGATCGTACGGTCAAACGCTTCCGGACACGGCCGCCCTGGTAGGAGCGGCGGGCCGCTTCAACTGAAATGGAGGAGCCATCAACCCCAACCGGACGGCGACGCCCCGCAAGCTGGTCTGGAGAACTCCCAGGCCATAAACGACACTGCGGCGGAAATTGATCGAGGACGCTTCCGGAAAGTATCGCGCCGGACAGGAGATTTCCCCGACGCGAACGCCCGCCATGAGCGAGTCGGCCAGCATTTGATTGTCGAAAACAAAGTTATCGGAGTACCGCTCCATGGGAAGCGCCTGCAGCAGCTCGCGGCTGAATGCGCGATAGCCGGTGTGATACTCGGAAACTTTCGCGCCCAGCGCCAGGTTCTGGATGAGCGTCAGAATCCGGTTGGCGTAGTATTTATATCGTGGCATGCCGCCCGCGATGGCTTCCCCGCCCAGGATTCGCGATCCCAACGCCATATCGTACACGCCATAGGCAATCATGCTGACCATGGCCGTGACGAGCAGCGGCGAATATTGATAGTCCGGGTGGAGCATCACCGTGACATCGGCGCCATGTGCCAGCGCCTGGGCGTAGCAGGTTTTCTGATTGCCGCCATAGCCGCGGTTTTTGGGATGCACAACCACCGTCAGGCCCAGTTGCCGCCCCAGTGCAGCCGTCTGATCGCGGCTGGCATCGTCCACCAGAATGACCTCGTCAACGATCTCCGGCAGTTCCCGCACCGTAGCCAGAAGCGTTCGTTCGGCGTTATACGCCGGAAGAACAACGACGATGCGCTTGCCGTTAAGCATGGACGGTGAAAGCTACTCCAGGAGTAGCGTAACAGCTTAACCCGGAAATCAGCAGTCGGGTCTTGCCGGACGGGTCAGCTCTTTTTCGCCACTTCCAGCCGGGCCTGGGCCCGCTGTAAGGCGCGCATGGCGCGAAGCTTGTCCACATCCTCAACATCGATGCTCAGCCGCTTGGAAGCGCGCTCGTACGCCTCCTGAGCGCGCGTAATATCGATATCCGAGGGATTCTCGGCCGCGTTGGCAAGCACCCGGACATGATCCGGCAGGACCTCCAGAAAGCCTTCCAGCACCAGCAAAGATTCTTCTTTTCCGGCTACTTTATAGCTGAGCTTGCCCACTCCCAGCTCCGCAAGCAGGGGCGCATGGTGAGGCAGAATCCCCAGATAACCGGTCGTGGCCGGAATCTGGGCTTCCTCCACCGGCTTGTCCAGCAGGGGACGATCGGGAGTGGCGATTTCAAGTCGAAAGGTCTCCGCCATCGGCGACTCCTAGCTGGCCAGCTTGGCGGCCTTCTCGATGGCTTCCTCGATGGTGCCGACCATGTAGAACGCCTGCTCCGGCAGAGCATCGTGCTTGCCCTCGCAGATTTCGCGGAAGCCTTTAATCGTATCGGCGATCTTGACGTAGCGTCCCTGGAAGCCGGTGAACTGCTCGGCAACGTGGAACGGCTGCGACAGAAAGCGTTGCAGCTTACGGGCACGGCCGACGGTGAGCTTGTCGTCTTCCGACAGCTCGTCAATACCGAGAATCGCAATGATGTCCTGCAGGTCCTTGAAGCGCTGCAGAATTCCCTTCACCTGCTGGGCGACGCGGTAGTGCTCTTCGCCGATAATGCGAGGGTCGAGAATGCGGGATGTCGACGCCAGCGGATCGACGGCGGGATAAATTCCCAGGGCCGCGATGTCGCGTGAAAGATTCGTGGTCGCATCGAGGTGAGCGAACGCCGTCGCCGGAGCCGGATCGGTGTAATCGTCGGCGGGCACGTAAATCGCCTGCACCGATGTGATGGAGCCGCGCTTGGTCGACGTAATGCGCTCCTGCATTTCGCCCATTTCCGTTGCCAGGTTCGGCTGGTAACCGACGGCGGAGGGCATACGGCCAAGAAGCGCCGACACCTCCGAACCCGCCTGCGTGAACCGGAACACGTTGTCGATGAACAGCAGAACGTCGGAGCCTTCTTCGTCGCGGAAGTATTCGGCGACGGTGAGGCCGGTCAGACCGACGCGCAGGCGCGCTCCGGGAGGCTCCGTCATCTGGCCATAGATCAGAGCGGCTTTCGATTTGGTGTGATCCTTGGGATCGATAACGCCGGACTCCTGGAACTCCAGCCAGAGATCGTTGCCTTCACGCGTCCGCTCCCCGACACCGGCAAACACGGAGTAGCCGCCGTGCTGCTTGGCCAGGTTGTTGATCAGCTCCATGATGACGACGGTCTTGCCGACGCCCGCGCCGCCGAACAGTCCGATCTTTCCGCCCTTGAGATAGGGCTCGATCAGATCGATAACCTTGATGCCCGTTTCGAACATCTCCAGTTCGGTGGACTGCTCTTCGAAGCTCGGAGCCGGACGGTGAATCGGATACTTCATCCGTGTATTCACAGGGCCCATGCCGTCCACCGGTTCGCCGATCACGTTCAGCACGCGGCCCAGCGTTTCACGGCCGACGGGAACCGACACCGGCGCCCCCAGAGATTCCGCCTTCATGCCGCGAACCATACCGTCGGTGGGCTGCAGCGCGATCGTCCGCACGCGGCTTTGGCCGATGTGCTGGGCGACCTCGCAAATCACGTCCATCGGGGTGGGGACATTGAACCCCTCACTGGTAATGCGGATGGCCGTGCGGATGACAGGCAAGTGTCCTTCGTCGAATTGAATATCGACGGCGGGACCCGCCACCTGAATCACTTTGCCGATATACGTGTTGGTCGGTGTGGACATGTTCAACCTTCTTACTCAGCGGCCTGTGCGCCGCTAACCACTTCGATAATTTCTTTCGTAATGCTCGCCTGGCGAACCCGGTTCATATGCAGGGTAAGCCGTTCAATGACGTCGGATGCATTGTTGGTGGCCGCATCCATGGCGGTCATTCGGGCCGCATGCTCCGCCGCGGCCGATTCCAGCATGATGCGCAGAAAGACGTGCTCGACATAGCGAGGGAGAAGACTGGCCAGGATTTCTTTCGGATCGCCTTCGATGATGAAGTGGATGGCTTTCTGGTCAGGTTCCACGGTCAACGGCAGCATCTGGAACGTAACAATCTTCTGGGACATGACGCTCTTGAACTCGTTCCCGATCACGTAAACCGCGTCGATCTCCCGGCTTACATAGCGATCCACCACCGCTTTGGCGATCGAGCGCGCGTCGGAAAATTTCGCCCGGTCGACGATGCCCAGATGCTCTCCACTCATCGGGGCGTTGCGGCGGCGGAAGTAGTCCCGGCCCTTCCGCCCGATCGCTTCAATTAAAAACTCCGCGTCCGGACGCTCGGCCATGAACTCCACAACGGCCTTTGCGACATTGACGCTGAATGCACCCGCCAGACCGCGATCGGAAGTTACCACAATCACCTGGATTCGCTTTTCCGGACGAACCTCCAGAAGCGCGTTCAAAGACTCCCCCGCCCCGCTGGCATGGGCCGCCGCGGCGATATCCTTCAACATCTGCCGAAGAATGGCGCCATAGGGCCGCGCGGCAATGACACGGTCTTGCGCCCGGCGCAGCTTCGCGGCCGAGACCATTTTCATGGCCTTGGTAATCTGCTGCGTATTCTTGACCGAGCGGATGCGCCGCCGGAAGTCGATCAGGGAAGGCATTGGCTACTTCCGGTTCTCCTCAACGAAACGCTTCTTGAAGTCCCCGATTGAGGCGGTGAGACGCTTCTTCAGATCGTCGGAAATTTCCTTCTTTTCGCGAATCTCCGTCAGGAGACTCTGGTGAGCATTGTCAATGTAGGTGTGCAGTCCGGTCTCGAAGGGCCTCACCTGCTCGATGGGCAGATCGTCCAGAAAACCATTGACGCCCGCAAAGATCGACAGAACCTGCCTTTCGACAGGCATCGGCTGAAACTGCCCCTGCTTCAGCAGCTCCGTCAGACGGCTGCCGCGCGTCAACTGCTGCTGCGAGGCCCGATCGAGATCGCTGCCGAACTGCGCGAAGGCCGCCAGCGCCCGGTATTGGGCTAGGTCCAGACGAAGCGAACCCGCCACCTGCCGCATTGCCTTGATCTGCGCGGCGCCGCCCACGCGGCTGACCGAAATACCCACGTTCACCGCGGGACGAACGTTGGAATTGAACAGGTCGGCTTCCAGGAAGATCTGGCCGTCCGTAATCGAAATCACGTTGGTCGGAATGTAGGCGGAAACGTCACCAGCCTGAGTCTCGATGAACGGCAGAGCCGTAAGCGACCCGCCGCCCTTCGCTTCATTCAGCTTTGCCGCTCTCTCCAGCAGACGGCTGTGCAGGTAAAATACGTCGCCCGGATACGCTTCGCGTCCGGGAGGCCGGCGCAGCAGCAGCGAAATTTCACGATACGCCGCGGCGTGCTTCGACAAATCGTCGTACACGCAAAGAACGTGGCCGCTACGATCGCGGAAGTATTCCCCGATCGCGCAGCCGGCAAACGGCGCCAGATACTGCATCGGGGCCGGATCGGAGGCGGTCGCCGCAACCACGATGGAGTATTCCATCGCGCCGTTGTCTTCCAGCGTCTTCACCACCTGGGCAACCGTCGAGCGCTTCTGTCCGATAGCGACATAGATGCAAATCATGTCGCCGCCCTTCTGGTTGATGATCGTGTCCAGCGCGATGGCCGTCTTACCGGTCTGGCGGTCGCCGATGATCAGCTCGCGCTGGCCTCGTCCGACGGGAATCATCGAGTCGATGGCCTTCAGTCCGGTCTGCATCGGCTGCTTCACCGGCTGGCGGTCGACGACGCCGGGCGCCAGCCGTTCGATGGCGTAAAACTCGGAACTTTCGATCGGCCCCTTGCCGTCAATCGGCTCGCCTAACGCGTTCACGACGCGGCCGATCAGGGCGCGGCCAACCGGCACGGACATGATGCGGCCGGTCCGGCGAACTTCGTCGCCTTCCTTGATTTCGCTGTATTCGCCCATCAACACCGCGCCGACCTGATCTTCTTCCAAGTTCAACGCGAGACCGGAAACGCCATGCGGAAATTCGATCAACTCACCGGCCATGACCCTCTCCAGGCCATGCACACGCGCAATGCCGTCGCCTACCGAGATGACTGTACCGGTCTCGGCGACGCTCACCGCCTGATCGAAGTTCTCAATTTCCGAGCGCAGCAACTGCGCGATTTCATCCGCCTGGATCTGTGGCATGACTTCTTTCCTCTTCCCGTTACGCGGTTGCGGTCAACCGGGCTCCGATGGCATTCAGCCTTCCCCGAACGGAGCCGTCGTATACCTGCGAACCGATTTTCACCAAGACGCCGCCGAGCAGCTTCGAATCGACGGAGTAAACGGCACGTACCTTCTTGCCGGAAATCCCGGTCAGCTTCTCTTCCAACGCCTGCCGGTCCGGCGCGGGCAGTTCCGCCGCCGAAAAAATATCCGCGCGGACAACGCCCCGGCGGCTATCGATGACCTCGAGAAGAGACTCGTAGATTCCCTTCAACTCGGAGGCGCGGCCATGCTGGATGACGACAAATAAGAAATTCCGGGCGACGTGCGATAAACCCAGCCGCTCGGCGAGCTTTGCCGTGACAGCGCGCTTCTTTGTCGGAGCGATGGCCGGAGAAACCAGGACCGTTCGTAATTCCGGTGACGTGGCCATCGCCGCGTTAAAACCGCTCACTTCCGCCGCCAGCTGATCCGGATCGATCTGCGACTTCGGATCGAAAGCAATATCCGCCAACGCACGGGCGTACCGGGAGGCAACAATCGAATGCATCCGCTAGGACCTCACCTCGCCGAGATCTTTTGCAAAGGCGGAAACCAGCGACGACTGCGTTTCCGGAGTGATGCCCGCCGCGATCTTTTGCTCGGCCAGCTGCAGCGCCAGGCGGCCCGCCTCGGCTTTGATCGCCTGACGGGCGGCGTTGGTCAGCGAGACAATCTCCTGCTCCGCCTGGCCGCCCGCGCGCTCCAGCAGATGCGCGGTTTCCCGGCTGATCTTCTCGCTTTCGCGAGCGATCATCTCGCGGGATTCCTTCCGGAAGCTCTCAATTTCCGTCGAAAGATTCCCCAGCTTCCGCTCAATCTCCGCAACCTTGGCTTCGGAATCGGACTTCACCTTCCGGGCCAGGCCCAACTCTTTGCGAATCGTCTCTCCGCGAGCCTTAAATGCCGGCGCGCCGAACTTCATCGCCAAAAATGCCAGACCGGCGAACAGAATCCCGAAGTTCACCCACTTCCACATGGTGAGATCGCCGCTCTCGCCATGCTCCGCCGCCAGGGCCGGAATGGCGGAAAGCGCCAACGCGATCGCCGAGTGTGCCAGAATTCGCTTCAATTGCGGCTCCCCTTCAGAACAGCGGCGACGATCTGCTCCGCCAGCCGGTCCATGTCTCCCGCTAGCGCCTGCCGCGCGGCATCGGCCTCCGCGGCGATCTCCTTCCGCGCATTCGCGATCAGATCCGATCCCCGTTTCCGCGCCGCTACAACCGCATCGCCTTGCTCCCGGCGCAGCTTCTGACGCTCCGCCTCTTGCGCCTGGAGAACCTCCGTCCGGGCATTTCGCAGCGCGATTTCGTACTCTTCCGCCTTTTCTTCGGCCCGCCTCAGGCTGGCTTCCGCATCCCGAATCGCGCCTTTTGTCGCGGCATCCCGCTCTGCCAGGACTTTTTCCAGGGGACGAAAGAAAACAGCTTTGAGGTAGATGTGAAGGACAACGACCAAAACTATGGTCGGGACGGCCGCCAGCACAAGATCAGCTAGGTCTTGTAGCGTTTTTTCCATTCAGATGAGCTTTGGAGATATGCGCACTTCGAGTGATAGCGCGGCAAATCGCTTAAGGATCTAGAGTACCAAAAGGTTAAAGACTCCTGCAAGAATGTCGGAAGGCCAGTCGTTCCGCTGACCGGAGTGAACACCCATTCTGGTTTGCGATACGCTCATCCCGATGAAGCTTGGAATCAATACATTTATCTGGAGCGCGGAATTCAC
>CAZETQ010000001.1:0-178857 GCA_964515165.1 uncultured Solibacteraceae bacterium | reverse complement strand
CGCTCATCCCGATGAAGCTTGGAATCAATACATTTATCTGGAGCGCGGAATTCACGGAGGCACAGGTCCCCCTTCTCCCGAAAATCAAGGCCGCCGGCTTCGACGGCATCGAGGTGGCCATCTTCGATCCCCGGTCCTTTCCCGCGGCCATGATTCGGAACGCCGCCAAAAACGAAGGCCTGGGCTGCACGGTGGTATCGGTGATTCCCAAGGGAATGAGCCTCGTTGCTGAAGACTCTTCGGTACGGGGACAGACCCTGGCTCATGTTCAGGGAGTGATCGAGAAAACGGCGGAACTGGGCGCGGAGATTCTCAGCGGGCCGCTGCATTCCCCTGTGGGATATTTACCGGGGCGGCGCCGTACTCCCGCGGAGTGGGAGAACGCCATCGAAAGCTACCACAGCCTGGCGCCTCTTCTGGAGGGTCACAAAGTGACACTGGCGATCGAGCCGCTGAATCGCTTCGAAACGTTTTTCCTGAACACGGCTGCCGACTCGGCGGAGTTGTGCCGCCGGGTGAACCATCCCAGAGTGGGAATCCTCTTCGATACCTTTCACGCCAATATCGAAGAGAAGGATATCGCCGCCGGATACGAAACCGTCGGACCGTGGTTGAAGCATGTCCATACCTGCGAGAACGACCGCGGTACTCCGGGCTCTGGACATGTTCCGTGGAAAGCCGTTTTTGCCGCCCTGAAGAAAATCAACTACGACGGCTGGCTGACCATCGAGAGCTTCGGATTCAATTTGAAGGAAATCGCCGCGGCTGCGGCCATCTGGCGCGATATCGAGCCGACGCCGGACGCCATCGCCTTCGACGGAATCCGCTTCCTTAAGACGCTGCTGTAGCGAGAGCCGGCGGTCCGGCAATCTCTTCCAGAACGACAGACCGCTTCTTGCCGGAAACCACAACCTGGGCGCGAAACTTCGGACGGCCGCCGATCAGAACATCCAGCGGACGCTCCACCGGGTAGTCGAAAGCCAGAATATCCCCATCCTTCAACTTCAGGAGGTTGGCGACGCTCAACGTCGGCCCGCGCAGCCGGGCATCGATCTGGACTTCCGCACCCTGCACGATTTGCAGGACTTTTTCCTGTTGAGATTCCGTTGCCTCGGTGCGCCGGGTAGACCATTGCTGGTCGAATTTCTGGCCCAGCATTTTCAGCGTGATCGAGGGAATGGCAATGTTCAGCAGACCGGAAGCGTCGCCAATCCGGACATCGATCGAAATGGCCACCACGGCCTCGGTAGGCGCCAGAATCTGCATCAGCTGCGGTTCCGTCTCAAAGCCGTCCAGCGTAAAATCGATCGGCGTCACCTGCTTCCACGACTCTCGCAAGTCGCGCAGAATCATCCGGATTACCCCGTCCAGAATGGAACGCTCAATCTCGGTCACTTCGCGTTCGATCTTTGCCGCGCTTCCCCCCGTGCCACCCAGGAGCATCTCGATGATCGGAAAAATCACCGACGGGCTCATTTCCATCAAAGCGTTGTTGTCGAACTGCGACATTCCCAACGAAACCATGCAGGTGGGAGATGGAAGGCACTGCAGAAACTCCGCAAAGCTCAACTGCTCCACTGAAATCAGGTTCACAACGGCGTACGCTCGGAGATACGCCGAAAGACTCGAACCCAGGCTTCGCGCGAAGTTGTCGTGAAGAAGCTGAATAGCCCGAAGTTGCTCTTTTGCAATACGATCCGGACGGCGGAAATCGTAGGGCTGCGCCTTTCGGGCGACGTCTTGTTTTACAAATGCTTTCGCGCTGCTCATCGGGCCTGCTTGGCTGACTATCGTCTTCTCAGCGGCGACACTTTAGACTGAAAGAAGGTGCGGAAATTTCGCGTCCAGAATTTCGGTTGCCGGGCGTCTCAAGCGGACGGAGCGGCCATTGCCGGTCAACTCGTCAGCGCCGGTCTGACCGCCGGAGAGGGCGCGGAGACCGATCTGGTGGTTTTGAACTCCTGCACGGTCACGGCGACGGCGGATCACGATTTAGAGAAGGCCATTCGACGGGCTCGCCGGGAGAGTCCGGATGCGCGGATTCTGGTCACCGGTTGTTATGCCCAGCGCGAGCCGGAAAAGTTGGCGGCAATAGAGGGAGTAACCTGGGTTGTCGGAAATTCTCACAAAGATCGGATCGCCGATCTTGTGGAAACATCCAGCTTTCACACCCAGATCCACGTCAGCGACATTTTCGCCCGGCGGGAGTTTTTCTCCGCTCCGATTGAAGATGCCGAAGACGGACGCGCCCGCCCGAACCTGAAGATTCAGGACGGCTGCAACAATCGCTGCTCGTTCTGCGTAATTCCCAGCGTGCGCGGGGCCAGCCGTAGCGCCGGCGCCGACTGGGTGATCGAACAGGTTCACGGTTTGGCCGGCCGCTACCGGGAGGTCGTGTTGACAGGAGTCAACTTAGGCCGATGGGGACGCGAATGGGGAACCGGCCGGGCGCTGGTTCAACTGCTTCGCCGCATTCTTGCGGAGACGAGGGTGGACCGCTTGCGGCTGAGCTCGATTGAGCCCATGGATTGGACAGACGACCTGATCGAGTTGGTTGCCGGGGAGCCTCGAATCGCCCGGCACGTTCATGCGCCGCTGCAATCCGGCTCGGATACCGTCCTGCGGCGGATGTTCCGGAAGTACCGCCCGCGCCACTACCGGGACCGGATCGAGCGGGTTTTTTCCAAAATGCCCGATGCCGCCTTTGGCGCAGACGTCATGACCGGCTTTCCCGGTGAGACGGATGCCGAATTTACCGAAACCGTCCAGTTCATCGAGAGCCTGCCGTTCACGTATCTCCACGTCTTCACCTACTCCGAGCGTCCGGGCACGCGCGCAGCGGATCTTCCGCAGGTGCAGTGGGAAGTCCGGAAAGAGCGGACGCGGATTCTCCGCAGCGTCAGCGACCGGCTGAATCTCAACTTTCGCCGGCGACTCATCGGAAAGACTCTCAGCGCCGTGACTCTGGGAGGGCGAGACGCGATTTCATCCAACTATGTTCGCATCGACCTAGCCGAGCCTGCGGCTGCCCAGCAAATTCAGGACGTCGCCATTGGCGGCCTGACGGCCGAAGGGCTGGCGGAGCGGGCGCTGCTGCCGGTATTGGCGTAGCCCGATTTGTGAAAATGAGCATTTAGAATGAATCCCCAGCCTGAGAAGCTGTGAAAAAATTGGCTGGACTTAAAGAAGCCCTGAAATTTCCGGCGTAATCCCCCCAGGAGTACCCTCCTACGAGGCGCTATAAGCGATTACAGCGCGCGGGGGAGGCATTTTAGATCCCCCAAAATCACGCTTTTGGGCAACTCCAAATTTTCACAGCTTCTGACGGCCGGGGCTAAAGTACTGACAATACTAAACTTGTGAAGCCCCATGCGTAAGCATGGGGATATGCCTTTGCAGTTTCACGACTGCAGACGACCTACTTAATCTCCAGCAGCTCAATCTCGAACAGGAGAGTCGCCCCGCCGGGAATGGTCGGCGGATGTCCACGATCGCCATACGCAACGTTCGACGGGCAGACCAATTGAGCCTTCCCGCCGACTTTCATGTGCTGTACGCCTTCGGTCCAGCACTTGATCACTCCGTTCAGGGGAAACTCCGCCGGTTCGTTTCGCTTGTAGGAACTGTCGAATTCGGTGCCGTCCAGCAGCGTTCCGCGATAGTGGACCTTCACCGTGTCGGTGGCCTTGGGGGACGCTCCGGTGCCGGCTTGCAGTTCCTTGTAGATCAGCCCCGCTTCGAGCTTGACCGCTCCCGGTTCCGTGGCGGCCTTATCGAAGAACGCGGCTGCCGCCGCCTTCTGCTGATCCGCCAGTTGCGCCGCCCGGGCTTGCGCCAATCCCTGGATCTTCGGGCCCTGAACATTGATGTCCAGCGCGGGTTTTCCCGCCGACGCGTCGGTGAGCGCCGTTTTCACGAGTTCCAGTTCGGCGGGAGAGAGGTTGAATTGCCCGAGCGCTTTAAACATCGAGAGCCCGAGAGCGTAGATTGTCTTTTCGTCTTCAGTCATAGGAGCCCTTGGTTTCGCTTTCGCTGGGGCGGGTTTCGTTGGTGCAGGTTTGGCCGCGGCCGGTTTTGCGCCGGCGGATTTCGGCGCGGTCGATGGAGGTTTTGCGGTTGCCGGCTTGGGCGCGGCGGCCTTCGGCGCCGTCGCCGGAGTCTGGGCCAGCAAAACGGCTGGCGCCAGGAGAGCAAGTCTGAACATTCCTGCCGTCAGTGTAGCGTGGAGCCTACATTTCCCGCCGATTTTCGAGAGATTTGGACATCGTGACTTCGTCGGCAAACTCCAGATCGCTGCCGACGGGAATGCCCATCGCAATGCGCGAAACGCGTACGCCCAGGGGTTTCAGCAGCCGGGCTAAATAGGCCGCCGTGGCTTCGCCCTCGACCGTCGGGTTGGTGGCGAGAATCACTTCCTGGACTTCGCCGTCTCCCAGACGCCCCAGCAGGCCCTTGATCTTCAATTGCTCCGGACCAATGCCGCGCAGAGGCGAAATGGAGCCGTGCAAGACGTGATACAGGCCGTGGAAGCTGCGCGTGGTCTCAATGGGAAGGACGTTGTGCGGTTCTTCGATCACGCAGATTTGCGTACGATCGCGATTGGGATTCCGGCAGATGGGGCATTCGCCCTGATCGGAGATGTTGTTGCAGATTGTGCAGAGACCCAGCCGGTCCTTGACGTCCAGCAGCGCCTGCGACAGGCGCTCGGCATCCTCGCGCGCGGCTCGAAGGACATGAAAGGCCAGGCGCTGGGCGCTTTTCTGCCCGATGCCGGGCAGGCGGCGAAATTCATCGATGAGGCGGGCGAGCGGCTCCGCAAAATCGGCCATCGGGACTACAGCAGCCCCGGAGGCAGACCCATTCCGCCCAGCATCCCACCCATTTTGCTTTGTGTTTCCTGATCGACTTTCTTAGCGGCCTCGTTGAAGGCGGCCATCATCATGTCCTGCAGCATCTCCACGTCGCCGGCGACTTCCGGGTCGATCTTCACGCCCGTGACGTTTTTGTGGCCGTCCATTTTCACGGTGATCATCCCTCCGCCCGCCGAAGCTTCCACGCGGATTTGGGCCACTTCTTCCTGCAGCCGCTGCTGCATTTGCTGGGCCTGTTTCATCATGGCCTGCATGTTGCCGGGTAATTTCATAAGTTCTTCAGATCCTCAACTCGACGGACGTGGCTGTCCGGAAACAGTTCCTGGTAGCGGCGGACCTCCGGGTTCTCCAGAGCGCGCCGGGTCGTATCGTCGTCTTCCTTCTGTGCTCCCGCTGAAGTATGCGATTCCCCAGCTCCGTCATTGACTTCAATATTGATCTTCGCGGTTCGGCCCAGCACCTGGGCCAGCGCCTTCTGAACCTCCGCCGACCGCAGCGAGATCCCAAACTCGACCGGGGCGGCAAACGTAATGCCATCGGGACGCTCCCGAATCTCGGAATGCGCTACCGCGTCCGCCGACATCTTTCGCCCGGAGTCCATCAGGAATTGCACCAGTCTGTCTTTCAGGTTTCCCGAGGCCGGGGGAAAGCTTCCTGAAACAGGCGCCGCCGGCGGAGTAGCCATGCGAGGACCAGCAGGAGCCGGCGAAGACGCGCGCCCGGAACTGGAACTTGATGGCGCCGGATTGGACGGCGCGCCTCCCGTCCCCAGTTTGGACATCGCCTCTTCCACCGCCACCAGCCGCCCGGCGTGAACCAGCCGCAGCAACCCCATCTCGACGTGGAATCTGGGCTGCAAGGATTCCTGTAAATCCTGGAAGAGTTGCAGCGTCAACGCCAGATAGCGGGTGAGGTCTTCTTCGGAAAACTGGACCGCCACGCCCGCCAGTTTCTCTTGCTCCGCTGGGGAAGCGGCGACCAGCCGGGTGCCCGCTCCGGCGGTCTTGATCACCAGAAGATTCCGGAAATAGCGCGACAGTTCCCGCGAAAAATGCTGCAGATTGTGGCCGGACCGCTCCAGCTCCTGAACGATCTCCAGCATTCGCTTGGAGTCGCCGGCCTGCAGCGCATTGGTCACTTCTCCCATCGTGTCCAGCGAAAACAAGCCCATCAACTGGCGGATTTCCTCCGCTTTCAGCTCCGTTCCGCAGGCGGAGATGGCCTGGTCCAGCGCGGAGAGGGAATCCCGCACGCTGCCTTCGCCAATCTGCGCCAGAACCGCGAATGTCTCCGCGTCGGCGGTGATGCCTTCCTGCTCGCAGATCCACCGCATCCGGCCGATCAGCTCATCGAAGTCGACCGACCGGAAGCTGAACTGCTGGCAGCGGGAGGCAATCGTCGTCGGAATCTTGTGGGATTCCGTCGTACAGAGCATGAAGACCGCCCACTCCGGAGGTTCTTCCAGGGTCTTGAGGAGGGCGTTGAACGCTTCGTTGGTGATCTGGTGCGCTTCGTCGATGATGAAAATCTTGTAGCGGTCGCGAGCCGGACGGAATCGAACGTTCTCCCGAAGCTCCCGCATCTCGTTGATTCCACGATTCGAAGCGGCATCAATCTCGATGACGTCGATCGATCCTCCGCGGGTGATTTCCAGGCAGGAGGCGCATTTACCGCAGGGGGAAACCGTCGGTCCCTCCGCGCAGTTCAACCCTTTGGCCATGATGCGGGCGACGGTGGTTTTTCCCGTGCCGCGCTGCCCGGCGAAGATGTATCCGTGGGCGATCCGGCCTTTTTGGATCGCGTTTTCCAGCGTGACCTTGACGGTTTCCTGACCCACAAGTTCCGCGAACGTTTGGGGGCGGTACTTCCGGGCGATCACCTGGTACATGGTGGAAGTTCCAGCGTAGCAAACGTTTCCTTTTCACCTGCGGTTTTCGCTCTTGCTTCAGGAACCTAACGGCTACCACCCTTGTAGCAGTAATGCACCCCTCAAATGTAGGGATTTGCGGGTTGTCGATGTCAATGTCTGGAGTGTCGCAGAGAGATGGACAACGCGTTCAATACTAGTCCGCACACTCCGGAAGCTACGAATACCGTTGCCCCGGCCGGAGCTTGCTTTCAGCAACAACGCTCGCGTGATCCAGCTGGTTGCGCGGTTTATGTTCTGAGAAACGGAGAGTAAGCAGACCTCGGGTAATCCGCGGCACACGAGCGGGGCCACTACCGTTGCTTCCTTCCGGACCTGGCGGGGTTTGCGGCTGCCCGTTGCACGGAGCCCGGGGCCTGCGTCTTTAGGTTAGCATGAGAGGCATTTCGCTCGCCCTTTGGCGAGGCTTCTCCGGGCCGTACCTAAGCTCCCTACCCGATATACTCTTCGTGGCTCGCCACAGGGAAATAACCCCGCTTAATGCGCAAATTACCCCACTTGTAGTAATCTAAGCGTAAAGATTGCTTCAAGGTGGGGGTCTATTGAACCACGCAGATTCCTCAGGATCCTCCATCCGCATTCCGTAGTTTCCTCGTATTTGAAACAAATTTCCAAGTCCCGGCCCTGTTAGGGGCGAAATGACTATAAGGCGAGCGTTCCCGCTCGGCGCTTCCAGTGGCGAGGTATGCGACGACATCTATCATGTCAAACCAAATAAAGAAGATAGCCCTTCTATTGGCTGATGCTCAAATCACCGATAAATGGTCTTTCATGTCAAGTGCTTTGGGGCGAAATCCTTGTATGCCGATTGCATTTCAGGTTAAACTCGGGGCGATTCGTAGTCCGCTGGGTTGGGGGAATTCATGATCGCATTCAGACGCGTTCGCACCCTCGTCTCTATTCCTGCGCTTATTCCCGGTCCCGTCATGGCTTTTCGGGGATCAGTGCGTTCTAAATCAATCCAAACACCGCAGTTACCCTCTGCAGGAGAAAAGAATGAACATAAGTGGTAAGCGATGGGGGATCGCCCGGGCTACCCGCCTCGCCGCGCTCTCCGTTATCGCCGCTTTTGCTGTTTCCGCTCAAGAACAAACAGGTCAGCTTTCAGGAGTTGTGTCCGATTCCACAGGATCGGCAGTTCCGGAAGCCTCCGTGGTCGCTACCAGCGATCGTCTTCCCAACGGCGTGAGCCAGACAACCGACGCTCAGGGCCGCTACATTTTTGCGAATTTGCCGGTTGGTATTTACACCATCACAATCACAAAAACCGGTTTCCAAAAAACGATTCAGCACAATGTCGACGTTCGCCTCGGTTCCGGCATCGTCTTGAACACGACGCTAAGTGTCGGCCAGGTTGCCGAAGTGATCGAGGTTGCCGAGTCCGCCGTGTCGCTGGACACTACCTCTTCCCAAGTCACCACGAGCATTACCGCCTCAACGTTTGAGCAGCTTCCGCGTGGACGTCAGTATCACACGCTTTTGCAGATGGCTCCGGGTGTGCGGTATGAGCCGAAGAACGGAAACGCCGGCGTTGGCGGATTCCAGGTGGACGGAGCCAGCGGCTCCGAAAACGCATTCCTGATCGACGGTGTCGATACTTCGGACGTTCGCCGCGGTTCGCTGCGCGCGCAGAAGTCGATTCCTTTGGAGTTCGTCGATGAAATCCAGATCAAGTCGAGCGGTTTCGGCGCCGAGTACGGCGGCGCGACCGGCGGCGTGGTGAACGTAGTCACCAAGGGCGGCACCAACGTTTGGCACGGCGCCGTGCAGTTGCAGTTCACCAGCGACGAGATGAATCCTCGCCCTCGCGGGTTTTGGAAGCCTCTGCCGTCTGATTCAACAAAGCCGGACTTCTTTGCTCCAAAGGCCGATGATTGGCGGCAAATCTGGCCGGGTTTTGAGATCGGTGGCTCCCTTATCAAAAACAAGCTGTTTTACTCCGGCCGTTACATGCCGCAGTTCGAGAGCCGGGTCCGCCGGGTTGATTACCTCACTGCCGGCCCGCGAACGTTTACACGGAATGATAACCAGCACTACATGCTGAACCGAATCGACTACAATCCGTTCGACAAGCTACAGGTCTATTCATCGTGGATCTGGAGCCCTCTGAAGCAGCAGGGCGTTTTACCGAATCCCGATGGCCGCATCGGCAGCCCTCCGGCCAATGACCAGTCGATCCTCGGCGGATATCAGCCATCGCAGGTCTTAACCGTTGGTGGCAACTACACCGTTACGCCGCGTTTTCTGGTCAGCGTACGGTATGGCTACAACTACCAAAATGACAAGATCGGTAACTACGGTCTGTCGGGAGCCCCGTTTGTCACATACAACACAGCAACTTCAGAAACCCAGAGACCAGAGAACGGGTTCAATGTCGTTGTCCCCACGCAATACGCGGCAAATGCGGCGTACACGAACGTGAGTTCGACTCTTCTGACGGAGAAAGACATCACGACTCGTCAGAATATATACGCGGACGCGAGCTACATTTTGCGTGCCGGAAGTCAGCAGCACATTTTCAAAGGTGGATACTTTCTAGCGCGGTTGTCGAACGACGTCAATACTGACTACACGAACGGCCGGTTCGTGGCCTATTGGGGGCGCAAATTCACTCGGGGATCGTTCACGGACGAAGCCGGAACCTATGGCTACTACACCTGGGAGGATGGAGTGCGCAACCTTGGTAACGTGCATAGCCGAAATACAGGCTACTACATTCAAGATCAGTGGCAGGTGAACCGGCGCCTGACGCTGAATTTGGGTGTCCGTTTTGAGAACGAATACTTGCCGCCTTACAGAGCCGCCGTCAACGGCATTCAGGTGAAGAATCCCATTTCGTTCGGTTGGGGCGATAAAATTGCTCCTCGAATCGGCGTTGCCTGGGATCCGATGGGAGATGGTAAGTGGAAAGTCTCGGGCAGTTTCGGTCTCTACTACGATGTAATGAAGTACGAGGTTGCCCGCGGTAGCTTCGGATCCGATTTCTGGGTAACTCACGTCTACCGTCTGAACAATCCAGACGTGTTAAGCCTCAGCAAGTCCAATCCTGGTGTGTTGGGTCCGGAAATCACCACCTACAACAACCGTAGTTTGGCGCTTGATGCCAATGGGAACATCGAAGGCATCGATCCCGACATCAAGCCGTATCAGTCCCGGGAGTTTACAGCTTCGGTCAGCCGCCAAGTCGGGACGAAGATGGTAGCCTCCGTGCGTTATGCCCGGAAGGACTTGCTCCGCGCCATTGAGGACATCGGCGTCCTGGATGCGGAAGGCAGCGAAGTTTACTTGACGGGCAATCCGGGCTTCGGGCAGACTCGCAACGATCCCACGCACGAGTATGATGGCAAAACACCTAACGGCCAGGAGTATCTGGTCCCGAAAGCTGTTCGTCAATACGATGGCGTCGAGTTCCGATTGGATGGTCGCATGGTGAACCGGTTCAACTGGATGGGTAGCTATACCTGGAGCCGCCTCTGGGGAAATTACTCAGGTCAATCGAACTCTGACGAAAGTGGCCGTTCCGATCCAGGTGTCAGCCGCGCCTACGACTTGCCCTATTACTATTTCGACAGTACGGGCAGCCAGAAGACGACCTACGGTCCACTAGGCACAGATCGTCCCCACACTTTCAAGCTCTTCGGGTCTTATGACCTGAAGTCGAAACTCGGGAATACGTACTTCGGCCTCGGTCAGATCGCCTTCAGTGGTACGCCCGATACTTCGACGATCATCTATCTTTCGGCACCAACTACTCCTTACGGCCGTGGCGATTTAGGCCGCACTCCATTCCTGACACAGACGGATTTCTCGGTGTCGCACACCATCAACCTGACAGAACGCGTTAAGGTCCGTTTGGATGCGAACATCATGAATATCTTCAATCAGGCGGCGGTAATTTCTCGCGCCACGCAGATGAATGCCAGCAGTGCGATCAGTGCGACGCTGTTGCCCCCCGATGCGTCGGCGGGCGGGTTCTTTTCGGGCTATGACCCGAAGAGGTTTCTATCCGCAGCTGGTGGAAATGGCACCTTACCGATGCTCTCAATCTATGGTCTGCCCTCGGGCGACTACCGGACGGGCACATCGGGAACGGTTACCCCTCCCGGCTTCAACGGACCTGGCGCATACCAGGCTCCGCGGGAGATCCGGTTGGGCTTCCGTTTGATGTTCTAAAGCTTAGCTTTCCTTCTAGCGCCGGGACTGGATATCCTCCAGTCCCGGCTTTTCTCTTTGCTATGTGTGTTTCCGGTAACCTGAGAGGGAGCCGATGAAGCAACGCCTGTTATACGGTGCCGCCTGTGTCCTGCTGGCCATCTGCGCGACCGTTGTCATCTGGTTCGGCTCCTTCCGTACCGATCCCGCCAGCGCCAGCCAGATTTTCCTCTACTGGGCGATTTCTTCGCTGGTCTTCATCCTGACCATCACCCTGGGCTTTATCCTTTTCCGCACCGGCTTGAAGCTGTACGTCGAGCGTCAATCCAACCGGGAAGGCTCGCGCATCAAGACGAAGCTCGTAGCCGGCGCGCTGGCGCTGACATTCCTTCCCGTCACCTTCCTGGTTCTGTTCAGCGTGAACGTGTTGAACTACAACCTGACTCGCTGGTTTTCCAAGCCGGGCGACGAGATGAGCAGCGGACTGGTGGAGGTTGCCGCAAGCCTTCACGGCGAAACCCAGGGAAAAGCCGATGCGCAGGCTCGCTGGCTGGCGGCCCTTCCTCGCGTGGCCGAAGCGGTTCGCAACGGGAGGACCGATTCCACCATCGTGTCGATTTGCCAGGATGCCAAAATCCAGGAAGCCTGGGTGGAGCGCGCCGACAATCTGCGCGTTCAGATTTGTCCGGCCCGCCGGGCCACCGATGGCACTGTCGTTTCCGGGGTGGCGATGCTGGCCGATGCCGACGGCATTCCCGCCAGCCGCATCATCGTGAATGTCGTCTCGCCCATAGACCTGGCATTAAAGGAGAGAGAGATTCAACAGGCGGTGGCCCGCTTCGACGAACATGCGCGCACCCGCAAGGACATGAGGCAGTTCTACCTGATGCTCATGGTGCTGATCACGCTGTTCATTCTCTTCGTGGCCACCTGGATTGCGCTCTTCTTCTCGAAGCAGATCTCGGTGCCGATTTCCGCGCTGCTGGGCGCGGCCAGCGAAGTCCGCAGCGGCAATCTTGCCTACCGGATCAGGGTTCCGGCGAACGATGAGTTGGCCGCGCTGGTGCGCGCGTTCAACGAGATGACGCAGGACCTGGAGTCCAACCAGCGCGAACTGGAACGGCGGCGGCGGTTCACGGAAGCCATTCTGGAGAATATTCCGACAGGTGTCGTCTCGGTTTCCTCTGATGGCCGCATTCTCAAGCGGAACCGGGCGTTTGACGCGATCTTTCCGTTGCAAGGGAATGTTGCGAGGATTGACGACATCTTTTCTTCCGAAGAGGCGGCCGAGATTCGCTACCTGATGAAGCGCGCCCGCAGGACGGGCATGGCCAGCCGGCAATTTGAAGTCCGGCGGGATCAGCAGACGGTTCATCTTTCGGTTCTGGTGTCGGCGCTGGAAGAAAATCTGGCATCCGGCTTTGTCATGGTGATCGAGGACACCAGCGAACTGCTCCGGGCGCAGAAGACCGTCGCCTGGCAGGAAGTGGCTCGCCGGGTCGCTCATGAGATCAAGAATCCTTTAACGCCGATCTCGCTTTGCGCCGAACGCCTCAGCCGCCAGATCGAAAAAGTTTCCGGACCTCCGGAAACGATGCGGATTGTGCGCGAGTGCTCCACGACGATCTCGCAGGAAGTGGAGACGGTC
Source organism: uncultured Solibacteraceae bacterium (assembly GCA_964515165.1). Taxonomy (GTDB): domain Bacteria; phylum Acidobacteriota; class Terriglobia; order Bryobacterales; family Bryobacteraceae; genus JAPKYZ01. Next base: position 166,259 of record CAZETQ010000001.1, on the reverse strand, counting down.
CGTTCGCTGGTGAATGAATTTAGCCAGTACGCGCGTTTCCCCGTCGCTCAGCCGGTTCCGGGCGATTTGAACGAGTTGGTGCAAGGAGCCTTGAAGGTATTCGAGGGCCGTCTGGATGGAATCGAGCTCTATCGGAATCTCGGCGCGGCGCTACCGGCCGTCAATCTGGACCCGGAGCAATTCAAGCGCGTCGTTGTGAATCTGGTCGACAATGCCGCCGAGGCGATGCAGGACTCCGCACTGAAGCGAATTTTTGTTTCGACTCAGCTGACAGCTCCGGATAGTGTGGAGCTGATCATTTCCGATACGGGCCGGGGCATCAGCCGGGAGGATCGGGAAAAGCTCTTCCTTCCGTACTTTTCCACAAAGGGCCGCGGAACAGGGCTGGGCCTGGCGCTTGTGGCCCAGATCCTGGCCGAGCACAAGGCTTCGATCCGCGTGGAAGATAATGTTCCCGCCGGAGCTCGCTTTGTGGTGGAGATTCCTACTGCCGTTAGCACCGGAGTGGCGGCCGGCGATCCGCGGGCGCGGGAGACCGTCGGATGAAGCATGTCCGCGTGCTCATCGTGGACGATGAGCCTCTGATCCGGCAATCTCTGGCCGGAGTTCTGGAAGATGAAGGCTATACGGTTCATGCGGTGGCGACCGGTGAGGAATGCCTGGAAGAGCTGAACCGCCATAGCTATGACGTCGTCCTGCTGGACATCTGGCTGACCGGCATGGACGGCATGGAAACGCTGACCCGGATTCAGGAGATCGCGTTTGTGGACCGCCCCGCGACGGTGATGATCTCCGGGCACGGCAACGTCGAAACCGCGGTGAAAGCGACAAAGCTGGGCGCTTTCGATTTCGTCGAAAAGCCGTTGACGATCGAGAAAGTCGCCGTCGTCGTGAAGAACGCCCTCCAGCATCGGCGCCTGGAACTGGAAGTCCAGAGGATGCATGCTTCCGGCGACCCGCGCAGCCGGATCCTCGGCGAGAGCGTTCCCATGAAAGCGCTGCGGCAACAGGTCGCGCTGATGGCGCAGACCAATGGCCGCGTGCTGATCTACGGAGAAAGCGGGACAGGTAAGGAACTCGTCGCTCGCGCGATTCACGAGCTGAGCCCGCGGCACGGGGAGGAATTCGTCGAAGTCAACTGCGCGGCCATTCCGGAAGACCTGATCGAAAGCGAGCTATTTGGACATCGCCGGGGAAGTCTGGCCGGAGTCGCCGACGACAAGGTCGGCAAGTTTGAAAAGGCTGATGGCGGCACTTTGTTTTTGGACGAAGTGGGCGACATGAGCATCAAGACTCAGGCCAAGGTTCTTCGGTCATTGGAAGAGCAGCGGTTTGAGCCAGTCGGAGCCGACGAGTGGGTCCAGGTGGACGTGCGTGTCATTGCCGCCACGAACAAGAATCTGGAAGAGCAGATCGAACGGGGTAATTTCCGCGAGGACCTTTTCTACCGTCTGAATGTCATTCCGTTCCAAGTCCCGCCGCTGCGCGAACGGATTGAAGACGTGCCGGTGCTGGCGGACTTCTTCCTGCGCGACTTCACTTCCTCCTACGGCCGCAAAACCAAAGAGCTCACCGGAGAAGCCTACCGGGTTCTCCAGGATTACACCTGGCCGGGGAACGTTCGCGAATTGAAGAACCTGATGGAGCGGATCGTTATCATGAATCCGCAAATTCGAATCGATGCGCGGCACATTCCTCTCAATCCGGCGCGGCGCACTGTTTTCGAACGGCCGATCGATCACTTCACGTCGCTTGCGGAAGTGCGGGAAGCGGCGGAGCGCGAGTACATTCTCAAGAAGCTGGAAGAGACGCGCGGAAACGTCTCGCGGACAGCGGAGCTATTGGGCCTGGAACGCAGCAACCTGTACCGGAAGATGAAATCCTTGGGAATCGTTCCCAAGGAGTAGCAAGGTCTGCGCTCCTCCGCCGTTGTGATAGATTGGCCGCACCATGAAACTGAGCCACACTTTACCGGTGGTGCTCGGCCTCTGCGGAGTCGTCGCACTGCTTGCCCAGAATCGGCCCAAGGAAACTCCGAGTTGGGCTCCCAAGAAGATTGCCAAGACCGTCTGGACAGCGCCGCATAAGCCGCATACCAAGATTTCCGAAGTTCGCGCTCAGCATGCCGGGCAGAAGGAGTGGCGGCATCTGGTGGTGGATGATGACCACTTCACGGCCGCATACGTGCAAATGCCCGCGGGCGGCAAAGTGGGCCGGCGATTCCGTCCCGACACGCGGACGTGGTGGGTAGTTCTCGATGGCGAGATCAAGTTTACCTTCGAAGGGCAGGAGCCTTTCGTGGGCACCAAGGGCAGCATGGTCCAGGTGCCGATGCAGACGATCTTCGAGCTGGAAACGGCCGGCGACAAACCCTCGCTGCGATGGGAAGTAGATATCGCTCACGCCAAGACGATGTATCCGCAGGATGTCAGCCCTCCCAAGCTGGACGGGTTTGAATTTATTCCAGTTGTCCTGAACCGGAAGCCCCAGCCATACGGATACAGCAACGTTCCGCACATCAATCTGTACGAGCTCGCCAAGCGCCCGGAGTACACCAAGGGCAACGGAAACTTCCAGCACCGCTTCATCCACGACGATCGCGGCGTCTCGAATATCATCTACGGCTACGAAAAAAATCTGCCGCCCTTCAATCCGAAGAACCGGGGCCATTTCCATCCCGAGTGCGCGGAGTTCTGGCTGGTGATGGAAGGGCAGATCCGCTACCCGATCGAATATGCGGGCGACATTATCGCGAGTCAGGGCGATGTCGTCTACGTGCCGCCGTTTACGTTCCATGCGCCGCGATTCCATGGCGAAGGCCCGTCGTGCCGGCTGGCGATGAACGGCTATCCGAACATCGCGCACTTGTTCGATTCGGAAGTTCCACACTAAGTACGGAATTGACCGGGAAGGAGGCCCTTCCTCGTCAGTCATGGAAGGAAGCCAAGCGGCTTTTCTTTACGCCGGCCGGCAGGCGCCAATGAAGGCGTCCATCCGCATGCGATGATGCCCCTCGGGCGCGCGCTTCATTGTTAATGTCCCCAGCGGCGCAAGGATTGCGCTTAGATGAACGAACGGGATGCGCACCTTAGTCATTCTCTTGATCGCGATTGCATTTTCAGGTTATGGGCAAACGAATCCACAAAAAGTCATGGAGGGTGGAGATCCTCAGTTGGAAGGCTCAGTGTCTATCGTCGCTGAGATTTCCGGAGTAGTTTCGAAATTTAAGGAAAAGCTCCAAAATGACACGGCGAGCACCACGAAACCGCGTGCGATCGCTAGCGGTGGTGTTGTGAACGCCGCTAGTTTTGAGGCCCCCATTTCGCCTGGAACACTGTTCTCCATCTTCGGTTCGGGATTGGCCACCGGCACAAAGGAAGGTTTTGCACTACCCTTCCCCACCAACTGGAATGGGACCTCGGTGCGACTCAATGGCGTCGAATGTCCTCTCGTATATGTCTCTCCCACTCAAATCAACGCGCAAGTACCCTCAACGATTAGCCCTGGGAGGGGAATGGTTCAAGTTCTTCAAAATGGGGTTGTTTTCAGCGAACCTATCGACATCGTTGCTGCTTCCCCAGGCATATTCGTTCGCAATGGTGAAAGGCAAGCAATCGTGCAAGCCCTTGACGGAGGCCTGCGGGGCCCGGACAATCCGGCGGCGCCTGGGGATATTGTTACGTTGTACGGCACGGGTATTGGTTCCATTTCTCCCGCATTGGCGACCGGAGAAATCGCGTCGCCGAACTTATCACGAGCAACTCTACCATTCAGTGCTACCATCGACGGGCTTCCAGCAGAAGTTCAGTTTCTTGGCTTGGCACCCGGCTTTCTGGCGCTCATGCAGATCAACATGCGCATCCCTTACGGCATTCGAGCCGGAAATGACATTCCTTTCGTACTAACAATTAATGGAGTAAGCAGTCGTCCTACTTACCTCAGTGTCCGATCTGCCGTTCTGCGCACTGTGGAAATTCGTTTTACGAATAAGCTCCTGAATCCTGTGCAAATACTTGCCAATGACCAGCCGATCACGACAGTAGGGGCAAGCCAAACCAGCGCAAATACTGTTGCGGTATCGTTGCCCCTAAGGATCTCATTCCTTGTAGAGAAATCCAAGACAAGCGGGGGCACTCTGCTCGGTGACGGTATGGCCGGATACTACAACCCGATCCACGACCCCACCGATACCATTGCGTTTTCATTAGGAGCGAAGATAGGCGACTCGTATTTTTTCAAGCCAAGGATCAAGAACACGGGATCGACACCAATATCCATCATGATCAACGGGGGTCTTCAATCGGAGAATCGGTGTAACTGCAGCCTGTCTCCCAGTCCGATGGCTACTTATGATATCGGCTACTATCTTTTGTACTCCAATAGCAATGTCCGCGCATATCAGTCGGGTACTAACTACACCGGTAGCTATTCCTATTTCGATGGGTTTGGTGAACGGTGGACTGAGTCCGGCGCAATCGACTTCAGCTTCGGGTTGGAGTCCGGCAGCGGGGGCGGAAATTCACCGGGATTCCAATACACCGGGACGAACGCCGCATGGGTTGTCCGTCTCCTGCAACGCGTTGGCTGGACAGGTGGAGATTCTCCCCGAATATCCGGCGATTGTATACGGGATCAATACGTCGCTGCCGCTGTAGCATATGCGTGGGCTGCTGAGTCATATGCCCGGGCTAACAATTCCACAAATGCAACGAATATGGCGAACAACATGATGGGTGAGCTCCGAAAGGCCCAAATGCTTTGCTCAGACAGTACACCGGTGATTCCCGGTGCCGGGACTTGCTCTACTTTGAATATCTTTCAGTGCGGCGAACTTTGAAAAGCTTTCGCATGGAGGCAAGAGAAAGGTGCTCGACTAAACTGCTTCGGCGGGTATTGTGTCTTCCGGAGCGCGGCGCTTCATCAGAGTTTCCAGAACGATACTCGCCGCCCGCTGGCTTGCCGCCTTCTTGGAGCCTCCCTGCGCGGAGGCATGAAGATCTTTGCCCACACGCACTTCGACCGTGAATTGTTTTCGATGGTCCGGCCCGGTCTCTTCGAGCACCCGGTAGCGGGGAGCCGGAAACTTCATGGACTGCACCAGTTCCTGCAGCGCTCCCTTGGGATCGTTCCGGTCCGGGTCGCCGTCCGATGCTTCGGTGACGGCGATGATCTGCTCTTCGATGAACCGCTGCACAACGTCAAAGCCACCGTCCAGAAAAACCGCCGCGATGATGGCTTCCAGCGCGTCGGCCAACAGCGTTTTCTTCTCCCGGCCGCCGCTGCGGTCTTCACCGCGGCTGAGGATCAGGTACTCGCCGAGATTCAGCGTGCGGGCCACGCGATAGAGGTGGGACGCGCTGACCAGCCGCGATTTTATGACCGTCAGCCGGCCTTCCGAAAGATCGGGATGACGTCGTAGGAGGGTTTCGCTGACGATCATCCCCAGCACCGCATCGCCCAGGAACTCCAACTGTTCGTTGTTCGCCTGGGGAGCCCGATGCTGAGGACGATCGGAAGCGACGGAGCGGTGAGTCAGCGCTCGATTGAGTAAGGACGCATCACGGAAGTGGTGCCCGACGGCTGCTTCCAAGGCCGCGAGATTCGTCTCCATCCGGATTCCGCGGAACGCCGATTACTTCTTCTGAGCCTTTGCCATTGCGGCTTTCACCTTCGTCTGACTGGCGACCTGCTTCACTTGCGGAGGAGCGTCGGCAATGGCGGCTACCTGATCGCAAAGAGTGATGGCCTCGTCGTATTTGCCGGCGTCGGTATACACCGTGGCCAGGCGGACCATCGTCGTCGGGTCCTTTTGAGCCGACATTTCCATTGCCTGCTGGTATTCGGCGATCGCCTCATCGTATTTCTTGCGCACGGCGGCGATCATGCCCTTGGCTTCATGAGCCTGTCCCGCAAAATCCTTCTTCGCGCCTTCCCACTGCTCATCCGTAATGTCGGGCTGGGGCTTCTGGCCCTCCGGAATCACCTTCAACGCGTCGTCGGCCAGCTTTGTCGCCCGGGTCAGCTTCTCTTCTTTGTCCAGATCGAACTCCCGTGTGCGGGAAGCGATGGCGCGCGACATGATCAGCATCACGCCATAATTCTTGGGGTCGGCTTCCAGGGTGCGGTCGCCGTAAATGATGATCTTCTCGTAGTCGCCCTTTTGTTCGGCGGTCGCCGTAGCCAGGTAGAGGGCAAGAGGCTTGAATTCCGTATCGGCAAACGTTGTCAGCAGTTTCTCGACTGCGGCCAGCCGCGCATCGGGATCCTGCGCCTGCAGCATGGCGTTAAACGCTTCCACTTCTTTATTCGATTTCGGCTTGGGCGGTTTATTGCTTGCCGACTGCGCCCAGAGACTGGCCGTCATGGCACATACCGCGATCGCTCGTATGAATCCGTTGAACCTCATTTCGCTCCTTATGGTCTTGCTTGCCGGATTTGCTGCAGAGCCTTCTGCGCAGCGTCGCGCGCCGCGCTCGTGGCTCCCTCTACCTTTAAAGCCTCTTCAAATTGACCGGCGGCTTCCTCATTCTCCTGGGCTAAGCCGGCCAGCCGGCCCAGATATACATGCGCCCATGCCCTGACAGCGGGTTCGGGCTCGGATTCCAGGACCTGCCGGAACAGGTTCTGGGACAGCTCGGGATTTCTCTCGAGTGCCGCAATCCTTGCTAATCCATAATACGCTTTCGCCTGGAGGGGCTTTTCTTTGGTTTCGTTGAGGACGGATAGGAATTTCTCCCGGCTTTCCGGGAGCTTGCGGGCGATATAAAGATCTTCGGCGTCCTGCAGAACCTTGGGAATTCCCGCCGGTTCCGGCGGAGCCGCAACAGGCGCCTTCACAGTCTTTACCACGGCAGTGGAGAGGAATTCCACCGATGCCAGGCGCTTGTCCTCTTTCCGGAGATCGATCGCGTCGATCATTTCTGGATAATAGAGGCGCATCGCCGCCTCCTGTTTCTCGTAAAGCTGAAGCGCTTCAAAGAAATAGGGGCTGAGAATATAGCCTTCTCCCAATGCCTGCTTCACCATCGCCTCGCGCCGGGAAGCAGGTGCCAGCCGGGCTTCCACCGCCCGCACCAGGGACTTGGTCGTCAGCAGGAGAAAGTCCTCTTTGTAGAGTCCCGGTAGCAGCGGAGCCGCCTGCGCCAGGTCGATCAGCGGCTTCTTCTTTTCGATTTTTTCGGAGTACTTCGTCGCCAGCGGGTCCAGAGCGAAACCGAGATACGCCTGCCGGATCTCTTCAATCCGCAGTTCCGGCGAGGGAGTCAGGACAACGAAATAATCGTCGGCGTAGCTCCTTGCCTGCACATGATGCGGAGCCCCCATCAGCTCGACAAATACGTGAAATTTGCGTCCCATCTGCCCGGACGCCGGAACCCGCAGGTAGGCGGAAACCTGCTGGAGAGCCAACGTTACGGGTTCGTGGTACCGCTCCAGCGCCTGGTTGTAAACCGGCTCCACCTTCTGCCACAGCTCGTCGAGTTTGGCTTCCCGGTGAAATCGCGTCATCAATGCACCGAGACCTTCCAGGGCTTGCGCGTCCGGCGGAATTTCCTCGGGCCGGAAGCGCCACTGATACTGATTGGTGCCGTCCACGGCCAGCGCGAAGGAAATGTACTGGCTCAGTTCCTCGGTCCAGTCCCGCCGCCGGTGTTGGGCGAAAAATCTTTTCAGCTCCGCCACCGTTTCCAGATTCCGGGAGGCGATTTCCTTGCGAACCGCGGCGCGGACGGGGCTGTTATTGGAAGAGTCGATTTCAGCGTCGTAGCCGGCGGCGTTGATCGCGGTCAGAACGTTGAAAATAGTCCGGTTAGCATCCAGCGTAGCCTGCTGGGCGCAAACCGGTACCATCAAGACGACTGCCGCGAAGACTACTTTCACCAGCCTCCAGTTTACCCGCAAATGTAACCAAATAGCCCAAAAACCAGCCTTTCCGGGTACATCTGTTTGTTAAAATCTAGGCTCCCTCCTCGATGTGGATAGTTAAGCTCGCGCTCAATCGCCCATACACCACGATTGTGCTCGCGATCATGATCTGCGTGCTGGGCGGCGTCGCGATTTTTCAGATGCCGACGGACATCTTTCCCGACATCAATATTCCGGTGGCCAGCGTCATCTGGGCCTACAACGGAATGTCGCCGGACGATATGGCCAAGCGGGTGGTCACCAGTACGGAGCGTGCGCTCACCACCACCGTCAACGACATCGAACGAATCGAAAGCGAATCGATCGCCGGGTTCGGAATCGTCCGCGTCTATTTTCACCCCACTGTCCGGATCGACCTGGCAATGGCGCAGATTACCGCCATTACCACGTCAATCACGCGCGTCTTGCCTCCGGGAATTTTTCCGCCTTTCGTTTTGAAGTACAACGCGGCGACGGTTCCCATTCTGCAGTTGGCGTTGAGCTCCAACACGCTCAGTGAACAGCAGATCTACGACCTGGCCCAGAACACCATCCGCACCGGTCTGGCGACCGTGCAGGGCGCCGCCCTGCCGCTTCCTTATGGAGGCCGCAGCCGCACCGTGATGGTGGATCTGGATCCCCGGGCCATGTTCGCGCGCCGGCTCTCCGCCACCGACATCTCCAACGCCATTAGCGCGCAGAACCTGATCCTGCCGGCCGGAACTCTGAAGTCCGGCCCGATGGAATACAACGTCAAGCTGAACGCCAGTCCCGATGTCGTCGCCGAGATCAACGACATGCCGGTGAAACAGGTGAACGGCGCAATGGTCTACATCCGCGACGTCGCCAACGTCCGGGACGGATTTGCGGTGCAGCAGAATGTCGTGCGCCAGGACGGAACTCGCGGCGCGCTGCTCACCGTCCTGAAGAACGGCAGCGAATCCACGCTGGACATCATCAGCAAGGTGCAGCAGCAGCTGGACCGCATCCAGGCGGGAATGCCCCCCGGCATGAAGATCAAGCGCCTGTTCGACCAGTCCCTGTTTGTGCGCGCGGCGATCGACAATGTCCTTCATGAAGGAACGATCGCGGCAATTCTGACGGGTTTGATGATCCTGGTCTTTCTGGGAAGCTGGCGCTCGACGATCATCGTCTGCATTTCGATTCCTCTTTCGATTCTCACGTCGCTGACCATCCTGAACCTGCTCAACCAGACGATCAATGTCATGACCCTCGGCGGCTTGGCGCTGGCCGTCGGCATCCTGGTCGACGACGCCACGGTCGAAATCGAGAATATCCACCGGAACCTTCACGAGCGCAAACCGCTATGGAAGGCGATCCTCGACGGCGCCCAGCAGATTGCCGTTCCGACATTCGTTTCCACTCTTTCGATCTGTATCGTCTTCGTTCCCGTAATCTTCCTCACCGGAGCGGCGAAATACCTGTTCACTCCTCTAGCTCTGGCGGTTGTATTCGCCATGATGGCGTCTTATCTGCTTTCGCGAACCTTGGTGCCCACGATGGCGAATTTCCTGTTGGGCAAGGAAGAGCAGCTTTACCAGGAAGACGAGTTTGCCGACAGTACCGCCGGGGGGCCGCTGTGGCGCTTCCACAAAAAGTTCAATCGGGTGTTTCACCGGATGCGCGGTGCTTACCAGCGGCTGCTGAACTGGTGCCTCCATCATGCGGTTGTGACCATCGGACTGTTTGTTGTTCTGGCGGCCGGCACCGCATTCCTGGTTCCGCTGGTGGGACGAGATTTCTTCCCCAAGGTGGACGCCGGCCAGTTCCGCCTGCATGTTCGCGCGCCGTCCGGAACGCGCATCGAAGAGACGGAGCGCTACTTCGCCCAGGTCGAGGATGTCATTCGCGAAGTCGTGCCCGCCGCAGAGCTGGACACGATCATCGACAACATCGGCCTGCCGTTTGTCGGAATCAATCTGGCCTACTCCGATGCCGGCACCATCAGCAAGTTCGACGGCGAGATCCTGGTGGCGCTCAAGCGGGAACGGCGGGGCTCCACCTGGGATTACGTCAACAAAGTCCGGCAGCGCTTGAAGAACGAGTTTCCGGAGCTGACCGTCTATTTTCAAGCCGCCAACATGACCGCGCAGATCCTCAATTTCGGCTTGCCCGCGCCCATCGACGTCCAGGTTTCCTCGCGAAATGCGAGTGCCGCCTACACACTGGCGCGGGAACTGGAAAAACGCGTGGAACGAATCCCCGGCGCCGTGGACGTTCACCTTCACCAGGTGGTGGATGCGCCGGAAGTACGCGTCAATGTCGACCGCACCCGCAGCGATCAGGTCGGCGTGACGCAGCGCGACGTCGCGCAATCGCTGCTGATTTCCTTAAGCTCTAGCACGCAGACTTCGCCCAACTATTGGCTGGACCCCAACAACGGCGTCAGCTATCCGGTGAACGTACAGACTCCGCCGGTGCGGATTGACAATTTCGAGGACCTTGCCTCGACGCCCATCACCTCCCAGGACGGCGCGCAGACGCAGCTGCTCCGGAATTTGTCTTCGATGGAGCGCGGCACCTCCATGGCGGTCGTCAATCACTATAATGTTCAGCCGGTCTTTGACGTCTACGCGAACGTGGAAGGGCGCGACCTCGGCGGCGTCGCCGAAGATATTCGCAAGATCGTCGTCGAATTGCAGCAGAACGCGCCCAAAGGAGTATTCATCGACATCCGCGGCCAGGTCGCGACCATGGATGCTTCCTTCACGCGCCTGGGCTTCGGGCTGCTTTTCTCGATCCTCCTGGTTTATCTGCTGATGGTTGTGAACTTCCAAAGCTGGCTGGACCCGTTCATCATTCTGATGGCCCTGCCCGCGGCGCTCTGCGGGATCGTCTGGATGCTGTTTGCCACCCAAACGACATTCAGCGTCCCATCCCTGATGGGCGCGATCATGTCCATCGGAGTTGCCACGGCGAATTCCATCCTGCTGGTGACTTTCGCCAATGACCGCCGCCAGGAAGGCAGCAATGCGATGCAAGCCGCGCTGGAAGCCGGAGTCACCCGGCTGCGGCCGGTCATCATGACCGCCATGGCGATGCTGATCGGGATGCTGCCGATGTCATTGGGGCTGGGCGAAGGCGGCGAGCAGAATGCCCCGCTGGGCCGGGCGGTGATTGGCGGTTTACTGTTTGCCACGGTGGCGACTCTCTTTCTGGTGCCGGTCGTCTATCGCCTGCTGAGAAAGGCTCCTCCCCGCTGGCACGATGTTGTCCCGGAAAAAGTGGAGCTCGACGGAATCCCATGACCGAACATCACGCCAAGCCCCGTCTGTTTTCTCCAAAAACTGCCGCCCTCGTCCTGCTGACGGCGGTAGTGTTCGGAGGCATGTGGGCGGCCGGCTGGTATCCGCGGAAGGCTCGCGTGGCCGCGATCACCGAACAGGCTCAACAGGACAACTCCAGCCTGCTGGCGGTGACTGTCGCCAAAGCCGCACCGGCGCCCGCCCTCCGCGAACTGGTGCTGCCCGGTACGGTCTCCGCGTTGCTCGATACACCCGTGTACGCGCGCGCCGAAGGGTACTTGCGGGTTCTCCGGGCCGATATCGGAGACGTCGTGAAAAAGGGGCAAATCCTCGTGGAGCTCGAAACTCCCGAATTGGACCAGTCGCTGCGCGCCGCCAAATCGCGGATCGAGCAGCTTCGTGCCGGCATCGAGCAAAGCAAAGCGGCGCAGCAAAAGTCGCAAGCCGACGTGAAACTCGCGGAGGTGACGCGCAAACGCGTGTCTCAGCTGGTGACCGAAGGAGTCGTTTCCAAGCAGCAGGGTGACGACGCCGATGCCCAATACGACGTTCGACTCGCCGAGCTTCAATCCGCAAAAGCCGCCGTCGGAGTTGCCGAACAGAATCTGAAGGCTCAGGAAGCGGAAGTCGCGCGGCTGGAAGAGCTGTCGTCTTTCAAGCAGGTCCGGGCACCGTTTGACGGAATCGTCACTCTTCGCAATGCGGCAACGGGCAACATGGTCACTCCGAATGCCGCCAACGGAGGCCGCGAGTTGTTCCGCATGGCGAACTTCGATGTGCTCCGCGTCTTCGTGGCTGTTCCCCAAGCGAACGTTCCGGATATCCAGCCGGGACAGACAGCGGAGGTCTACATCGGCGACTTGACCGGCCGCAGATTTCCCGGGAAGGTCAGCCGAACCGCCAACGCTCTGGAAGAATCGACGCGCACCCAGCGCACGGAAGTTCGCGTCGAAAATCCGCAGCATGCGCTGCTACCCGGAATGTATGTGCAGGTGAAATTCCTGGAAGCCCGGCCGCGTTCCCTGGTCGTAATTCCCGGCGACACGCTTCTCACCCGGGCGGATGGTCTCTACGTTGCCGTCGTCGGCCCGAACAATACCATCCACATGCAGAAGATTCTCATGGGCCGCGACCTGGGGCCGCAGGTGGAAGTGGTCAACGGGCTCAGCGGCGACGAATTACTGGTGGTCAATCCCTCCGATGCCGTCAAAACCGGCGTCCCGGTACGTCCTCTTCCTCGGAAGTAGCTGTCCAACGCCGTGCTGCATTACAACGACTGGCGTTGATTACTGCGGCACCGGCCGGCCCATCGATTTGTAGATATCCTCGATGGTCTTGATGTTGGCCTGCGCCTTCTTATTCTCTTTGTCGTACTCCAGGGCCTTTCGAAACTCCTTCAATGCGGACGGGTATTTCTGCCGCGGCGGCAGCGCATCGTTGTACATGTAGGAGTTTCCATAGGCGACGTGGGCATCCGCCAGAGCTTGTTTGGTCGCGGCGGCCTTCGTCTTCGCATAACTGTCTTCGAGGAGTTTGATTGCCTCGTCGTACTTCTTCTCGCTCACCAGCGACTTCGCCTTTGTCGTCACTTCATCCGCCAGCAACAGGGCCGCGGATACCGCAATTACAGAAAACAACCGAGGAACACGCATAATTAGAGATTACATGTCGGGACGAATTGTCGTCGCCATCGATGGTCCGGCGGGTGCGGGAAAGTCTACGATCGCGCGGCGAATTGCAGAAAAACTAGGATTTCTTTATATCGATACCGGGGCTATGTACCGCGCGGTCGCGCTCTGGGCCGTCCGCAACGGAACCTCGCTGGACGATGCGGCGCATCTGGAGCAGCTGGCGCTGAATGCGCAAATTGGCCTGGAAAAGGGCAGAACGATTCTCAACGGAGAGGATGTCACCGACACCATCCGCACGGCCGAGATGTCTGCAGCCGCCTCCAAAGTTGCCGCCGTGGCAGGAGTTCGGAAAGCGATGGTCGCCAAGCAGCGCCAGTTGAGCACAACCGCTTCCATCGTCATGGAAGGGCGGGACATCGGCACCGTGGTCTTTCCCGATGCCAGGGTTAAGATTTTCCTGGATGCTCCATCATCGGAGCGGACGCGGCGGCGGTTGGCCGAACACGGCGGCCAGGAAGAAATTGTGGCCCTCCAGATAGCCGAGCGCGACAGCCGCGATACCGCCCGCGCCGAATCGCCCCTGATGCAGGCTCCCGATGCCATCTATCTGGATTCCGGCGGCAAGACCATCGAGGAAGTCGAAGAAGCCATCCTCAAACTCATCCGGGACCGCACCGCGAACGGAAAGGAAATTCATCGTTGATTCCCCGTGGAAATCCGGCCACTGAAACCGCCGGAGTCCTACTGATGAAGTTCGGCGGCACCAGTATGGGCTCCGCCGAACGAATGCGCGCCGCCGGGCAGATTCTAGCCGCCGAATCCAGGAAACGGCCGGTTGCCGTCGTCGTGTCGGCAATGTCGAAAGTGACGGACCTGCTGCTGGAAACCCTTCGCCATGCCGAAGGAGGAGACCGCCCGGGTGTCGAGGAGAACCTCCACCAGTTGGAGGACCGCCATTTCCAGACCGCCCGGGAGCTTCTGCCCCAGGCCGAGGCCGAACGCGCCTGCGCGGCCATTCACGCCCTGGTGTCCGAGGTGGACCGGATCGCCCGCGGCATGGAAATGCTGGGAGAGCGGCCGCCCAGATCCGTCGACGAAGCCATCGCCGTCGGCGAGCGCCTCAGCGCGATGCTGATGGCTGCCCATCTGGAAGACATCGGCGTCTCCGCGTCGGCCGTGAATGCGCGAGACGTCATCGTCACCGATGCCGTGTTCGGCAATGCCACTCCGCTTCTCGATGCCACCCGGGAGCGTGCCCAGCGCGTGTTGCTCCCTCTGCTCGACAAAGGAGTCCTGCCGGTCGTCACCGGATTCAACGGCGCCACCACCGACGGACGGCCCACCACGCTGGGTCGCGGCGGGTCTGACTTTTCCGCCTCGATCCTCGCCGGAGCGCTCGACGCGGGCGAGTTGTGGATCTGGACCGATGTGGACGGCATCATGTCCGCCGATCCCCGCCTGGTCAAAGACGCTCGCGTTCTCGAAACCATCACCTATCGCGAAGCCGCGGAACTTGCCTATAACGGCGCAAAAGTGCTCCATCCGCGAACCCTGGCCCCCTTGATGCAGAAGGGGATTCCGGTCTGGAGCAAGAACAGCTTCAATATCCCCGCTCCCGGCACAAAAATCGTCCCCGGCCTTGGCAATTCCGGCGGCCCCAAGGCGGTCACCTCCATGGCCAGTGTGGCTCTGGTGGCCATCGAGCCGGTCAGCGCCGAGATTAACAACACCCTCGTCATCGGCCGCGCCCTGGAGGCTCTGGCCCAGGCAAACGTCGAAGTTCTGACGTTTCTCTCCTCCAGCTACCAGCAGAGCTTCTGCTTTTTGATTCGCCAGGAAGAACTCTCCCAGGCCATGCTCTCCCTGGAGTCTTCCCTCTCCCTGGAGTTTGCTCACAACTACCTGCGAAATCCCACCGTCGATGAAAACGTCGGGTTACTCGCGGTCGTCGGCGAGGGGATGAAGGGGCACCCCGGACTGGCCGGCCGGATTTTCACCGCCATCTCCCGGGAAAACATCAACATCATCGCGATTTCCCAGGGCCCCAGCGAGCTCACCATCGGAATCGTCGTCCGCCGCGATGGCCTCGAACGCGCCGTCCAGGCCGTCCACGCCGAGTGCGCGATGGGCATCGCCGTCCCGTGAGCGCCGGGAGGTGAAGTGGTCGATTCCAACCCGGCTTTGATACCCTTGAAGTTTTGAGGTAGTCATTATGTCAGGCCACTCGAAATGGCACACAATTAAGCACAAGAAGGGCGCGCTCGATGCCAAGCGCGGGAAGCTCTTCACTCGCATCATTAAGGAAATCGTCATCGCTGCCCGGAATGGCGGCGATCCGGCAGGCAATGCCCGTTTGCGAACGGCAATCGTGGCGGCAAAGGCCGTCTCGATGCCGCAGGACAACATCAAACGCGCCATCATGCGCGGCACCGGCGAGCTGCAGGGCGAAACGATTGAAGAAATCTACTTCGAAGGCTACGGCCCCGGCGGCGTGGCGGTCATCGTCCAGACGGTCACCGACAATCGCAACCGGACGGTCAGCGAGCTTCGCCATGCATTCTCCCGCCACGGCGGTAATCTGGGGGCGGAAGGCTCGGTCGCCTGGATGTTCAAGCGCAAAAGCCAGATCATCCTGGAAAAGGCCAAAGCCACCGAAGATCAACTCATGGGGATCGTCCTGGAAGCGGGCGCGGAAGATCTTGTCGACGGCGGCGAAACGTGGAGCGTTCTTTCGGATCCGCAGGCCCATGAAGCTGTCGCCGAAGCCTTGACCAAGGCCGGGATCGAGACGCTGGAAGCCGCGGTTTCCTATGTGCCCGACAACTACGTCAAGCTGGAAGGCGCCAATGTCCGGGCCATGCTGAAGCTCAGCGAGACGCTCGAAGAGCACGATGACGTCCAGAATGTTTACTCCAATTTCGACTTCGACGAGAAGGAAGTCGAAGCGCTCGCCTAAGTCATGCGCGTGCTCGGCGTCGATTGTGGAACCGAGCGCACAGGTTTCGGTGTGATTGAATCCGATGGTCGCGATCACCGGCTCATCGCCTGCGGCGTCATCCAGACGTCTCCCCGCAATTCCATGCCCGCCCGTCTGGCTGCGATTGCCCGCGGCTTGCGGGAAGTGATTCACACCCACGGCCCCCAGGCAGCCGCCATTGAGGAAGTATTCACGGCGGCAAACGCCAAATCCGCGCTGAAACTGGCTCAGGTTCGCGGCGTGGCAATGCTCACCGTCGAGGAAGCCCGGATCCCACTTGGCGAGTACTCGCCCCTTGCCATCAAAACCTCCGTCGTCGGCTACGGCCGGGCGGAAAAGAGCCAGGTGCAATTGATGGTGCGATCGATCCTCCGGCTGGAACAGAGGATTTCCTCCGCCGACGCCGCCGATGCGCTGGCCGTTGCAATCTGTCACGCTACCCGCTCATGATTTCTTTCGCTCTTCTCTTCGCGCTGTCCGCGGACCCCTCGATTTTTTACTCCAAATCGTTTCCCGGCTCCACGCCGGCTTACGTCGAGGTGAATCTGGAGCGGGACGGTACGGTCGTCTACAAAGAGAAAGAAGACGACGATCAGCCGGTGAAGTTTTCTCTCAAGCGGGAAGAGGCCGACGCTATCTTTGCCCTGGCCGACAAGCTGGAACATTTCAAGAACCCGCTGGAGTCCGGGCTTCCGGTCGCCAAAATGGGTGAGAAGACCTTCCGTTGGATAAACGGTTCCGAGAAATACGAACAGAAGTACAACTATTCCATTTCCGAAGACGTCAAAGCGCTGCAGGACTGGTTTGAGAGAATCACCGAAACCGAAATGCACCTGTTCAATCTGGAACGTACGGTGCGCTTCGACAAGCTCGGAGTGAACAAATCTCTGCTGCAGCTCGAAACCAGTTGGGACCGCCGCCGTCTGCTGGCGGTGAATCAGTTTGAGCCGTGGCTGAACCGCGTGGTGAAGAATGAGAGCTTCCTGAACATGGATCGGGATCGCGCGCAGAAACTGCTGGATTCCTTTAAGAATCCTCAGCCCGCGCCACCCAAGCCATGACCCCCATCCGCAGAGTTATCTGGGTGGTTCTCGACTCGGTGGGAATCGGCGCCATGCCGGATGCTCCTGACTACGGAGATCCCCCCGGCTCGGACACGCTCGGCAACATCGCCCGCCGGCGGCCTCTGCATCTGCCGAACCTCGCTGCCATGGGCTTGGGCAATATCAAGCCTCTGACCGGAATTGCTCCGGCGGCGAACCCATCCGCGTCCTACGGAAAATGCGCTCTCCGGTCGCCGGGAAAAGACACGACAACCGGCCACTGGGAAATGGCCGGCATTATTCTGGAAAAACCATTCCCGCTGTTCCCGGACGGATTTCCGGATTCGTTGATGCGCCGGTTCGAGGATGAAATCGGCCGCGCCACGCTCGGAAACAAGGCGGCTTCGGGGACGGAAATCATTCAGCAGCTCGGCGACCAGCACGTCCAAACCGGCTCGCCCATCGTCTACACCTCCGCCGATTCCGTTTTTCAAATCGCCGCCCACGAGGATGTCATTCCCCTCTGGGAGCTTTACAAAATCTGCGAAACAGCCCGCGTTCTCCTGAAAGGTCCTCTGGAAGTAGGGCGTGTGATCGCCCGTCCCTTCATCGGCGAATCCGGCGCTTACACCCGCACGCCCAACCGCAAAGACTACGCTGTTCCACCGCCCAAAGGCATGCTGCTGGACCGCCTGGAACGCCAGGGAATCGAGGTCTTTTCGGTCGGTAAAATCTTCGATATCTTCCTGGGCCGTGGCATCGGTCTGCATCTGAAGACCAAGTCGAACGCCGGCGGGATGGCGCAAACCTTGAATGCGATGAAAGAAGTCGATCGCGGGATGATCTTCACGAATCTCGTGGATTTTGATTCCCTCTACGGCCACCGCAATGACGTGGAAGGATACGCACGAGCGCTGGAAGAAGTGGACCGTTGGATTCCGGAACTTCTTGGCACGCGCCGGGAGGATGATTTGATCATTCTCACCGCCGATCACGGATGCGACCCGACGACCGGGTCAACCGACCATTCGCGCGAGTACGTTCCACTCCTCGTCCAGGGCGGCGAAACGGTGAATCTTGGCACTCGGGAGTCTCTAGCGGACCCCGGCCAAACCGTCGCCCATTTGTTCGGCACCGAAATTCCCGCCGGGGAAAGCTTCGCCGCGGAAATTGGCGCAACGGCGATAAACTAACTGTCGTCCAACTTTGAGGGTGACATGCGAAATACATTCTCTTTGCTGGCATTCATGGTTCCTCTCACGATGGCTGGACAATCTTTGATGGAGTCCTCCAAATGGGAGTTGGTGACGCCTTCTGTCCCGAAACCGGCAAAAGCGCCCGTTCTGACTTTCGAGAAGGGCCGCTTCGGGTTGCGGGTCTGCAATTCCATCGGAGGGTCAGTCAAGATCGAGCCGGTGAAGCTCATTGGTGGGCAGGCCGCCTCCACGATGATGGCTTGCGTGAATCCGGACCTGATGTCGCTCGAGAAGAAGCTGACAGAAGCCATCACCAGAAACAAGTCCTACGCCATCGCTGCGGAACAACTCACGATTACCGGCGAATCCGGCGAATCGTACGTCTTCCGTCAGGTGGAGGCGCCGTCTGCCGGCGCCAAGACCCGGTTCATTTACGTTGCCTCGGAGACGAAAAGCTGCACCGGCGTCGCCAAAATGGATTGCCTTCAGGTCCGGGAGTTCAAGGATCGGCCCTGGCAGTTGCACTACGGCCCGATCATCGGCTTCGACTTCGTTCCCGGAATTGAGTACCGTCTCCGCATCAAAGAGGACAGGCTGCCCGAAGGAAAGGCCGGCCCCGCGGATAT
This sequence comes from uncultured Solibacteraceae bacterium, assembly GCA_964515165.1. Lineage (GTDB taxonomy): Bacteria > Acidobacteriota > Terriglobia > Bryobacterales > Bryobacteraceae > JAPKYZ01. The sequence goes on along the minus strand of CAZETQ010000001.1, from coordinate 147,618 downwards.
ATCGAGAGTTCGCTGGTTCCTCGATATGATCGTGGAGCAGAAAGTCATCGATCCGAACGCTGCCAAACCGTGAAAAAACTGCTCCTCCTGCTGCTTGTTGCGAGCTCGCTCTTCGCGCAACGCTCGCTGATTGTTTTGTCCGTCGACGGGCTGGACCACCGCTATCTCCGGGATGCGGAGAAGCTCAATCTGAAAATTCCGCGAATGCTGAAGCTCGCGCAGCAGGGACGTTTCGCCGATGGAGTTGTCGGCGTTGTCCCGACGGTCACCTGGCCCTCGCACACCACCCTCATCACCGGTAAGCGCCCGGATGAACACGGCATTCTGGGGAACCGCAGGCCCCGTTCGGAAGGCGGCGATTACTACTGGACGGTCGATCTTCTGAAATCCAGGACCCTGTGGCACGCCGCTCATGACGCAGGAATGAAGACCGCCGCCATCACCTGGCCGGTCACCGTCGGCGCGTCCATCGATCTCAATCTTCCCGAAGCCTTCGCCAAACGTAACGGCGGCGGCATGGATCTGGCAACCATTCGCGCCAAAGGCACTCCCGGACTCGTCGAAAAGATCATCGCCTACGACAAGTCCTTCGATCAGGAGTTTATGGACGACCGCACGCGAGCCATCGCCGCCGTCTATTTCCTGAAGCACGAAAAGCCCAACCTGCTCCTTCTTCACTTCGTCGATCACGACTCGGTGGCGCATCACAATGGCCCCTTCACCAGGGAAGCCCTCGAAGAACTGGAGCGTACCGATAAATACATCGGCCAAATCCTCGACGCCGCCCCGAAGAACGCAGTCGTTTGTCTCACCGCCGATCATGGGTTCGAGCGGATCGACAAAGTGATAAATCTGGCCCCGCTAAAAGAAAAGATCGTCCTGGTGGGAGGCGCGGCCGTAGCCCAAACCGAAGCCGCGGCAAAGAAACTCCGCGGAGCCGCGGGCGTAGGCCGCGAGATTCCCCTGCAGGAGTTCCGCCGGTTCGCGCCGGAAACCCAGGACGTCGTCGCCGTTTTCGATTCCGCTCCTCACGTTCAGTTCGTCATCAATCCGGTGATCACAGACACGGAACTTCCCCCGTACGAGAAGGGAAATCACGGACTCTGGCCCGGCCGCGCCGACTACCGTTCCGTCTTTGTCCTCAGCGGTGCGGGCGTTTCCCAAAAGGCGCTGCCGGAAGTCGACATGCTGCAGATCGCCGGCGAGCTCTCCGGAGTTCTTGGGTTAAAGCTCAACTAGTCAATACCCAACGGAAACGGCAGGCTCTCCCACCAGCCGCTGCCGGACATGCGCCCCCAGGCGATCGCTGAAACCCCCAAGAACCGTCGTATTGAAAAGCACCACTCCCGCGCAGTCGTTCTTCGGATCGAAAAACGCGTAGCTGCTGTAGCCACCGGTACCTCCGTTGTGCCAATAAGCGCCGTCTTTCTCGATGTACAACCACGCCAGGCCGATCCGCATTCCCGGCCCGAGGTTCCCGCGCAATTGCTGAGTTTGCCGGATCGCCGCGGCCAGCCCGGGAAACTTTTCGGGATGAAGCTGCGCCTCCAGATACGTCAACATGTCCGCCGCCGTAGACCGGATCGCTCCCGCGCCGGCAAGCGCATCCAGATCCCAGGGATGGGCATGCCGATGCTCCCCGTCATGACCTTGGATGAAACGCGCCTGCATTTCCGGAGTGAGTTGGATGGCCGTGTCCTTCATACCCAACGGCTCCACAATTTCCTGCTGCAGAAGCGCGGGGTAGCTCATACCGGCGCGGTTCGCCAATGCCTGCCCCAGCAGCCCCAGCCCCACATTGCTGTAGAGAAACTTCGCATCGGCCGGCTTGGCAACCCCATGTTCCCGGATGAACTCGTAGAGATTGGCGGCGCCATAGCCGGCATAAGGATTCTGAGGATTCGCCGGCCGGAAATTATTCGGCATCCGCGGCAGCCCGGAGTGTTGAATCGCCAGATCGAGTAACGTGATCTCTGCTCCTTCCGGTTTGGCAACCGTATCCGCGGGCAGCAGTTCCCGAACCGGTTCGTCGAACCTCACTTTGCCCTGCTCCACCATCCGCGCCAGAAGAAGACCGGTAAATGTCTTGGTGATGGAACCGATCTCGAAGACAGAATCCGCCTTCGCCGTCCCGAACGTGAAAATTCGTCGAACCCCCGCTTGGACCACTCCGATCGTGATCCCCGCTTCGGTTCCTTCGGAAAGAGGCCCGCGCCGGAAGATCGGAAGCCGCGCCAAAGCCAAGTCGCGATCCAAAACCTGCTGCAGGTCGGAAAGCTTGACGGGCGCGATCGCCGGATCCTCGGGACGCGGAGCGGCCTTCACCGCCGCCGCTTGGCGGGAAAATTCGAGCGGATACGCGGCGCCCTGCGTCCAGGTACCCTTGAGAGCTTGCTGGTCTTCGGCCACCTTGCCGCTCCAGCGGCCGCGAGCTTTCGGAACCTCGAACGAAAAATCGGAGCCCTGGAGCGTGACATTGGTGCACTCCCAATCCAGCGCTCCCTGATCCAGACTGTCAAAGGAGCAGAATTCCCGGCCTGCGCGATCGCTCTTCACCCGAATCTGTGCGCGGACCGAACTGTCACCCACCTTGACGCTGCCCAGCCAGACGCCATCCACGGCGGAAGGTTTCTCCGACGGTTCAAAAGTGTCGCGGCTGAAGATCAGTTCCAGGGAGCGTCCCTGCGTCCACGTACCCGTCAGCGTCTTCGCATCCGGACCGAACGTACCCTTCCAACTGCCATTCACCACCGGCACGCGAAAGCTCAGCGTGTCGCCCTCCACTTGAAAATCCGTGCAGAGCATTCCGCTGACGCCCTGATCCGTGCTGTCCAACGTCCCCGTCAGCGCGTCATGGGTACCGGTAATGTGGAGCTTCAAATGCAGCGCGCCGGCGATCACTCCCACATAGTCGCCCGCCAGCGAACTCTTGGTTTGCGCAGAGGCGGCCCATGCGGCCATGCAAGCCACGACAAGGCTCATCCAAAGGCGGCGGAAGTTCATACAAGTTGTCCTCGACGATCCATTGTGTCTCTACCGCGATAGTCGGCGATAGGAACGCTTTCTAACGCCCGGCATCGGATACTTCCTGCCAGCCGCTAAACTGATAGTTCATGTCTCGAACTCCTCTGCTTGCCGGCAACTGGAAAATGTACAAGACTCCGGCGGAAACCCAGGCCTTTTTCGCCGCATTCTCGCCTCTGGTGGCGCAGTCCCCGTATGACGTCGTCATCTGCCCTCCCTTTGTGGACATCCCCGCGGCGGTAGCAGCGGTGAAGGGTACGAAAATCCAGATCGGCGGCCAGAATCTCTACTGGAAAAATGAGGGAGCATTCACGGGCGAGATTTCCGGCCCCATGCTGAAGGGCGCGGGAGCCGAATGGGTGATCATCGGACACTCCGAACGGCGTCAGTTCTTCGGCGAAACCGACGAAACCGTTCTGTCGCGCACGAAAGCCGCCATCGCCGCGGGATTGAAGCCCATCGTCTGCGTTGGGGAGCGTCTGGAAGAACGGGAGAGCGGCCAAACCGATGCCGTTCTTCGCACACAGTTCGAAGGAGGAATCGCGCCGCTCAGCCCGGAAGAGTTCGCCAGGATCGTCATCGCTTATGAGCCCGTCTGGGCCATCGGCACCGGCAAAGTGGCCACCCCGGAGATCGCTCAGGCGGCTCACGCCTTTCTCCGAAAACTGCTTCCGGCCGATGTTCGGATCCTCTACGGAGGCTCGGTCAAGGCGGATAACGCGGCAGGCTTGATGGCGCAGCCCGACATCGATGGAGCTCTCGTCGGCGGCGCTAGCCTGGATCCGAAATCTTTCGCCGCGATCGTAAACTTCGGATAAGCCACATACACGCCACGGCGGCCGCCAGGACAAACCAGACAAACGGCGCCAGCGATGGCGTCTTGGCGGACAGCGCTCTTGCGGCAGAAGTAAACACCAGCGTCTGCCTCCCGTACTGCATCGTGTGGACGTGCTGGGGCACGGTGACTTCGGCAAGGTGGCATTCCACCAATCCGGGCGTTGCTAAGAACGTCGCCTTGCATACCCAGGAATCCCCTTCCTGGCTGCACGATTGCGCCACCGGAGAAGTTCCGGCCACCAGGAAGTAATTCGCCAATTGCCTGCCCGCCTGCGGCAAGTGATCCAGTTCGAACATCGGCATGCGGATCACCAGCCGGGTCAGGCCATCTTCCACCTTCAGTTCGCTCCGGCTGGCGCTATAGGTGTGAGCGTAGACGGTCGTCACGAATGGAGGCGTCCTATCACGATCTTCAGAACGGCCATCACCGGAACGGAGAGCAACATTCCCGGCATTCCCGCCAGATGCTCGCCCGCGAAGGCGCCAATCAGAATCAGCAACGGATTGAGCTTCAAGCCGTAGGCGTAAACGCGGGGCTGAATCACGTAGTCTTGTGCCAGCCGGTAAACGCATAGCAGCGCGAACAGCGGCAGGATCTTCACCTGCCCGGCGAAGGTGGCCACGCTGAGTGCTGCGATGATGGCAATCAACGGCCCCACCACCGGCAGAAAATCCAGGACGCCGCCCAGCACTGCCAGCAGCAGGGCATACGGTACTCCCATCAGGGAAAACATCAGGAGATAAACCAGGAACGTGATGAACGCAAGCAGCAGCAGCGCTCGCATGTACCCGCCCAGGCATTGATCGATCTCCAGAAACAGGCCGTGCGCGGACTTTCGTGCCGATGGCGGCAGTATGCCGATGAAGGAATCGACCAGGCGGCGGCCCTGCAGCAGGAAAAAGAAAGCAAATACGGGGATGATCAGATAGGCGATCACGCCACCCACCGAAGACAACGCGCGCAACCCCATATTCTTTGCCATCGAAAGCAGCCGTTCGCTGCTTTCCGACAACTCCTCGCGGAGAAACGAGACCGCATCGCGTTGCCAGGGCCGCCAGCCTTCCGGAAGCGGGCCGGAAAGATAGCGATCGACCTTCTCTCGCAGGGACGGCAGTTCTTCGTTGAGATGCGCGGCTTCGGCGGTGATCCGCGTCCCCACCTCCACCAGACCCGCCACCATCAAACCCAGAACGGCAAGATAGATAACCGGCAGCAGCACCCTTCTCGGCAATCGAACCGGCGTGATCCGGTCCGCCACCTCAATAATGGGAGCAATCAGGTACGCAAACAGCAGGGATAGGAGGAGCAAAAAGAGTACTCCTCGCAGGCGGTAGGCCAGAAAGGCCACGCCGATCATCAGCATCGCTGTCCAAACGCCGCGAGCCACCCGCGCATCGAACCCTAACACTCATCCCCCGCTTCATCGGGCATGTTCGCTATCCTAACGCTCGGGCATGTCCTCACACTTGCGCCGCCTCACTGAGGAACTGCTGTCGCTGGAAAACCGGCTCAGACAGGGCGGCGGATCCTCCAAGATCGAAAAGCAGCATCGCGACGGAAAGCTCACCGCTCGGGAGCGCGTCGGGAAATTGAAGGATGCCGATTCTCCATTTCTCGAAATCGGCCTGCTGATCGCCTATGACAAGTACGAAGGCCAGGCGCCCGCCGCGGGAGTGGTCACGGGATTGGCAAAAATCGCCGGCCGTCCGGCGGTGATTGTGGCGAACGATGCAACCGTCAAAGCGGGCGCCTGGTGGCCGGAGACGATCCATAAGATTCTTCGCGCCCAGGAAATCGCCATGAAGAACCGCCTGCCGATTGTCTATCTTGTCGATTCGGCGGGCGTGAATCTTCCGTATCAGGATGGCATCTTTCCCGGCCAATATGGAGCGGCGCGAATCTTCTACTACAACTCGCTGATGCGCCGCCGGCTCCGCATTCCGCAAATCGCCGCTGTCATGGGCATGTGCATTGCCGGGGGAGCCTATCTCCCCGCGCTTTCCGATTTCATCATCATGGTCGAGAAAACCAGCTTCATGGGTCTCGGCGGTCCGAACCTGGTCAAGGGAGCGACCGGGCAAACCGCGGACGCCGAAGTTCTCGGCGGCGCGGAGATGCACACGACGATCTCCGGAGTAGCGCACTACCGCGCGGCAAACGACGAGGAATGCCTTCAGCAGATCCGCGCGCGAATCGAGGAACTGCCGGCGCCGCCGGCAAGGCCCAAAGGCAGCTCTCCCGCAAAACCGGAGGAAGGATTGCACGACATCCTTCCTCCGGATCACCGGCTACCTTACAACGTCGAAGAAATCACGTCCCGCATCTTCGACGCCGGCGATTGGACCGAATTTCAACCGGACCACGCGCCGGAGATGCTCTGCGCCAACACCAGGCTCGACGGCCGGCCCGTCGCCTTGATCGCCAACCGGCGAGGCTTTATCCGGAAGCGTATCGGCGGCATCGTCTATGAAGAGAGCGCCCGCAAAGTGGCATACTTCACCGATATGGCGGACCGCCTTCGCCTTCCGCTGATCTATCTGCAGGACGTCTCCGGCTTCATGGTCGGCGTAGAGGCCGAGCACTCCGGAATCATCCGGGCCGGCGCGGAAATGGTGGAGTCCATGGCCTGCGCCACGGTGCCAAAATTGATCGTCACGCTGAATCACGCATCCGGCGCCGGTTACTATGCGATGGCCGGGCAGGGCTTCGACCCGAATTTCGCGTTCGGCTGGCCCACCGCTCGAATCGGCGTCATGGAAGGCGACTCGGCGGTGATGGCTGTACACGGCGTGGAGATCGGCAAAGCCAAAACTTCCGGGCAGCCGCTCTCGAAGGAAGTGGAAAATAAGATTGCGCAAACCCGGGAAAACTATGAACACTGGCTGGACGCGAAGTACGCCGCCGCCCGCGGCCATGTGGATGCGTTGATTGATCCCGCAACCACGCGCGGAGTTTTGGGTTTTGCTTTGGAGGCTTGCCTGAGCGGCATTCCCGCATGATTCGTATCGCGAATGGCCAAGGATTCTGGGGCGACTGGCTGGAAGCACCCGTCCGGCTGGTGCAGGATGGCCCGCTGGATTACCTGACCCTCGACTATCTGGCGGAAGTGACAATGTCGATCCTCCAGAAGCAAAAGAAGGAAGACCCTACTCTCGGCTATGCCCGGGACTTCCCTGCGCTTATGGCGCGGCTGGAGCATTTGATCAAAGACCGCGAAGTCAGAGTGATTGCCAATGCCGGAGGCGTGAATGTGGAAGCTTGCGCGAAGGCCGTCCGCAAGCACGCACCCTCTCTCAAAGTGGCCGTTGTCCAGGGGGATAACATCCTCGACCGGATAGGAACCCTGATGGATACCGGGCACGAGTTCATCAATCTCGATACCGGCGAGAATATCTCCGCCATTCGCGGAAGAATCCTCTCGGCGAATGCCTATATCGGAGCGTTTCCCATCGCGGAAGCACTCAGTACCGGCGCGGATGTAGTCGTTACAGGCAGGTGCGCCGATGCGGCATTGGCGCTGGGCCCGATGATTCACGCTTACCGGTGGGAGGCGAACGATTGGGACAAGCTGGCGGCGGGGACCATCGCCGGGCACGTCATCGAATGCGGCCCGCAGTGTACCGGCGGAAACTCGCAGGAAGACTGGAAGAATCTGCCGGACCCGGCAAACATCGGATATCCGATCGTGGAGATGGATCCCAATGGAAGTTTCACGATCACGAAGCATGCGGAAACCGGGGGCCGCGTCACGGTTCACACGGTGAAGGATCAGCTTCTCTACGAGATCGGCGACCCGAAGCAATATCTGACGCCGGACGTTGCCGCCGATTTCACGTCCATCAAGGTTCGGCAAGCCGATCCGAATCGCGTTCGGGTGACAGGGGCGAAAGGGTCGCCCCGGCCGCCGAAACTGAAGATCTCCATCAGCTATCACTGGGGCTGGAAAGCCGCCGGCACAATCGTTTTTCCGGGACCGGAGGCACGCGCGAAAGCTCACCTGGCGGACTCGACTGTCCGCGCCCGGCTTCAACAGCTCGGCTTGAAGTTAGAGAAAGTTCACTCGGAAACAATCGGCGACGACTCGCTGGTTCAGTTGCGTATGGCGGTGCGCGGACAAGATCGGCAATCCATCGACAGATTCACTCGCGAGATGATTCCCCTCGTTCTCTCCGGCCCACCGGGAGCCACAGGCTACGGCGAAGGCCGCCCGCCTGTGCGCGAAGTGGTGGCGTACTGGCCGTCGCTGATCGATCGAAGCGAGGTCACGCCGCGGGTCGAGGTTTTCGAATGAAGATTCCTCTCTCCCGAATCGCGCACACCCGGTCCGGCGACAAAGGCGACAAGGCGAACATCGGCGTCATCGCCTGGGATGAGGCGCGCTATCCGATTCTCCAGCGCGAGGTCACCGCCGGCCGCGTCAAGATCTTCTTGGGAGACCTGGTGCAAGGCCCCGTGCTTCGCCATGAGCTGCCAAACCTGGGCGCCTTGAATTTCGTTCTCTTCGACGCGCTGGACGGCGGCGGAACGCTTTCGCTCCGCATCGATGCGCAGGGCAAAACGCTGGCGGCGCTGTTGCTGGCGATGGAAATTGACGTGGAAGCCGATGAGCTTGAAAGTTAGCCGCGAAGGCCGCGTCCTTCGCCTGACGCTCGCGCGTCCGGAGAAGCGCAATGCCCTCAGTCCCGAACTTTGCGAGGCTCTGGTAGCCAATCTCAAGGACGACCCGGCGGTCGGGGCCATTCTTCTCGAAGCGGAGGGCTCCGTATTTTGTTCTGGAATGGATCTCGATGCGGCAACGACCGCCGCTACTCACACTCACGATCAACTTTTTACGTTCGGATTTTGTTTGAACACCCCCGTCATTGCCGCGGTGCAGGGACCTGCGATGGGCGGCGGACTTGGGTTGGTCGCGAACTCGCATATCGCCATCGCCGCCCAGGGTGCGCAGTTTGGGATGCCAGAAATTCGCATCGGCATGTGGCCCTATGTAATCTGGCGCTCCGTCGTGCGAGCGATGGGGGAGCGGCGCGCGATGATGCTCGCTTTGACGGGCCGTGTCTTCGGCTCCACGGAAGCGCTGCAATGGGGGCTGGTCCAGGAAGTCGTTCCCCCCATTGAGTTGGAGGACCGGGCCTTCGCGATCGCGCACGCCATCGCCGAGTCCTCTCCCGAAGTGATTCGCCGCGGGCTGACCCTCGCGCGCGAAACTCCAGCACTCTCACTGAAAGATGCGGGCCGCCTCGCGCTCGAGCTTCGGTCGGAAAACTTTCAGCATCCCGACTTTGCCGAAGGCATCGCTGCTTTGAAGGAAAAGCGCAAACCTCGCTGGCCTTCGCTACAATAGCGCCCCATGAGGGCCGCTCCTTTCTTTGTTTCTCTCCTCGTAGCCGCCCAGTGGACGCCCGAGCTGTCGCTGCAAGTGAAAGGCGTAGGCTCCGTCGTGCCATCACCCGACGGAACGCTGGTCCTGTGGACCGAAACGCGAGCAGTCGTCGAACCGGAAAAAAGCGAAATGTCGTCGCAGATCATGCTCGGCAAATCGGACGGCTCCTCGCGGTTTGCGCTCACCAGCGAGAGCCGCAATGCCGGCTCGCCGCAATGGTCCGCCGATGGCAAGAGCGTCTACTTCAAGGTCAAAACCCAGCTATTCCGAATTCCGGTGGATGGCGGCGAAGCGGAGCTGCTGCTCGATTGGAAAGGCAATCTCGGAGGAATCGCGCCCTCGCCCGATGGAAAGCAGGTAGCCTTTACCGGTTCCGAGGAGCGCCCGAATGATGAGAAGGCAAAGAAAGAAAAGCGCGATTGGAAGGTGATCGACGCCAATCCCGAAAATCACGCGCTGTGGTTGATTCCGGCGGAAGGCAACGATCCTCGAAAAGCAAAAAAACTAGTCGGTCCGGAGCGTCACATCACCGGCATCGATTGGTCGCCGGATTCGAAGTTCCTCGCCTATCAGCACACCACCCGTCCGGAAGCCGACTATTGGCCCAAGTTCGACATCAGCGAAGTCGAAGTGGAGACGGGGACGGTAAAAGTCTTAGCGAACAGCAATGCCGCCGAGCAGAATCCGTTGTATTCCGCTGATGGCCGCTACATCGCTTTCACCAAATCGGTCGATCCGCCCCGTTGGGCCGGTGAAGAACGCATCGCCTTGTTGACCCGATCATCGGGCGAAACCAGGCTTCTGCCCGTTACGTTTGATTCGCAGCCGGCGCTCGCGGGCTGGGCCGGCAACCGGGTGCTGTTTCGGGAATCGAAACATACGCGAAGCGTGCTTTATGCCATGCCCGTCGATGGACCGCCGTCGATCGTCTACGAACCCTCTTCCGGAGCGTTCACGACGGCGGCGGCAAATACAAAGGGAACTCACATCGGACTGGCTCGACAAGCCCTGGCGGAGCCTCCAGAAGCTTTCGTCCTGTCAGCCGACGGCGGAGAGCCGAAGCAGGTCAGCCGAGCCAATGCGCAGGTCCCCAAATCCCTGATCGCGCAAACCAAAGTTGTGGAGTGGAAGGCGAAAGACGGAAAGACTGTCGAAGGATTGCTCACGCTGCCGGCAGGCTACGAGCCGGGCAAGCGCTACCCGATGATTCTGAGCATTCACGGTGGACCGGCCGGGGTGTTCAACGAAACGTTCATCGGAACTCTGGCCAGCGTGTATCCCACGGCGACGCTGGCGGCGAAAGGCTACGCGGTTCTGCGGCCGAATCCACGAGGTTCTTCCGGCTACGGCCGGGATTTTCGCTTCGCCAACGTCAAGGATTGGGGCGGCGGCGACTATGAAGATTTGATGGCGGGCGTCGACAAAATCATCGCCGACGGCATCGCCGATCCGGACCGGCTGGGCGTGATGGGTTGGAGCTACGGCGGCTACATGACGTCCTGGATCGTCACGCAGACCAGGAGATTCAAGGGTGCCGTGGTGGGCGCCGGTGTCACCGACCTCTGGAGCTTCACCGGCACCGCGGACATCCCCGGCTTTCTCCCCGACTATTTCGGGGGCGAGCCTTGGGACAACAATCTCGACACCTACCGGAAACATTCCGCCATGTTTCACATCAAGGGCGTCTCGACACCCACCCTGGTTCTGCACGGCGAGAACGATCTCCGCGTCCCGATCACGCAAGGTCAGGAATTCTACCGGGCGCTGAAGCGTCAAGGCGTCACGACGAAGATGGTCACCTATCCCCGCATGCCGCACGGCCCGACGGAGCCGAAGTTCATGCTCGACATCGCCAATCGCCAGATCGAATGGATGGAACGATATGTTCGCTGAAGCATTGCTCGTCGCAGCGCTGGCCCAGTGGACTCCGGCGGAACAGATGAAAGTCGCAACCGTGGGCGAAGTGTTCCCGTCGCCGGATGGCAAGTTCGCCGCCTGGACACAAACCAAGGCAGTGATCGAAACCGACAAGAGCGAGCAGCACACTCACATTTTCGTCGGAGCCATTGACGGCTCGCGCCGATTCCAACTGACGCGCAGCGACAAGTCGGCAACCACTCCCCGATGGTCGCCGGATTCAAAGTTTGTCTATTTCGCCAGCGATCGCGACGGAAAGCGGCAAATCTACCGAATCGCCATGGCGGGCGGAGAGGCGGAAAAACTGACTTCGCTTCCGGACGCCGTATCATCTTACGATCTCTCTCCGGACGGGAAGAGTCTTGCCTTCACGCTCGTTCCTGCCAGCGCTGAGACGGAAAAGCGCGCGAAGGAAAAGCGGGACTTCAAGGTGATCGATGACACGCCCCGCAATGCCGTGCTGGTGGTGCTGCCATCGTCCGGAAAAGGCGAGCCGAAGAAGCTGACCAATGGCGCTCAGCATGTGACACAAGTCGAATGGTCACCGGATTCCCGGCGGCTGGCGTATGTTCAGGTGCCCAACCCCGATGCCGACGACGCCCGGCATTCGGATATCTATGAGGTGGAAGTCGAATCCGGGAAGGCCCGCACCCTTGCGGCGACGACAGATTCCGAATCGAACCCTACGTACTCTCCAGACGGCCGGTTTCTGGCTTACACCACGGCCAATCGGAAACGAGGCATTGTGCCGGCCCGAATCGCCCTGGTAACGCTGGCCACGGGCGATTCGCGGCCGCTGCCTGCCACGGAAAATGAATCTCCCAGCCTGATCGGCTGGTCTGCCGACTCCAAGAAGCTGATCTTCGCGGAGTTGCGGCATACCCGCGGAGCGATCTATGCCATGCCCGTCGATGGCCCGCCGGCTCGATTGATCAATCCACCGGGAATGTTCGGACCGCCGCATCTCAGCCGCGACGGCGCGACTCTCTTTTCCAGCTATCAAACTCCCACGGAAGCGCCGGAAGCCTACGCGCTTACCCTCTCGCCGATGAAATCGGTCAAACTCTCGGCGGCAAATGAGCAAGCTCCCAAGCACGCGCTGGGAGCAACCAAGGTCATCACCTGGAAATCGAAGGATGGCCGGGAAATCGAGGGTCTGTTAACGCTGCCCGCCGGTTATGAATCCGGGAAGCGCTATCCGTTGATTCTCAATATCCACGGCGGCCCCTCCGGAGTTTTCAATGAGAACTACATCGCCGGCGCTGGGCTTTATCCCATCGCGAGCTTCGCGGCGAAGGGCTATGCCGTGTTGCGCCCAAACCCGCGAGGCTCCACTGCCTACGGCCAAGCTTTCCGCCAGGCGGTGGCGAAGGATTGGGGCGGCCGCGACTTTGAAGACATCATGACCGGCGTCGACAAAGTCATCGCCGACGGAATCGCAGACCCCTCCAAAATGGCCGTCATGGGCTGGAGCTACGGCGGCTACATGACGTATTGGACCGTTACCCAAACCAACAGATTCAAAGCAGCTGCCGCGGGCGCCGGCATCACGAATCACGTTTCGATGTATGGCACCCAGGACATTCCCAGTGCCTACGAAGACTACTTCGACTCGGCGCCCTGGGAAGACGAAAAGCAATATCTCGACCGCTCCCCGATGTTCCATGTAAAGAACGCCGCCACTCCCCTGTTGATCCTCCACGGAGCGCTGGACCCGCGTGTCCCCCCGTCGCAGGCGTTTGAGTTTTACAACGCCTTAAAGCGCAAGGGGGTCGAAACGCAAATGGTTACCTACCCGCGGACGCAGCACGGTCCGCAGGAACCGAAGTTCACCCAAAACATCATGGAGCGTCACATCGAGTGGGTCGAAAAACACTTGCAGTAGCCCTGATTCTGGCCGCCCCGGCAGCGTCCGCCGCCGACGTCAGCCTGCCCGGCTTGAAATCGAAGGTCGAGATTCTGATCGACCAGTGGGGAGTTCCGCATATCTACGCGCAGAATGCCCATGACCTTTTCTATGCCCAAGGCTGGACTGCTGCGCGAGACCGTCTGTTCCAGATCGACCGCTGGCGCCGGCTGGGTGTCGGGCGGATGGCCGAAGTGCTGGGCCCAAACTACGTGGCTCGCGACCGGATTGCCCGCCTGGTTCGATTCCGCGGGAATTGGAATGAGGAGTGGCAGGCTTACTCTCCGGATGCGCGCGCCATTGCCATGGCGTTCACGCGAGGCATCAATGACTACGTGGCCAGCTTGAAGGGCAAGCGCACCCCGGAATTCGCGGCCGCCGGATACGATCCCGGCGTCTGGCAGCCGGAAGATGTCACTGCCCGAATCGCCGGACTGCAGATGCTGCGCAACGCGACGTACGAGATTACGCGAGCGCTCGAAATACAGAAATTCGGCTTGGAAAAAGCGACGAAGCTCCGTCCGCTGGATCCTCCGGCAAAGCTGGAGTTGCCGAAGGGCCTCGATCTGTCCTTGATCAGCGCCGACATCGTTCGCGATTACCAGGACGCAATTGGCGCGATCCGCCGCGAGGACGGCTCCAACAACTGGGTCATCGACGGGACGCTGTCCGCTACCGGCAAACCGCTGCTCGCAAGCGACCCGCATCGCACGATCACCATTCCCTCCCTTCGCAAGACCGTTCATCTGGTGGCCCCGGGCTGGAACGTCATCGGCGCAGGGGAGCCCGCGCTTCCCGGTATCGCGCTCGGCCACAACGAAGAAGTCGCCTGGGGATTCACGATTGTGGGAATCGATCAGCAGGACCTCTATATCGAGAAGCTCAATCCGGCAAATCCGAATCAGTATTCCTACAAAGACGCCTGGCGGGAGATGGAAGTCGAAAAGGACACGATTCCCGTGAAGGGCGCTCGACCGGCGAACGTGGAGTTGAAGTACACGATTCACGGGCCGGTGATCTATGAAGATCGAAAGCGCGGCTTCGCCGTAGCGCTTCGCTGGGCCGGAGCGGAACCGGGCGGGGCGGGTTATCTTTCCGCTCTTCGGCTGTCCCGCACCAAGAACTGGACGGAGTTCCGGGAGGCAGCCGGCAGCTATAAAACACCGTCCGAGAATCTGCTCTATGCCGACCGCGCCGGCAACATCGGCTGGATCGCCAGCGGACTCTCGCCGATCCGGAAGAATTGGACAGGACTTCTTCCGGTACCCGGCCACACCGGCGAGTACGAATGGTCCGGCTACCTGACGGTCGATCAGCTTCCGCAAAGTTTCAATCCGAAGGAGCATTTCCTTCGCACGGCCAACGCGAACCATCTCCCGCCGGGATATCCCCACCAGATCGGGTTTGAATTCTCGCCGCCGTTTCGCGGAGATCGAGTCGTGCAGATGCTGACATCTCAGCCGAAGTTCTCGATCCAGGACTTTCAGCGGATGCAGCACGACGTCACATCTCTGCCGGCGCAGCGCTTTCAGAAGATTCTCGCCAGTTGGAATCCTTCGACGGACCATGCCAGGAAGGTCAAGAACCGGCTGCTGCAGTGGGACGCGCAGATCACTGCCGATTCCTATGCCGCGCTGATCTTCGAGACCTGGATGTTAACGCTGCCCCGGCACGTCTTCGGCGCGGAAGAGGGCAAAGGAGTGCAGTGGCCGCTTCTGCTGGATACGCTGGCGGCGAAACCGGACCCGAAGGTGCTGGCGGAGTCTTTGGATTCGACGCTGGCACAGCTCGAGAAACTCCTTGGCCCGGAGGGACCCTCCTGGCAATGGGGTTCTCTGCACCAGTTGACCTTGCATCATCCCCTGGCGAAACCGAACTGGAGCCTGAAGCCGATCCCCCGATCCGGCGATGCGAATACGGTGATGGCCGCCGGCTGGCCCGCTACTCAACCGTTTCGATCCAACCACGGGGCGTCTTATCGGGAAATCCTGGACCCCTCGAATTGGGATAATTCCGTCGTCACGAACACTCCGGGGGAATCCGGCGATCCCGCCAGCCCTCACTATCAGGATCTATTTCCTGAATGGGCCGCAGGGCGTTATCATCCGCTGCCGTACAGCCGGGAGGCGGTAGAAAAGGCGACTCGCCAGCGGATGACGCTTTTGCCCGCGAATTAGTGCGACGATCCACCTGCAAGTCTCTGATGGACAGGCGACGGAAAAACGATCGCCCGCCCCACGGGACACCGGTACTTTTCTCCACGAAGTTTGTTTTTTCGAATTTCGCGGAAGTGGCTTTGTTTTCAAGAGGCATGTCACACAAAACAGTGTTCATTCCAGAGGGCTCGATGATCATTGGAACGAATCCCCGGCTTAACAGCCGGGGCTAAAAATGCTGGAAATACCTGCGTAGAAATCCACGCAGCATGAGTGTAGACCGCGGCCCTAACCGTTGGACACGGAAATCGTGGAAAGCGCAGAAAAATAAGGGAATAAATCGCGGCGAAACTCGAAATGGGGTGGGCGCGCCACTGAGCACGGGTTTCGGTAAGGCTACTAGATATTGTGGCATCTGGCGAGTCGGTACCACCTGGGCTATATCACTCTTTACAGCGGCCTCACTTTTCGAATACTATGGGCTTACCCCCGAGCAGAGAGTGGCAGTTTGCTGTCACCCTGAAAACTGAGAGTTACCCGAAAGAAGGGGTGAGCGCTTGCTACAGATCAAGCGAGTCGAAATCCAGGGCTTCAAGTCCTTCTGCGAACGCACCGAGATGAAATTCCACGGCCGCGGGGTTGCCGCGATTGTGGGGCCGAACGGTTGTGGAAAATCTAACCTGTCGGACGCCATCAACTGGGTGCTGGGCGAGCAGTCCGCAAAATCGCTCCGCGGCGCGCGCATGGAAGATGTGATCTTCGCCGGAACGCGCGACCGGAAGCCACTGGGGATGGCCCAGGTCACTCTCACGCTGGCGGACCCCGACTATCACGCCGACAACCCAGTCGTCGACCCGGCAATCGCCAAAGCCGCAGCGGAAGCTCCGGCTGAACCCATTCCCAACGGGAATGGGAATGGGAATGGCAACGGAAACGGCCACCACCACCCCGAGGTCGCGGAGCCCACGAAGGATTCCAAGCCGAAAGAGATCACGGTTACTCGCCGTCTGTTTCGTAATGGCGAAAGCGAGTACCTGATCAACGGCCGGTCCGCGCGGCTCCGCGACATCCAAGACATCTTTATGGGCACCGGGTTGGGTCCGGAAAGTTACGCCATCATCGAGCAGGGCCGAATCGGCCAGATCCTTTCCACCAAGCCGGCGGACCGCCGCGCGGTGATCGAAGAGGCGGCAGGCATCTCCAGATTCAAGACCCGCCGGCGCCTTTCCGAAGCCAAGCTCGAAGGGGCAAAACAGAATCTCAACCGGGTGTTCGACATTCTGGAGGAAGTGGGCCGGCAGGCCAACTCGTTGAAGCGGCAGGCCGCCAAGGCGAAGCGCTATGAGGAGCTGCGCGACGAGTATGTTGGCCAGCTTCGTCTGTCGCTTTCCGGACGATTCCAGATCCTGGAGAGGGACGCGGCGAAGACGGCTCTGGATTTGAACCTGGCCACGGCGGAGTTGCAGAAGTTATCGGCGCAGGTGGCTGAGCAGGAGACCAGCGAAGTCTCGTTGCGCCAGCTTTGCTATGCCACCGAATCCGAGTTGACCGAAGCTCGCAAAAAGCTTGCGGAGCTTCGGTTGGAATCGGAGCGAACGAAAGGCCGCCTGGAGAATCAGGCGCGGCAGGTTGCCGACATCGAGGGCCGCGTGACGCGGGGCGAGGCGGATCTGCAGGAAACCGAGAGCCGCCTGACGGAGCGGCAGCAGGAACTGGAAGCCAATAACACGGCAGCTTCGGAACTTTCCGCCGAAGTTACCGCTCGCCGGGAGCAATTGCAGACCAAGGCTCGGGAGCGCGAGGAGCAGCAGGCGGCGCTGCGCGAGCGGGAGCGGGACATCGAATCGTCGCGGCAGCGGGTGCTGCAGTTGATGAATGAAACCGCGGCGCTTCGCAACCAGTTGGGGCAGATGGACGGCTATCTCGCTTCGATCGACCGGGATACTGCGAGACTTCAGCGGGACGACGAGGCTGCTGCCGCCGAGCTGTCGCGGGTGGAAGAACAGAAGGGCGCCCTGGTTGCCCGGATGTCCGCGCGGCAGATGGAGCTGGAGTCGATCTCCACGCAGCGGAAGAATGCCGAAGCCGATTTGCAGCTACGCCGGAACGAGCTGAACGAAACCCGGACCAAGCTGGACCGGCTGCGCACGGAGATGTCGCGGCTGAAGGCCCGCAAGGATTCGCTGGAAGAAATCCTTTCCCACCGCGCCTACACTACAGAATCGGTGAAGCGCCTCTTCACCGCGATCGAGCGGGGCCGGGCGGGATCTTTGAAACCGCTGGGAGTGCTGGCCGATTTCGTCGAAGTGGATCCGAAGTTCGAAAAAGCCACCGAAGAGTTTCTGCACGAGGAGCTGGAGTACGTCCTGGTGGCGAACTGGGAAGACGCACAAGCCGGAATCGAGCTGATGCGCAGCGACGTGGATGGCCGGGCCACGTTCCTGGTTCACCCGACGGAGGCGGAGTTCCACCGCGGGCCGGTTGCCGAGCCGCCGGTAGGCCCGGAAACCGGCATCGCCGCGCGGTTGAGCGACGTGCTGAAGCTGACCAACGGACTGACCAAAGCTCCCGCCGAATTGCTGCCGCGGCTGTCGCGTTGCTTCCTGGCGACCGACCAGGCATCGGCGCAGCGTTTGTCGCTGGAGTACCCGGACGTGTATTTCCTGCTGTCCGATGGGATCTGCTACCACGGCTATGCGGTATCGGGGGGCAAGAAGACGGGAAGCGGACCCCTGGCCCTGAAACGCGAGCTTCGGGAGTTGACGAGCGTCGAGAAGGCTCGCCAGACCGAGCTGGACGTAGCCGCACACCGGTTG
Organism: uncultured Solibacteraceae bacterium; assembly: GCA_964515165.1. GTDB lineage: Bacteria > Acidobacteriota > Terriglobia > Bryobacterales > Bryobacteraceae > JAPKYZ01. The sequence continues at coordinate 129,578 of CAZETQ010000001.1, read as the reverse complement.
AAGGAACTGGAATCCACGATCGCGGCCCTGACTGAGAATCTGGAGCGCCTGCGCTTCCAGCAGCAAACACAGGAGAAGGAAGCTCTTGCGCTGGATCACGAGAGCCGCAAGCTGGCCGAAGAAGGCCAGAGAGCTTCCTCTCGTCTTTCGGCGGCGCGCATGGATCTGCAGCGTCTGGAAAAGGAACGCGAGCGTTCCACGGCTCAGCGTACGGAGCGGGAGCAGTCGCTGGCCGGGAAGGATCAGCAGCGGGCCGAAATCGAATCCGGCATGGAAAGCCGCCGGACGGCGTTGGCGGAGCTGCAAGCACAGGTAGCTGCCGCGGCCGAAGAATACGCCGCGACGCGCGCGACGATGGCCAGCCTAGAAGAGCGCCTGCGCGCCGCCCAGAGCGCGCAGCAACGCCTGGGGGCGCAGATCAACGAATTGTCCAACCGCCGGCGGAATCTCGCCGGAGAGATGGAGCGCTGGGCACTGGACCGGCAGCGGCTGTTGAACGACAACATCGCGCTGGACCAGCGAACCACCGAACTGACCCAAGCGATCGCCGAGGTTGAGGGCGGCGTAAATGAGCTGGCCGCTGCCGAAGAAACACAGCGCACCTCTCTGCATGAGCTGACGGAGGCGCTGAAGGTGGCGCGCCAGGCTTCGCAGGAGGCTCAGGACACTCGCAACCGGATTGAAGTGGATCTGGTGCGGAAGCAGAGCGATTTGAAGCACCTGGATGAAAACTGCCAGGCGCAGCTGGGGTCGCCGATCGCCGAGGTTTCTCAATCTGTCGAAGTCCATCTGGATGAAGAAGGATTGACGGCAGCCGAAGAATCCACGCGCGAGCTGGCGCGCAAAATCGAAGCTTTGGGACCTGTCAACACCCAGGCTCTGGAAGAGTACGAAGAAGCGCAGCGGCGCTACGACTTCCTGAATGCCCAGCGGCAGGACCTGCTGGACTCGATCCGGGACACGGAAAGAGCAATCCAGGAGATCGACGTCGAATCCCGCAAGCGGTTCAATGAAGCATTCTCGGAGATCAACATCAACTTCCGCGAAATGTTCCGGACGCTGTTCAATGGCGGTTTGGGCGAAATGCGCCTGACCGACGAGAACAACGCCTACGATTCGGGAATCGACATCGTGGCCCAGCCTCCGGGGAAGAAGCTTCAGAACGTTCTGCTGCTTTCCGGCGGCGAGCGGGCGATGACCGCCATGGCGCTGCTGATGGCGATTTTCAAATATCAGCCCTCGCCGTTCTGCATTTTGGACGAGGTGGACGCTCCGCTGGACGAGCCGAATATTTTGCGGCTGACCCGTCTGCTTCAGGAGATGTCGGCGCAGACGCAGTTCATCGTCATCACGCACGCCAAGCGTACGATGGAGTCCGCGCAGGCGCTTTATGGCGTCACCATGCAGGAGCCGGGCGTTTCGAAGCTTGTCTCCGTTCGCTTCCAGGAAGTGGGCAAGCCGGTCGGCGCAGCGGCGTAAGCTGGTCGCATGATCTCTCTTTTCGAGATCTCGGTGCGATTGGGGTGTGCTCTTGTTCTCTCCGGAATTGTCGGGCTGGAGCGGGAGTACAGCGAATCGTCCGCGGGACTTCGGACTCATGCGATGGTCGGCCTGGGCTCGGCCTTGTTCGCGCTGGTTTCGGTTTTCGGGTTTGGCGACGCGGTAAATATGCCGCATGCCGCGTTCGATCCGTCGCGGGTTGCGTCGCTGGTGGTGAGTGGAATCGGCTTTCTTTGCGCGGGGGCGATCATCAACTCCCGCGGGAACGTCCGCGGGTTGACCACCGCCTCGAGCCTTTGGACCTGTGCCGCCATCGGATTGGCCTCCGGCTCCGGCATGTTTCTTGCCGCGGCATTTACCACGGCGGGAGTGATCTTTCTGCTGTTTGTGGTGGGTGCTATGGAGAAGAAATGGCTGCAGGGAACCCGGGGGGTTTGGATCACGGCCCGGGTTTCCGCGCCGGGTTCGGTGGGAGCGCTGCTGACGGGAGCCGAGAAAGTTGCGCCGGTCCGCGAGATGCGTATCGCGTCTTCCAGCGATCATGGCCGCACCGTACACCTGCGATTTGACCTGCGAAAGGCGTCCGATCACAGGAAGACCATCGTGGCGCTAGCGGATGTTCCGGGAATCGACCAGGTCGAGATTCTGGAATAGCAGCGCAGTCATTCACTTGCAGTAGGACCGGAAACCCCGGACACTGGAAGTACCGCCCTTCGCGGCTATTATGTCCGATCCTCGAACTCCCGGCGCGATCACCCTGTTTCGAATTGCCGGAATTCCGATCGAGTTTCACTTCACTTTTCTTTTCCTGGCGGCGATTTTCGGTTTTAGCGGCGTGACGCAGCGCGGCGAGGCGCTGCTGGACGTTCTGCTGTTGACGGCGATCTTTGGCTCCGTTCTGTTGCATGAACTGGGTCACGCGCTGACCGCAAAGCGGCTGGGGGTACGGATTCTGTCGATCACGATGTATCCGGTGGGCGGAGTGGCGCGCATGGCGTCGCAGCCGTCGCCGCGAGAGGAATTGTGGATCACAGCGGCGGGTCCGGCGGTCAACCTGGTCATCGCGGGCGTCATCCTGCTTGCACTGCCGTCTCTGCCAGTGGCCGGGGGTATGGGGCACTTTCTCCAGGAACTTGCTCGAACTAACGTCTGGCTGCTGCTGTTCAATCTCATCCCCGCCTTTCCGATGGACGGAGGGCGGCTGCTCCGCGCGGCGCTTGCCATTTGGAGAAACGAAAGAGAGGCGACGAAGATCGCCACGATGACCGGCCGGGTGATTGCGGCGCTGATGGGGATCTACGCGGTGTTTAGCGGGCACTACATCCTGCTTTTCATCGCGTTCATGGTGTTCAGCGGCGCGCAGCGCGAGCAGATGATCGGCGATGCGCGCCAAGCCACCGCTGGAGTTCCGGTGAGTGCGGCGATGCTGCAGGAATTCCAGACGGTGGATCATTCGGCCACGCTGCGGGACGCAGCGGGCGCGATGCCACAAGCCAAGCAGCAGCAGGACTTACCGGTGATGCACGGCGAACGGGTGATCGGTTTGCTGCGCCGCCGCGCTCTGGCAGAGGCGCTGCAAACCGACCCGGAGGGTTATGTTGCGGGGGTGATGGATCGGCAACTTCCGATGGTTCCGCCGGATCTGGATCTGGCCGCTTCGCTGCCCTTGCTGGAACAGACCGGAGGCACACTGCTGGTAAGCGACGGCTCCCGGCTACTGGGTTTGCTGTCGATGGAGAACGTTCGCGACTATTTCACGTGGCGGACACAAACAAGGTAGCGAAGCAACAACTCCACCAGGACGCTGCGCGCCTTCGTCGTTTCGTAGATGTACGGCTGCTGGGCCGTGTAACGGCTTAAGAATTACCAGCGACGCTTAGATAGATTCCGCCAGCCAGGAGGCCGACGACAACCAGAGCGATTACAGCCCGCCCCACCCAATCTTTCCAAGTGTGTGGATCGTCCTTTTCGGCGCGTTCATCGATGGTGTCGAACATCGACAAGCCTTCCTTTCTGGGGGAACTATACGCTGCATTTCCGCGAAATTCAAGGGGGTATTGCCCCCAATTCTGCCGTTGGGGCTCCGGGCGGGAGCACTCGCCAAGCCTTTTCTTCCTTCGCCCCTTTTCTTTCTTCGCGGAGAAGCGAGTGCCTGTTAAACTGGGGACGTTCCATGGCTGTCAGCAAAGAATTGCTTGAGATCCTGATTTGTCCCGCCTGTAAGGGGGATCTGGAACTGAAGTCCGATTCAAGTGGCCTGAAATGTCTCCTATGCCGGCGCGTGTATCCGATTCGCGACGACATTCCGGTGATGTTGATTGACGAATCTTCCGTCGAAGAGTAAGTTTCTTCTCATTCGCCTCCGTTCCCTGGGCGATTGCGTTCTGACGACTCCAGCGATCCGGCTGTTGAAAGAGTGGCGGCCGCAGTCGGAAATTGCGGTCGTGGTAGAAGACCGCTTTCGGGACATTTATGCCGATAATCCCGACGTCTCGACGATTCTTCCGCCCGTTCTCAGCACAATCCGGCAATATCAACCGGATGTGGCGATCAATCTTCACGGCGGTACTCGCTCCGCTGTGCTGACGGCCGCGTCGGGAGCGCGCTGGAGGGCCGGCTTCGCTCATTTTCGTCCGAGTTGGATCTACAATATTCGGATCCCGCGCGCTCAGGAAATTCTCGGCGTCTCCCGAACAGTTCACACCGCGGAGCATATCGCCTCCGCGATGTTCCACCTTGGAGTTCCCAGGCAGGAAATTCCGCGAGCGGCCCTGTATGCGTCGTCTTCTTCGCTGCAGCGGTATGCGGTGATTCATCCGTTTGCCTCGTCGCCGGACAAGCGCTGGCCCGCATCCCGGTTCTCGGCGGTGGCGGCCGGCCTGGATCTCCAGCCGGTTTTCGTGGGTTCTCCCTCGGATGATTTTTCTCCGTTCGATCGATTCGCATGCCATCGTGGTACCTTGGCGCAAACCAAGCAGCTGCTCTCGGGAGCATCGCTATTTCTTGGCAACGATTCCGGACCGGCACATATGGCGGCGGCATTCGGGGTGCCGTGCGTGGTTCTTTTCGGCCCGTCGGACGAAGTCGTCTGGTCGCCCTGGAAGACCGACTGCCAGGTCCTGAAGCGAGTGCCGCTGACCGACCTGAAAGTCGATGAAGTCATCGGCGCCATCTCCCGCGTGCGAGTGCAAGTGTGAGAAGGCTGCTGGGGTTTGTCCGTCCCTACTGGGCGGCGCTGTTGGGATCGGTTGTTTTGATGGCCATGGTGGGCGCGGCGCAAGCATCGCTGGCGCTGCTGATCCGGCCCATTTTCGACCGGGTCCTGAATCCGGCATCTCCCGAATCGCCGGTGATGGTGTTCAACATCGACCAGTTGGGGATCCATATCGACTTAAACCAGCTGTTTCCCGACGCAATCCACAACGTCTGGACGATGGTGGCCATCGGGATTCTCGCCGTGTTTCTGATCAAAGGGGTTTGCGACTACCTGGGAAACTACCTGATCAATTACGTCGGGCTGAGCGCCGTGAACGACCTGCGGGAGCGGGTTTTTCAGCATGTTCTGAAGCAGGACACGCAGTTTTTCGAACTGCACTCCACCGGGCGGCTGATGTCGTCGATCATGAACGACATCGAAAAAATACAAGTGGCGACTTCACACATGCTGGCGGACTGGCTGCGGCAGAGTTTTACGGCCGCAGGACTATTGATCGTCCTTCTACAGCATGACTGGAAGCTGGGGCTGGCAAGCGTTACGGTTCTGCCGTTTGTGCTGATTCCAACGGCGCGGATCGGGAAACGGTTGCGGCGGACCACCCGGCGGGCGCAGGACGACGCCGCGGGACTGAACCAGATTCTCCAGGAAGCGCTTTCCGGCCACCAGGTGGTGAAAGCGTTCGGCGCCGAACAGATCGAGCAGGAGAAATTTCAGCGGGCGGCGGGGGAACTGAAAATATCGAACCTGCGGTACGTGGCGCAACAGGCGCTGGCGTCGCCGCTGATTGAGTTTTTCGGGGCACTGACGATCGTGGGCCTGTTGACGTATGCCCGCAATCAGATCAAGGCGGGAGAGATGACGGCCGGCGAATTCACCAGTTTTGTCATCGCTCTTTTGATGCTGTACGAGCCGGTGAAACGGCTGACGGGGATTCACAACATTTTTCAGCAGGCGGCGGGCGCTTCACAAAAAGTATTCCAGTATCTGGATACGAAACATGAAATCGCGGACGCGCCCGGAGCCGTCGCGCTGACGGGTCTGCGGGAGGGGATCGTCTTCGATCACGTCCACTACCGGTATCCGCACGCCGATCACGATACCTTGAGCGGCTTGAATCTCCAGGTGCGCGCCGGGGAGATCGCAGCGCTGGTGGGGCCGTCGGGAGCCGGAAAAACAACGCTCGCCAACCTGGTGCCGCGATTCCGGGAGGTCACGCAGGGACGGCTTCTGCTGGACGGGCGGGACATTCGCGAGTACACGGTGGATTCGCTCCGGTCGCAGATCGGAATCGTCGCGCAGGATACGTTCCTGTTTGACGACACGGTGGCGAACAACATCCGGTACGGCAGGCCGGGCGCCTCGCTGGAATCGGTGCAAGAGGCCGCCCGCAACGCTCTGGCCCATGAGTTTATTCTCAGCATGTCATTCGGCTACGACACGCGAATCGGCGAGCGCGGTGTGAAGCTATCCGGCGGCCAGCGGCAACGGCTGGCGATCGCTCGCGCTCTGCTGCGGAACGCTCCGATCTTGATTCTGGATGAGGCGACTTCGCACCTGGATACGGAATCGGAGATGTTCGTACAGAGGGCGCTGCAGAATCTGATGCAGGGGCGCACGGTGCTGGTGATCGCCCACCGGCTCTCGACCATCCGCCGTGCGGATAAGATCGTTGTTTTGGATCGTGGAATCGTGTCGGAGGTCGGTACGCATGAGGAATTGGTGGCCGGCGGCGGCATCTACCAGCGGCTCCACGAATTGCAATACCTGGAGGCAGACGTTTCGTGATCCGTTCGATGACCGGCTATGCCCGTGTACGGAAGAGCACATCGCTGGGCGAGGTGACTTACTCGCTGAAGAGTGTCAACCATCGGGGCCTGGATCTCCATTTCAACCTTCCGGCTTCGTTGGACGCTTACGAGCCCGTCCTTCGCGCCGTGCTGAAGCGGCGCCTGGTGCGCGGTCACGTCGAACTGCGGGTGAACGTTACCAACCAATCTTCCAACGCGCCAATCGCGGTGAATCAGGAGCTTCTGGCCACCTACCTCGGAGCGTTCAAGGAAGCGGCGAAAACGCACCGGCTGGATTCGGAACCGGATCTGAATCTCGCGTTCCGCATTCCCGGCATGTTGACCGATCCCGTTCCGGCGGATTCGGAATCGTTGGCCGAAGCGGAAATTGTCGCCGGACTGGAAGAGGCGTGCGATCAGTTAGAGGCGTTCCGCCAGAGAGAGGGCGCCGAGCTGGGCGCGGAGATGATTCGCCGCCAGCGCTCCATCGTGTCTTCGGCGCTGGACATCGACCGGGTGCGGCCGGAGGTGGTCGCCGCGCTGCAAAACCGGCTGAACGAACGGCTGGCGGAAGTGGCCCTCAAGTTCGACCCACAGCGCGTTGCGCAGGAAGTGGCATTGCTGGTGGAACGGTCGGATATCTCCGAGGAAGTCGCGCGATTGAAGATTCACGCCGGGGAGTTGGGCGAACTTTTGGCGAAGGGCGGCGAGGCCGGTAAGAAACTCGACTTTATGCTGCAGGAGATGAACCGGGAAACGAATACAATTCTTTCCAAGACATCGAATGCCGGGGAGCCGGGTGTTGAGATCAGCCGGCTGGCGCTGCAGATCAAAGCGGAAATCGAGAAAATCAGAGAACAGTCCCTGAACGTAGAATGACGACGGTCTTCATCATTTCCGCTCCCTCTGGCTCCGGCAAGTCCACTCTTGTCAACCGGATACTCACTGCCGATCGGACGCTGGACTTCTCGATTTCCTACACCACGCGGCGGCCGCGCGGGCTGGAGCGCGATGGGGAAAGCTATCATTTCATTTCCCACGGCGAGTTTGCCCAAAGAGTCGCCGCCGGCGAGTTTCTGGAGTACGAAGAGGTTTTCGGGAACTATTACGGCACCCATATCAGCGCGCTGAATAAGGCCGAAGCGGCGGGGCACGATCTGGTCCTCGACATCGACGTAAAGGGTGCGAGACAATTAAAAGAACGAATCCCAGACGCGGTTTCGATTTTTGTTCTAGCTCCCTCGCGGGGGATTTTGGAGCAGCGCCTCCGGTCCCGATCGGAAGATTCCCAAGAGGTGATCGAGCGAAGATTGAGCGAAGCCGCCAATGAGATTCGAGAGTACGGACAGTATGACTACATCATCGTCAACGACGAGGTGGAGGAATCGGTTCGTATTTTGACGGCCATCGTCACGGCGGCACGGGCCCGCCGCTCCCACATGGAGCAGCGGATGGAACCGATCCTGGCGACGTTTGACCCGGTGAAAGGATTACAAGATGCCTGAAGTTACGCGGTCCCACGCTTTCAACACGATTCCCGACGATCCGGAAGCGAGCACGTACCGCTTTATCATCGTGGCGGCCAAGCGGGCCCGCCAGCTCCAGAATGGCGCCCGGAGCTTCCTGCCGACCACATCGCGCAAACCCACCATCGCCTCGATGGAAGAAGTTCGCCGCGGCCTGGTGAAGTACGACGACCCCACTCGCGACGCGGCGCTCGAACAAACGGCATAGCCTCCCATGAGGGTCGCGCTCGGTGTCGGCGGCGGTATTGCGGCGTACAAGGCCGCCGAAGTCGCCCGTGCCCTAATGGAGCGCGGCTTCTCCGTTCAGGTGCTGATGACCGACGCCGCCCAGGAGTTTATCCGGCCGCTGACGTTCGCCGCCCTGACCGGCAACAAGGTCATCACCGGGCTGTTCCACGACTCCTCGCCCGAGGCGACGCTGTCCAGTTCCGTCGAACACATCGCCGTTGCGCAGGAGAGCCAGATTCTGCTGATCGCTCCGGCGACGGCCGACCTGCTGGCAAAGCTCGCCAGCGGCCTGGCTGACGATTTCCTGACCACGACTCATCTTGCGTTCACGGGCCCGGTGGTTTTGGCGCCCGCGATGAACAGCAACATGTGGGCGCATCCGGCCACGCAAGCGAATGTGGCGGCGCTGCGCGCCCGGGGCTGCACCATTGTCGAGCCGGAAGAAGGTTTGCTGGCCTGCGGCACCACGGGGCCGGGAAGGCTGGCGGAGCCCGCGGCGATCGTGGAAGCAGTGCTGGAGGCCGCCTATCCAAAGCGCGACCTGGAAGGCGAAACCGTTCTTATCACCGCGGGACCCACGCAGGAGCCCATCGATCCGGTGCGTTATATCAGCAACCGTTCCAGCGGAAAGATGGGGTATGCGATCGCGGACGCAGCCGCCCGGCGCGGAGCCCGTGTCGTGCTGGTTTCCGGGCCGGTCAGCCTGAGGGCGCCTGACGGGGTGCGCGTGATCCCCGTTTCGACGGCGCGTGAAATGCGCGAGGCAGTGATGGCAAATCTGCGCGAAGCCACGATCATCCTCAAAGCCGCCGCGGTGGCCGATTATCACGTTGAGAATCCGCCGGTTCAGAAGGTCAAGAAGTCGGCCGTGCGGATGACTCTGGATCTCGAGCCGACGCCCGATATTCTGGCCGAAGTGGGACGGAACAAGGGCGACCGGCTGCTGATTGGATTCGCCGCCGAAACGCAGAATCTCGTCGCCGAGGCGCGCCGGAAACTCGAAACCAAGAACTGCGACATGGTGGTCGCCAACCTGGTCAATCAGGCGGGAACAGGTTTTGAGTCGAACCGCAATAAAGTCACTCTGGTGCTGCGTACCGGAGAAGCGATTGACATTCCGGAAGAGTCGAAGCGCAAAGTTGCCGACGCCATCTTTGACCAGGCCTTAAAAATACGCCTGGCCTTGCACGCCGCGCGATGACCTCAGCCCAGATTCGAAAACAGCTGGAGTTCTACCGGGACCTGGGGATCCGGGAAGTATTTCTGCGGCGGCCTGCCGATACCGGCCAGCCGGTCCCTGTTGCAGATCAGGAACCCATCCAAGCCCCGAAGAGTTCCCTAGAGATACAGGAAGCGGAAATAGTGCCACGGCCGAAACCCGAAACGATCGAATTGCCCCCGATGGCTCCCGCCGACGACACCCTGGAGAAGATCCAGACGGACATCGGCGATTGCAGGCGCTGCCGTCTTTGCCAGCAGCGGAACAAGATTGTCTTCGGCTCCGGCGATCCGGGCGCGCGACTGGTGTTTGTGGGCGAAGGCCCGGGAGCGGACGAGGACGCCCAGGGGATACCCTTCGTCGGCCGCGCCGGTCAATTGCTGACGCAGATGATCGACAACACCGCCGCCAAGGAAGGCCTTGCGATCCAGCGGAAGGATGTTTATATCTGCAACGTCGTCAAATGCCGGCCGCCCGAGAATCGGACGCCGGAGCCGGATGAGATGGCGATTTGCGGGCAGTTTCTGTTCCGCCAGCTTTCGGCGATCCAGCCAAAGGCAATCTGCTGCCTGGGCTCCACCGCCGCCAAGGCGCTGTTGGGGACGAAGGTGGGAGTGACCAAGCTGCGCGGCAACTGGCAGAAATGGCGCGACATTCCCGTGATGGTGACCTACCATCCGTCGTATCTACTGCGGCCGTACAACCAGGATGCCAAGCGCCAGGCCTGGGAGGATTTGAAGAAGGTTCTTCATTTCGTCTATGACTAAGCGGAGCGGTCTTTTCCTTTCCTTCGAAGGAATCGATGGGGCCGGCAAGTCCACACAAATCCAGCGGCTGGCGGCCCGCCTTCAGAATGCCGGACGAGACGTCGTCTGCACGGTCGAGCCCGGTGGGACCAGGGTCGGTACGCGCATTCGGGAAGTGCTGTTGGATCCCTCGACGCCGGAGCTGTCTCCGACCACGGAACTGCTGCTTTACTTCGCCGCGCGGGCACAGAATGCCGATCAGGTGATTCGTCCGGCTTTGGAACAAGGAGCGATCGTAATCAGCGACCGGTTCACCGATTCCTCCCTGGCTTATCAGGGAGCGGCGCGCGGCCTGGGGGAGGATCTCGTGCTCTCCCTGGACCGGGTGGCGTGCCGCGGCCTGAAACCGGACCTCACCTTCTTTCTCGACATCGACTTGGCCACCAGCGCGGCGCGAGTGTCCTCCAAGGATCGTCTGGAGGGGGAGCCGGACGAGTTTCGAAAGCGCGTCCGGGAAGCGTACATGGCCCTGGTGAAGCGGGAGCCGCAGCGTTTCCGTCCGATTGATGGCGCCGGGACCGAAGATGAGGTTGCGGCCGCCATTTGGGAGGCTGTCTCCGGGCATGTTTGAGAGTTTCCACGGTAACGCCGCAGCGGTACATACTCTGCGGGCGATGATTGCTGCCAACCGGATTCCCCAGACGATTCTGCTGGAAGGGCCGCAGGGGGTCGGCAAGGCCACTCTGGCGCGGAAGCTGGCGGCGGCGGTGCTGGGCAACGAAGCGCTGATTGAGCGCGACGATCTTTCGCTTGAAGCGAACGCGGAAATCATCGCGGATCGAGAGAAATGGCCGGCCGAAAAGCGAAACGAAGAACCTCTTTTCTTCTCATCGCATCCGGATTTTCTGACTTTCCCGCCGGATGGCCCGATGCGGCAGATTTCCATCCCGCAGATGCGCTTTCTCCGGGAACAGGCGCAGTATCTGCCGATGAAGGGCAATCGCCGCGTGTTTCTGATCGATCGGCTGGACAAGGCGAACGACCAGGCAGCAAACTCTCTGCTGAAGACGCTGGAGGAGCCGCCGCCGTATCTCATCCTGATCGCAACCGCCGTGAATGCTTACGATCTACTACCGACCATCCGCTCGCGGTCGGTTCCGATCCGGCTTGCGCCGCTGGGCAAAGAGGAGATGCAGCTTTACGTGAAGTCCCGATCGCTGGATGCTCCGGAACGGCGGCTGACGCTGGCCGGCGGAAGCCCCGGCGTGGCGATGTCTCTGGATCTGGAGATTTTCGACAAACGCCGGAAGGCGATGCTTGCGCTGCTGGCGGCTGCCAGCGGAATTTCTCCGTTCGGCTCGTGGGTGCGCTATTCAGAAGCGCTCAGCGCCAGCAAGTCGGAGCGTCTGGAGGATTATCTCCACGTCTTGTACCAGTTACTGCAGGATCTGGTGCGAGTGGCGAACGATGTTCCACCCGAACGGAACGCCGATGTAAAGAAGGAATTGACCGAGATTGCGGGGGCCGTCCATTTTGAATGGATCGAAAAAGCCATGCGCCAGACGGATGAACTGGTGGAACTGGTGAGACGGAACATTCAAAAAGGCTTAGCTTTGGATGCAATGGTGGTTTCCCTGGCCGCGGCGAGACGGTGATGTATACTCCGCTGCATGCCCACTCTTCGCAACGGGGACGATGGCCCCTGGGTAAAGGAGCTTCAGCAACTCCTGAAAACCAGGAAGTTCTACAAGGGCAATCCGGATGGGGATTTCGGCGGGAACACTGAAACCGCCGTTCGCGCGTTTCAGGTGGCGGAGCACTTGCCTGTCACGGGAGTGGTGGATGAAGAAACCGGCAAAGCGCTGGGCGTCCAATATCCGCTAGGCCCGGTTTCCATGGCCGGGGCGGAGAGCGCAATTTTGCTGTTTCCCGGCGCCCGGTTTGAGCATGTAGCCCAGAATCTTCCGTTTGTCATCCAGGCGCTGGTGAGTGCGGGCTTGCGCGATAAATCGATGTATCTGATGGCGTTAGCCACCATTTGCGCAGAGACGGGCCGGTTTGTTCCGCTGGACGAGTTTCCGTCGCAGTACAACACGTCGCCGGGCGGACGGCCGTTTGATCTCTACGACAAGCGAAAGAACCTGGGAAACCTGGGCCCGCCGGACGGCGAACGCTACAAGGGCCGTGGATACATTCAACTGACGGGCCGGGCAAATTACCGCGACATTGGAAGGCGAATCGGGTTAGCCAGTCAGTTGGAAGAAAGTCCGGATATGGCCAACACCCCGGAAATCGCCGGCAAAATTCTGGCAGCGTTCTTAAAACGCGAGGAGCCCCGCATACGGCAGGCCCTGGCGGCGAAGGACCTGGCCAAGGCGCGCAAGGTGATCAACGGAGGCAGCCACGGATTGAATCCGTTCCGGACCGCATTCCTGCGAGGGCAGGAAATCTACTCGGATAACCTAAAGCTTTCCTGAAATTTACAGTGGCAAATCGGAACAATTCGCTCGGCCTTACCGTCTCCGGTATGATAGAAAAAACATCGGCCAGAAAGCCCGCAGGTTCAGAGGCTTTCTCATTGAAGGAGCAAGCCGTGGAGCCGGCCAATCGCAAGATGATTCGTCCCAGCGCAACTGCCGCGTCGCGTCCGCCCGTCAAGAAGCAAGTACCTCCAGACCAGACGAATGCGGAGAATTTCTATTACCTGAAGCAGATGCAGGCGAAAACGCCGATGATCATCGTACTGAAGGACGGTGAGACTTTGGAAGGCGTGATCGAGTGGTACGACCGCGGCAGCATCAAAGTGAACCGGGAAGGCGCACCGAACATCCTTCTGTTCAAAGACAACATTAAGTACATGTACAAGGCTTGAGGAGCGGCTAGGGTTTACTGCGCTCTCTCAATTGCAGCCGGTATTTTCTGCGTTCGCCCGCTTCCTGGAACCGGCGCTTTTCCTCTTCCGTTTCCGCGATGACCGGCGGAACGGAAATCCGCTCTCCGTTGGCGTCGATTCCCACAAAAGTGAGATATGCCGACGAACAATGGCGAATTACGCCCGTCCGCAGGTTTTCCACCCACACTTTCACGCCGACTTCCATGGAAGTATTGAACGCGCGATTGACGCTGGACCGGAGGGTGATGAGTTCGCCGATGTGGATGGGTTGAAGAAACCTCATGTGATCCACCGAAGCCGTCACGGCCGGCGTGCGCGCGTGACGGTTCGCGGCAATCGCGGCCGCGATATCGACCAGGTGCATGACCTTTCCGCCGATCAGGTTGCCGAGCGGGTTGGCATCATTTGGGAGGGCCATCTCCGAGATCTCGGAGATCGATTCGCGCACCGCACGCGGGGTCAGGTCGAGTTCCATGCTTGGGATTGCCGTTCGAGAATTGAACCCGTTTCGATAGCGGTCAGCGGACCGGACCGTACCGGAACGTGGTTCCTTTCCAGAATAAACATCGAGCCGGCCGCCTGTCCGGTAAAGCGCACAGCGTCAGAGGCGGACCCATCGGGAAAGTGCGGGCAGCGGCCCTGGGCGTAGCCGAAATTACAGCAGTCCAGTTGGGTTTCTTCATCCGGCTGGAACGGCGTTACCGCGGCGCGGCATTCGCCAAGCCAGAATTTTCCCAGCGGAAGACGCATGGTGATCGCTCGGGAGGACGGCTCCAACGGCCAAAAATGCGGGCACGCCACACCGGGAGATTACCATGAAGCTATGAGTTCGCGTCTGGAAACGCTGCGGGGCATGATTGCGGCAGAGCCGAAAAATAGCTTTGTCCGCTATGCGCTGGCTACGGAACTGGTGAAAGCGGGTCAACTGCAGGATGCCGTTGCGGAGTTTCGTGGCCTGATTGCCGAAGACCCCAATTATTCTGCGGCCTACTACCACGGAGGGCGCGCGCTGGAGTCGCTGGGCGATCTGGAGGCTGCGCGCTCGATATATGAAGACGGAATCGCGGCGACGACGAAGAACGGCGATGCTCACACGCGATCGGAGCTTCAAGCGGCGCTGGACTTGCTTTAAATTGCTCCGGATGAGCCATCATGGTGATCGTGCTGGCCTCTGTCAATCCTGCAACCGGCGAAACTCTTCGCAGCTTTGAGATCGACTCGCCGGACGTTGTTTCGATAAAACTTGGGAAGGCGCTGGCCGCTTTTCGGGAATTTCGCAGAACACCGATCGCCGAACGCGCCGGGAGGATGCGGCGCGCCGCGCAGATTCTCGACGAGGAAAAAGCGGCATTCGGCCGGCTGATGACGCTGGAAATGGGGAAGACCCTTCGTTCCGCGACGGAGGAGGCCGCCAAATGCGCACTGGCGTGCCGGTACTACGCCGACAATGCCGCGAATTTTCTAGCCGACGAAGTGGTGGCAACCAACGCGGCGAAGAGCTTCGTTCGCTACCAGCCGCTGGGTCCCGTGCTGGCGATCATGCCTTGGAATTTTCCGTTCTGGCAAGTGTTCCGGTTTGCGGCTCCCGCGCTGATGGCTGGGAATGTCGGGCTGCTGAAGCATGCTTCTAACGTTCCGCAGTGCGCGCTGGCCATCGAGGATGTGTTTCGCCGGGCCGGCTTCGCCGAAGGAGTGTTTCAAACGCTTCTGATCGGCTCCGAAGCGGTAGAGGCGGTGATCGACGACTCCCGCATTTGCGCCGTCACTCTGACGGGAAGCGAAGAGGCTGGAGTCAAGGTGGCCGGCCGCGCCGGCTCCCAGTTAAAGAAGACGGTTCTGGAACTGGGAGGAAGCGATCCCTTTCTTGTCATGCCCAGCGCGGATCTGGACACGGCGGTGCAAACAGCGGTGAAGGCGCGAGTAATTAATAACGGACAATCCTGCATTGCCGCCAAGCGGTTTATTGTCCACCGGGACATTGCTTCCGGGTTTGTAGAACGATTCGTCGAAGGGATGAGGCGGCTGAAGGTCGGCGATCCGCTGGAGGAATCGACTGACGTCGGGCCGCTGGCAACTCCGGCGATGGTGGACCGGTTGGAGGATCAGGTGAAACGGTCGGTGGCGGCCGGAGCGCGGGTACTGACCGGAGGAAAGAGGATCGATGGGCCCGGGAATTTTTATCAACCCACGGTGCTGACCGATCTTGTTGCCGGCTCGCCTGCCGCAACGGAAGAATTGTTTGGCCCGGTTGCGAGCCTGTTTGTCGTGAGCGGAATTGACGAGGGAATTGAGATTGCCAACCGGACGGAGTTTGGTCTGGGCGCGAGCGTCTGGACGAACGATCCCGCCGAGCAGGAGCAGTTCGTCGAGATGTTGGAAAGCGGGATGGTTTTCATCAACGGCATGGTGGCTTCCGATCCCCGATTGCCTTTTGGAGGCGTGAAGCGATCCGGATACGGGCGCGAGTTGGGCGCGATCGGAATTCGGGAGTTCGTGAACGTCAAGACCGTCTGGATTGGCGGCAAGGCCGAGAAGACTTCCGCGACAGAGTGACAGCATTTGATGTGGTCACGGCTGCGCGGCGGCAATTGCGCGAACTAGTTCTTTGCCGAATTTCAGCCTGTCGGGAATATTGGGGAAATGTCCGAGTTTCTGATTGAAGCCGATCCTCTGCTCCATGAGGAATGCCGGAAATCCGAACGTTGTGTGAAGACCCTGAATGACAGTCATGCGCCCGCGGTTTTCCGATTTTCCGGCTGCCGCGGCGAATAAAGCGCGAGAAGGAGCGAATGACGTGTTGTTCGTCAGTTCGGAGAAAAGGCGTTCGGCGAGTTTACTTTCCGTTCCCGTCGCGGCCTGCAGGTATTCGGCGGTTTCGGTGTTGTGTAGCGACAGGTAGAAGTCCACCGAATGCCCTTGTTCGATCCAGTGCTTCACCGCATCGCGTTGGAACGTGATTTCCGGCATTCGAACGGGGTCGACGACGTCCCAGTTTCGATTGAGATCAAATCCATTGCGGTTAAACCGGACGCCGCCGCGAGCCACTCCGTCGGGATCGCAGAGGGGAAAGACCTTCCAGATATATTGACTGCGCAGGTTCGCTGCCGAAGGCGTGAGAAGCTCTCGCACGGCGCTCTCGCCCACCCAGGAACTGCCGCTCTCCCAGCTATGCTGCCGGAACATTAACCAAATCGTCTTTTTTCCCCGCGGATCGCCGTGGTGAATTGTCCAAACCAGGATTTCACGGCCTTCTAAAGATTTCCCGGCGACTTCTTCCTTAAAATCCGAATGGCGCCGGACGTCTTTCCTCAACGCCTGCAGGTCGCTACCGGTATACGGAGGAACATGGGCAATCCAAAAGGACTTTCCGCCGGCCTGAATTTTCAAACGGAGCCGCGGCTCTGAGGCATCGTACTCCACGTCCTCCAAGTGCTTCCATGTTTTGCGATCGAAGCTGATGACGGGAGGCGTAGCCTGGGTGATCGCTCCTTTATTGGGGGCGTAATTATATTCGCCGGGCAGATCCACCATGTCGAGAAGTAGTTCGCCCTTGGGTGAATTTTTTACCGCGAAGTAGTACCAGCTGGCCTGGCGGTTGCGTCCATCCTGATCTTTCTCACCCTGCACGCTCAGCCGGTAATGATTTTCATCGACCTTCTGCACGGGGCCCAAAGAGCCACCTTCGAAATCCGGCGAAAATGTGACGGCTAAAGCGGCGGCCGGAAGCAGAAATATCGCGAATCGCGCCATCACACTAAGTCTAATGGTCCCGGGATGGCGGGTGACTTGCATAGGAAGCTTTCGCGACGTTGCAACAGCTATTAAACTATGGCGCCGCGTTTGCCGCTCGGAAATATATAGCTTGAAGAGGACGGCGGCTTCCTCACCGCCGCCGGAGAATCAACGATCGAAGGAAAGGTGAGTTGCTCGCAAAGGAGTCAATTAACTCTGAGAGGGGATGCTGAGCATCCTCTCTTCCGCACTCCTTTTTCAACTCGCACCATACTAAACCCGGAGCCTTTTTCCGTTTGGCTCCGGGATTGCGACATCATAGAGCGATACCAGTCCCAACCACTCATGCCGGAGCCATCCGCGCCACTGGGCGCCAGTGGGTTGTTGTCGTGTTGCTGTGCCTGGGAATGGTCATTGCGTACATCGACCGTACGTCGCTCTCCATTGCGATCGCCGTTCCCGAATTCAAGAATTACTTTTCCCTGACCGATAGCCAGCGCGGGCTGTTGAACTCGGCGTTCTTCTGGAGCTATGCGCTATTGCAGGTTCCGGCCGGGTGGGTTGTGGACCGGTTCGGGGTGAAGGTTCCTTATGCGGCCGGATTTCTCTTTTGGAGCGTCGTTTCCGCGTTAACCGGCATTTCCAGTTCCCTGACCCAGCTTTTCGGCTTACGCCTGATGCTGGGCGCCGGCGAAGCAATCATCGCTCCCGCCAGCCTTCGGTGGATCCGGTTAAATATCACCGAGAACCAGCGCGGACTCGCGATGGGCATTTACATGGCCGGCACGAAGATCGGACCGGCCATCGGCGCTCCGGTGGCAACGGCTTTAATCGCTCTTCATGGCTGGCAGAGCATGTTTCTGATCACCGGGACAGTCTCACTGCTCTGGCTGATTCCGTGGATGATGCTGGTGCCGAAAGACGCCCGAACCGCGGCGAGCCGAAACCAGGCGGGACCCGAAACGTCGTTCTGGGAGCTGTTGCGAACTCCCGCAATTCCCGGCATTCTGATCGGAACATTCGCCTATAGCTGCTACCTGTATTTCTGCCTGACCTGGTTGCCTTCCTACTTCAAGGAACAGCGAAGCGCGCCGCTGGAGCTGATGGGGGTGTACACGATGTTCAGCTTCGGGGGAATGGCGCTGACGACAATCGCCTGCGGCTGGCTGGCGGATCGAATCATTGCGCGGGGGAACGATGCGTTAAAAGTACGGAAGGCTTTCACGATTTCCGGAATGCTGCTGGCGTCCACCGAGGTCTTCGGCGCGACGACGGATTCCTTCCACATGGCATTGTTTTTTGCAATTTTTTCGCTGGCCGGCCTGGGCATCGCCACCGCCAATTATTGGGCGCTGACGCAGACAGTGGTTCCCGGCACTTCGATCGGGCGAATCGCCGGCCTGCAGAATATGGCGAGCAATCTGGCAGGAGTCGCCGCTCCCATCCTGACCGGGATGCTGATCGAGCGGACGGGCAGTTACAATGCGCCCATGCAAGCCATCGCCGTTCTGCTGCTGATTGGCGCCGCAAGTTACGCCTGGCTGGTTCGCCGGCCGGCTGTTGAGTAGATGAGGATCCATGAAACGTTCACTGATTGTTCTGATGGTGACTGCCGGCATCCATAGTTTCGCCGCCGAGCCGGCAGTTGTAGTGAGTAAGCCAATGGCCCCTCCGCAATGGGCCCTGCTGGAGCGCGAGCTTCTGCGCGCGGCGTCGACGGCGAGCGAGCGCTTTGCCGCAAAGTACGTCGACCAGCGCGGCTATTTATTGCACACTCCGCGCTGGGGAACGCTCGACGGTCCGGACGACGCCATCGAGACGTTCTACAACTGGACGCTGCTCTACGCGATGGGTGGGTCGGACGGAGTTCTCCGCGCTTATCAGAGGGCTCTGGAGGGTCATTACAAACAATACGGAGAGATGCGGACGACGTTGACGAAACTCGCCGAAAATGGAGCTTACTATCGCGAGTTCATCACGCAGTCCGATTGGTTCCATACCGGCGAGGGGATTCGAGCATTCATGTTTCTAGGACTCGCAGACCCGCAATCCCCGTTCTTACGCGAGCGTATGACGCGGTTCGCCGGGTTGTACATGGGGGACGATTCCGAAGCTCCCAACTACGATCCGAAGAACAAAGTCATCAAGAGCATCTGGACCGGCAGCAAGGGTCCGATGATGCACAAGGCAACTACCTATGATTGGGTGGGCGATCCGGTTCCCGGCAGCTTCCACCTGCTTCACAATCGCGCGGGCCGCGGAAAGCTGCTGGACCTGAAAGCGTATTACCCGAAGATGCTGGCTCACTGCGCCGAGTATCTGGACAGCGTGGGCGACCATCCGTTGAATCTCGCCTCGACAGGACTGGGGTTGAACGCCTTCGCGCTCACGCAGGACGCGAAGTATAAAAACTGGGTCGTCGATTACGTTTCCGCGTGGAAGCAGCGCACCGAGGCAACGGGTGGCAACATCCCCACCAATGTCGGGTTGGATGGAAAGCCGGGCGGGGAATACAACGGCCAGTGGTGGAAGGGAACCTATGGATGGAACTTCACCATTTTCGATGGTGAGTTGGAGGAGATCGCGCACCGGAACACGTTCACCGCCGGGGCGTGGCCGGGCTTTGCCAATGCGCTGCTGTTGACCGGGGATTCCAGCTTCATCGCGACGCTGCGGCGGCAGATGGACAACATCTACGCACAGAAAAAGATTGTCGACGGGAAAGTCCAACTGCCGCAGATGTACGGCGATCCTCGCGGCTACAAGGAGAACGGCGCGCCCAGCTGGTATCACTACACCGGCAATCTTTTTATCGACCGCCTGATTGAGATTTATCTCTGGTCGATGGATCGCAAGGATCTGGAGCGCATTCCTAAGGAAGGCTGGATCGGCTATCTGGAGGGAGGGGATGCCGACTATCCGGCAAAGGCTTTGCAGGCGGACTTGGCGCGGGTTCGCCGGGCGGTGCAACAGATGGAGAACGACGACACGACTCCCGATACGCGGCTGGCGGACTATCTGATGGGCTTTAACCCGGCGGTGACAGGGTCGCTCAGCAATCTCACGATGGGCGCCCATCTTGCGGGGAATATCTGGAGCCTGCACGCTCGCATTCGTTACTTCGATCCGAAGGCGCAACGAGCGGGGCTGCCGCCCGACGTAGCCGCGCTGATCGAAAAACTGGATGCCGACGGGACCACCGTTTCCCTGGTCAACATCAATAGCGTCGACCCTCGAACCGTGGTGGTGCAGGCGGGCGGCTATGGCGAGCATCGGTTCGATTCCGTCGAGATCGACGGGCAGACTCAATCGATCGGCGGACCGCTGCTGACCGTGAGATTGGCTCCAGGAGCAGGAGCGCGCCTTCGTTTGCGAATGGCGCGCTACGTGAATCCGCCGACGCTCGCCCAGCCCTGGAACCGGGGTTGGCTTGCGAAGAACTGACCTACCACTCCAGCCGGAACACCAGCAGGTGATTGGGTTGCGCGGTGCCGATGTCGGAGAAACCGCCCCGCGTAGTTGTTCCGACACGGCCGAAGTTCGCCAGGTTCTGCCGGTTGAAACTAGCATCTGGCAAGCCGAAGTTCGGACTTTTGAATGGATTGTTCATGTCCCAACGGAGAATGAATCTCGCACGTTCAAAGAACGTCCACTGCTTGGAAAGCGAGAATTGAGGCCAAGTGAGACCCGGCGCTTCAAGGACGTTGCGGCCCATCGTTCCGGGAGTGAACGCAGCGGGATACTCGAAAGCAGCCGCATTCAGGTAAGGAACCTGCGCCTGAGTAGGAAACCGGTCGGGCCCGATGCTCCAGTCCGTCGCGACGGCGTTGTTTCCGACAAGGTTCGGCCGCGTTGCGCCGGGTAAATAATTGTACGGGCTTCCGGCGAAACTCACGGTGAAGGGGGGACCGGACTGGAAGGTCTGCGTGTAGGCGAGATCCCATCCTCCCAGGATCGCGTTCAGGACTCCGCCTTGATTCATGAACTTTCGGCCCTTTCCGAAAGGCAGTTCATAGGTCATGACACTCACGAACCGGTGGCGAATATCGTAGTTCGCTCGTCCCTTCTCCAGCGCGCGATTGTAGAAGGTGATGCCGGACATATCACCGTCGCCATCCCCGTTATTGATGGCCCTCGAGAACGTATAGAACGCGTTCAGCGCCAGCCCGTAGGAGTATCGCTTTTCGCCGCGGAATGTAATTCCGTGGTAGGAGTTATCGCCATAATTCGAATAGTGCCGGATCGTTCCGAACTGTGGATACGGCCTATAATTCTGGCTGGACTGGAAGATCGTCTGCAGGACATTGGGGTCGGTAGAAATGTCCAGCGGAATCTGATTGATATCCCATCCGTTCAGCAGGCGGACGCCGCGAGAGCCCTGATATGTCGTCTCCAGCAGCCAGTTCTGCGCGAAATTCCATTGGAAACCGGCCGACCAGTTCATGATGTACGGCATTCGCATGTTGGGATCGAACCAGGAAGCATTGCGGGCCTGGAAGTTGGTGCCGACGAATGGAACGGACCCATCCGGGGCGATATTGAACTGCAATGACGGCGGGCCCTGGCTGAGCTGGAATACCGGCCGCGGATCTCCCGGCGCGGCCTGGACCGACGCGGTGGCGAAGTACTCCTCAAACATCTGGTTCAAGCCGTAGGTCATCAAATCCTGGGTGAGGACGCTGAACGACGTGCGGAATACGAGTGCCGGATTGATCTGCCAGGCGACGCCAACGCGCGGCTGGAAGTTATTCAAGTCCTTCGACGCCAGCGCACCTTTGGGGTGAGTGATGGCTCCCATTCGTCCGGTGATCGGATCGGCGACATTGGGATCGAACTGAGACTGCAAGCCGTACTTGGTCGAGAACGGAGTCTCGTAGCTCCAGCGAAGGCCGAGGTTCAACGTGACATTGCGGAGGATCTTGAAATCGTCCTGGAAGTAAAGAGCGTGAGACCACCAGCGCGGCAGCCACGTGGTCATCGCTTGCGTGTACTGCGCATTACTAACGGAGCCCAGCAGAAATGCCGCGAACTGCACTCCCGTGTTGGGCCGGAACGGGAAGTCCGTTCCGCCGAAGCGGTAACTGCCAGACGGCAGCGATGGGACCAGCGAGTTGTACCGCGTGCGGATCGTCTCATAGCCGAACTTCAGCGTATGGCGCTTCACGATCTTGGTGATGTTGTCTTGAAATGTGAAATCCTCGCCCACTTCCTGAGAGGCCGACAGACCGCTGTTGTCCTGGCGAAAGAACGTCGTGCCGCCCGTGCATGTCGATTGGTTGTTGCAGAACTGGAAATTGGGGAACGTGGCGCCGCTGACATTCGGAATTCCCAACTGCGCTGCCCATCCTTGATTCAACGTGCTGGGGAAAACCGTCCCACGCCGCCGATTGTAGCCCAAGCGGGCTTCATTGATCATCGTGGGGCTGAAGGTGATCGTGTCGGAAAGAACCACATTGCGCTGATCGATGGGGATCGGAACGGCGCGCCAGTCATAATCCCGCCAGGCGATCTCCGGCGAATACCGGTCGCGCCATGCGCGATGCCGGACTTGCGAGTACCGCCCGAACATCTTGTGATTCGACGAGAACTGCTGGTCGATCTTGGCGTCGAATCGGGTGCGATATGACCGGTAGTTTGTCGGGCTGATTAAGTTGTTGGTGGGCCCGGAAGCCGCATTGAATGCTCGCTGCGTATTGTTCTCCGGAGTGTACGGATTGCGGCCCAGGAAATTTACCACCGCCGGATCAAAGCGGTCCCGGGGAATCTGATTGTTGGCAAACGGCATGCGCGTCCAGCATTCGCTGACGCCGGCCTGACATTGCGAGCTTGGTCCGAACGTGGTGGTCGCCGGATCGTAGATCGGGTTCAATCCGCCGAAATTGAAATTGCCGTCCAGCATTTCGGGCGACGGAACAGCCAGAGTCGCAGTCTCTCCGCCCTTCTCGTGATGGCGCTGGAAGCCGAACAGCCAGAAAGTCTTATTTTTGCCGTCGTAGACCTTGGGAATGTAGACCGGTCCGCTGGCCGTTGCCGACAGCTCGTGATAGGTGAACGGATTGTTCCGCGGCAACTGTTCAAGGTACGTGCGATGGATCAGGACTTTGTTGATGTACCGGTCTTCCGCCGAACCGTGAAAGGCGTTGGTCCCGGTCTTGAAAACCGTCGAGAGCAGACCGCCAGCCGAATGGCCGAACTCGGCGGGCATTCCGGTCGTGAAAAGCTTCACTTCTTCCAGGGCGTCGATCGTCGTCGAAGTGACCTGGTTGGTCGATCCGATCATCGACCGCACCGGCTCCTTCCCTCCCACTCCATCGATGGTGTAGCCGAGGGAGCGTTCCCGCTGCCCCACCACGTGCTGACCGTTGATGTTGGAGGTAGACGGCAGGTAGAGCATGATGCGGAACGCATATTTCTGCAGGACGGGAATCTTCACGATCGTGTCGCCCTCCAGAATCTGTCCGGTGGAGGTGGTTTCCGTTTCCAGCAGAGGAGCCGTTCCCGAGACATTCACCGATTCGGTTACCGCGCCTACCTCCAACTGGATGTCGATGCGCGGCTGCTCGCTGGTCCGGAGAATGATGCCTTCATGAACGTAGCGTTTGAAGCCGGATGCTTCGACGGTCAGGCGATACGTTCCGGGGTTCAAACCGGGAATGTAGTAGTTTCCTTCCGGCCCGGTCTGGCCTTTGTGGATAAATTGCGTTTCGACGTTGACGACATTCATCGCCGCTCCAGGCACGATCGCGCCCGTGTTGTCGGTAATCGTTCCGACGAGAGTCGCTGTTCCCGTCGTTTGCGCCAGCGCGGAAGAAAGCACTACGAACAGAGTCAAAAAAAACCGCCGCATGAGTCCTCCTGAATTTGGCGAAAACTGGCCCGTTTCGCTGGAGAATATTTCACTCAGCTTTAAAGGTCAAGAGGATTATTGAGAAGAATGTCAGGATTTACCGGGAAATTCGCGACGGTTGCCCTGGCTAGAGGGTTTCCTCAAACATCAGGTATTGGGCCTCGTGCATCCCCAGATGCTCGTAGATCTGCTGGACGCCGGTATTTTCCTTTTCCACATACAGCCGGAATCCGCACACGCCGCCCTTCTCTTTCGCCAGGCGGCGAACTTCGGAATAAAGAAGTTTATAGAGGCCTTTTCCGCGGAATTCCTGCAAGACGTAGACGCTTTGCACCCACCACCACAGCGCATTTCGCCAGTCGCTCCATTCGTAGGTCACCAGCAGGCATCCGGCGGGCCTGCCTTCCGAAATCGCCACCAGATAGAAGCCCAACTCCGGCCGGGCCAGCAGGCCCCGCACTCCGCCGGTTACCGTTTGTTCGGGCAGCTCCTTCTTTTCCGTCTCCCAGGCCATCGCGCGGTTGAACGCAACAATGGATCCGATTTCGGCTTCCGTACCCAGGCGGATGTCAATCATTGGCGCTCCTCGTGGCGGAGTATCGTATGGACTAACCCTTCGGTGGTGTATTCCTGCGCCTCCACATCCGGAGTGATTCCATGCTTGCGCAATGTGGCGGACGTAACGGGGCCAATGGAAGCGGTGCGGCCCTTCGGGGGTCCGGCCAGCGCAAGAAAATTCTTGACGGTCGACGAGCTGGTGAATGTGACCCAATCATAGTGTTCCGGAAGAGGCATGGAGGGTTCCGGAACCACGGTCCGGTACGCGTCGACGACGTCGACGACGGCCCCACGGTCTCGCAGCATTTGGGGTACGACATCCCGGGCGACGGCGGCGCGCGGCAGCAGAATTCGCTGGCCCCGAAGATCCGCGGGTAAGGCGGCGGCCAGAGCCTCGCCGACGTACTCGGCGGGCTGGATATCCACCAGAAGCTTCCATTTGCCGATCTCGGCGGCGGTGGCCGGCCCGATGGCGCAGATCTTCGCCCGCAGGGTTCGGAGATCCCGCACCAGGTCGAAGAACCGGCGCACTCCATTCGCCGAGGTAAAGATCAGCCAGTCGTAGCGGGGAAGCTCGTCCACGGCGCGGCGCAGCCGCGAATCGTCCAGCGGAGGATCAATCCGGATAACGGGAAACTCGATGACTTCCGCGCCCAGCCGCCGCAGTTCGACATTCAGCCGGCTGGATTCCGCCCGAGTGACGACAATCCGGCGTCCGTAGAGCGGCAGCGACTTCAGATTCGCCACCGCACCCCGGATCGTAATCGACGGAGCGGCGGCCTGCGCCGGGTCACGCAGAATCCGCTCCGTTGGGCGAGTGGCGTTCTCTACGACGACGGTTGGGCCATTGGACGCCGGACGGCCCATGTAGTAGACCACCGTATCGGCCTCCGGAACGGGAACGGATTCGTCGTGAGCGGACACGATCGCCACGGAACGGCCCAACGTCCGGTGGGTCAGCGAAATTCGCGCAGCCGCGGCGGCGGCGGTCGCCGCTGTCACTCCCGGAACGATTTCGTATGGGATGCCGGCCGCATCGAGCGCTTCCATCTGCTCCGTCAGGCGCCCGAAGATCGCAGGATCGCCGATCTGCAGGCGAACCACGCGGCGGCCCGTTTGTGCCGCTTGAACCAGCGATTCCGTCCCCTCGTAACGGCGAGCTTCCCGGGCCAGCGCGCATATTTCCGGCGTCACCAGCTCGTCGTGAAGCACCACGTCGGCCGATTCAATGGCCTTGCGTGCCCTGATCGTGAGTAGTTCCGGATCGCCGGGACCGGCCCCCACGAAGAGCACCGGACTCATTTCATGGCCTCGATTGCCAGCTCCAAAGCATCGGAACCGGAATCGCTGAAGCGGCGCAAGCGGGAGCCATCCACTTCGGCGACGGCGCAGTAGAGCGTTCTCCCGTCGAAGTAGCAGCCCATCGGCGTCTGGCATCCGCCGCCCATCGCCCGCAGGAATTTCCGCTCGATCTCCACAGCAGCTCGGGAGGGTGCGTGGTCCAAAAAGTCGAACCGCGAGTCGTCCTCGCGAGTTTCCACAGCGAGCGCTCCCTGGCCGACTGCCGGACAAATTGTCTCGATGGGGACGATCTCGGAAATCCGGTCCTCCCAGCCCAGCCGCCGCAAGCCGGCGACAGCCAGCAGGATGGCATCGAATTGCCCTTCGTCGAGTTTGCGGAGCCTGGTATCGACATTTCCGCGAATCGTTTCGATCTGAAGATCCGGACGTGCTGCCGCCAGTTGCGCCTGGCGCCGCAGGGCGCTGGTGCCCACGCGACCACTGGGACGAAGCGAACCGATAATCGCGTCCCGGGGATCTTCGCGCTCCGGCACGGCGGCGATCTTCAGACCGGGAGGCAGCTGGGTCGGCATGTCTTTCATGGAATGCACGGCCAGGTCGATCCGCCGGTCCAGCAGCGCGTCCTCCAGCTCCTTGGTGAATAGCCCTTTGGTGGAGGTCTGCGCTCCTAACCGCGATAGGGAAACGTCGGTGATCTTGTCGCCGGTGGTGTGGATCACCTCAATGCGAGCTTCGATGCCACGCTCGGCAAGCATCCCCAAAATATGATTGGCCTGCCATAGCGCGAGCTTCGATCCTCGCGATCCGATCACCGTCATTTACTTATCCCCAAGACGAAAAATTCTTTTGATCGCGTCGATGACGGGAAGAGTTTCCCCCAATGTGGCCTGGCGCCGCATTTCGGAAATCGGTCCATGCGCGATCTTGTTCACGATGCCGCGCGTCAGCGCTTCGATGGCCTCTTCCTGTTCCGGCGTCATGCGGCCCAGTTTGCCGCGAAAACGTTCCATTTCGGCGGCGCGAATGCGTTCGAAATTGGTCTGGAGGCTGACAATCGCCGGAGCGGTCTCGCGAACTTTCAGCCGTTCTTCCAGCCGGGCGACTTCTTCGTTGACGATCTCCTCAGCCCGTTGGGCCGCAGACTGACGGCTGGCCAGATTCTTTTCCACCACCGACTGCAGATCGTCGATGTCGTAAAGAAATGCACCGTCCAGGCTGTTGACGCCGGGGTCGATATTTCGAGGTACTGCGATGTCGATCAGGAAAATCGGCTTGTTGCGGCGGGCGCGGAGAGCTTGCTGAACATCCTCCCGGCTGAGAACGTACTCTGTCGCTCCGCTGGAAGCGATGACGATATCGGCCAAAGGCAAGGATTGCCGGAAGCTCTGGTAATCGAGAATCCAGCCTTGGAAGATTCGGGCGACTTCCACCGCCCGCTCATAGGTGCGATTGGTGACGTAAATCTGGCTGGCCCCGCTACGATGCAGATGCCGGGCCGCCAGCTCGCTCATCTTCCCCGCCCCGATCAGCAAGACTTTGGAATCCTTCAGGGAGCCGAAAATCTCGCGCGCCAATTCGACCGCCGCATAGCTGATGGACACGGCGCTTTCGCCGATTTCCGTCTCCGTACGAACGCGCTTGGCAGCCCCGAAGGCGGAGGTCAGCACCGCGTCGAGCATTCCGCCGACCGATCCGCGTTCCTTGGCGAGCTGGTATGCCTGTTTCATCTGTCCGAGAATCTGCGGTTCCCCGACGATCATGGAATCGAGGCTGGCGGCCACCCGGAACAGGTGGCGGATCGCGTCATGCCCCTCGTAAACGAAGAAGTGCTGGCGCAGATCGTCGCCAAACGGAAAGACCTGGGCGGCGCATTGCAAGGGATCGATCGAGTCCTCGACAGCGAGCGCCAGCTCCACGCGATTGCAGGTGGATAAGATTACCGCTTCGCGAAGACCGGGACTTTGGCTTAACCGGGAAAGCTCCTGGGGAACGGCAGACTCGGCAACGGCCAGACGCTCGCGCACTTCCACCGGAGCGGTTCGGTGATTGACCCCCGCAACTGCGATCTTCATGGCCGGAGAATTTGCCCCCGAATCCCGATGTGGGTTACCCACGTGAGCGCCGAAAATCCCAGCACTCCCAGCGCCATCACGGCCGCCTTCCGGCCGCGCCACCCGGCGCTGATTCTCAGGAAGACCATGGTCATGTAGCCAAGCCAGGTAGCCCAGGCAACCGCGATACTCGGTCCGGTAATCCAAGCGGTGCCCGATTCCACGAAGGCCCAAATGCTACCCATCACTACTGCCAGGGTAATCAGGACAAAGCCGATTCCCATCGATCGCGACAGCAGGTTGTCGAGAATTGCCAGCGGCGGGAGTTTCTGGGACATCTGTTTGGCCTTCAGCCGCCGCTCCTGCACCATGTAAAACACGGAAACCGCGGCGGTAACAAGAAGAGCGGCGTATCCGCCGACGGCGAGAATCACGTGAAGGACCAGCCATGCGTCGCGAACGCGAACGTCGGTCCAGGTCGACACCGGCACACCCGTGGCACCGATGAGAGTCATCAGAAACACCAGCGGGAATAGCGATACGCCGAGAGTCTCAAAACGGTATCGCCAGCAGACGAACAGGAACAACACAGCTAATAAGAACGCGCAAAGCGAGATGGATTCGTAAAAATTCTCGGCCGGGAACCGGCCCGTTTGCCGCGCAATGTCCACCAGCGAAACGAAATGAAGCACGACGCCGGCGCTAAAGGAAACCAAGGCCGGCTTGAAGATCGAGGTGGACCGGCGCAGGACCAGCAAAATGGCGTACACCAGACCTGGAAGGTACAGCAGGAGGGCGAAGCGGAGCCAAAAAACGCTGATTTCCCACATGGGATGGCTGGAAGTTCTAGTATAACTGCCCGGTTATTCCGAGATGCGCCAGAATCAACGCTCCGGCGGCCAGAAAGCTCCCGAAAGGAAGCTCATGCGTCGCAGCGCTTCGGCCGCGCATGGCGAGAAGGGCAACGCCGACCAGAGATCCCGCGACACTTCCGGCGATGAGCGAGAGCAAGGACCCTTCCAGGCCCGTGAAGGAACCGAGCATCAGCATCATCTTGACGTCGCCAAAACCGAGTCCCTCCCGTCCGCGAAACCGAAAGTAGAGTTCGCCGATCAGCCAGAGGACTCCCGCCGGCAGCAGCGCGCCGAGTACGGCATCGGCGAAGGATTCTCCCGCGGGCAGCCGGTCCGCAGGTAGAAGCAGTGATACCAGTCCGGCGGGCCGGGGAAACGCCAACGCCAGGAAAAGCCCCGCGAAAGTTCCCCCAATTGTGATTTCGTCCGGCAGGATGAAGGTTTCGAAATCGGTGAAAAGGAGAGCGATCAACAAGCAGGAGAAAATGCCAAGCCGGAGAGCCTCCCCCGAGACTCCATACTGGCGAACGGCGGAGAAAAAGCACACAGCCGTCAAAGTTTCGACGATCGGGTACCGCACGGAGAATGGATTGCGGCAGTAGCGGCATCTCCCTCGAAGAAGGACGTAGCTCAGGAGCGGAATGTTGTCGAACCAGGAAATCTGCCGCCCGCAGGCGGGACAGAAACTGCGCGGAGCGACGACGGATAAATCGCGGGGTAACCGGTAAATGCAGACGTTCAGAAAGCTGCCGATCAGCAATCCGAATATTGCGGCGGCGATCTCATCCAGCGGAGCGCCTAACATCCCAGCACGTTCCGGTAAACGGCTATCGTCCGCTCGACCATCGCGGGGATTCCAAACTCGCGGAGAATCGACGGCACGTTCACTTCGACCTTTCGTACGCGGTCCACCGCCGCGGGCACGTCTTCCGGCCGGTCTACCAGCTCGCCGAACTTCACCGCTTCGGGCAGACCGCCAACCCGGCTGGCGACCACCGGAACCCCGGCGGCCTGCGCCAGAAGGGCTGCCGATCCCAGTCCCTCCATGTCGCTAAGATAGACCAGCACATCGCACTCCCGCAGATCTTCTTCCAACCGTTGAACGGGGATCGTTCCCGGAACCGACTGCCCGTTCTTGGAAAGCAGAAGCACCCGTCCGGACTTGCGGTCGGCGGCGGGCATGGGACAGATCGCATCGGGAACGAGATGGATCCGCGCGGACGGTACGCCGGCTTCCTCGAGTGTCCGTGCCGTATATCGCGAAACCGCGAGGTAGGCCGCGGCCCGGGAGTATTTCCAGCGCGAGAGCGCGCCGCGTTTCACCGGAAACCCGACCCGGCGGGAAACGACAAAGGGCTTGCGGGCAAAGGTATGGGACCGGGCGTCATGGCAGTGAATCAGATCCGGCTTCGCCATAGGCCGGTTCAGCAGCGGGGAGCGGACGCCGCATTCGATCCCTTCGTTCTGCAGTGCCGCAATCAACAGCCGCATCTGGAGTTGGCCGCCTTGCCACTTCCGGCCGGTGTCCAGATGCAGGATTCTCACTTGCGGGCTCCCATGCTGCGAGCCTTGGCGTACTTCAAAAAGTTGTACATTGCCGCCATATGCGCGATGGCCATTCCTTCAAATCCATCCAGAAAGCCGCGCTTCAGGAAATACGTCGAAAAGAACGTCCAGCTTGGATCGACCACCAGGTTCCGCCAGGTAACGGGCCGATTCTGAGCAATGATCTGCTCGGCCGCAAGAGTTGTATACCGGTCCATCGATTTCAAGTGTTCTGTCAGCGAGTCGCAGGTAAAATGCAGCAGGTTCGCCTGTAAATGGGCGAGGGCACCGTTGACGCGGACGCTTTCGTGCACAAAGTCTCCCACCCACCGCGCCTTGCGGCGATCGAAGAGGCGAATCTTCCGGTCGGGATACCAGCCGCCATGGAGAATCCAGCGGCCCAGGTACTGCGCCAGACGGGGCATCGTGTAGGCGTCCGCCCCGGGGCCGCATTTTTTCAACTGCCAGATTTCCGCTTCCAGCGCCTCGCTGAGCGCCTCGTCGGCATCGAGAGACAAAACCCAATCGTGCGAGCATTGCTCGGTTGCATAGTTCTTCTGACCGGCGTAGCCCCGCCACGGAGCCTCCACCACGCGAGCGCCGAGATTTTCGGCGACTTCGCATGTGCGGTCGCTTGAGCCGGAGTCGACGACTACTACTTCATCGCAGCAACGCAGACTCTCTATGGCCCGGGCAATATTCCGCTGCTCATTTAAGGTGATGATTGCGGCGGAGATCTTCATGCGCGCAGCGAGCGTCAGGAGGATTGGGTCTGAATCGGCGCCGGCATAAAGCTCAAGAAGAAAATCAGCATCGCGGCGATTGCCAGGACATAGCGAACAGTTCCCAGCGGCTCGTCATCAAAGACATAGGGGTGCCTCCGGCCGAGAAAGAACAGCACCACTGCCCAGATCCACCACGGCCAGTATA
Source organism: uncultured Solibacteraceae bacterium (assembly GCA_964515165.1). Taxonomy (GTDB): domain Bacteria; phylum Acidobacteriota; class Terriglobia; order Bryobacterales; family Bryobacteraceae; genus JAPKYZ01. The sequence continues at coordinate 98,643 of CAZETQ010000001.1, read as the reverse complement.
AAAAACCAAGCGGAATGAGCGCCCCCAGCGCGACCAGCGTCAACTTCTTGTGCTTCTGTCCGAACAAGGCGTAAACGATGTGCCCTCCGTCCAACTGTCCGATGGGCAACAGGTTCAAGGCGGTCGCGAAAATCCCCACCCATGCGGCGCGCGCGATCGGATGCAGGTAGATATCCGAGCTGGGCACGCCGGGGAAATAGAGAACTTCCAGAAGACTCAACAGCAGCGGCGTACCGAAGACCAAGTCGCCGCGGTCGGCGATTCCCGGAACGACGCGGGACATTTGCAGCCCCACCAGCAACACCGGAAGGAGCACTACGAATCCAGCGATGGGGCCCGCCACTCCGACATCGAACAGCGTTCGGCGGGAGAAGATGGCAGAGCGAATCCGGATGAACGCTCCGAAGGTTCCGATCAGGCTGGGCCCGGGAAGGAAATAGGGAAGGCTGGCATCCAAGCGGTATTGGCGGCAGGCCAGATAGTGTCCCATCTCATGGGCCATCAGGATCCCCAGAAGCGCAATGGCAAACGGAAGGCCGTCTAAAAGGCGCACGGGTTCCCAATAGGGAAGAAGCCAATCCAGCAAATCCGGCTCAACGACAAACGCCGGCTTACCGCCCTCAAAATTCGCCGCCAGCCGCGCGCCCGCAGCGCAGCAAGTCACCAGTGTGACAATCAGCAGAAGCGCGTGGATCCAGAGGCGCGCTGGCCGCTCCTTGAGGGACAAGGGGTTAGAGGGCTTGCAGTTCCTTGCCCGGCTTGAATCGAACCGCCTTGCCGGGCGGGATCGCAACTTCCGCGCCGGTTCTGGGATTCCTTCCAATGCCGGTCTTGCGGGGGCGGACATTAAAGATGCCGAACCCCCGAAGCTCGATGCGCTCCCCATTGCCGAGGGCTCGCTTCATGCTCTCAAAGACTGTTTCGACCGCCATCTCCGCCTTCGTTTTTGTGATGCCGGTTCGGTTGACAACTTCGTTAATGATGTCCAGTTTGATCAAAGCAAGTCCTCCGAATCTCGCAAAGCCCATGATAGGATTAGGCTTAAAGGGCTGTCAAGGCGCCATTGCGGCCCCCATCCGTTATCTCGTGAATCTCGATCTCTTTCGCCGAGCCTGCTCCCAGTTCGCTACAGGTGTCTGTATTGTCACAACATTCGATCAGGAGCCTCATGGATTCACCGTCAATTCCTTCACATCCGTCTCTCTGCGGCCGCCTCTTGTCCTGTTCTGCATCGATCACGACGCGAACATTGTCGAAGTCTTTCGCCGCACGCACCATTTTGCGATCAATGTCTTAGCAGAAGAACAACAAGAGCTGTCGACTGCGTTTGCAACAAAACCTGAACGCCGCTTCGAAGGTGTCACCTGGACCCCCGGCCTTTATTCTCTTCCAATTTTGGAAGGAGTGTTGGCCGCGATCGAGTGCCGGCTGGTTCGAGTGTTTCCCGCAGGCGACCACGATGTCCTGATCGGGGAGGCCATGCGAGCATCGACCTTTTCTCCGGAAGGCGAACCACTGGCATTCTTCCGGGGCCGTTACACCCGTATGGAGAGAAAAAACAAACCCGTCAGCTGAAGGGCCGCCGGTTTCGGAAATCGCAGGCTCGTAAGCTACGATGATGATTCACCGATGGACAACTTGAAAACACTCATTCGGGAAGTGCCCGACTTTCCGAAGCCTGGCATCAATTTTTATGACATCACCACGCTGCTGAAAGATCCGCAGGGGCTGGCGATCGTGTTCGACCAGATCCGCGAGCGGTATGTCGGTAAGGGTATTACCAAGGTGTTGGGAATCGAAGCCCGAGGCTTCATTTTTGCTCCCGCGGTTGCCTATGGCCTCGGCGCGGGATTTGTACCGGTGCGAAAACCGAAGAAGCTTCCCGCCGCCTGCGAATCCGTTGAGTATGCCTTGGAATATGGAACCGATCGTCTGGAAATGCATAGAGATGCAATTAGCGCCGGCGACAAGGTTCTGGTTGTCGACGATGTTCTGGCAACCGGCGGAACGGCCGCAGCGGTGGTTCAACTGGTCGAGAAACTGGGCGGCGAAGTCGCTGAGCTGGCGTTTGTTATCGAGCTTGATTTCCTGAAAGGCCGGGCAAAGCTGCCGGGCCGCGATGTGTTCTCTCTGATTCGCTATTAACCTTCATTTATTGACAGTTTATGAAGGTCCATAAGGCGAGAACCAAAGCCGAGTGACTCTCTCAGGATCTCAAGATGTTGTGGCATGAAGGCATAGATTCGTGGCAATAGCCAAGCCGGCAATGCTTCGCGTACGCGCATACGCGAAGATCAACCTGGGACTTGCGGTGCTTGGAAGGCGAGCAGACGGCTTCCATGAAATCCGGACCATCTTTCAGACGATTTCGCTTGCCGACGAGCTGATCATTCAGTGCACGGGCGCAAAGCAGGCTTCCGTAGAAGTCACATCGAGCGTGGAGATTCCCGGGGAGAATATCGCCGCGCGCGCGGCGAGGGCGATCCTGGAGAAGACTCAGGCGCGAGCGGCGGTTCACATTCACATCGAAAAGAAAATTCCCATGGGCGGCGGCATGGGGGGAGGATCGACGGATGCGGCGGCTGTGCTCCTGGCGCTTCCCGCGATGCTCGGAAAACGGCTCGATGTGGCTCCGATTGCCGCCAGTCTGGGGTCGGACGTCCCGTTTTTCCTACATGGAGGCTGCGTACTGGGCATCGGACGGGGCGAAGAACTGTATCCATTGCCCGATCCGGCACCGGTTGCCGGCTTATTGCTCGCGCCACAAGTCCATGTGAATACAGCACTTGCCTACCAGTCGCTGGGCCGCCCGAGCATGGCCGAATTGACACCGCGCTCCCGGTCTCCTATTCTGGAGAAGATACAGTCCGTAGCCTGGGCGCTCGAGGTGCGTGCACCAAGAGAGGTTTGGGCGAAGGATTGTGAGAACGACTTCGAAGAAGTCGTGTTCCGCCAATATCCTGTCCTTGAAAGGCTGCGGCGAAAGCTGGGCCGGGCAGGAGCAGCACCGGCAAGAATGACCGGTAGCGGAGCGGCACTGTTCGGGTTTTTCCCGGATCAGTCCGCGGTCCAGGCGGCAGTCGAGCAGTTTGGTCAGGGTGCCTTGGCGTGCCAAGCCCTGCCTTTCTCCCTCCTCAGCCGGTCTGCGTACCAATCCCGCTGGAAACGATGGCTTCGGGGTTTTGCGATGCCTGGAAATGGCACTGGAACGCGACCGAATGCGATTTGATCGCCTGAAGATTCTGACTGGAAACGCCAACCCGGCGCTAGCGCGGGAGATCTGCGAACGACTATTCGTCGAGGTCAGCGAAGCTCGCGTAGACCGTTTCGCCGACGGAGAAAGCTACATTCAGATCAAAGAAAACGTTCGGGGTGCCGACGTTTTCGTGGTGCAGCCGACATCGGCCCCGGTTAATCACCACCTGATGGAGCTGCTGCTGATCATCGATGCGCTGAAGCGCTCATCGGCGGACAGAATCACGGCAGTATTGCCGTACTTTGGCTACGCCCGGCAGGATCGCAAAGATCAGCCGCGCGTGCCGATTTCAGCCCGGCTGGTGGCAAGCCTGCTGGAGCGCGCGGGTGCAGATCGAATTCTTGCCCTGGATCTGCACGCCGCGCAAATTCAAGGATTCTTTGATATTCCTGTGGACCACCTGTTTGTGACCCCGGTGATGCTCGACTACTTCAAGCCGCAGAACATTGAAAATTTGACAGTGGTATCGCCCGATGCAGGCGGTGTCGAACGGGCCCGCGCTTTCGCCAAGAGGCTGAATGCTCCGCTGGCGATCATCGACAAACGCCGGGATCAGCCGAATGTGGCCGAAATCATGAACATCATCGGCGATGTCGAGGGGCGAAATTGTCTGGTGGTGGACGACCTGATCGACACCGCAGGCACGCTGGTGAAGGGTGCGGATGCACTGCTTTCCAAGGGGGCCACAAGCGTTTCAGCGTGCGCGTCCCACGGCGTACTGTCCGGGCCGGCGGTAGAAAGAATTACCCAATCGGCGTTAAAAGAGGTCGTGCTGACGAACTCGATTCCGCTTCGCGCAGAGGTGTCGGCATGCCCCAAGATCACAGTTCTTTCGGTCGCGCCGCTGCTGGCGCGGGCCATACAGTCAATTCACGGAGAAACCTCGATCAGCGTGCTGTTCGAGTAAGCGTTTGGAAGTAAAGCAGAGGAAATACCATGCGTAAAGACATTACAGTCGTCGCGGAAGAACGGAAATTGCGAGGCAAGGAAGAAGCGGGACGTCTTCGGCGATCCGGCATGAGCCCGGCCACGGTTTACGGTCACGCCACCGACGCGGTTGCAATTACGGTGAATCCGAAGGAGATCAACAAGATTCTCCACAGTTCCACCGGGCACAACACGATTTTCAATCTCAACATCACGGGTAAGGAAAACACGCCCGTGATGATCGTCGACTGGCAGCATCATCCGGTGAAGGGCAACCTGATCCATGTGGATCTGAAGCGCATCGACCTGGAGAAGCGGATTCGCGTCAAGGTTCCGGTTCATACGACGGGCGATCCCAAGGGTGTGAAGATCCAGGGCGGTATCTACGAACTGGTCACCCGCGAAATCGAAATTGAAGTTCTGCCCGACGAGATTCCGGAGCACTTCACGATGGACGTGGCGGATCTTTCGATCGGCCAGGGTGTCCGCGCCGGCGACGTTCCGTTGACCGGCTCGATGAAGCTGATGTCCCCTGCCGATGCCGTGATTTCGCACGTCGTCGCGCTGCGCGCTGAAGCGGAACCTGTGGCCGCTGAAGCAGCCGTCGCAACTGGTACCGAGCCCGAAGTGATCAAGAAGGGCAAGAAGGAAGAAGAAGCCGCTGCCGAAGGCGGCGACAAGAAGAAGAAGTAAGAGGCCGTTCGACTGTTGCCGCAAAGGTGGCTGGTGGTTGGTTTGGGGAATCCCGGGCCGGAATACGAGTTTTCGCCGCACAATGCGGGGTTTCTCGCGGTGGACCGGTTTGCGGCGCAGAACGGAATCAGGGTGAGCCGGAAGGAAGCGATGGCTCACGTTGGCGTTGGAAGCGTGGGAGGCAGCGAGGTGATCGTTGCCAAACCGCAGACCTATATGAATGAGAGCGGTGGGTCGGTGAAGCAGCTGCTGCCGAAGTACGAACTGGACGCCTCGGCGCTGCTGCTGGTTTACGACGAGTTGGCTCTGCCGTGGGGGCAGTTGCGGGTACGGCCCAGAGGGTCGGCCGCCGGCCACAACGGTGTGAGTTCGGTGATCCGGTCGATCGGCACGGAAGACTTTCCGAGACTTCGGATCGGAGTTCACCCCGGCCATCCACTGGCTATTGATTCTTCCGGCGCGAGACGCGCCGGGGGTGGAAAAGATTATCTGCTTTCGCCAGTGCGGCGGGGGCAATTAAAGGAATGGGATTCGATCTTGATGCGAGCCGCGGAAGCGATCGAATCCATAATCGCCGACGGCGTCGAAAAGTCCATGGCGAAATTCAATCGCAAGATTGAAGATCCCACGCCGGAGGATGAGTAAAAGAGGAAGCATGAGACTGTACGAAGAAGTAATCATCGTCAAGCCGGACGTCTCCGAAGAAGACACCAAGGGTGTTGTGGAGCTGCTGTCCAAGACGGTGACCGATCAGGGCGGCACGATCGAGAATGTCGATGAGTGGGGCCGCCGGAATTTGGCCTACAAAGTAGGCAAGTACACCGAGGGCGTGTATTTCATTGTGAAGTTCGCCTCCAATCCGGACACGGTGAAGGAAGTGGAGCGCCGTCTTCGGGTGAACGATGCGGTGGTGAAGTTCCTGACGGTGCGTCTGGACGAGCGGTTGAAGTGGGTGGCGAAGCGCAAGAAGCGCCGCGAAGAGCGCGCCAAGCGCAAGCCCCCGGTCACCGCCGCTCCCGCGCTGCCCGCAAATCCCGCCGCGGCGTTGCCGGGTCAACCCGCCGCTGCGCTTCCTGGTCAGCCTGAGGTTCCGGCGCCGGCAAAACCCGCCGCGTCCGAGCAGCCCGCTGTCGTCGAGAACGTTGAGAACGTCGAGAAAGCAGAATAGGGAGGACTGAACACATGGCTGAACAGAGAGGCGGACGTCCCATCGCGGCGTCCATGAGGCCCACGGGCGGCGACAAAGCGCTCGTTTCGCGCAAGCAGTATTTCCGCCGGAAGAAAGTCTGCAAGTTCTCGGTGGAGAAGATCGACGACGTCACCTACAAAGATGTGCAGCTTCTGAAGCAGTTCATCAGTGAGAACGGACGAATTCTACCGCGGCGCATCACCGGCACCAGCCCGGCGTTCCAGCGCCGTTTGGCGCGGGCGATCAAACAGGCGCGCAACATCGCGCTGCTGCCGTTCACGTCCCGCAACTAGGGTCCTAACGAGAATCAGGAGTTTCGCAACATGGAAGTCATTCTCAGAGAAGAGATCGAAAGCCTCGGCACTCGCGGCGAGGTTGTCAAAGTCAAACAGGGTTACGCGCGCAATTTCCTGCTGCCCCGGCGGATGGCAGTTCCCGCTACCGCAGCCAATAAGAAGATCGTCGAGCAGGAGCGGCAAGCCTGGCTAAAGAAGGAAGCGAAAGTTTCCGCGGAAGCGACAGAGCTCGCAAAACTGCTCGGCCCGGTAGTCCTGACGTTCAAGCAGAAGGCCGGCGAAAACGATCATCTGTTCGGCTCGGTGACGGCGAAAGACATTGCCGACGCCTTGGCTGCGCAGAAGTTCGAGATCGATCGCAAGAAGATTCAGCTTGCCGATCCGATCCGCCAGTTGGGCGAGTACAAGGTGCCGGTGAAGCTGCACCGTGAAGTGACCACCGAAGTTACCGTGAAAGTAGAAAAGGAAGAAGAATAGAGTGGGTTATTTCGATTTGAGCGGTCGCGTAGCCATCGTTACGGGCGGTGGCTCTGGAATTGGCGAAGCCATCTCGGCCCGGCTGGCAAAAGCCGGAGCGAAGGTGTTTATTGCCGACATTGATCCCAAGGTGGCCGAAGCGGCCGCTCAGTCGATTCCGAACGCCACGGCCCTGCCGGTGGACGTCACCAATTCGGCTTCCGTGAACGAAGCATTCGGCAAAGTCGAGTCGTCGGCCGGCAGCATCGACATTCTGGTAAATAACGCCGGCATCGCCGGCAAGGCCGCTCCCCTGTGGGAGCAGACCGATGAGGAATGGAATCGCGTCGTTGCCGTGAATCTGCTTGGGCCTGTGTTTTGTACCCGTGCCGTCCTGCCGGGCATGCGCAAACGCGGCTACGGACGTGTTGTGAACATCGCCTCGATTGCCGGCAAGGAAGGTAATCCCAACATGTCCGCCTATTCGGCCACGAAGGCCGCGGTGATCGGGTTTACCAAGTCCGTTGGCAAGGAAGTGGCAACCGAGGGCATTTGCATCAACGCCGTCAGTCCGGCGGTAATTCGCACCAAGATCCTCGAGCAGTTAACGCAGGAACAGGTGGACTATATGACTTCGAAGATTCCGATGCGGCGCACCGGAACTCCGGAGGAAATTGCCGCCATCGTGCATTTCCTTTCCAGCGAGGACTGCTCGTTTGTCACCGGTCAAACCTACGACGCCTCCGGCGGCCGTGCGACCTACTAAGTGTTCTTACTTCCCGATCAATATTTCGAGACTCCCGTTTCGACGCTCCTTGTCGAGGTTTCCAAGGGACGGATTCCGTTTGATCACCAGTTAATTCAAGTGCTGCTTGGGCGGCAGGACGAAACGGCGCAGGCCATTGCCCGGACGAAACCCGACGACTGGCGTTTCGACATCACCACGGAGCTGATCGACCTCAGCCGCACCATGCGTGACGCTCGCGTGCTGCCGTTTCTGATGAAACAACTGGAGGACGATCCCGACGAAACGGTCTTCGATGCGTTTCGCGTGCTGGGGCAGGCGTCGATTCAGCCTCTTCTGGATGCTTATCCACGCGCCAAGGAGGCGGTGAAGGAAGAAATCCTCTTCGCCTTGGCGGCGCTGAGTATCCAGGACGAACGGGTTCAAAAGCTCCTTACCGAAAGCGGCGATGAGTTCGCCCAAAGTCTGTATCGCGATGGCGGCGATCCGGAAAAGTTCGACATCTTCGCCGGCACCGACAAGGAAGGCGTCCCGATCGTCAATGCCCTCAGCGTCGCGGAGCGGTTTGAGCTGCTCGAAAGCTCCAGCGAGGATTACCGCATTCTGGCCGCCGCCAGCCTGTTTCACGAAGATTACACTCCGGCCCAGGAGACAGCCCTTCTCGATCGAGCCAAGAGCGATCCATCGGAGCATGTTCGCGCGCACTGCTGGCAGGCGTTGGACAACTCAACCGGCAAGGCGGAGATCGCAGACGAAATGATCGCCCGCCTCACGGACACTTCCCGCTCCGACTTGGAGCGGTCCGGACTCCTGGTCGGCCTTTCGGCGCTGACCGAACGCTCCGAAGTGCGCGACGCAGCTCAGGAGCTGTATGGCAAACCGGAAACTCGTCTCAAGGCGCTCGAAGCCATGTGGCGTTCGCTCAATCCGGATTTCGCGGAGTACTTCCCCGAGCATCTCGACGATCCCAACAAAGAAATCCGCCGCGTCGCTCTTCGCGGAATCGGCGCGCAGGGTTTGACATCGGAACTCGGCAAGGTTCGCGCGCTGCTGAAAGATGAAGATCTTCGCGAAGACGCTCTCTTTGCCTACGCTTTGGCCAGCCCCGGCAAGGACTCCCCGGCATTCCTGCGGAGTCTCTTGAAGAAGATCGAAACGGAAGCCGGCGGCTTTTCGGAAGAAGAAGAAGAGATCGTTCGAACGGCGCTCGACGAGCGGTTGCGTGCCGCCGGAAAGCCTCCCATTTTCCAGCAGTAATCCTCCGCAGCGGCCGTGCAGTTTGGCCCGCTACGATAGCCTCATGTCTTCCATCTTCCGGGACCGCCTGTTCGCGGGCAAGACTGCCTTCGTTTCCGGCGGATCCAGCGGCATTGGCTTGCGTATCGCCGAGCGGCTGGCGGAAGCCGGAGCCTCGGTGATGCTGAACGGCCGCAATGGCGACAAGCTTTCCGTCGCAGTGGCCGGGATTCTTGACAAGGGTGGAGAGGCAGCATCTGCGCCTGCCGATGTCCGGGACTACACGGCAGTCGCCGAAGCACTGAAAAGAACCGCCGATCTTTGGGGACCCATCGACATCCTGATCTGCGCAGCGGCCGGCAATTTCCCCGCAGCGGTCACCGGAATGTCGGCCAATGGTTTTAAGGCCGTCGTCGACATCGATCTTCTGGGCACGTTCAACGTATGCCGCGCCGCGTACGAGCATCTGCGGAAACCGGGAGCATCGATCATCGCCATTTCCGCCAATCACGCCAGCATTCCCTACGCGCTTCAATCGCATGTCTGCGCCGCCAAAGCCGGAGTGGAGCGCTTCACCCAGGTGCTCGCGCTGGAGTGGGGTCCCGCCGGTGTCCGCGCCAATACGATCAATCCCGGCCCCATTGACGACACTGAGGGCATGCGCCGCCTGGCCCCCACGCCCGAGCATCGGCAGGCCGCGATCGAGGCAGTTCCCTTGCGCCGCCTGGGCACTCGCGACGACATCGCCAATCTCGCGATGTTTCTGTGTTCGGACGCCGCATCCTATATCAACGGAGCGGTTTTGGTGTGCGACGGCGGTCAAATGCACACCGGAGGGCGAATGCTTGCCGGATTGGCAACAAGCTAGCCTCCGCTGCGATCTACCTAGAAAAGGAGCGTGTATGCCGAGAACTTCTACCGCCCTGCTGCTGTTTCTGATCGCCGTCCCCCTGGCGGCCGCCGATCGTCCGATGGTGATTGCGCACCGCGGCGGCTCCGCATCGCGTCCGGAGAATACTCTTCCCGCATTCCAGCATGCGCTGCGAATTGGGGTGTCGATGCTGGAATTCGACATGAATCTCACCAGCGACGGCCGAATCGTCATTCACCACGATTCGACAGTGAATGCCAAGATTTGCAAGGCCCCGGAGGGTTCCGGCGTAACCGCAAGACCGATCGGCCTGATGACGCTGCTGCAGTTGGAGCAGTTCGACTGCGGGTCGTTCGAGCGGCCCAACTCACCCCGCTATAAGGCGGTTCCGGAAGCGAAGATGCCCACGCTCGACGAGTTCCTCGCCGCCGTCGTGGATAGCAAAGTACCCCTGTTGGGCGAAACCAAGATGCCGCCCGAAGGCGCGGAGTACGCGCCGGATCCGGTCAGCTTCGTGAATCTCGTCATAGCGTCTCTCAAGAAGTTTGGCGTCGAAGACCGCTTCATCCTGCAATCGGCCGACTATCGGACGCTGGACGCCATGCGGCAGAAGAATCCGAAAGTCGGGATCTGCCTGTTGAATGCGCGCCGTTTCAAGCCCCGCTATCTGGAGCTGGTCAAGAAACACCGCGCGACTCACATCATGCTGCGAACCGACGATGCCACGCCGGAGCAGCTTCAGGCTCTCCGCGCCGCGGGCGTGAAGATTCTCTCCAGCACCGCCAACACTCGGGAGGACTGGAAAGCTTACGTGGATATGAAAATGGACGGAATCCTGACCGACGATCCCGAAGGCTTGATGGAGTTTCTCGGGCCGCAGCCCGCCAGGTAACACTCTACCGATGGCCGAGATACATCAGCCAGCCAAGGCCGAAGATGGCTGCGATAAAGCAGCCGAAACAATACAGCGCGTAGTGAAGCTGCTCTTTCTGGGTTCGCTTGGACACGATTCCCAATACGATGCTCGCCATGATGGCGAACAGCACGGCAGCTTCGAAGTGAGAAAGGTTCACCTTCGGCATTAGTTTTTCTGCCCCGTCGCGATTTCGTAGACGTCCACCAGCGCCAGAATATTCAGCAGCCCCGCACCGGCCAGAAATTTGGTTCCGTAGTCGTGAACATGGCCTGCCACATCGGGCTGCGCATATCCCATCCAACTGGCCAGCAGGTAGAGAATCCCGCTGCACAGGTCGGCCGCAAAGCCGCCGTAGTAAATGATCATCGTCAGCAGATCATTTCCCTGCGGTTCAAAGAACGCTCCCCGCATCATCAGGCCGAAGAGGAACAGGACAGCGACGGAAAATGCGATCAGCGCGCCGCGTCCGCGGCGTTTCAACAGAAAATGACCGCCGCCCGGAATCAGCCATCCGAGCGCTACGGCGGGAAGCCAAGACTGCATATGGTTTTATTTTACCGGACGGGCACTGGAGAGCTCGATCAGGGTGCTGAGCACCTTCTGTTTCATCGCCGGATCGAGAATCAGGTGACGATGTTTGCCGCCAGCCGAAGGCGTAAATTCGGTGACTCCATCCTCCAAAACCCGAATCGTCCCGGGTTCCGAAAGCTTGAAATACCCGGCATTCGGCCGCACGCCGTAGAGAACGCTGGTCAAATCCCAGGTCGGACGATCATAGGGCATCTTCTTATAGGCCCGGTAGGCGTCGACAACCGGATGGTGGGGCGCCCAGGTGAAGTCGCGCTCGATGCTCGTCGCCGGATATTCCAGCGCAAGCCCGATCTCAAAACCGGAAGCGACGACCGGCGTTGGCCACTCCCCAAACACTTTCTTCGCCGCCGGAATGTCTATCTTGATGTTGTATTCCGGCTTTCCGGGAAATGCTCCCGCCATCGCCGAGAGCAGTTTCACTTTCCGGCCGATGAGAGCCTTCCCGCCCGGGTCGTCCAGCAGCCTCGCCAGATTCGTGGAAAAACCGACCTGCACGATGACCACGCTATTGTCCGGAGCTGCCGCAAGAGTCTTCTTCAGCACCTCGGTCGCGTCGGGAACATCCTCCCGCTTCTGAATTCTATGCTCGTAGAGCGGCCGCCCCGCCGCATCCTTGGCATCGACGGGAACTGCGATCATCGGCCCGTCTTCCGGAGTCTTCCCGTTCCGCACCAGCCCCAGAGGAATCTGCGGACGCCCGTAGAAACGGTTCACGATCTCGCAGTATTGCGCCGCTTTGACAGTGTCTTTCGTCAAGGTGACCGCCAGCAGTTTCGCCTCCCCCTTAGACTCCAGGGTATGGAGCATGGCCAGCGCTAAGGCGTCGTCGATATCGTTGCCCATGTCCGTATCGAAGATGATGTTGACGGGCTGTTGAGCCAAAACGGCTGCCAAAGCTAAGAACGGGAACATGCGGTTTCCTCCTGGAACCCATAAAGTTTGTGCTGCCGGATGTATTGAAAGACCGTCTCCGGCAAATCGGCGGGACGTTCTCCCCGCGCCAGTGTCGCCCGAATTTCGGAGCTCGAGACAGGAAGCGCCAGCGTTTCCAACCGGCGAACTTTCGCGCCCGCAGGAATGCGATAGTCGTGGCCCGGGCGCGAGACAACAATAAACTCCGTCATCTTCAAAACGTCCCTCCACCGATACCAGGTCTCCACTTCCGAGAATGCGTCGGCACCGATGAGAAATGCGCGAGGAGCGGGAAAATGTTGCAGCGTGTCGAAGGTGTAGCTGCGTTCACTGCCGCCTTCGCAGTCGGAAACCTCAAAACCGAATTCCTCGCATGCCAGGCGAGCCATCGCCAGGCGGTGCTCAAATGGCGCGCGGAGGCTCTTGTGCGGCGGAATTCCCGACGGAATAAAAACGATACGCTCCAGCCCGATCCGCTCCCGCGCCTCTCGGGCGACGGTCAGGTGCGCGTCGTGAATGGGATCGAACGCACCACCGAACAAACCGGTCACTTGAACTCTTGGATACGAATGTTCCGGAACTCGGCGACCATCGGGGGTCCGGCATGAAGCTGAAGAGCGATCACACCGGATTTCGGTTCCTCGCCATGCAGTTCGGAGGTGACCATCCCGTTCAGCGTCACCTTAATGTCGCCGCCTTTGCACCAGATGCTGTACTGGTTCCAGCCGTCAGCTTTCACCACCGTTTCGCCTTTGCCCTTCCACCCGTTGACGATCACTCCCCGCTTGCCCTTCTCGTCGTAAATGGATCCCCACCAGTTGCCTTCGGCGGCATCGGCTTGCAGTCCGCGAATCACCCAGTCGGAATCCGGCACCCGCTCGCTGCGAAACTGCACGCCGGAGTTGTGGTTGCGCAGCTTGATGTCCAGCCGCAGCTCAAAATCCTGGAACTGGTCCTTCGAAATCAGAAACGTATTTCCCTTCAGCGGATGGCCCTCGGTCGACCCGACGATGACTCCATCTTTCACCGACCAGAGTTCGGGGTTTCCGTCCCAGCCGTTCAGCGTCTTACCGTCGAACAGCGGCCGGAACCCCGGCTCCACGGCAGCCAGAACAGGGGCGGCCAGTACGGGCAACGAAAGCCCGAGCGTCAATGCATCGCGACGAGTCATGCTGAGCGAAATTGTATCGCGCTATTCGGCGCGAAGAGCGACGATCGGATCGACGCGGGATGCTCGCAATGCCGGAAAGACTCCTGCCAACGAGGCGGCCACAGCCACCACGAGGGCAGCGCCGAGTAGCGTCAGCGCATCATGAGGGCTCACGCCGAACAGCATGGACGCCGTGCCCTTGGCGGCGACGGCAACGACTATCAGACCGATCGTCAGACCTATAAATGTCATGGACATGGCCTCGCCCAGGATCTCCCGAACGATCCGTCCGGGCGAAGCTCCCAGCGCCATCCGGACGCCGAGTTCTGAGGTTCTCCGCGCCACGGCATACGACAAAACCCCGAACAGCCCGAATCCGGCCAGCCCCAGCGCGAGCGCGCCGAAGGCGGAAGTCAGCGACAGTACCAGCTTTTCCTGCTTCAAACTGGAGTCGATCTGCGCGTTGAGCGTAGTCACCCGCGAAACAGGAAGATTCGGCGCCGTCTCGGCCAGGATCTTCCGAACCGCCGCAGCCACCTGGGTTGGATTTCCCGTCGTGCGAACGTCCAAAGCGCCCGCTGTTACCGCGTACTGGGCCAGCGGATAGAAGATCGAGGGCATGCTCGGTTCCTTGATATTGAGGGCCCGAGCGTCACGCACGATGCCGACAATCTCAAAGGTTGTATTGTCCAGCTTCATTCTTTTACCGATGGCCTGGCCGTTCGGGAAATACCGGCGGGCCAGCGTTTCATTGACCACAGCCACCTTCGACGCAGCGCGGCCGTCGCGGTCCTCGATCGAGCGCCCCGACACCAATGGCATACCCACGGTTGAGAAATAGCTCGGACTCACCATGTTGGTCAGGAAGCCGATCTCCTCATTCGGCGCCGCGCGGTAACCCTCAATCTCAAATCCGCTCGACACGGAACGGCACGAAGAAACTAGTCCGCACATCGCGAGCGACGCTCCTCGAACCCCGGGAATGCTTTCGACACGCTCCACAAGCTGGCGATAGACGATGGGTAATTGCTCCTGCGAGTACGTAGAGAGTTGAGGATTCAGCGCCACCGCCAGGACATGCTCGCGATCGAATCCGGGATCGAATTGAAGCAGATTCTGGAGGCTGCGAATCAGCAGTCCGGTGCCAGCCACCAGCACCACCGACAGCGCAATCTGGACCATCACGAGCGATTTTGCTGTTCGAGAGAGAGGGCCACTCGCGACAGTGCGTCCTGTGCTTTTGAGGGATTCCGAGAGCTCCAACTTCGTCGAGCGCAGCGCGGGCGCCAACCCGAACATCAACCCTGTCATCAAGGCAACCGCCGCCGTGAATCCCAGGACCTTGTAATCGGCGGCTACAGCCAACGGCGCCGCTTCCGGACCTACCGCCATTCGAACCAAAAGCTCGCCCGACCACCGTGCGATGAAAATTGCGGCGATGCCTGCGATCGCAACCAGCAACAGACTCTCCGTGAGTAACTGCTGCACAAGCCGCAGCCGTCCAGCTCCCAGGGAAAGCCGCAACGCGATCTCGCGGCGCCGTCCGGCGGCGCGCGCCAGCAGGAGATTCGCCGTGTTCGCGCAAGCCACGAGCAACACCATCGCGGCCATCGCCATCAGCACGTAGAGAGGCTTGGAAAAGGTTTGACGCAGCGCGGAGAATCCTCGGCCGAACGGTTCCAGCACCAGCCGCTGTTGGAGAAACATGGCCTTCCGTTCAGGATTCGTCATTCTGTCGGCGACGGGCGCGAGGATCTGTTGGAAGACGCCGTTGAGTGCCGAAGCCGCGGCCGGTTGTCCACCAGCGGGAGCGCGAACCACCAGATCCAGCCACCAGATCCGGTCCTGCGTCATCCACGGCTTGTCCAACTCCGCACTATCGGCACTGAAATTCTGCGAGTATCGAATCTCGTGCTGCATGGCCGCGGGAACCCATGCATGCGCGGGCGATTCCAGCCAGACGCCGCCGAATCCGGGCGCGGCTACTCCCACGATGGAGAACCGCGCGTTGTTCAGCGACACCTCGCGACCCAGGACATCCTGGCTTCCGCCATAGCGTTCTTGCCAATAGCTGTAGCTGATGACCGTCACCGGATGCGCGCCCGGTACGCGGTTGTCCTCGGGCATCAGCGGACGTCCCAGAGCCATCGGGACCTTCAACACGTTGAAGTATTCGCCGGAGACGAGCTGAACCATCGCGATATCGTCTCCACCGCCGGAAGCCCCGCGCGTTTGGGCACGCATCACGCGACTCATGGCCGCGACGCCGTCCGGCAAGCCGGCTCGCAACTGTTCAAACACCGGCCACGTGAACCGCTGCGGCGGAGGAACACGCGAATCCACACGGAGAATGTATAGATCCTGAGGATCCGCCAGCGGCAGGGTGCGCAGGATGACCGTGTTGATGAGCGAGAAAACCGCGCTGTTCGCACCGATTCCAAATGCCAGCGTCAGAATTACGACAGCTGCAAAGAGCGGATTGTTCCGCAGCATCCGCAGCGTATATTGAAGATCCTGTCGAATCATGGCAGCGCGCTCCTTCGGCGCGTGAATAAGAATCCCCGCAATCACTTCAAACCAGACGCCCAGACGGCCCACTACGCCTTTCGCATCCCGGTATCGGTCGGCAAAGAGCATCGTCATCTCGCGGCCGTATTCATCTCGAAATTCTGCCGGATACAGCTTCAGAAGAGATTCGAAGAGCTGCCTGCGCACTGCATCTACCCTCGTTTCGGCAGCAAACCCGTCGTTCTGGCGTCGGCCAGGAGCTTTTCCAGCCGCTGAGCTTCCGCCATCGCCACTTTCCGCCCCAAGCGCGTCAATCGGTAATAGCGGCGGCGCTCGTCATCGTGTTCCGGATCCGGGCGCTCTGCCAGTTCTTCGATCAACCCCTGTTGCAGCAGCCGCTTGATCGAGGAATAGAGGCTGCTGGGGCTGAATTTGAGGGCGCCATTGGTTCTCTCTGCCACGTCCAGCATGACCGAATAGCCGTGCCGGTCTCGATCAGCGAGGGAAACCAGGATGTGAAAGGTGTCCCGGTGCAGAGGGAGAAAGGATTCCGGAACCGGTTCGTCTGCCACGCTGGAACTATATCACATAGTGCTATAGCTAAATGTGAAATAAATACGGATCCGAACCGGAATGCTAGGATGGCGCCCAGAAACGATGGAACTCCTTCGCGACTTCCGGAATGCGGCTCGCTTGCTGCTGCGGAGCCCCGGCTATGCCCTCACCTGCGTCGCCATCCTAGCCTTGGGTATTGGGGCGAACACGGCAATCTTCAGCGTCATCTATTCGGTGATTCTGACACCGCTGCCCTACCCGGATCCGTCGCAGCTTGTTTTTGTCTGGGAGCGATTTCCAGGAATGCCCGACCCTCCGGGCGGGAGAATCCAGGCGGCTCGCCGGAACTTCGTCGAGTGGCAGCGGCAGAATACGGTTTTCTCCGAAATGGCGGCATTCCGGGAAATGTCCGTGGCGGAAACCGGCGTCGAGCATCCCCGCCATGTATCCACAGGTTTCGCCTCTGCAAATCTCTTTCCGATGCTTGGCGCGCGGCCGCAATTGGGCCGCACTTTCACCGGAGCAGAAGAGCAGCGCGGCTCTGACCGGGTGGCGCTCATCAGCGACGCGTACTTTGAGAAACGGTTCCAGAGAAGCCGGAATGTTTTGGGACAGCCCCTTACTTTGGGAGGTCAGCGCTACACGGTGGTCGGCGTGCTTCCGCGAGGATTTCACCTGCCGGCCACCTACGAAGGCATGGATCAGTTGAAACCGGAAGTGTGGGTTCCGCTATCCCGGCTTTGGAATAATGCCGACGCCGAGAGACAGCGCCAACTTCTCGTGCTGGCCCGGATGAAGCCCGGGGTTTCCATCGCCCAGGTGCAAACGGAGATGGCCGGCATCGCCTCGCGGCTGGCAGAGGTGCACGCCGAACAGGGGTGGACTACCAACGTCTTCACGATCGGGAGAGAGGACACTTCGCCCACGCTCCATCGAGCGCTTTACGTCATGCTGGGTGCGGTTGGATGCCTCCTGCTGATCGCGTGCGCGAACCTGGCGAATCTCACGCTGGCGCGCGCTACCGGCAGGACGAGGGAGACGGCTGTCCGGCTAGCCCTGGGAGCCACTCCCTGGCGGGTCATCCGCCAGCTACTGACTGAGTCCGTGCTGATTTCGTTTCTCGGAGGAGCGGGCGGGCTGGTGCTCGCCCACTGGACCATCCAGGCAATGACTGCGCTGGAGCCTCCGGAGCTACAGCGTCCCGAATTCATCGAAATCAACGTAGCGGTCTTCGGGTTCACCGTCTTGCTCAGCCTGATCACCGCGCTGCTATTTGGCCTGGCGCCGGCCTGGACTGCTTCGAGGCTAGACCTCAATTCTGCGATCAAAATTTCCGGAGGCGGCGGAGCTTCGGCTGCCCGCTCGCGCGGCCGCCAATTTCTCGTCGCGGCGGAAGTGGCCCTGGCCCTGATTCTGGTGACGGGCGCGGGCTTGATGATCCGCAGCTTCCATCAAATGATGTCGACCGGCGTCGGATTTCCCGTGGAGCGCCTGACGACGCTCGACATCGATTTACCGGAGTCCCGGTATCGGACTCCGGAGAGCCGGTCCCAATTCTTTCGCGAATTGATTCGGCGGGCACGGGAAGTTCCCGGAATCGCAGCCGCCAGCGTGGTGGACAATCTGCCGCTGCACAGCATTTCTGTCTCGAACTTCTACATTGCCGGACAGCCGGAGCCGCCCAAGGAATCGCTGCCCATGTCGGATTTTGCCAATGGCAGCCCCGACTACCTTTCTATGCTGGGTTCGCGATTGATCGCCGGCCGGCTCTTCTCGGAAAACGATCTAGCGACGAACGAACGGGAGAAGGACGGCGTCACGATCGTGAACCAGGCCTTCGCAACAAAGTACTTCCCCGGGGAGAATGCGATCGGAAAACGTCTGCTGAACTCAGACAAGAAGCGAGCGTTCGAAATCATTGGCATCGTCAGCGATTACCGGCCGATGGGGACCGAGAACGGAGCGCGGCCGCAATCCTTTTCGCCTTATCTCAAATTGACGCGTGGAACCCTGGTGGTGCGAACGTACAGCGCTCCGGAGAGCATGGCCCAGTCCCTGCGGGGAGTCGTCTCTTCGCTCGATAAGGATCTGGCGACCGGGGAAGTCAAGACGATGGAGAAATACCTGGACTTCTGGATCTCCCAACGGAGGTTCAACACCCTGGTATTGACGATCTTCGCCGGCGTCGCTCTCGTTCTCGCCATGATGGGGGTTTACGGCGTGCTGGCCAACATGGTGGAAGCCCGAACTCGCGAGATCGGGGTTCGAATGGCCGTGGGTGCATCCACCGCCGATATCGGTAAATTGGTGGTCACGCAGAGTCTGATTCCCGTTGCCATTGGTTTGGCGGCCGGACTAGCCGGGAGCGTGGCCTTAAGCCGTGGGCTGGAGAGCCTTCTCTTTCAGGTGCGCGCCCGGGATCCGTTCACTTTGATCCTGGCGATCTTGGCAATCCTGATCGTGACACCGCTGGCGATCTGGATCCCCCTTCGCCGCGCCACGCGTGTGGACTGTACGGTTGCTCTTCGCCAGGAATGAACCGCCCCACTCCGGTGTTATAATTTCGGCCGTGCGGCAGTCTGCCCTTTTTCTATCGACAGTCGCTCTGTGCCTGTGTCTCCCAGCGGCAGAGACGGCGAAACCCAAAGAATTTACGTCCTCGCAAAAGAACTGGTGGGCATTTCAACCGGTTGTGAAGCCGGCAGCCCCGACGGTTCGCGACAAAGCCTGGACCAAGACCGACATTGACGCTTTCATCCTCGCGAAATTAGAGGAAAAGAAGATTGCGCCGAATGCTCCGGCCGATCGCGCGACTTGGCTGCGGCGCGTCACGCTCGACTTGACCGGCCTGCCGCCGACCCTCGACGAGGCCCAGGCATTTCTGGCCGACAATTCCGCACAAGCTTATGAAAAGGTGGTCGACCGGCTGCTGGCGTCACCGCGATATGGCGAACGCTGGGCGCGGCATTGGCTGGATTTGGCGCGCTATGCGGACTCTGAAGGCTTCAAGGCCGATGAGACTCGCCCGAATGTCTGGCGCTACCGGGATTATGTCATTCGAGCCTTCAACGAGGACAAGCCTTACGACCGCTTCGTGAAGGAGCAAATCGCCGGCGATGAGCTGTATCCTGACGACCCGGACGCCTTGGTCGCGACTGGTTTCAACCGCAACTTTCCGGATGAATCGAATGCCGCCAACCTGATGCTGCGCCGTCAGGAATTGCTGAACGACGTTACCGATGTCGTGGGCTACACATTCATGGGCATGACCGTCGCCTGCGCACGCTGCCATGACCACAAGTTCGACCCCATTCTGCACAAGGATTATTACCGCCTGCAGGCTTTCTTCGCCAATACCCGGATTGACGATGAAGCCAGCCTCTCATCCAACCGGCAGAAGACGGCGTACGAAGAAAAGTACGCCCGGTGGGATGCTGAAACTCGCGAGATTCGCGAGCAAATGCAGGCGATTCTGAAGCCCGCCAGGGACGCTTTCTATGAGGAGCGAATGTCCCGGTTCCCGGAAGAAATTCAGGCGGTCATCCGGATGGACCCGGCCCAGCGTAATCCATACCAGTGGCAGATGGCGCTGAAGGCGGCGCCGCAGGTGACCTTTACCGACGACCAGATCGAAGCAAAACTGAAAGGCGAGGCCAAGGCAAAGTATCGGGGGCTGGAGAAGCAGCTGGCGAAGTTCGATGGAATTAAGCCTGCCGAGCTTCCGATCGCCCAAGCGATGACGGACCATGGAACCGATTCGCCGAAGACCTTCGTTCTTTCCGGAGGAGCTTACGATTCTCCGCAACAGGAAGTGGAGCCCGGCTTCCTGACGATTCTCGACAAGTCCGACGCAAAGATTACCCCCATGGCCGGCTCCAGCGGACGGCGGGCAGCGCTGGCCAATTGGCTGAGCAGTCCCCAAAATCCACTAACGGCCCGCGTAATGGTGAACCGGGTTTGGCACTACCATTTCGGGAAAGGCATCGTCGGATCGCCCAGCGATTTCGGCGTCATGGGAGAGCGTCCCGCAAACCGGGAACTTTTGGATTATCTGGCCGCCACATTCGTCCAGGATGGATGGAGTGTCAAGAAACTCCACCGGCGAATCGTGCTGTCGGCGACTTACCGCGAATCGAGCGATTTCGATGAAGCGAGCGCTTCCGTGGACCCGCAAAATAAGTTCAACTGGCGCTTCAATCGACGCCGGCTGGAAGGCGAGGCGATTCGGGATTCGATGCTGGCGACAGCGGGCGTACTCAATACCAAGATGTACGGACCCGGGGTTTTTCCGCCGCTCCCGCCCGGCATGGTGACTCGCGGCGGTTGGGCCAAGCAGGAAGATTCTGCCGACGCGGTCCGGCGGTCGGTCTATATTTTTGTCCGCCGCAACACCCGGTATCCGATGATCGAGGCGTTCGACATGCCCGACACGCACGAAAGCTGCGCCCGTCGAAACAACACCGTCACCCCGATGCAGGCGCTGGAGCTGATGAACAACGACCTGGTGGCTGACTGGTCGCGAGAGTTTGCCCGGCGCGTCCACAACGACTCGGGATTGACAGAGGACGCTCAGATCGACCGGGCGTGGAAGATGGCTTACTTGCGGCCCGCCAGTCCGGAAGAAAAGAAGCTGGCTGCCGATTTTCTCCAAAAACAGCAAACGGCGGGTAGCGCCTCGCCATTTGCCGACCTGTGTCATGCTCTACTGAATTCAAACGAGTTCTTGTACATCAACTAGTGCTATGAATCGCCGGCTCGCGCATCACTGGGAAGTCAGGACACGAAGGGAGTTCTTTACCCGGGCAGGGTCCGGCCTGGCCGGAATCTCGCTGGCTTCGCTACTGGCGCAGGATTCGGCATGGGGGGCAAAGGCCGCCGACCCGATGGCTCCGAAGGCCCCGCATCACGCTCCGAAAGCCAAGTCCGTGATCTGGCTCTTCATGGAGGGCGGGCCCAGCCACATCGACCTCTTCGACCCCAAGCCCAGGTTGAATGAACTCCACGGGCAGCCGATGCCCGAAAGTTTCGGCAAGGTCATCACTGCGATGGGCACCGCCGGGAATACCCTGATGGGATCCCCCCGAAAGTGGAAGCAATACGGGCAGTCCGGCACATGGGTGTCGGATTGGTATCCGCACATCGCTCAGCACGTAGACGATATTGCGGTGCTGCGAAGCTGCTGGGCGAATGGCCTGAATCATGTGGGAAGCGTCTGCCAGATGAACACGGGCGACATCCTGGCGGGCCGTCCCTCGATGGGAGCCTGGGTGCAGTACGGTCTCGGCTCCAGCAATAAGAACCTTCCCGCGTTTGTCGTTCTTCTGGATGACCGGGAAGTTCTCGGCGGCCCGAAGAACTGGTCCAGCGGATTTCTCCCCGCCGCCTACCAGGGTGCCCAGTTCCACCAGGGCGATACTCCGATTTTCCATCTCAAGCCCCCGGCGGGCGTCACGGCCGTCCAACAGCGAAACCGGCTGGATTTCCTGAAAGCCCTGAATGAGCGCTGGGACGCCGGCAAACAGGACGACAGTGAGCTGGACGCCCGCATCCGGTCCTACGAGTTGGCCTTTGAGATGCAGTCTGCCGCACCGGAGGCTGTCGATTTATCGCAAGAGGCTTCCGAAACCAAAGCAATGTACGGTTTGGACGATCCCGCGACTCTGGAATTCGGCAGAAATTGCCTCCTCGCCCGGCGGCTGGTAGAGCGCGGAGTGCGTTTCGTCGAGCTATACTGCGGCTCCGGTTCCGGATGGGATGCCCACGCAAACATCGAAGGCAATCACGGCAAGTGGTGCCGGGCCTCCGATAAACCGATCGCCGGTCTTCTGACCGACTTGAAGCAGCGAGGCCTGTTGGACGAGACTCTGGTGGTCTGGGGCGGCGAATTCGGCCGCACGCCGTTCAACGAGAAAGGAAATGGCCGGGATCATAACCCCTGGGGTTTCACCATGTGGTTCGCCGGCGGTGGCGTCAAGGCCGGACAAACGGCCGGCACGACAGACGAGATCGGCCTGCGGGCAGTGGAGCGTCCGGCGCATGTCCACGACATTCACGCCACCATCCTCTGGCTTCTCGGCCTGGATCATCTTTCGCTGACCTACCTCCACAACGGCCGCGCCGAGCGCCCGACGATCGTCAGCGGCAGCGTGATCAAAGAACTCCTGGCGTGAGTTTCCTGCTCCCCTTGTTGTTTGCGGCACTGGAAGGCGAAGACAGCCTTGAGCTGGTGGCGCGGCTGCAGCGCCGCGACCCGGAGGCCCTCGCCGAGGCCTACAACCGGTACGGGAAACTGGTCTATTCCGTCATCCTGCGCATCGTGCGCGATTCCGCCATTGCCGAGGATCTCACCGAAGAAACGTTCCTTCGCGCCTGGAACCGCATCCGGGCTTTCCACGCGGAGCGCGGACGGCTGGGCCCCTGGATGCTGGCGATCGCCCGCAATCGCGCCATCGACTATGTCCGCTCCACGGACGGACGTCTCAACAACAGTTCGATAGAAATCAATGCATCCGAACAGCCCGGACTCTTCGCCGATATGGAGGACGAGGTTATAAACTCCGACCGGGGCCTGCACCTCCGGGAGGCCTTTGAACACCTGAACGCCAACCAGCGAATGGTCATCGAATTGGCCTATTTCGAGGGGCTCTCCCAAAGCGAGATGGCGATAAAACTGAATCAGCCCCTGGAGACTGTGAAAATCTGGACCCGGTCCGCGCTGCAGATCCTCCGCGAGGCGATCGGCTTGAAAACAGTCATATGAGCGAAGAGTTGCAGGACCATTACGAACTCTTCGTCCTCGGTGTGGCCGATCCCACGGTGACGGAAGAGATTCGCGAAAGGATCGCCACTAGGGACGCAGAAACCGTTCGCGCTGTCGCCCAGGCGCGGGAGCTGGTGGCCGGGCTGGCACTGGCCGCGCCGCTGGTGGAGCCGCCGCAGGAATTGGGCAAGCGAGTGCTCGGCAGCGTCCAGCGGGAGTCCAAGGGATACGGTGGATGGCTGTGGGCGTGGGCTGCGGCTACCGCTCTGTTGGCCCTGATGGCGTTCAACTTCTGGCAGCGTGAAAGAACCAAGGCGGAAGAATTGGCCATCGCGCACCGCGAGGCCGTGGAATTGAGCGAGCGGTTCGCCTCCGTCTCGCAGATTCTCGATTTTCTGGGCGAACCGCAGCTGAAGATCGCCAGCTTCGGCGCTCCGGAGCCGCAACCCCCGCGCGGACGTGTCCTGGCCAACGCCAATCAAGGCGTCCTGCTGCTGGTCTTGAACCTTCCGCAGGCGGCAGCCGGCCGCACTTACGAGATGTGGCTGGTTCCGAAGACCGGCGACGCCATCCCGGCGGGGTTGTTCCAGCCGGCCCCGGATGGACGGGCCTTGCACCTGCGTCCAGGGGCCGTCGATCTTAGTAACGTTGCAGCGATCACCGTCAGCGATGAGCCGGCCGCCGGTTCCAGCGCTCCCACCACTACTCCGTTCATCTCGGTTCCTCTTACCGATTAGCCAGTTGCTAGAATGCTAGCATGGCGTCTCTGAAGGATCCTCTTCTGCAGTTAAATGCGCGAATTCACCAATCGGTGAGCAGGAAGTTCACCATGGCCGTGGCGGCAAAGGGACTGACCAAGCAGGAAGCTCTGGAGCAGGCCATCATGTCGTGGGTGCATCAGGGCGAAAAGCAATTACCGCCGATTGACGAGGACTTCCCGATTATTCGCGCTCGCTCTGGCAAGAAGATCAATCCTACGAAAGAGCAGATCAGTGAAGCCATGTCTGGTTGATGTCAACGTGCTGCTGGCGCTAAGCCATGAGCGGCATCAGCATCATCCGGAAGCCCTTCAATTTGCGGCGCAGCTTGGCGAGGGATATCTGCGTGTATGCCGTCTGGCGCAGTTAGGATTACTTCGCCTGCTCTGCAATCCTCACGCGATGCAAGGAAGACAACTCACCGGACAAGAGGCTTGGAAGGTGCTGGACATCCTGATGCGAAGCCGCCGGGTTGCCTTTGTGCCGGAGCCGCCCGATCTTTCCCTGGAGTTGGCTCGTTTCGCAAACTTTCCTGGTATCGGTCCGAATTTTTGGACCGATGCGTATCTCGCTGCTTTCGCGGCCGGCTCTGGCTTGCCGCTGGCCACCTTTGACCAGGGATTCCGCAAGTTCAACGTTCCCGTTTACGTGCTCGGGGCGCGCAGAAACTAATCCTCGCTGTTGAAAAATCCGCCCAGAGACTGGAGCGGGCCGCGCTCATCGCCGCCCGAACGGAAGGGAGCCAACTCCCGCCGCATCTTCTCCAGGGTCATCGATTGAATGATGCACCGCCCCGGTCCGCGGAGTGTCGCCAGAAACAACCCTTCGCCGCCAAACAGCGCGGTGCGAATGCCGCCTACATACTGAATGTCGTAATCGACGCCCTCATCGAATGCCACAATCGAGCCGGTTTCAATCTGGAGCATCTCCCCCGCCTTCAGATCGAACTCCACAAAATCGCCGCCGCCGTGGATGAACACCAGCCCCGGCCCGGTAAACTTTTCCAGAATGAAGCCTTCTCCGCCGAAGAATCCGGACCCCAGCTTTCTGACCAGCGCTACGTTGAAAGTTACCGGCGCTTGGGCGAACAAAAATCCATCGCGCTGGCAGAATAGACTCTGCCCGGGCCTCAGATCGAACGCCATAATTCTTCCGGGATAGCTCCCCGCAAAGCCCACTTCTCCGCCTGTATTCGTCCGGAAATGCGTGAAGAACAGCGATTCGCCTGCCAACTTCCGTTTGATCGCGCCCCAGATCTTATCGCCGAGCGTCGCCCCCGTCATACGGGTATCCCACTCGACGCTCGGCGTTTTGTAGACCATCTTGCCGGCTTCGGCGTAGAGGTCCTGTCCCGGCTTCAGGCGAATCCGGGCGATCTGCAGATTGTCGCCTTCGATTTTGTAGTCCAGGGGCTCCACCAGCGTCGCGGTGACAGGAAGACTCCCTCCGCCAGCCATCGTGGAGCCGCACTTCGGGCAAAAGCGCGCGTCGTTTTCGACGGAATTGCCGCATTGCGTGCAAAAGGCCATAAGTTTCTTACAACCTAGCAATACGCAGACGCGCGCCGTTTGTTCCTTACTGCTGCTTCACCGCGATCGTCGTGCGCTGTCCCGTCGCCGCATCGTAGTTCGGCACGTTGTTCAGGATCACCTGTACGGGAACCGTTCCACTGGGCGCGGTGTTCTCCGGAATCTTGACGTTCACCTGCCACAATCCGACACAGCATCCGGCGAGTCCGGAGTACTGAATATTCTCATCCGGCACGAAGCCGGCGCCCATGAACACCCGCGTGGGATAGGAGACATTCACCGGGCCCGACGGAACATCGCCATCCGCCGGAGAGCCGGAAAGTACGCCGACGCCCGTGCCGTAGAGCGAAATGAACGTTCCCCGCGCCGCCGGGTTGGAAGCGCTGTTGATCGTACCGTCCTGGTTCACGGCCGCGATCTGTCCCGTTCCGTTGTTGTCCTTCGTGAACATTCCCGGAGCGACGTTGGTCAGGGGCACCGTCCCCGAACCCAACACCTGGCCCGTCGATTCGCGAGTAATCAGCAGTTCCGCATTTCCCGTCTGTGGCGCGCCGTTCGGAACATAGAAGTTGATCTGCGAGGGCGAAACGAAATGCAGCGGAACCGGCTGTTCGTTCAGCAAAACCTGGGTATCGGCCAGCGTCGTATTCATCGGCACCCGGTCGAACACCGCGGTCTGATCCGAAAACGGTGGCCCGAAGGTTCCGACCGAAGCATACGTATTGGGAGCCAGCGCACGCTGTGTCAACAGGTAGAAGTTAGCGGCCTGCCGCACGGCCAGCCCCGGATAGTAGAAAAGCGTCCGGTTGGAACCGTCGGTTGCAACCAGGTTCCCGAACTGGTCGAGAGCGACAGAGAACGGATATCGTCCGGCCGTCGGCAGGATGAATTCCGGCGCGGGATTCTGTACCAGCAGGTCATACCGCGGATACCGCAAAATACGGCCCAAGCTGCCCGTGCCGCCGCGAGAATCGGCCACCCAGATTTCACCGTTAAACGGGCTGACGTACACCGCGTGCGGGCTGTTCATCGGCGAGTTGGTCTGCGGAGCCGTATCGATCAAAAAGATTGGTGTCGGATCCTGGGTGGTGGCCCCGGCATCGAAAATGGCCACGCGGGCGCGGCCGGTGTCCGCCACGTACAGGCGGTTGGCGCCGTCTACGGAGACACCCGCCGGCGAGATCAGGCGCTGCGGGGCTGAATTGGAACCAGTGCTGGAATTGAAGTCCGGCTGTCCGAACACCTTCTCCGCCGCCTGGCCGTTGGTATAGTCGCCGTCCGGCTTGCGGAAAAACAGCACCCGATTGTGCGCGGCGTCCGACACGATGACATTCAGATCGGGGGTGAAGGCGATCCCGTACGGCCGGCTCATGTTGCGGGACGTCGGGTCGGTAAACTTCGTGTTGAAATTCGCCTGCCCCAGCACCAGATTCGCGCGAATTGACCCCGGCGGCTGATCGAAAGGACGCGGAAAGCGCAGAACGCGGCCGTTCCCGGAGTCGGCCACCCAAAGATTTCCTCCGATATCCACCGCGATCCCCGCCGGAGTGTTCAACCCCAAATCGTTCGGATTGTTGGCCCCGGCATCTACCACCGTGCGGAGAAAGTCGGTCTGCCCGATCACCAGGTCCGCCTGCTGTCCGTTCTTGATTCCGCGCACATCCCGGAAGCCCAGAATTCGGTGGTTCAGTGAATCAGCCACATAGACGCGAACCCCATCCGTCGCAACACCCGCCCCGGGAGCGGTGAAGGCGTTCGTGCCGCTGATCGCCGTAAAGGCATCGAACGTATGAAACTCCCGGCCCTCCACCAGGTTCGGGCTGCCGCTGGTGAATCCCGGCTGCCCGAATACCTGCAGCGCGTTGCCGTAGCCCGGCTTGCCTCCCAGCCGTATCGCGCGATGGTTTAACGCATCCACCACATACAACTCGGTTCCTCCGCTCGACGGAGCCGCGGCAATCGGAGCGTAGAAGCCGTTGGCCACCGCTTCCTTTCCTCCGCGATTCGATTCGCCGCTGGTGAAGTTCGCCTGCCCGATCACGACATCGGCCACCGGAGACGGCTGCTGCGGAGTCTCGGCGGGCCACGACGTGTAAGGCGGGAACTTCAAAATCCGGTGTGCCGCCGCATCGACCACGGCCAGATTTCCGTCGATGAAAAACATCCCTTCGCCCGCTGCCAGCGAGCCTGTGGGACTGACGCCAATCGAGCCCGCGCTGATTCCGGCGGTACCGGAGACTCCCACCACTCGCGACGCCGGAGTATTCGTCGTATACGGCGGATTCCAAACTACCGCCCGGCCGAGACGGTCCGTCGCATACACGCGCGAAGCGCTGTCGACAATGATGTACGCCGGAAAATTCAATCCTGTCTTGTTCGTCCGGTTGGCCGCGGTAATGCCCAGCGCCACACGGCTGTTGAAATCCGCCTGTCCGAACACCAGGTCCGCCGCGGCGCCGTTGGCGTCCAGCCGGGCCACCGGAAACCGCAGCACGCGATTGTTGGCTGTATCGGCCACCCACAGATTGCCCGCCGGATCGAACGCAATCCCGCCCCGCAGCGGAGTAGTACCCGTCATAAACGCCAGCGTCGTCTCGTTCGGCGCCGCCAATCCCTGATTGATCGCGCGGGTGCTGAAATCCTTCTGGCCCACCACCAGATCGGGAACGGCGATGCCTTCGGTCTGCTCAAACGGCCGCGGATACCGGAGAATGCGATTGTCGCCGGAGTCCACCACCCACAAGTGCCCGTGGCTGTCCACCAGCAGGCCCGTGGGATTGTTCAGGCCGGAGTTCGTTCCGCTGCCCTGCGGCAGCGTAGAAAAGAAGTCGCGCTGCCCGATCACC
Organism: uncultured Solibacteraceae bacterium; assembly: GCA_964515165.1. GTDB lineage: Bacteria > Acidobacteriota > Terriglobia > Bryobacterales > Bryobacteraceae > JAPKYZ01. Next base: position 70,449 of record CAZETQ010000001.1, on the reverse strand, counting down.
TTGTCGGCCTTCACCCCGTTGCCGCCTGTCGTCGCGTCACGCCATGCCAGAATTCGATTGTTCCCCGTGTCCGCCACGTACAGGATGGGCGGCGATACGGTCGTGTCCAGCGCGATCCCCTGCGGCGTCGCCAGCTCCCGGCCTTCAATGTAATTCGGGCTTACCGTGGCGACATTCGGCCGCGGTTGGCCCAAAACCCGGGTGGGGGTGGCATTGAAAAGCGTTTGCGCGCCGCCTGCTGCGGCAGTCAGCAAAAAGGCGCAAAACAGGTGTAAGTTGTTATTTTTCATGGGAGTGCGGGCACGGACGCGGGAATGCCTAAGTTAATTAATAGCACGATATAGGCGGTGTGGCAATGCTTTCGGAACGGCTCCCCGCCGGCCAATCCCGCTAGCAGTTCCCGGTAATTTTCGGAAGCGGATAGGCCGCCCGGCCCGCAAAGATTTCGCCGAATAGTTCCAGCGTCTCGGCGTGCAGCAGCCCGTTGGTCGCCAACAGATGCGGAGAGCGGAGAGTGTGCTCACTCCCCGTCATATCGGTCGTTTTTCCGTTTGCTTCTTCGATTAGCAGAATGCCCGCCGCCATATCCCACGGATTCAACCCGAATTCCCAGAACGCATCCAGCCGTCCACACGCCACATATGCCAGGTCGATTGCCGCCGCTCCCGCCCGCCGCACTCCATGGCTGAGCATCGCCAGCTGGTAGTAAAAGTGTACGTTCACATTCTGATGCCGCTTCCGGCTGGGGAAACCCGTCGCCACCAGAGCATCTTCCATTCGCGCCGCTTTTGACACATCGATGCGCGTGCCGTTCAAAAATGCCCCCGATCCTCGTTCGGCCGCGAACATCTCGTCCCGGGTCGGATCGAACACCACCCCGGCGATGACCTTGCCCTGGTGCTCCAATGCCAAGGTCACGTTGTACACCGGAAATCCGTGCGCAAAGTTGGTCGTTCCGTCCAACGGATCGACGTACCACCGGTAGTCCGACGGAGCTTTATTGCCCCCGCCTTCTTCCGCAACGACCGTATGTGAGGGATACAGAGCCTGTAGCCGTTCGACAATCAGCGCCTCAGAAGCTTTGTCCGCCTCCGTCACCAGGTCAAACTCGCCCTTCAACTCGAAAGCCTTGTTATCGGTGCGCAGCCGCCGCTCCGCCACTTCGTTGATCAAGGCCCCGGCCTCGCGGGCGATCGCCATGGCCGGCTCGACAAAAGAAGCCACGGGTTAGTTATCGACCTCGTAGAGGTACTTGATGTCGTGCTTGTAAATGAACAGATTCGGAGCGTCGTCGCGCGTCAGGCGGATAAACGAATAGTCGAAAAACTCAATCCGTCCCGTATACTCCTCGTTGTTGGAGAGCTTCACGGTGACGTGCGATTGACTCTCGGTCAGGTGGCGCAAGTACTTCGCTTCCTCCAGTGTTTGATCGGGTGCACGCGTCTTCGACTTGGACATTGGTTTTTGCGCCCGCTCACTTGGGAGCGCGATTCAATGAATCCTCATAATATCCGCTGCGCGCCGAGACTCGCAATTTGGCCGCCGGTTCCCCGTTCTCCAGAACCTCGATCCGAACTTCGTGAAATCCGTGCGTCGACGGCACTTCCCTGGGGTAATAGCCCAGCAGGTATTGCGTCCGCAGGTCGGCGAGAAGCTGTTCGAAAACCCGGTCCAGCGCCGCGCCCAGCGATGCCTGGTAAACCCGGCCGCCCGTCCCCCGCGCCAACGACGACAGCGCATTCTCGCCGCCGATATTGCGTCCCGCCTCATTCTTCACCGGCTGGATCAGGATCGGATAAATCGCCGCTTCCGCCAGATACGAGCCCTTTAATGCGTCCCGGAATGATTTCACGGAAGTCGTATCGCCGCCGTCGGTCACAACAACCACCACCTTCCGGCCCTCCCGCAGCTCCAGATCGCCCGCCGCGAAGTGGATCGCGTCATACAGCGATGTGCCCGCCTCGCCCTTTAGCGCCTTCAATGCGTTGTCGATTCGCCCCTGCCGCCGGGTGAACGTACAAAGCTGCAGCGTCTGATAGTTGAACGCATACAAGGCAACTGCGTCCTTCGAATTCCCCTCGCGCAGCAGCGCCCGCAGAAACCGGCGGACCGATGCGATCTCCAACGGCAGGTCTTTCGCGGTGGAGCCCGATGTATCCAAAAGCACCGCTACCGAGAGCGGCAGCTCCGTCGACCGCTCGAACACCGAAATCTCCTGCGGCTGGCCGGAATCCCACACTCGAAATTTTTCCTTCGGAAGCGACCCCACCAGTTGTCCCGTCTCGTCGGTGACCGTCGCCAACAGGCGCACCAGCTTCACTTCCGCGCGGAAGTTGGGAAGCTGGGCATACGCCAGCACTGCCGCCAGCACGCCGAGGGGGACAAAAATATTCGTCACGATGGAGCCAATCCGGCCCTCACGATATCGTCATCCCATTCGCCGTCCACCCACACCTCCCCGTCGGCGAAATATTCCTTCTTCCAGATGGGAACCGTCTTCTTCAACCGGTTGATGCCTTCCAGCGCCGCCTCAAAGGCTGGTCTTCGATGCGGAGCCGTGGCGATCACCGCCACCGACGTCTCCCCGATTTCCATTCGCCCCAGCCGGTGAATGATGGCGATCCGGCCGATGGCGTGGTTCTTCGCGATGTCACGGCCGATCTCGGCCATCATCTTCACCGCCATCGCCTCGTAGCATTCGTAATCCAGATACTTCGTCGCGCGGCCCTTGGTGTTGTTCCGCACCACTCCCTCGAAATTCACGAAAGCCCCATCTTCTCCGCGCAGAATCTGCCTCGCCACCTGAGCGGCATCAATCGTAACCCGCGTCAGCGCGAAAAAGTTGCCCGCCTCGTCTTCGATCGACTGTGTGTAGTTGTCCAGCCCGCCGCTTACCGGCGGCAGAAACGCCACCTCATCGCCGTCGGCCAGCAGCACTCCGGGTTCGGCAAACTCCTGATTCCGGGCCAGCACAATCGAATCGGCCAATTCGCGCAATCGCGGTACCCGGCTGCTGAAGTGATCGAATAGCGCGCCCAGCGTCGCCCCCGCCGGAAGATCGACGGTTTGCTCGCGCGATCCCAACAGATCCTTTACCGGGCCGAAAAACAGAACGCGGACGGTCACGTTTCTATTCTTGCGCAGTCCCCCGCGGGCGACGCTCTTTGACTTGCTCTCGATTCCCCGGGCGTTGTAGCCTGTTGGCGGCTCGTCGTCCGTCCCGGCGGGTTCGAGAACCACCAACCTACAGGAGCAGGTCTTGAACAGGAAAATCTCCCGCCGCAGCATGTTCGCCGGCGCAGCCATCGCCGCGGCAGCGCGCGCGTCCGCCGCCAAACCCGCTTCCTCCATCGCCTACGTCGGCAGCCACACCCCCAACGGCGGCGGCATTCACATCATGCAAGCCGACTCCGGCGGCCGCCTTTCCCAGCGCAAAGTATTCCCGGAAACCTCTGGAACCCCCTATGGCCGAAGCCCCTCCTGGCTGGCGCTGCACCCGAACAAGCGGTTTCTCTATGCCACCAACGGCATCAGCAATTTCAGCGGACCCAATACCACCGGAGCCGTCAGCGCTTTCAGCGTCGATGCCGCCACCGGAGATCTGACGTTCCTCAACATCGTCAGCTCCGAAGGCTCCGGTCCGGCCCATCTCGGCGTCGATCCCCAGGGCCAGTATGTTTTCGTCGCCAACTATGGCGGAGGTACCGTGGCGGTGCTGCCCATCCGGCCCGATGGCTCTCTCGGTGCGGCCACAGACCGGCAGAACGACTCCGGCGTTTGCGCGACGCCCTGCCCCGCCGGTCCCACCAAGCCGGCCAAAGCACCCGCCGGCAGCTTCGCCAACAGCGGCCACGATCGTGCCCACCCGCACATGATTGCCGCCGATCCGGCGGGGAAATACGTTATCTGCAACGATCTCGGCCTGGACCTCACCATCGTCTGGACCCTCGACCGCGCCGCGGGAAAGTTGACCGCACCCCAAACCGTCCCCTCCTCCGCCGGAGCCGGACCGCGCCACTTCACCTTCCATCCCAACGGCCGCTGGTTCTATTCGTTGAATGAAACCGCTTCCACCCTGGCGTTTTTCTCCTACGACGCCGGCGCTGGAAAACTCGCACCCGTCGCCGAAGTCTCCACGCTGCCGGAAAATTTCACCGGCACGAACTACACATCGGCCCTGGTCGTCACGCCGAATGGCCGCTGTCTTTACGCCGCCAATCGCCTGCACGACTCCATCGCCATCTTCTCGCTCGATTCGGAAGGACGCCCGCGGCTGATGGGGGAAGAGTGGACGCGCGGCGACTATCCCACCCACATCAATATCGATCCCGCCGGCAGGTATTTCTATTCGTGTAATCTGCGGAGCGACGCCGTCACCGCCTTTCGCATCGAGGGCGATGGGAAACGGTTGAAGTTCCTGGATCACTACGCGCCCGTCGGCACCCCGTCGAGCATCACGTTCCTGTAGCCCAAGACAGGCCAGGATTTATCTCAGCCAGGAATCCAGGTTCTCCCGGACGAACTGATCGTCGTTTAAAGAGGGATAGGCCTGGTACACCCGGTCGATCTCTTCGGCCTGTCCCGGCGACAGCCCCTCTTTGGGATCCAGGCACCAGATTCCTTCCAGCAGCCCCTGCCGCCGCAGCACTTCATGAATTCCCGCAATGCAGCCGTGAAAAGCATTTGCCGCATCGAAGAAGGCCGCATTCGAATCGGTGACTTCCCAGGGATCGAACCGCAGCGGGTCGTCGACCATCTCCACCGCGCGCTTGGTCCAGCAGGCAAAGTGTCCCAGCAGCCCTCCCCGGCACCAGTTCGACCGTAAATCCCAGATAATCGCGTCGTCGTTGCCCGTGTACAGCGCGATTCCGGCTCCCTGCGCCGCGCGAATCACATCCAGGGTCTGGTAGCGGTTAAACGGAGCGATCTTGATGGCAACGACATTCTCGATGGCGCACACCTGCCGCCAGAACTCGAATGGAAGAATCGCCCCCCCGACGGCCGGCTGCAGATAAAATCCCATCACCGGAAGAATCTCCGCCACCTGCCGGACAAATTCCACGCTGACCGATCGCACCAGCGCCACGTGATAGCCCAAACTCGCCGCCAGCTCGGCATCCTGCAAATCCACGACGCCCGCAACGCGAATGCGATCCTCCGGCAGAGCCTCCAGCGCCAGCTCCAGCACCGGCCGCAACAACCCCACCTCGCGAATCTGGAATTGCGTCGTATGCACGCCCACCGCGACTCCCAGCGCGCCAGCCGCTGCGTAATACCGCGTCAGCGCCCGCTGCCGCCGTTCGTCGAGCTTCCGTTCCTTTGTCAGCGCCAGCGGATGCGCCGGAATCGCGCCGCCCTGTTTCAACTTTGCAATGGCTTCTTCTCTGGTCATGCCGCCGTCAAAACTTTCCGTCCGTTACTTCGAAATGCGTCGGCTTTCCGTGCGTCGTGCCCCCGCCGCCGATCCACTGCGCCACCGTCTCGATCGCCTGAAGAGCGCTCACCTTCGGATAGCCGAACATCCGGAACGCCAGCGAAGCGTCGTTCAACAGCGCCAACTCGCCCTCTTCGCCGCGAAACTCGGGAGCCACTCCCCAGATCCGCCCGAAATGCTCGGCCACCCGCCGCACGCTCAACGTTTCCGGACCGGTCACGTTCAATGGACCCTGGAACCCAAACGCCCGCAGCGCCATCGAGTTCGCGTCCCGCTGCCAGATGCAGTTGAACCGGCCCATCGCCAGGTCGACCGGCTTCCGCTCGAACACCGTCTTGCCGACATCCACCAACACTCCGTACCGCTGCTCCACCGCGTAGTTCAGCCGGATGAACGCTGCCTTCGCGCCGTAAAACTGGAAAATTCGCTCGCGCCCCAATACTGTCTGGGCATACTCCCCCAGGGGATTGGCCGGCGTCTGCTCCGTCGCTCCAAACCGGGTCAGCGGATAGATATTGCCGCTGGAAAACACGATCCACTGCGCTTGCGGAAATCGCTCGCAGCACTTGGCCGGCAGCAGCACATTACGAGCCCAGGTCACCCCCGGATTTCCGCTCGTCCCAAACTTGTGGCCCGCCATGAACACGATATTCGGCGCCTCGGGCAGCGCGCGGAGATCCCGGTCGTCCGTCAAGTCCGCCGCGACAATCTCGACACCCACGGCTTCCAGGCGCGCCGCCGCCTCCCGGTCGCTGAACCGCGAAACCGCAATCACTCGCTTACCCGGAGCCGCCTTCTTCGCCAGCATCGCCAGCGTCGGACCCATCTTTCCACCCGCGCCCAATATAAGAATGTCGCCGTCCAGCTTCGACAGTGCCTCGCGGTCCAGTTCAGAGGGCTCGCTGAGAATCGCTTCGATATCCATTAGCGCTTGTAGCCGATCTTGCGCAGGAAGCTGTGCCGCCATTCCACGCCGTCCGGACCCTCCACCCCTTTCGGTGACGATCCGTCAATCACGCCCAGCACTCCGCGGCCCTGCTCCGTCTCGGCGACAATCACTTCCACCGGATTGGCGGTGGCACAAAAAATGCCCACAACTTCGGGAACGTCTTTGATGCGCCCTAGAACATTGATGGGAAACCCGTTTCGCAATACGACGAGGAAGGTATGCCCGGCGGCGACCACTCCGGCGTTGTACGCCGCCAGATCTTTCAGCGAATCGTCGTTGCCGTCCACCCGCGTCAGGCATGCGCCCGACGCTTCGTTGAACGCAATCCCGAACTTGGCGGCCGGATTTGTGTTCACAATGGCTTCGTAAATGTCTTCCACTGTCTTGATGAAGTGGCTTTGCCCGAGAATCAAATTGACTCCCTCGGGGATCTCTAACCGCACGGACTTCAATTCCATTTTGAAAATCTGAGGATATCAATTTGCCCAAATTGACCAAGGGAACGCTGCGGGTCCACCGGGACGGTTACGGCTTCGTCATCCCCGATGAGCCGCTGGAACACATCGAAGGCGACATCTTCATCCCGCCGGAGGCCGCGCAAAAAGCTATGCACGGCGATCGCGTCCTGGTCCGCGTCAAAACCTTCCGCGGCCGCGCCGAGGGCGAGATCATGAAGATCCTCGACCGCGGCCACACCACCGTTGTCGGCGAGTTCCGCATCCGCCGCAAGGGCAACTTCGTCAAACCTATGGACGAACGGATCCAGCACTGGATCAGGATTCCCGACGGCATGGAGATTCCCCTCTCGCGTCCCAACCCCGACCGCATCGCCGCCCCCGTAAAAACCGTCAGTTCGTTGGAAGACCTCGACGGCCAGATCGTCAATGTCGAAATTCTCGACTACCCCGGCGACGACAACCCCGCCACCGGACGCGTCATGGAAATTCTCGGCAACCGGGACGATTTCGGAGTCGATGTCGAGATCGTCATTCGCAAGCACCACATCCCCCACGAATTTCCCGAAGATGTCCTCGCCGAGGCCCGCACCTTGCAGCCGTTCACCGGCATCTCCGGCCGTGAGGACTTTCGCCAGGAGCCCTGCATCACCATCGACGGCGAAACGGCGCGCGACTTCGACGATGCCGTCTGGGTGGGCAAGCTCGAAAACGGCAACTTCGCCCTGCACGTCCACATCGCCGATGTGGCTCACTATGTCCGGCCCGGCACCGCCATCGATCGCGAAGCCCAGATGCGCGGCACCAGCGTCTACTTTCCCGATCGCGCCGTTCCCATGCTGCCGGTCGAGCTCTCCACCGACCTCTGCTCGCTCAAACCCGGCGTCGATCGCCCCACCGTTTCCGCCATTCTCGAAATCGATCATTCCGGCGATGTCGTCCACCGCCGGTTCGCCCGCTCGGTCATCCATTCTTCCGCCCGGATGACCTACACCAAGGTCCACGAGATTCTGGAAAGCCCTCATCCACCGCCCGGCTATGCTCTGATGCGCGACCTGGCGCTGATTCTGAATAAGAAACGCGTCCGCCGCGGCTCGATCGACTTCGATCTTCCGGAAGCCATCATCGAATTCGACGAATTCGGCGGCATGATCGGAGTCGCCCGCGGAATCCGCAACGTCGCCCACCGGATCATCGAGGAATTCATGCTCGCGGCCAACGAAGCCGTCGCTACCCACTTCACCGAAAACGGAATCCCCGCGCTCTATCGCATTCACGAGCAGCCCGATCCCCGGCGTGTCCAGGACTTCGAGGAACTCGCCGCCCGTTTCGGAGCTTCGCTCGGCTTCGGCGGCGTCCGCGCAACGAAACACACCATGGTCCAGCGCACCCGCGACGGCCGGAAACCACGGCGGGACTTCGTGACGCATGAAGTCCCCGGCATCAGTCCAAGACACTACCAGCGCCTGGTCGACAAGATTTCCGGCAAGCCGGAAGAGCGCGTGCTCAGCTACCTGATGCTCCGCTCACTGAAACAGGCACGCTATTCCCCCGATAACGAAGGTCACTTCGCCCTTGCCACGGAAAACTACCTCCACTTCACCTCGCCCATCCGCCGCTATCCGGACTTGGTCGTCCACCGAATCCTCACCGGAGAAGCGCATCCTTCCATCGAAGAGCTTCGGCCCCTGGGCGACGACTGCTCCTTCACTGAGCGTCGCGCCGCCGATGCCGAACGCGAGCTGGTCGAATGGAAGAAGGCGAAGTTCATGCTCGATCACCTCGGCGACCACTTCGCCGGAGTCATCGTCTCCGTCACCAAATTCGGCTTCTTCGTCGAGCTGGACAATCTGTTCATCGAAGGCCTGGTCGCCATCGAAGCGCTTCCCGGCGATAAGTACCGCTTCGACGAAGGCTCCCGCAGAATCATCGGCTCCCGCACCCGCCGCCAGTTCTCCATTGGCGATCGCCTGACGGTGATGGTCGCCCGCGTCGATGCCCTGGAACGCCGTATCTACTTCGCCCTTCCCGGAGGGCCCAGCGGCCGCGGCAAAGGCGGCGCCGCCACACGCCGCCGTTAGACCAAATTCGCCGTTGCGCGCGGGCGGGATACCATCGTTCCGAATGAAGAAATGGCTGCTCGGCAGCGCCCTCTGCCTTCTCTCCGCCTCCGCTTCCGAACACCAGACCGCCGCTCCCGCCGGAGCTCCCGCCTGGGTGGACATTCAGGTCCCCGCGAACTTCGACCCCGCCGCGATCCGCGTCACCCGCGCCGGCCAGACCGCCCCAGCGAAAGTCGAATGGCGCGGTTCCCAGGCCCGAATCTCCTGGATTTCTCTCGGCGCCGGCGTCTACACCATCGATTCCACCAGGCAGAGCGCTCTCCCGGAGCCCGCGATGATCGGCACCGGCGATCGCATCACCTTCGGACGCCCCGGCGTCCGCGGCCGCCTCGCCGTCGGACTCTACGCCCATCCCGGAGCCGTCGACATCAACGGTGACGGAGCCCTGGATCTGATCGTCAATTGCCCGGACCATCCCTACAACGGCATCTATTACTTTCAGAACATCGGCTCCAATGACAAACCCCTCTTTGCCCGAGCCGTCTGGTGGGGAGAAGCCAAAAAAGATCCGGTCGTCGCAGACTTCAACGGCGACGGAGCCGCCGATCTCGTCTACAGCGGCGGCTATTTCAGCGACATCCGCAAGAACAAGCTCTCGAAACCCGTCTCCGTCTCTTTGCCGCGCACCTATCACGTCGGCCGCGACGATCTCTGGTATCCGGTCGATTGGGATGGCGACGGAACCATCGACATCCTGAACGGCGTCAGCGACTGGCGCGACTACGGCTGGGATGATGCCTTTTCTCCGAAGGGCGAATGGACACGCGGGCCTCTTCACGGCTACGTCTACTTCTGGCGCAACGAAGGAACCAACCAGTCCCCGAAATTCATCCAGCCCGTGAAGCTGCCCTTCGACCAATACGGCACTCCCGCGCCCAACCCGATCGATTGGGACGGGGACGGAAAGCTGGACCTCGTCCTGGCAAACTTCATCGACCGCGTCTTTCTCTGGAAGAATGGCGCGGCTCAGCCTCAGCCCTTTCCCTTCCGGATGGACCTCTGCATGATCCAGCCGCGAGCCGTCCGCTGGAATGCATCCGGCCCTCCTTCGCTGCTGATCGGCCAGGAAGGCGGCTATGTTTCGCTGGTCCACCCGGATCGCCAGCCCGTCTACCTGGAACAGATGGATCCGTACGTCAAGAGCGGCTCTCTGGCTCGTCCCGTAGCGTTCGACTGGAACGGCGACGGCAAGCTGGACCTTATCGTCGGAAATGCCGCTGGATACCTGCAGTACTTCGAGAATGTCGGCACGCCGCAGCAACCCGCGTTTGCCGATCGAGGAAATCTCGAAGCAGACGGCAAAGTTATCCGGCGCACCGCCGGCCCGAACGGCTCGATCCAGGGGCCAGCGGAAGAAAAATGGGGATACTCTAATCCCTCCGTCGCCGATTGGGATCTCGACGGCAAGCCCGACATCCTGGTGAATGACATCTGGGGCGATGTGGTCTGGTATCGCAACGTCGGCTCGCGCACGGAGCCTCGTCTCAGCGCCGCGCAAAGCGTCGAAGTCGAATGGTCCGGGCAGCCGCCCAAGCCGCCCTGGGTTTGGTGGCAGCCCAAACCGAAACAGCTCGTCACACAGTGGCGAACAACCCCCAAAGTCGTCGACTGGGATCGCGACGGCCTGCCGGACCTCGTCATGCTCGACTGGCGCGGATATCTCACACTCTATCGCCGGACGCGCTGCGGCGGGAAGCTCTGCCTGCAGCCGCCGGAGCGAATCTTTCTTGAGCCCAACGGCCGGTTTCTTTCCATGGCCGCGGGCAACGCCGGACGGAGCGGCCGCCGCAAGATCGAGATCGCCGACTGGGACTCCGATGGCGACCTCGATCTCATCTCCGATTCCGACGACGGTCCGATCTGGTACGAAAACGAAGGCACCCAAGCCGCCCCCATCATGCGCCGCCGCGGAACCATCCTGAAAGCTACGCTCGCCGGCCACAACCCCACGCCCAACGTCGCCGACTGGAACCAGGACGGCAAGCTCGACCTGATTGTCGGCAGCGAAGACGGGATGCTGTATTACTTCGAGCGCTCCTACATCGAAGCGGTGAATCGCTGACTAGTAGAAATCGATGATGCGCAACGACCGCACTTCCGAGATACCATCGTTCCGATGAAAAAGTGGCTGCTTCGCATCGCCATCACGATCGTCGCCTGCTGGCTCGTCTTCACAACCTACCTGTACTGGATGATGACGCGGCCGCCGGAGCAGTTTACCGCCCGCATGGCCAAGCTGCCGTCGTTCGCCATGTATCTGGCGCCGTTTCCTCCCATGTGGGCCAAGGCGCGAGCCGGAACGCTCCATCTGGGCGACGCCGCTCCGGATTTCGAGCTCGAAACTACGGATCGCTCCGCGAAAGTCCGGCTCTCCTCCCACGCCGGTGTCCGGCCCGTCGTGCTGATCTTCGGCAGCTACACTTGACCGCCATTTCGCCGGGAGGTTCCCGAGCTCAACCGCATCTATCGCGAGTACAAAGATAGAGCCGCGTTCTACGTGGTCTACATCCAGGAAGCCCACTCCACCGATGGCTGGCAATTGCCCGTCAATCTGAAGGACAACGTGCTGTTCGCCGATCCGACATCCGCGGAGGAGCGCTCCCAGGTGGCAGGCGCCTGCGTCCGCAACCTGAAGATCGAGATCCCCGCGCTGCTCGATACCGTCGATAACCGTACGGAGCGGGCCTACACCGGGTGGCCCGACCGTCTCTACGTCATCGGTTCGGACGGCAAGGTGAAATTCAAAACCGGACCCGGACCGTTCGGCTTCCATCCCAAGCCGATGGAAGAATCACTGCGGGAACAACTGGGTCTCAGCCCGCGAGCTTCGACTCCCTAGCAGCCAGAACCGCTCGAACTCCATCGATCGCCAGCACTGCGGCGTGCTTCGATTCCGGAATCAATCCGCCCAACGCCTCTTCGATTTCGTCCGCGCGGAGAGCTCGCAGCGCCGCAGCGTCGCGGCCGGGAATCAGCTCCGTCAAGACCGATCCGGCGGCAATCGAAGCCGTGCACCCGCGTACTTTGAACCCCGCCCGCTCCACCTTTCCGTCAACGAATTCCACCGACAATCGCAGAATGTCGCCGCACGCGGGATTCATCACTTCCACCGTCAACGCCGGTGGCGGAAGCTCCCCCGCATTCCGGGGATTCTGAAAGTGGTCCAGCAGAACAGAAGAGTGCATGTCTCTCGCTGCTATTCTCGAATACTTGAACATGTCCGCGGAGCTGCCGGCTTGATCGTCGTCGTCGCTGCCTTGATCGAAAGCGGTGGCCGCTATTTGGTCGGCCAGCGGAAGAAGGGGGACCGCCACGCCTTGAAGTGGGAATTCCCCGGCGGCAAGGTCGAGCATGGCGAGTCTCCGCGCCGTGCGCTGCAGCGGGAGTTGCAGGAAGAGCTCGGCATTTCCGCCGTCATCGACGAAGAAGTCATCCGCTACGAATACTCCTACGGCGGGAAGCCCCCCATCATGCTCATCTTCAAGAGGGTCCGCCGCTGGCAGGGTGAGCCCTGCTGCCACGCCTTCGAAGAGATCCGCTGGGTCACTCCCCAGGAAATGCCCGGCTTCGATTTCCTGGACGGCGATATCGACTTCGTCCGAAGACTCTCGCGCGGGGAGATCTGATCGCCGGCGGCGGGAGCCGCCGGATCACTTCGAGGCGATCCATTCGAGATCAAATCGCGCCAGCGTCAGATACGCGGAGCGAAAATGATTGTCACCGATACCGCCCCGCTCGAACAGGCACAGGATGGTCCCCCCAGGCAGTGCCGCCATGTCGGAGTACCCGGAGTATCCGGGTTCGATCACCCGTTTCGCCGGCCACGTGGCGCCGCCGTCGTAGCTGGCCTGAACGGTAATATTCTTTCGATCGCGCGGACGGCCCGGCTCCCCCGGTCCGCCGGATCGTTCCAGGTTGTCCGGATTGGCGAACAGCAGCACATCCTTTCCACCGGACCGGATCGAAATCATGCTTGCCATGCAGATCGGCTCAAGCAGTTGGTCGTGGAACTTTGGAGTGGACCAGCCCGTGGCTCCATCGCGGCTGTAGGTAAGCAGCCGCCGGTTTCGCTTCGATTCGCTGCGGACATTCAGCAAAACGCGGCCATCGCCCAGTTGGGCCACCACGGTCTCGTTCGGAAATATCCATTCCGGCGTATCCGGCACGGCGATCTCGCCGCGTTTCCACGTCTTGCCGTGGTCGTCGCTATAGATCGTGGCCGTAACGGAGGGCCGGTGCGCATGCCCTCCGGTGCCAAGCGACAGCCAGACCGGAACCACCAGCCGGCCGCTCGTCAATTGGATTCCGTGTGCCGGACCCGTCGCCAGCACTTTCCAGTCGTACTCCGGCCGGAACTTGTCAAAGGCGGAGGTGATCTCCACAGGCTTGGAAAAAGTAACGCCGTCGTCGGTGCTTTGCATATAGAACGCCCGCATGTACTCGAGGCAGAAAAGGAAGTGGACAACCCCGTTGCGGCCGGCGATGACGACCGGATTGTTGTAGGTCACTTCGTTCGACGGCGCAAGACCCTGCGCAAGCGCCACAGGATTCTTCTGCTTCGGACCGTCGACAGCGGCAATCGACTTCTGTGCCGACCATGTCCTGCCGCCATCCGTGCTCCGCCGGAGCATGATGTCGATCGTGCCCCAGTCCCCGCGGTCGCTCTTGCGAGCTTCGGCATAGGCAAGCACCGTGCCTTTGTGAGTCACCACCAGGCCAGGGATCCGGTAGAGCGTATAACCGTTCGTACCGGCCTCGAAAAGGTCCATCTTCTCCAGGGAGGAAGCGGCGGGGGCGGCCAAGGCGATGAGTGAGATCAGGAGTGCTTTCATAATGTCCCGTCCGATGCGTGGAGCATGGGCAGGAACATTGTAGTGTTCTTTTTGAGGAACGCTCGCGCTACCTGCGAAGAGAATTTATTTTTTCTCTGTTGACAACCTACAGGAACATGAGCGTATAGTTCCTGTAGGATACCTAATGAACAACGGCCGTATCGATAAGGCGGACGTTCTCCAGGGCACGTTGATTTTGCTCGTGCTCCAGACGCTGGAAGCGCTCGGACCGTTGCACGGCTACGGCATCGCGCGACGGATTGAGCAGATCAGCGAGGACGTTCTACAGCTCAACCAGGGCACTCTCTATCCGGCTCTGCTGCGCATGGAGCAGGAAAAATGGATTTCCGCCAAGTGGGGAGCTTCAGAGAAGAACCGTAAGGCGAAGTTCTACTCCATTACCGCCGCCGGCCGGAAACAACTCGCCAGGGAAACCGAGGATTGGAGGCGCATGTCGTCCACCATTGAGCGTTTCCTTGGTTTTGATCCCGCGAGCCTGGCGGAGGAACGGGGATGAGCTGGACCTCCGTCGCGGCCGCCCGGTTCCGTGGACTGTGGCAGCGCCGGCGGCTGGAGCGCGAGTTGGATGAGGAAGTCCGGTTTCACCTGGACATGCAAATCCAGGACAATCTCAAAGCCGGCATGAGTCCGGCAGAGGCGCGATATGCGGCGCGGCGCAGCTTCGGAGGCTTGCAGCAGATGAAAGAAACGCATCGTGACCGCAGAACGTTCGCGCTGGTCGATACGACGGCGCAGGACTTGCGCTACGCCGCGCGGACTCTCCGGAGAAGCCCGGGGTTCACCATCGCCGCCGTAGCGGTTCTGGCGCTGGCAATTGGCGCCAATACGGCGGTGTTCAGCGTCCTGAATGCCGTCCTGTTCCGGCCCCTTCCGTACCAGTCGCCGGAACAGCTGGCGATGTTGTGGACGGAGGATCCGTCGCAGAATACTCGCGAGGGCCGGTCCGCCCTTTGGGATGTCGAACAATGGCGGAAGGAAGCCCGGAGCTTCGCCGGGATCGCCACCTTCGATTCCGTGGGCACGATGCTGACGGGAACGGACGGCGTGGAACCGATCGTAGGCGCCAGCATCTCCCCCAACCTGCTTCCGCTCCTCGGTGTCCGGCCTGTTCTTGGCCGTAGCTTTTCTGCCGAAGAAGCCGAGCAGCGGCAACCGCTGGTCCTGATCAGTCATCGCTTCTGGCAGACCCGATTCGGAGGCTCCCCCGATGCGCTCGGCGCCACCCTCCTGCTCAACGGTTTTCCTTGCCGGATCATCGGCATCCTTCCGGCGAATTTCCAGGTGGCCAGACTCGATGCGGACGTGTGGCAGCCGCACACCGGCCAAACGGCCGCGCGCGGCGCGGAAACCTGGTTCGTCGTGGGCCGGCTTCGACCCGCTGTGACGTTCGACCAGGCCCAGGCGGAGATGAGCGCAATCGTCCACCGCCTCAACCAGCAGCTTCCGGCGGCCGAGAGGAATCGCGGCATCAGCGTCATCCCGTTGAGCCTCGACATGGTCGGGCCCCGCTCGCGGCTGGCATTGTGGATGCTCGGCGGCACGGTCTTTTGCGTGTTCCTCATCGCCGCCGCCAACGTCACCAGCCTCTCGCTGGCGCGCAGTGTCGCTCGCGGCCATGAGATGGCCGTTCGCGCCGCCCTGGGAGCCGGCGCCGCGCGGATCGTGCGGCAACTCCTCACCGAAAGTCTTCTGCTTGCCGCCATCTCCGGACTGGTTGGCGCGCTGCTCGCCTGGGCAGGTATCCGTCTCATTCGCGCCTTCGGGCCGGGCGATCTGCCGCGTCTGAATGAGGCGAGCCTCGATCTTCGCGTGCTGGCCTGGGCTGTCGGAACCTCTCTTCTGGCGGGAATCCTGGTGGGACTTGCGCCCGCGATGACGGCGCTGCGCCGCGACTTGCATCCCTCCGGCGAGCCGGGGGGCAGAAGCGTCTCCGGCGGAACCGCCACCCGGAAAATCCGCCGGGCCCTGGTGGTGGCGGAGTTTGCTCTCGCCATCGTCCTCCTTGCCGGCGCCGGTCTTCTTGTCCGAAGCTGGTGGCACGTCACCAACATAGATTCGGGATTCCGGCCGCAGCACGTCCTCATGATGGAGCTCTCCACTCCGAGTCTCTCCAGCACTTTCGCGCAAAGGACCGCTCTTTACCAACGCGTGCTGGAGCAGGTTCAGGCGGTTCCGGGCGTGGAGAGCGCCGGAATCACCGGCGATCTGTTCACCGCGAATCCCAGGGAACACATCTTCACTGTCGAACGGAACGACGGAACCGCTTCGGAGCGGTTGCGGTTCACAAGAGATGAGGTCAGCCCGGATTACTTCCGCACTCTGGGAACGCCGCTGCTGCGGGGCCGCTTCTTCTCCGGCGCGGATGGGCCGGATGGCCCTCCCGTCGCAATTGTCAACGATGCGATGGCTCGCCGCTCGTGGCCGGGCCGCGATCCCGTCGGCAGAAGATTCAAATTGGGTCCCCGGGATGCTGCCGGTCCCTGGTACACCGTGGTGGGCGTGGTCGGCGACATGCGGCGGCAGGGGCCGGAGCGCGAACCCCTCCCGCAGATCTTCCAGCCGCTCGCACAGAATCCTCCCCAAAGCGCGGATCTTTTCATCCGAACCTCATCCAGCGATCCCATGGCGATGGCAGGGGCGCTTCGCGCCGCCGCGCGCCGCGTGGATAAGAATGCGCCGGTCTCCGCGGTGGTGCCTTTGGAACAGCTGCTCGGAACCTATCTCTCGCAGCGCCGCTTCCAGACTTCGCTGCTCATCGGCTTTTCCCTCGTGGCGCTACTGATGGCAGCCGTGGGGATCTACGGGCTCATCCAATACTCCATCGCCACCCGCACGCAGGAGATCGGTATTCGCATGGCGGTGGGCGCAGAAGCCGGAGTGATTTTCCGCATGATCCTCGGCGAGGGACTGAAACTCAGCCTGACCGGCTGGATACTCGGGCTGCTCGGAGCGCTCTGGCTGGCTCAGGCGGGCTCCAGCCTGCTGTCCGGAGTGTCCGCCACGGACCCCCTGACCTTTCTTGCCGTGTCGTTCTTGCTGATATTCGTTGCCGCCGCGGCCTGCTACTTCCCCGCGCGCCGTGCCATGAAGATCGAACCCGTCACGGCACTACGGCAGGAGTAACCGGACAGTAGCAGGCAATCAAGCCGGCCACACGGCCCGCAGGCGGCTAGTTATCGCGGAGCGCCCTGATAGGGTCGACTCGCGATGCCCGAAAAGCCGGCAGAGCAATCGCCGTAACGGCGACGAGGCCGATCAATGCCCCTGAAGCCGCAATCACCCAAGGTTCGATGGCCGCGACTCCGTAGACCTGATTGGCAACGGCGGGCTGGATTGCTATCGCCAGGCCCAGACCTCCGAGCACACCTACGGCAATCAGCTTGGCGCCGTGACTGAGAAACAGGTTGAATACTTGGACGGGACGGCATCCAATCGCGAGCCTGATTCCGATTTCTCGCCGCTGTTGAGATACCAGGAACGCAAGGAGGCCGTTGATTCCAAGGGCGGTGAGCAATACCGCAACAGTCGCGAAAACCAGAACAAGTGCGCGCGCGGTTCGTCTGGCGGACAAGGTCAGTTCCTGACGCTCCGCCATTGATCGCAGTTCGAATAGCGCGGCGCCGGGCGCGAGACGGGCGAACTCCCGTCGAATCGCCGGCGCCGTCCCGTCGTTGCCGCGCCACACGATGCTCAATTGCCGTGACGGATTCTGATGCCACGGCACGTAGTACACACCATTCGGATTTCCAGCGCCCGAGAGGTCTTCCAATCGGATGGAGCGGACCACGCCGATAACCGTGAGCCAACCGCCGGGCCTGGGGCCCGGTGGATAGTACAGCCTCCTTCCCACCGGCTCAGCGTCGCCGAAGAAGCGGCGCGCGAGACGCTCGTCCAAAATGACCACTCGCGGCGACTCGCTCGTGTCGCGCGCATCAAAAAGCCGGCCGCGGACGGCGGTTAGACCTAGCGTCTCCAGGTAGCCAGGTGTTACGCGCAATTGAATCGGCGCAATCATGGATTCGCCAGGCTTTATGGAGTAGCCCTCTGGTGCAATGACGGTGTCGTTATATCCACTGGAGAAAGGAACGTCACTGCCTCCGCCCGCAAGCTCCGTTCCGGGTAGGCTTCGAATGCCCGTCAGAATCCGCTCCACGCTTGCCCGCCCCCCGGTTGTCTGCACGTTGATGGAGCCCGTGAAATTGGTCGAAGCCGTCCAAACGTTGGCAACCCGGAAACCAGGATCCACGCGAAGCAACTCATGGATACTTGCCGTCAGTGTTCCCGCACCGTTGAGGAGTACGAACGCCAGAGCGGCCTGCGCCACGACGAAAGCCTTTCGAAGCCGCAAGCCGCGGAGCGTGCTCCTGGTTCCACTTTGAATACTCCGCCCCAAGTCGAGATTCCGCAGAGGAGCCAGCGACACGATGCCCGCAAAGATGCCGGCGAATATGGCTCCCGCTAAGGCATAGCCGATCACGTTGGGCGATATCGAGATATCGGCGGCGCCGGGCAGCAATTCGTCATTGACGAGTTGCAGCGCGAACATTCCGCCCGCGATACCGAATAATCCGCCGGTTAAGGCCGGGACCAGTCCATCGATGAGCGCTCGGCAAATGTTGTCCGCCCGCGTTGCTCCGAGGGCGACGCGCGTCACCAACTCTGGCAGTTGTGCGTGCGCCCTGGCCAGCGAGAGACCGGCGACATTGGCCGCTCCTACCACCAGCACCAGAAGTGCGCCGATCCAGAGCAGGTGCAAACTCTCTCGGGCTCGACGCATCAGCCAGGGCTGAAGCGCTTCCACTTGCGTGTAGTACCCGGCGTCCAAGACCATCTGCTTGATCGCTGGCGTCTGCTCAAGGACCCTGACGTTCAGCGCATGAATCTGCGACCGGGCCTGCGCAATGGTCGCCCCGTCCGCCAGCCGGGCGATATGTCGATACTTATTAGCATGGCGCTCTTGTTTGGACTCCTGATTCAGGGTTAGAGGAACAAAAAAGCGCGCATCCGGAGAAATGAATCGGAAACCGGCCGGCAGGACGCCAATCACCCGATAGGACATGCCGCCAATCCGCAGGTTCTTTCCCACAGCCTCGCCTCCGCCAAACATCTCCCGCCACAGGCCGTCGGTCAAAATCACCACCGGATCCTTGCCTGGTTCGGCTTCGCTATCGACAAAGAACCTTCCCTGCGAGGGCTGTACGCGCAGCAGGCGGAACAAAGAAGGCGTCACCATCATGCCCCGCAATTGAACCGCCTCACCGCCCAGATCCACAGGAAAAGCGGCGAACTGGTATAAAGCTTGCTCCGCGATCGCTGGTATCGTTCCTTCGCGATCGGCGTAGTCGCCAGCGGAGCTTGCGTCCTGGTCGAAGACGCCGGCTTTCGGGTACTGGTTCGACATCGAAATCAGGCGATCTGCCTGTGGAAACGGCAGAGAGCGGATCAACAGCGAATCGACTACCGTGAACACCGCGGTATTCACCGCCACGCAGACGGCAACGGTCAGAATGATCGTCAGCGTGAGGACCGGCCGTTTGCGCATGCCTCGGACCGAATGTGTCAGATCCGCTCCAAGCCGTTCGAGCCACCGGCTCGGGCGAACATCCCGGCAATCCTCTTGAACTTGGTCCATTCCCCCGAACTCGTGCCGGACTCTCCGCCTGGCGGCATCTCCCGAAAGTCCTGTTTTGATGAGATCGGCAACTCTTTCCTCCACATGGAAGCCTAGTTCCCTCTGGAGCTCGGACTCCCGGCTGGGACGCGCGCGGAAGAGATTCCACCATTTCATCGCGTTCCTCCTTCCGGAAGTCCGAGAATCAATCCGATCGCCCCCGACAAGCGTTGCCAACTCGCCGAGTCGGCCTCCAGTTGTTTTCGCCCCAGGCGCGATAGCCGATAGAACTTCGCTTCCCGGCCCGACTCCGTTTGGCCCCACTCGGCGAGAATGAGTTTTCGCTGCTCCAGCCTGTGCAGAGCCGGATACAACGAACCACCTGGAACCTGAACCACATCGTTGGAAATCTGCTGAAGTCGTTGTGCAATGGCATAGCCATGCACGGGTCCTAAAGCCACGGTCTTCAAGATCAGCAGATCGAGTGTGCCCTGTGGGAGATCCGTCCTGGGAAGAGTCATGGTTTGATACCTTGTACTTCTACTGGTCCCAGCATACAGCATAGATCAGTAGAAGCAAAAGGTGTGCGGGATCGATCCAGACATCCGCTGACAGGGGGGTTGCCCTGCGTCGATAACGGTCAACGGCGAAATGGCGATCAGAGAATCGTCACCCTGTCGGAGCCCCGTGGCATTGGATAACTCGCTCCTTACCGACTGGGCAGGAGTAATCGACAAGTGCCACATTCCGGTATCGCCGTTTTCTCGTTCCCAATCTCCGGACACCGACAATTCGCACAGACACGCTTCAAACCGACATGCAACTCGAAGTTGGAATTGCTAAAGAAGAGTCTTGACGGATTCTGTATTTCTGCTATTCTCGAAATTGAAGTTCGACACTTATAGAAATGAAGATGAAAGATTCGACGGCACAGTTCACACGGTTCGCAGACATGTTTGCGGCAATGGGAAACGACGCAAGATTGCGGATCGTGCGTCTGCTTCTTTCGGCCCATCCGGATGGCCTGGTTGTTAGCGACATCCAGCACGAACTTGGCATTCCGAACTCGACGCTCTCTCATCATTTGGAGAAGCTCCGCAATGAGGAACTGGTCAGCGTGCGGCGAGACGGTTCCTTCCTTTGGTACACGGCGAATACAGATACTCTGCAGGAGGTTCTCACGTTTCTCTATGCCGAGTGCTGCACCAGAAACAAGGCAATCAAACCAGAAGCGATTGTCCAGATTTGTAAATAGAGAAAAGGCATGCCGCTCTACACAAAAGCAGTGATTCTAATAGCTGGACTTGCCATGATGGCGAGTGCTCAGAAAGCGGAAAAAAAGCGCATCCTGGTTCTCTGCACTGGCAATTCTGCACGAAGTCAGATGGCTGCGGGCTTTCTCTCCTCTCTCGACTCCCGCCTGGATGTTTACTCAGCTGGTACAAAGCCAGCTCCTCGAGTGAATCCGAATGCGGTTCGGGCAATGAAAGAGGCAGGGATTGATATTTCAAACGGAACGCCCAAGAGTGTTCAGCAGTTCGTGGGGCAGCCGTTTGATTACATCTTCACGGTTTGCGATGACGCGGATAAGAACTGTCCGAACTTCACCGGGAAGGTAGGTAAGCGAGTTCATATCGGATTCGCCGACCCCGCGAAGGCGACCGGCTCCGATAGCGAAGTCATGACCGTCTTTCGGCAGGTTCGCGACGAAATCAAGATCAAGTTCTCCGCCTACTACGAAAACGAAATCAAAAAGCGCCTTTAGCGCTTAAGAGGATCTCCACATGAAACTGCGCATGGCGCTATACGCCCTAATTATGTCTGCAAGTCTGGCAAGAGCAGGAGAGCCCGATTCGCTGGAATCGCTGGTGAAGCAAGTGCTTGCCGGGCTGGAAACCAGGGACGAAAAAGCTCTGCACGAGCTTGTGATCACTGAGGCGGAATTCAAGAAGTATGTGTGGCCGTATCTTCAGGGAAACCTCAACAGTATTGGTCACGTCAAGGCGGACCAGTATTTCAAGACCTATGCGAAAGCCAGCGACGCCGGCCTTGCCGATCGATTGAAGGCATTAGGCGGCCAGAAGTGGGAACTGCTAAAGGTGGGCTTCGGTTCGGAACGGAAGGGGAAGGGTCACCGCCTTCTTTCGAAAACGGAGGCTGTTCTCCGAAACGTCTCCGGTGAACAGGAAACTTTTCTAATCGCAGGCACAGTTCTCGACGAAGGCGGCAAGTACAAAATCGCTACGTATTGGATGCGAGAGAGTTCGGTAATCAAATAGGAGCCAACATGAAGGACATCAAAGAAGTTGTACGGGAAAAATATGGCGAAGCCGCCCTTCGCGTAACGCAAGGAGGAAACTCGTGCTGCGGTGCAGCTTCCGCTTGTGGAGCAGAAGTGGACCCTATCACCTCAAACCTCTACGACGAAGCACAGAAAAGCGATCTTCCGGCAGGAGCGGTTTTGGCCTCGCTTGGATGCGGGAACCCGACGGCTCTTGCCCAGTTGAACCCGGGAGAGGTCGTCCTGGATCTCGGTTCCGGTGGCGGCATCGATGTTCTGCTTTCCGCCAAAAGGGTGGGGTCCACTGGCAAAGCCTACGGACTGGATATGACCGATCAAATGCTGGCTCTGGCTAAGACGAATCAGGCGAAGTCCGGTATCGAGAATGTGGAATTCCTCAAAGGTGAGATTGAGCAGATTCCGCTGCCAGATAACTCCGTCGACGTGATCATTTCCAATTGTGTGATTAATCTCTCCGCGGACAAAGACAAAGTCCTTCGAGAAGCCTTTCGAGTACTGAAGCCGGGCGGCCGGTTTGCAGTGTCGGACGTGGTTGTTCGAGGCGACGTACCGGAAGAAGTACGGAAGAGCATGCTCCTATGGGTGGGCTGTATCGCTGGTGCTCTTCGCGATTCCGAATATGCAGCAAAGCTTGCGGACGCGGGCTTCGGAAACATCGACATTGCGCCCACGCGAGTCTACACCATCGAGGATGCTCGAACATTCCTCAGCGACCAGGGAGTAAACGTCGATACTGTTTCACCGCAAGTGGATGGGAAGTTCATGAGCGCCTTTGTCCGGGCGACAAAGCCCACGGTTGCAGCTTGAGGCGATTTTGAAGAAGCGGGTGCTGGTTCTGTGCACCGCCAACTCGGCACGGAGCCAGATGGCAGAAGGCCTCCTGCGCCACGATTACGCAGATGCATTTGAGGTGGAAAGTGCGGGCAGCTATGCGACGCGAGTGCGACCGGAAGCTATCGCGGTGATGAAGGAGATCGGCATCGACATTTCCGGACATCACTCAAAGGCGGTGGATGAATTTGCCAATGACAGGTTCGACTACGTTCTAACTGTCTGCGACAACGCAAAGGAAAGCTGTCCCATTTACCTTGGGCACGGCAAGCGCATCCATCGCAACTTTGAAGATCCTGCGGTGGCTGGAGGCTCTGAGGAGGAACGGCGAAACGCCTTTCGTTGTGTGCGCGACGAGATTCGCGCCTATCTGAAAGATTTCGCGCGATCGGCCTTACGCGAATCTGGTGGTAAATCCGTTGATTCTGTCTGTAGAATACCCGGGGACGAGAACACTTTCCGGTAGCGACTGGAGAGTTTTCTTATTTGAAACTAGGGACTTCGTATGGATGACTCCCGCATAACGGCGCAGCGCTAACTTAACAATTCCAAGTTGACGGGAAGTCGGCTCTGCGCGGATGTGCGCATTCCGCCCCGAGTAAGCGCTATTCGGGAGCGATCTCTCGGGCTCCACGTCGCGCTCGTGCGCCGGTGCTGCAAAAAGGTCCGCTGTTGGACTGGATCACACCTTGTAGATTGAACACATGGCGCTCAAACGGATGGACAACGTAGGAATCGTCGTCGATGACCTGGGAGGGACGATTGATTTTTTTCGCGAGCTCGGCCTCGAGCTCGAAGGGCGGGCCACGATCGAAGGAGAATGGGCCGGACGTGTCACTGGACTGGGTGATCAGCGCGTCGAGATTGCCATGATGCGCGCGCCGGACGGCCACGGCCGGCTCGAGCTTTCCCGCTTCCTCACGCCGCCTGTCGTCGCGGATCACCGCAACGCCCCGGTGAACGCTCTAGGCTACCTCCGCGTCATGTTTGCCGTGGACGACATCGATGAGACGCTGGAAAGGCTCCGCAAGCGCGGCGCGCAGCTCGTAGGCGAAGTCGTCCAGTATCAAGACGCGTATCGGCTCTGCTACATCCGCGGGCCGGAAGGGCTTCTCATCGGACTTGCCCAAGAACTCAGCTGAGCGCAATATTACCGGAATGTGGCTTCCGGCCGTGGATTACGAAGAAGGTCTACATCTCGCCCCAAACCGATGCCACCGTCGCTGAAACGCCTCGCATCATCGTTTTCCGTGATCTGCCCAGCATCGGTGCGGCTGCGAATGTGGAGCATCACAGAGAAACCCGCTTGCTCAGCAGCTCACATGAACAGCCCGCCGTTGACGTTCAGCACCGCGCCCGTAATGTAGCTCGCCTCCTCGGATGCCAAAAATTTCACCGCGGCAGCGATGTCCTCCGGTTGGCCCAACCGTTTCAGAGGAGTCGCCCCCAGCATCTTTTCCTTCAGCTCCGCCGAAAGACCGGCCGTCATGCCGGTTTCGACAAAGCCCGGAGCCACGCAGTTCACGGTAATATTCCGCGCCGCCAGTTCCTGCGCCAGAGCCTTCGTCAACCCGATCAGCCCCGCCTTGGCGGCAACGTAATTCGCCTGGCCGGCATTGCCGATTTGGCCCACCACGCTGGCGATGTTGATAATGCGCCCCCAGCGCTCCTTCATCATCGGCTGCATCACCTGCTGGCAGCAGAAGAACGATCCGGAAAGGTTGGTGTTCAATACGGCGTCCCAATCGTCGCGCTTCATGCGCATCGACAGCCCGTCGCGGGTGATGCCCGCATTGTTCACCAGGATGGTGATCGGGCCCGCTTCCTCCGAGGCCTTGGCAAAGGCGGCTTTGATCGAGTCCTGAGAGCCGAGATCCATCTCCACGGCGAATGCCTGGCCCCCAGAGGCAGAAATTTCCGAAACGGCCTGGTCCAGCAGCTCCCGATTTCGGGCGCCCAGCACCACCCGGTGGCCGGCGGCGGACAGAGCCAAGGCGCAGGCTCGGCCGATTCCTCGGCTGGCGCCCGTCACAAATGCGGTTCGAACGGTCATTCTCCTCGATAATAAAAGTTTCCGCATGGCATATACCGATCTGCGCGAGTTCATCAAGGCCCTCGACAAGGCCGGCGAGTTGAAGCGCATCCCTTTTGAAGTCGATCCATACCTGGAAATCACGGAATTCGCCGACCGCAGCGTGAAGAAAGGTGGCCCCGCGCTGCTCTTCGAAAAGCCGAAGGGATCGGACGTCCCCGTGCTGATCAACGCGTTCGCTTCGGACAAGCGAATGCGGATCGCCCTCGAAGTCGACGACGTCAACCAGATCGCCACCCGGATTGCCGGCTATCTGCAAATGAGAATGCCGGAGGGCATCCTCAACAAGCTGAAGATGCTGCCGATGCTCGCCGAAGTGGGAGCGTTCTTTCCCAAAATCGTTAAAGACGGTCCCTGCAAGGAAAACATCAAGCGCGATTTCGACCTGACGACGCTGCCCATTCTGCACTGCTGGCCGCAGGACGGTGGCCGCTTCATCACCTTGCCGATGGTGTTCTCTAGAAGTCCCATCACCGGCAAGCGCAACTGCGGGATGTACCGAATGCAAGTCTACGATTCCCGAACGACGGGAATGCACTGGCAGACGCACAAACAAGGAGCCGAGCACTACCGGCGGCTGGTGGCGGAAGGGAAAGAAACCCGAATGCCCGTTGCCGTGGCCATCGGCTGCGATCCCGCAACAATGTACTCGGCCATCCTGCCGCTGCCGCCGGATCTGGACGAAATGATGATCGCCGGGTTCCTGCGCTCCAAGCCGGTGGAGATGGTGAAGTGCGAGACTTCAGATCTGGAAGTTCCGGCGAATGCTGAGTTCGTACTGGAAGGCTACGTCAATCTCGGCGAGCTGCGCCGCGAGGGCCCGTTCGGCGATCACACCGGGTTCTACTCGCTCGACGACGACTACCCCGTTTTCCATGTCGAGTGCGTCACGCACCGCAACAAACCGGTCTATCCCACCACGATCGTGGGGCCGCCGCCGATGGAAGACTTCTACATGGGCAAGGCCATCGAGCGGATCTTCCTGCCACTGATGCGCCTGCAGCTTCCGGAAGTGGTGGACATGTGCATGCCCGCCGAGGGCATCTTCCACAACCTGATGCTGGTCTCCATCCGCAAGAGCTATCCGGGTCAGGCGCGGAAAGTGATGCACGCCATCTGGGGGCTCGGCCAGGCGATGTTCACCAAGTGCATCGTCGTCGTCGACCACACCGTGGATGTGCAGAATGTCAGCGAAGTCGCCTGGAAAGCCTTGAACAACATCGACCCCCAGCGCGATATCGAATTCGTCCAGGGCCCCATCGATTCCCTGGACCACGCCAGCCGCCTGCCGAACTTCGGGTCCAAGATGGGCATCGACGCTACGAAGAAATGGCCCACCGAAGGATTCACCCGCCCCTGGCCTGACGTGATCACCATGTCTGCGGAGGTAACTGCCCGGGTGGATGACCTGTGGAAGAAAGCGGGCCTGAAATAGTAGACTAGAAGAGGCCGCGGTGCCCATAGCTCAGTTGGTAGAGCGCCGGATTGTGGTTCCGGATGTCACGGGTTCGAGCCCCGTTGGGCACCCCAGTTCACTCCCTGATTCCCAGACGCCCTACTTGCCGGCGTATTCGGTGAGATAGTCCACGATCTTCCGGACGTCCACTTCTCGGACCTTCGCTCCCCGGGCGATCATATTGTCGACCATCGCGACCCATCCGGCGCGATCCCGGCGCAGGGCAATCACCGTGTTCATGCCATGGCAGCCCGTCCCGCAAGTGCGAGTCACCAGCGCCTTCTCGGGACTGTCCGGCAAAACGATCGGCGTCGAAAGCTCTTTCACCGGCGGAGCCGCGGCTTTGGAAATCAGGTTCGGAGCCGGCGCCGGCCGGCTGCCCAGCGCGAACGCAATCACGCTGTCCGCGGGAGTGCCGCCAAAGTAGCCGCCTCCTCCACCCGCCATGATGGCGACATACTGCTTTCCGTCCTTGCCCAAATAGGTGATCGGGATTGTGTGGCCGTTGGCATCGATCGGCTGCTCCCAAACCAATCGGCCGGTCTTCGATTCGAATGCGCGGAACATGCTGTCGTTCGTGGCGGCGATAAAGACCAGTCCGCCGGCCGTTGCGATCGACCCGCCGAGATTCGGAGCGCCGGTATTCTTTACGCCCAGCTGCTCCAGCAGCGGAATCGTCCCCAGCGTGGACCGCCAGGCAATGTCTCCGGTCCTGGTGTCGACGGCGACAAGCTCCCCAAATGGCGGCTTCGTGCAGGGCACGCGCGTATCGCGGTTCCAGAAGCGCGCGTAGGCTCCGTATGCCGAAGTTCGAGCGTAGGTGACCGCTCCGGTCTTGGGGTCGGTCCTCCGTTCCATATGTCCCCATTGCCCCAGATTGTTGACATTTGTGAAGAGCAGGTGCAGCGACGGGTCGTGGGACACTCCGCCCCATCCTCCCCCGCCTAAAGTGCTCGGAAACATCAGGAGATTCCCCTCCAGCCCCAGCGGAGTGTAGAGCGAGCCGATGCGCATGTCGTTCTTCTCGAACAGGTCGCGGCAGAACGCGGCATGCTCTTCGGTTGCATCGTAAATTTCGTCTTTCGTGAACTCGATTCGCGAAAGTGGTGGCGGCTTCACCGGAAATGGCTGCGTCGGCGACGTCTTTTCTCCGGGAACGGCGCTTTGCGGAACAGGACGCTCTTCCATTCCGTAGAGAGGCTTGCCCGTCACCCGGTCGAAGACGAACAGGAGCCCCATCTTGGTAATCTGCGCGACCGCCGGCACGGTCCGGCCCTCGATCCTGGTTTCGAAGAGAATCGGAGCGGCGGCCGGATCGAAGTCCCACAGATCGTGATGCACCAGTTGCTGATGCCACTTGAGCTTGCCGGTTGCCGCGTCCAGCGCAACCAGGCAATTGCCGTACAGGTTGTCGCCGTGCCGGTCGGCTCCGTAAAAATCCGTCGTGGGAGAACCCAGCGGGACATAAACAATCCCCCGCTGCGCATCCACTGTCAGAAAGCCCCAGGCGTTTGTCCCGGACCGGTTCTTCCATCCGTCTTTCGGCCATGTGTCGTTGCCGGGCTCGCCGGGGCGGGGTACGGTGTGGAAAGTCCAGACCAGCTTTCCGGTGGCCGCATCCCAGGCGCGAATATCCCCGTAGGCTCCCAACGTCGGAGCGCCCTCGCCGTTCGCGCTTCCGGTGATGACGAGGTTTTTATAAACCAGCGGCGGAGATGTCAGCGACAACCGGACCTCCGTCAAATCGCCCATGACCCCCTGCCGGAGATCCAGCAATCCTTCGTTGGCAAACCCCGGAACCGGCTTGCCCGTTGCGGCGTCCAGCGCGATCATGCCGCCTTTCACGCCTACGAACACGCGCGGCCTGGCAGCGCCGCTTCCGCCCCAATGCGCCAGTCCGCGCAGCGCCACTTGCGTCGCTTCGTAGTGCCAAAGCTGTTTTCCGGTTTCCGGCTCCAGCGCGAAGATCCCGTTTGCCGCGGTAACGTACATGACGCCATCGGTGACGACAGGAATTCCCTCGGAACCGGGTTTTCCAGTGTGGAAGGTCCAGGCGCGCTGCAACCGGGAAATGTTCTGCGTGTTGACTTGGGTGAGAGGCGAGAATCGTTGCGCGCCGGGATCGTGACCGAACGTCGGCCAATCGCTCTGTGCGGAGGCGGCCGGCAACAGCGTGCTGAGAAAAATTAAGTGGCAGACACCGGCCACACGGCGCAAAATACCCTTCTCCCGCAGAATCATCGTATTTGATTCTATGCGGTTAGTGAGTAAATACGGGCTCCGGCAAGTCCTGCTTCTTGACGTTCTGCTTACGGGAGACCTTCTTCTTTGCCGCTTCCAGATAGAGGTACACCACCGGAGTCAGGTAGAGCGTCAGAAGCTGGGAGACCATCAGTCCGCCGACCACTGCCAGGCCCAGCGGTTTGCGCGACTCCGCTCCGGCGCCGAATCCGATCGCGATGGGAAGCGTACCCAGCAGCGCCGCCATCGTGGTCATCATGATGGGGCGGAAACGCTGCAGACAGCCCTGGTAGATCGCTTCATAGGCGTCCTTCCCTTCCCGCTGCGCGTGGATTGCGAAATCGATCATCATGATCGCGTTCTTCTTCACAATCCCGATCAGCAGCATCAGACCGACGAATGCATAGAGGCTCAGTTCCAGGTTGAACAGCATCAGCGTGGCAAGAGCGCCAAGGCCTGCCGATGGGATACCCGAAAGGATCGTGATCGGGTGAATGAAGCTCTCATACAGCACGCCCAGCACCAGATAGATCACCAGCACCGCGATCACCAGCAGGATCGTCAAGCCTTTCAGCGAATCCTGAAACGCCTGCGCGGTTCCCTGGAACTGGAACGTCATCGTTTCCGGCAGACCCATCTCGGTGGCCGTATGCTCGATGGAATTTACGGCCGTGCCGAGACTCGAGCCCGGCTTCAGATTGAACGAGATATTGACCGCCGGAAGCTGACCGACGTGATTGACGCTCAACGGCGCGACACCCGTTGTCCAGCGAGTGACCGCCGACAGCGGAATCAGCTTACCGGTATCGGAGCGTACATACAGCATCTTCAGGGCGTTCGGATCGGTCTGATACTCCGGCGCCACTTCGAGAATGACGTAGTACTCGTTCGATGCCGTGTTGATCGTGGAAACCTGCCGGTTTCCGTATGCGCTGAACAGCGTGTTGGCAATCGCTTCCGGAGTCACGCCGAACGTCAGCGCCCGATCGCGATCGATATCCACGGTCAGGCGGGGACTGCCCAAACGCAGATCGCTGGTGACGTCCTGCAAGTCCGGCAACTGTCTCAATTGAGACTCCAGCTTCGGAGCCAGATCGTACAGCGCCTTCGTATCGACATCCTGCAGAGCTACGTTGTAAATAGCGCGACCTTGCTGACCGCCGATCGTGATCAGCGGCGGAATGCGCAGATAGGCGTTCATTCCTGGAATACGAGACAGAGCGCCTCGCAATTGCTGCATCACCTCGCCGGCCGGCGGCCGGTGCTCACGCTCCTTCAACCGCATGAAGAAGAAGCCGGAATTGGACGCTCCAAAACCGCCAATGCCGGAGACGAGCACGGCGACGTTCGGATTTTTCAATACGATGCTCTGGGCTTCCTGCTGCAGCCGCATCATTTCGGCAAAGGATGTATCCTCGGCGGCTTCGGTCTGGCCGCTAATGATTCCTATGTCTTCCGGGGGAAGGAAGCCTTTCGGAACAACGTGGAACAGATAACCCGTCAGCACTGCCAGCACGATATTGATGCTCAAAGTGGCAGCGCGATGCCGCAGAGTGAACCGCAGCGTGCGGTCGTAGATGTTCAACATTCCCTGGAATCCGCGTTCGGTCCAGTTGAATAATGATCCGTGCTTCTCGTTTTCCTCGTGCTTCAGAAAACGGCTGCAAAGCATCGGTGTCAGGGTCAACGAAATGAATCCCGAGATCAGCACCGCGACGGCGATGGTGACCGAGAACTCACGCAGCAGGCGGCCAACGATACCGCCCAGGAAGAGTACCGGGACAAACACCGCTACCAGCGAGATGGTCATCGAGACAATCGTGAACCCGATTTCCCGGGCGCCCTCAATGGCCGCGCGCATCATCGGCTTGCCCATCTCGCGATGGCGCACGATGTTCTCCAGCATGACAATCGCGTCATCGACAACGAATCCCACCGACAGCGTCATCGCCATCAACGAAAGATTGTCGACGGAATACCCCAGCAGCACCATCGCCGCGAAGGTTCCGATCAGGGATAACGGAACAGCCAGGCTGGGAATCAGCGTGGCGGACCCGTTCCGCAGAAATACGAAGATGACGAAAATGACCAGGACAATCGTCAGACCCAGTGTGAATTTCACGTCGGCAATGGATTCGCGAATCGTTTGGGAGCGGTCGAAATTGATCAGCAGATCCAGGCCGGCGGGAATCTGCGCGCGCAAGGCAGGCAGCAGCGCCTTGATTCCATCCACGACTTCAATCGTGTTCGTGCCGGGCTGTTTCTGAATCGCCAGCGTCATGCCGCGGCGGCCATTCATCCAGAACGCCGACTTGTCGTTCTGAACGCTATCGGTCACTCGAGCCAACTGCTCCAGCCGTACCGGACTTCCGTTGCGATAGGCGACGATCAGCGGCCGGAAACCCGCGGCTGTGCTCAACTGGCTGTTGGCCTGCACTGTGTAGGACTTCGTTTCGCCATAGAGCACCCCTGCCGGCAGGTTGACATTCCCACGGCTGAGCGATTGGCGAACCTCCTCGAGGCCGATTCCTCGAGAAGCCAGCTTTTCCGGATCCACCTGAACGCGGACGGCGTATTTCTGGGACCCGAACACCTGTACCTGCGCCACTCCGCTGACCATGGAGATCCTCTGGGCCAGCAGAGTCTGCGCGTATTCGTCGACGGTCGACAGCGGCATCGTGTCGGAGAGCAGGCTGATGAACAGAATCGGCTGGTCCGCCGGGTTCACCTTGCGGTACGACGGCGGTGCCGGCATGTCGGGCGGCAGCGACCGCGCCGCCTGGGAAATGGCCGCCTGTACGTCCTGCGCCGCGGCATCGATGTCCCGGTCCAGCTTGAACTGAATGGTAACGGTCGTCCGGCCCAACTGGCTGCTGGACGACATGTTGTCAATGCCGGCAATGGTGGAAAACTGCCGTTCGAGAGGAGTGGCGACTGTGGCCGCCATGGTGTCCGGATTGGCTCCAGGCAGCGACGCCTCCACCGAAAGAGTTGGGTACTCCACCGGCGGCAGGTCGCTGACCGGCAAGGTGCGATAGCCGAAGATCCCGAAGATCAGGATCGCCGCCATGATCAAAGTGGTGCTGACAGCTCGACGGATAAAAAAATCGGTGAAATTCATTCGCGCTAACTCGCGCTGGCGACGGTCTTCTGGTTGGACTTCAAGATCTCGACTTTGACGCCCTGCTTCAGCCGGAGCTGGCCTTCGGTGACGACGTGCTCTCCCGCTTCAATTCCGCCGGTCAACACCACCATCCCGCCTTGTGTTCGTGACACTTGCACAATCCGCATTTCGGCGGTCAGGTCCGGCTTGATCACCCAGACATACCGGCCGTTCTGGGAACTCTGGACCGCGGCTGATGGAACCACCAGGGCATTCCGCTCTGTGCTCAGCCGGAGCAACACGTTCACAAACTGGCCCGGCCAAAGCCGCCTATCCGTATTCGGAAAAGTTCCTTTCAACCGGATTGTTCCCGTGGTGGCATCGACGGAGTTGTCGATAAAGTCGAGCACTCCCGTCGACATGTCCGATCCGAGTTCGGACGGAGTGGCCTGCACGGGAACCTTGCCCATGGCCATATGCCGGCGAATGTCGGTGAGCGATTGTTCGGGCACAGCGAATGACACATAGGACGGTGATAACTGCAGGATCGTTACCAGCGCCACGTCGTTCTCTTTGATCAGATTTCCCGCCTTCACGGCGACGGCTCCGGCGCGGCCCGGGATCGGAGAGGCAATCTTGGTGTAGCCCAACTGGAGCTTTGCATCTGCCAACCGGGCTTCCTCCGCCCGGATGGCGGCCTGAACGCTTTCCACGGCGGCGCGGTTTGCCACCAGGGAAGCCTCGGCGGCTTCCGCGGCGGTTCGGACTTGCTCCTGCTGATCTTTGGAAGTGATACCGTCTTTCACCAGGGCTTCGTACCGCTCGGCCTGCGCCCGGGCCTGTCGAGCTTGCGCCTGGTCCCGCACAACATTGGCTTCCGCCTGCTTCAGCAATGCGTGATTCTGCGACAGATTAGCTTCCGCCTGCCGGACCCGCTCGATAAACGGCTGCGGGTCTAATTCGAAAAGGAGCTCGCCTTCCCGCACATCCTGTCCATCCCGCAGGTGGACACGCAAAATCTGCCCGGCAATTCGGGATTTTACGGTGACGCTGGAATAAGCCTCAACATTTCCAATAGCTTGGATCTCGACGGGCATGTCGAGCTTCGCGACTTGGGCCGCGCGAACCGGCAGGGCGGATGGAGCAGCGGCCGGACCTTTCAAGGCATCGCTCTTCGAACAGGAGGCAAGCAGGAGCGAGGCCAGGAGCCCGGCGGTAATTCTCTGGCACACGGATACTTCATGATCGCATGGCGAGGAAGGGGCGAAATGGAGTCTATCCCATGAAAAGGGGTACGCTGACTGTTAAACTAAAGGGGTTGTGCGCACTCTCTTCCTGAACCCTCCCTCTTTTGAAGGATTTGACGGGGGGGCAAGCTCCCGCTGGCCGGCTACGCGCGAAATTGAGTCGTACTGGTACCCGGTTTGGCTCTGCTATCCCGCAGGCCTCATTCCGGACTCCAAGGTCGTCGATGCGCCGCCGCATCACATTTCGATCGAGCAAACGGTTGAAATGGCGAAGGATTTCGAGCTTCTGGTGCTCTTCACCTCCACTCCGGGTTTGGGTGTCGACTGCAAAATCGCCCAGATGATGAGGGACGTCAATTCGAAGTTGAAGGTTTGCTTCGTTGGCCCCCCCGTGACCGTGGAGCCGGAGAAGATCCTCCGGGAGAATCCTGTCATCGATTTCGTCGTGCGCAAGGAATTCGACTACCAGATCCGCGATTTCGCGACTGGTAAACCCGTAGACGAACTTCCCGGCGTCAGCTTCCGGAAGAACGGCGGTATCTCGCACAACCCCGACGGTCCGGTCATCGAAAATCTCGACGAGCTGCCCTGGGCCACCAAGATCTATAAGCGGGACCTGGATTTTACTCGCTACAACGTCCCGTTCCTGCTGAATCCGTTCATTTCGCTCTATACGTCGCGAGGCTGCCCGGCGATGTGCACCTTCTGCCTCTGGCCGCAGACGCATTCGGGCCACCGGTGGAGATTGCGCTCCGATGACGACGTTGTTGCCGAAGTCCAATGGGCGAAGGACAACTTCCCCGGCCTGAAGGAAGTTTTCTTCGACGACGACACCTTCAACTACAAGAAGGAGCGCACCATCGCGCTCTGCAAGAAGCTGGCGAAAGTCGGCGTTACCTGGTCCTGTACTTCCCGAGTCACAACCGACTACGACACGCTGGCCGCGATGCGCGATGCCGGCGGACGCTTGATGATCGTCGGCTACGAATCCGGCGATCCGGAGATTCTGAAGAACATCAAAAAGGGCGCCACGGTGGACATGGCTCGCCGGTTCACCAGGGATGCCCACAAGCTGGGACTCACCGTCCACGGCGACTTCATCGTGGGACTGCCCGGGGAGAGCCGCGAATCCATCCGCCGCACGATCGATTTCGCCAAGGAACTCAACACCGAGACGATTCAAGTCTCAATCGCCCATCCCTATCCGGGCACCGAGTTCTACAACTACGCGGCGAAGAATAACCTGATCACGCTCGATTCGATGACCGACGAGAACGGCCACCAGCTTCCCAACATCATCTATCCGGGCCTGAACCGGGCGGAGCTGGTGG
The DNA here is from genome assembly GCA_964515165.1 of uncultured Solibacteraceae bacterium. Lineage (GTDB taxonomy): Bacteria > Acidobacteriota > Terriglobia > Bryobacterales > Bryobacteraceae > JAPKYZ01. The sequence continues at coordinate 36,421 of CAZETQ010000001.1, read as the reverse complement.
ATTGGACCCAGCGCTTCTACGACGAGTATTATTACCGGCCCGCCGCCGCATGGCGAGTGGTGAAGAAAGCCGTGCTGAGCGGCGACACCAAGCGCCTTTACAAAGAGGCGAAGGAATACCTCGCCCTGCGCGCCAAGCGCAAGAAATTTGTAGCCGAGCAACAGGCGGCCTCCGCCACCGCCGGAGACTGATGTCTCGGGCTCTTGCCCTGGCCGGGTTGGTCATCCTGACAAATTCCGTCGGAAACTTCGCCCTCAACTGGGGGATGAAGCATGGCGGCTACTTCACCTTGGCGACGCTGACGGGCGTGGTCCTGCTGATTCTGTGGACGGTCTCCCGCATCAAGCTGCTGGGGATGGCCGACCTCAGCTACGTCCTTCCCGTCACCAGCGTCGGCTTCCTGCTCTCCATGATGATGGGAGCCATCCTTCTGGGAGAAGCCGTCTCCTGGCAGCGCTGGCTCGGCGGAGTCTTCATCGTCGCCGGAGCCGCCTTGGTCACTCCGACGACGCCCAAAACATCATGAGGTGGTTCTGGGTCGCCGGAGTCGTCATCTCCACCGTTTTCGCCGACCTTCTGCAAAGCGCCGCGATGAAGCGAACTCCGCCGCGCTACGGCCTGCTGGCGATTTCCGTCATCTTCATGGCAATTTCGTTCTTTTCCTTTTTGGCGCTGCTGGAAGTCGCGGAGTTCAGCTTCGCCGTACCGGCAACCGCGGCCTCCATCGTCATTGAAACCGCCCTCGCCGGCGCGATCCTCCGGGAGCAGGTTTCCCCCCGGCGCTGGGCCGGCGCCGCCTGCGTGGCAATCGGTGTATGGCTTATTGGACACTGATTCCGGCCGGCTACCAGGTGGTGGCGATTCTCGCCGCCGTGGTTTTTCTGCTCCGCAGGCGAGCGCCGGCTCCGCCGCAATGGCCCCCTGTCTCCATCCTCAAGCCCACCACGAAAGGCCACCTGCCTCCTCCCGAGGCCCTCGATTCCAACACCAACCAGGACTATCCCGTCCACGAAGTCGTGGCGGACGACTCGGCAGGCTTCGCCACGCCGAACCGGAAAGTCGGGAAGCTCATGTCGCTGGTCGTCGGCGCCAGGCACAACCTTCTGGTGGTGAACGATGCCGATATCCGCGTGCCCCGAGACTACCTCAAGAACGTCGTGGCCACCCTGGAGCAGCCCGGAGTCGGGCTGGTAACCTGCCTGTTCCGGGCACGCGGCGACCGGCTGGCTTCGCAGTTTGAAGCTCTGGGGGTTGTGTGTGACTTCATGCCGAGCATTCTTGTGGCTCGAATGGTCGGAATCCGGGAGTTTGCCATGGGCGCGACGCTCGCCTTTCGCCGGCAGGACCTGGACCGCGCCGGCGGCTTCCGCGCGATTGCCCCCTACATTGCCGATGATTACCAATTGGCCAAGAAAATCAGTGACTTAGGCTCGAAGGTGGAGTTGGCGAAGGTCGTCGTCGAAACCGATCTGCACGGGGGATGGCGCCAGGTTCTCCGCCACCAAACCCGCTGGGCGAGAACGATCCGATGCTCCCGTCCGGGGGCGTACGCGGGAGTCCCGGTCGCGCAAGCCGGAGCCTGGATCCTCGCCGCCATCTTGGCTGGCGAGTATTCGGCCGCTGCGGGACTATATATTTTGCGCGTACTCATGGCTCTGGCTGGAGGCGTCGGTGTATTGAAAAGTTCTCTTGCCGCGGCGTATTGTTGGGCCGCCCCGGTTTGGGATTTATTCGCTTTCGGAGTCTGGATTTCCGGGTGGACGGGGAACACAGTGGAATGGCAGGGGCGAGTCCTGCGGCTGAATCAAAAAGGTGAGATCATCGGCTAAAACCGCATCGCCGATGGCTACTACACTAGAGGTTGTGTAACGGATGCAGATTTTGAAATTGGCGGCGGTCTTCCTGACAGCGGGCGTAGTTCTGACCGCTGCGGAAACGGCGCCCGACCCTACACGTTCCAAACGCCTGAACGAGCTCGGTCTGAAACAGGAATCGGCCGGTCAGCCGGAAGAAGCGATCCGCCTGTTCACCCAGGCGATCAATGCGGATCCGGGCAATGCCGCTCCTTACAAGAACCGGGCCCGGCTGCGCTTCCAAACGGACGCCGTCGAGGAGTCTCTGGCCGACTTCGATCAGTACCTCCTGCGGCAGCCGGACGATCTGGAGGCCTGGAGCATGCGCGGCGACGTGAATGCGGATCTGGGCAATCTGGATAAAGCCGTCGAAGATTACTCCCGCGCGATTCACAACGGAGCCGAAAAGAGTTCCCTCTACCATTCCCGGGCGGTGGTCTTTATTCGCCGCGGAGAATACGCGAAGGCAGTTGACGACCTGACGCTCGCGATTCGCTTGAAGATCGACAACCCGGCGCCGTACAAAGACCGCGGGGTCGCCTACACCTTGCAGGGCCGGTTTAACGACGCGATCCAGGACTATGACCGTGCCCTGCAGCTTCGGCCCAATTACGCCGAAGCCATGGTGGAACGCGCCTACGTCTACGGGCGACAGAAGCAGTTCGACCTGGCCTTGTCGGACTTGAACCGCGCGCTCCAACTTCAGCCGGAGAATGCCAAGGCTTACGAGATTCGAGGCTCAACGCATGCCAATATGGGCGAGCATCAGGCGGCGGTCCTCGACTACACCCAGGCAATCCGCCGGATGCCCGACAATCCGATGTTGTATCTGGCTCGCGGCGGGGAGTATGCCTCGCTCAAGCAGTACGACCGTTCGCTCGAAGATCAGGATCAGGCGGTCCAGCTTGCTCCGAAGTTCGCGCCCGCCTACATCGCCCGCGGTTCGAGCTACCACTTGCTGGGACAGCACGACAAGGGAATGGCCGACCGTCACAAAGCAATCGAGCTGGCGCCGGGATTGCCGGATGCGTGGCTTGCGCGCGGAAGCGCTCATTTCCTTCTGGGCGATTATGTTCTTGCCACCGCCGATCTGGAGCAGGCGATAAAACTCCAGCCGGAATTTCCGGAAGCCAAAGATATTCTGGACAAGGCCAAAGCGAAGCTGCCTCCCACCGTGGCCTCCGCTCCGGCCGATGCTGGCAGCGAGCCGGCAGCGAAGCTCTCCACTCCTGTAGAAACTCCGGCGCCCGTGCATCACGAAGGGGGATCTTCCGATTCCGTTTCCATTCCGCCGGCTCCGGAACCGGCCGCGGCCGCACCCGCGCGGAAGACGCCTTTCATCCTGAATCAGCAGGGCCGGGAGTTGTTAAGCGCCGGGAAGCTGCAGGATGCGGTGAATGTCCTCAGCGAGGCTATCCAGATGAAGCCGGATTTCTTCCAGGCCTGGAACGCCCGCGGCTATGCTTTTCTGCGACTGCGGCAGCCCGATCGGGCGATTGCCGATCTGAATGAAGCGATCCGATTGAACCCCAGGTACGCCAACGCCTACCAGAATCGTGCCAATGCACGGAAACTGGCGGGAGACGCAAATGGCGCGCAGGCGGATTTGGCCAAACTGCTTGAGCTACGCCATCCGCAATAAGATACAACTCCCGTGGAGCGGACGATCGTTTTTCGTCGTCTGCTTACAGCGGACACCGTCCGCCCGATATTAGGAGGCGGCTTCCAGGTCGATCCGCCGCTTCTGGGGATCCAGCGCGCTGATCCGGAAACTGCGGGTCTGCCCGATCTTCGGAACATTGGATGTCTGTTCCGCGGGCGGACCTTGCTTCCAGCGAGCGGCCAGTAGAGCGGTCGCCGACGCCACATCCACCTTCTGTGGGTTGGCAGTGCCAGCGCCTCCACCCTTCGACTCCGCGGAAATCCGGCAGATTCCGGTGACACCCTCGCCAAGCTCCACCGAGATCCGGGTATCGCGAACGTCGCTGATGCGCCCCGTCACGGTATCGCCCACCTTGTGCTCGGCGATCCACTCATCGGCGCGCGTCGGTTCCAGCTGTTTCATGCTGAGCCGGATACGCCGCTTGCCCGGGTCGACTTCTGTCACCACGCAGCGGACCGTCTGACCCGCCGAAAGGACGTCCTTCGGAGTCTCGATCCGCTTTTCGTTGGTGATATCGCCAACGTGAATCATCCCTTCGATGCCTTCTTCCAGCTGCACGAAGGCGCCGAATTTCTGGATGCTCAACACGGTGGCCGCTTCGATGATCTTACCCACCGCGTACTTCGCCGGAACCTCGTCCCACGGATTGCCCAGGGCCTGCTTCAATCCCAGCGCGATTCGCTTTTCGCCGGGATTGACATTCAGAATCACCGCCTCGACCGTTTCTCCGGGCTTGAGAATGTCCGAAGGACGCGGGTTCTTCTTGGTCCACGACATTTCCGATACGTGGATCAGCCCCTCTACGCCGGGTATCAGTTCGACGAACGCGCCGAAATCGGTCAGCCGCGCGACCGTTCCTTTCACCCGCTCTCCCTGCTGGAATTTTTCCGCCGCCAGAGCCCAAGGCTCCGGCTGAAGCTGTTTCATGCCCAGCGAAACCTTGCGGGTTTCCCGGTTCACTTTCAGCAGCTTTACGGGAACCTTGTCGCCGATCTTTAGAACATCTGCCGGCTTGCCGATCCGCGACCAGCTGATGTCGGCCACATGAAGCAGGCCGTCGACGCCGCCGAGATCGATGAAAGCTCCGAAATCGGTGAGATTGCGGACGGTACCTTCCACCACCGCTCCCTCGCTGAGAGCATCGAAGGCCTTCTGCTTAGCTTCGCGTTCCTGCTCTTCGAGGACTACGCGGCGATCGACGACAACGTCTTCCTTTTCGGTGTCCAGCTTGGTGACCCGGCATTCGATTTCCTGCCCCACCAGCTTTTCCATCTCCGGAACGTCGCGCGCTCCGCTGCGGGACGCCGGCATGAAGGCGCGGGTGCCAACATCGACACGAAGGCCGCCCTTGACCACTTCGATCACCCGTCCCATCAGCGTCTTCTTTTCATCGAACGCCGCCTGCAGCGCCGACCAGTCCTTGGGCTGTTCCACCTTCAGCGTGGTCAACGTGTACTGGCCCTGCTCATTCATGCCGGTAATGTTGACCAGGACCTTGGCGCCGGGACTGATCGAGAAGGTGCCGTCCGCCTGCTTGAAGGGCGCCACGTCCAGGACACCATCGTTCTTTCGCCCGATGTCGACGAAAACGCCGTCGTCGGTAACCGAAAGGACCGTGCCGGGTAGAGCCTGGCCCTCTGCCTTGGACCGCTGCTGCTCGAATTGCGAAAGGATCTCTCCGAAGGACGGCTCGTCTGGAACGGGCGTATCCTCGGCCATTGGATCGGGAGTGGGAAGATTCATGCGAAAACTGCTGAGATTTTCATTGTCGCATAACGCCTTTTCCCGGTTGAACACGCCACCCGGCCGGGCGTCAATCGCTAAGCTGGATGCCAGGTGACGCCGCTCAGCCGTTTCATCCGGCCCCAGGATCTTGTTTGGCTCCTTCTATTTGGAGCCCTCCACCTGGTCAGCCCCGTCCGCAATAATGCCGAGCTTCAACTGCTGGCCGCTTTAGCCGTCTTCCAGGTTCTTTCTCCCAAGATCGACTGGTTTTCGAAGGGCATCGGGTTGGTTGTATCCATCCTCGCTAAACTCCTGCTGGGCTGGCTGCTGATGGGCGTCACCTACGGAGTCGAATCCAGCTATTACCTGATTCTTCTGCTGCCGGTGGTTGCCGCCGCCACTTCACTGAGTGCCTGGGGAGCAACGGCAGTCGCCGTTCTGACCGCAGGCGCTTATCTGTCCTTCCTGCTGTTCCTGGATTGGAACATCTACGTCATTCCGCCGGACCAGGCCCGCGAAATCAGCCTGCGTGTGTTGTTCTTCCCGCTGGTGGCGTACTTGACTTATCAGCTGGCCGAGGAAAATCGCGCCGAGGCGAAGAAGTATCAGGAAGCCGCGCAGGAACTGGCGAAGGCCAATCGCAGCCTTCACGAAGCGGAAGCGGCCGTTCGCCGCGCGGACCGGCTGGCCGCCCTGGGACAGCTCACGGCGGGCCTGGCGCATGAGCTGCGCAATCCGCTGGGCACCATCAAAAATTCCGCGGAACTGCTGAACCGGCGCCTCGATCGCGCCGACGAGATCTCGCGGGAGTTGACCGGGTTCATCTCAACCGAAGTGGATCGCACCAACATTCTCATCACCCGCTTTCTCGATTTCGCCCGGCCGGTGAAGCTGAAGCTGACGCCGGCAGACGTTGCCGCCGTTGTCGATCGGGCGGTGGAAGAAATCGGACGAAGCCACCCTCACCTTCCGGTAACAATCTTCAAGAACTACTCCCCCGATGTCCGGCCGGTTCCGGCCGATCCGGAACTGCTGGAGCGCGTGGTCCTGAATCTCATCACGAATGCCGCGCAAGCCAGCCCTCCCGGAGGAGTCGTCACCGTCCGTACCCGCCAGGGAGATTCCGCGGTAGAGATCGCGGTGATCGACCGGGGCTCCGGAATCGATCCGAAGCAACGGGAGAGCATCTTCAACCCGTTCTTCACCACCAAACCGGACGGAGTGGGCCTCGGACTGGCAATCGTTTCCAAAATCGTCGACGAGCACGGAGGAAAAATTGTTGTGGAATCTACCCCCGGAGAGGGTTCGATCTTTAGAGTATGGCTGCCGAACGCCGAATCTTAGTCATTGAGGACGAGGACAAGCTCCGCCGGGTGCTGGAGTTGCAGTTGAAATCCGGCGGCTTCGCCGTGGAGCTGGCATCGAACGGAGAAGACGGACGCGCGCTCGCCCCCCATGCGGACCTGATCCTGACCGATCTGCGCCTCCCCGGCCTGGATGGGCTCTCTTTGATGGAGCGCCTTCGCGAAGAAGGCGTAACGGCTCCGGTGATCGTGATGACGGCCTACGGCACCGTGGAAGCTGCCGTCCAGGCGATGAAGGCCGGCGCGGTGGATTTTCTGCTGAAACCGTTTTCCCTGGACCACCTGATGACCGTAATCCAGAAAGCACTGGAGGTTCGGGAACTGAAGGACGAGAACCGCCGGCTGAAATTGGAGCTGGGCCAGATTCACAGCTTCGGGAACCTCATCGGGCACAGCCCCGCAATGCGGGAAATCTTCTCGACGATCGAACGAGTCGCGCCTTCCCGGTCCACAATTCTGCTCTGCGGGGAAAGCGGCACCGGCAAGGACCGGCTGGCCCGCGCGATCCACCAGCATTCCCCAAGAGCGCAGCGCCCTTTCGTGAAGATCAACTGTACGGCTCTTCCCGAAAACTTGATGGAAAGCGAGCTGTTTGGCTTCGAAAAAGGAGCATTCACCGGAGCCGTGGCCGCAAAGCCGGGCAAGTTTGAGCAGGCTGACGGCGGTACCGTTTTCCTCGATGAAATCGGCGATGTGCCGCTGGCAGTTCAGGTGAAGCTGTTGCGCATTCTGCAGGATCGCGAACTGGAGCGTCTGGGAAGCAATCGCACCCGGTCCGTCGATGTTCGCGTGGTGGCGGCGACCAATGTCGATCTGCGCGCCGCCTTGGAACAGGGAACGTTTCGCGAAGACTTGTACTATCGCCTCAACGTGGTCCCGATCAATGTGCCGCCTCTTCGCGATCGCAAGGAGGATATCCCGTCGCTGGCCAGCCGTTTTGCCGGAGATGTGGAAGTGACCGGCGCGGCGATGGAGAAGCTTCTGAGCTGGCACTGGCCCGGCAATGTTCGCGAGCTGGAGAATGTCCTGGAGCGCAGTCTGCTGCTTCGCAAGGGCGAGGCGCTGGACGCCGCGGATATCCGCATTGAGGACGCCGCACGGTCGCGAGCCTCTTCGGACAACTTCCTTCCGGAAGGCATGACGCTCGATCAGTATGAGCAGCAGATCGTGCGGGAAGCGATGCGGCGCGCCAACGGGAACAAATCCCAGGCAGCGCGACTGCTGGGGTTAACCCGCAATGCTCTACGCTACCGGCTCAGCCAGATGGGCCTGGAGTCCGGAGAGCCGGGCGCCGCCGAGTAAACGGCGATGCTCCCTCCGTGGGGCAGGCGATCGCTTTTCCGTCGCCTGCCTATCTCCGTCCTCCCCGCAAGAAGCCGCGCGCGAAGCCGCATTTCGGCGGAGCAAGCGGGTTTGTTCCACCTGAACGGTACAGTGACTTTCGACGGAATGCAGTCGTTCGAGCTGCTGTTGCTGGAGCCGAGGCGTTCGGCATCACTTGGGCGCGTGAACCACGTGACTCGGATTTCCGGCCAGGAAGCTGCTGACATTTTCAATCGCCATCGCGAGCCCCGCCTCCAGCACTTCGGGTGTCACTCCCGCGCAGTGCGGGGTTAGCACGGCATTCTCCAGTGTCGTCAACGGATGTCCTTGCGGCAGCGGTTCGACGTCAAACACATCCAGCCCCGCGCCGGCGATTCGCTTCGCCCGCAGAGCATCGATCAAGGCAGCCTCATCGACGATGGGACCGCGAGCCGTGTTCACCAGGATGGCCGAAGGCTTCATCTTCGCGAACTCCGCCGGGCCCAGAAATCCGGTCGTCTCCGGAGACAGCCGCAGGTGCATGCTGATCACGTCGCTGGTCCGGATCAATTCGTCCAGCTCGACCAGCTGAAATCCCAGCGCCGGATTGGGATGCATGGTCCAGGCGATGACTCGCATGCCGATGCCTTCGGCAATCTTTGCGAACTGGCGGCCAATGGCGCCCAGACCGATGACTCCTACGGTCTTGCCGCGAAGCTGCATGGAATGGCCGCGCGGCCATTGCCCGGCAACAACCTGACTGTGCAGGGCAACGATCCGCCGCGCCACCGCCAGCACCAGCATCAGCGTGTGTTCGGCGATCGAGACCGCCGCGACCCCCGGAGTGTTAGTCACGGTGACCCCATGCCGCGCCGCCGCCTCCAAGTCGACATTATCCGTGCCGGTTCCCCAAATCGACAGCAACTTCATCCGCGGGCAGGCGGAAAATACGCTGCTGCCGAACTTTGTAGAAGACCGGATATTCACCACGATGTCGAAATCGCGGATTCGCTTGAGGAGTTCTTCCTCGCCGCCGGGTAGAGAGGGATAGTAGGTGACCGGTGTACTCTCGACCCATTGCCGGTAGGCGCTGCTGGCGCCCATCACAACGGGATAGTCATCGGGGATCACAATATCAGCCACGTTCTGTACGATTTCCTTTACTTGTGGAGAATTTGCAAAATCTCTCGGCCGCCCACGAAAGCAAAGAATACCAGCGCGGCGAACAGCACGGCGTTCAGCGCCGGTCCCGCGCGAAACTGCTTTCCCACCCAGTCTTCCCGGTTGTTCATGATCAGCAGCGTGAACGCCAGTAAGGGCAGCAGCATCGCTCCGGTCAACCCAAATGCAAGCTGTAACTGTTCGACAGGCCAGCGCACCAGGATCAACGGGACCGTCGCCAGGCAGACGAGATACCACCGGTAATGCCGCGACTTCTCGAGATCGGCGGCAAGGCCGCTTCCTTTTCGCAACGAGAGAAAATCCGCAAAGAGATAGGGAAGACTCTGCCAGACACCCAGCAGCGCCGAAAAGACCGCCGCCCAGAAACCAATCAGGAAAATCCACTTGCCGCTGGGCCCGAGACTTTTCGCCAACTGATCGGCAAGGAGAATCGCCAGCCCGGTCCCTTTGCCCTGCAACTCCACGCGAGAGCCGATGATCACCACCGCGGTTCCAAACACTCCGATGACGGCGTAGGACAGCAGCAGATCGAACTGGCAGGCGCGCAGCCCCTCCATACCCGTGCGGCCTTCCTCGCGAATCCAATATCCGTAACTGATCAGCGCCATCGTCCCGCCGATCGCGCCAATCAAGCCGATCGTCCATCCCATGCTGCTCGCGGAAAGCGAGGGGATCAGGCCGCGGCCCACGGCGCTCCAGTCCGGCGCCAGCAGAAAAGCCGTTGCGGTGACGGTGACGAACATGGCTCCCACGCAGACCGCCAATACTTTCTTGAGCAGCGCGTACCCTCCCAGCCACACCAGCGCCAGGCCCGTCAGCGCATGGACGGCCGCCCAGATGAATCTCGAGGATTGGGGATCTCCGAGCGGAACAAGCGCCGCTCCCGCCACTCCGCAGGCGCTCGAAAGCATTCCGCCGGTCACCAGGGAGAACAGCAGGAGATACCCAAAGAACAGCCACTGGATCCACCGCCCGAGTTTGTTCACCCACCCATCCAGCAGCGTTGTCCCCGTTGCCATCTGCCAGCGGGCGATGCCCTCAGTCAGCGTCCACTTCAAGACGATTCCCGCGGGAACCGCCCAAAGGACCGCCGTGCCGCCCGCCGCTCCCGCCAGGCTTCCGGTAAGAATGTCGCCCGCGCCGACGCTGGTCGCCGTCAGCAGAATCGCCGGCCCGACGGCCGACCAGCGCGATGGCCGCGGAATGGAACCGGAGGGCATGGCTATCGAGCGTACCGCGGATCTGGCGGCACGTCGACAGTCTTTCCGGGATTCAACAAATTGTCCGGATCGAGAGCTCTCTTGATGGTTCGCATCACCGCAACGCCGTCACCGTGCTCCTCGGCAAGATACTTGATCTTCCCCGTCCCAATCCCGTGCTCGCCGCTGCAGGTGCCGGACATTCGCAGCGCCCGGTGGACCGTACATTCGGAGAAGCGGATAGCTTCTTCCAACTCCGCCGGATTCTTGGGATCGATCATGCAAAGCACATGGAAATTCCCATCACCCACATGGCCGACGATCGTCGCGGGAAATGAGAAATTCGCCAGATCCGCGCGAGTCTCTTCAATGCACTCGGCTAGGCGCGATATGGGCACGCAAACATCGGTGGTCAGCACCTCCGCGCCGGGGCGCAGAGCACGTGAGGCGAAGTAGGCGCTATGACGGGCGCTCCACAGCTCTTCCCTCTCCTTGCGATTGGTTCTCCATTCAAAACCGTGCCCTCCGTGAGCAGCAGCCAGCGACTGCACCAGTTGAGCGCGTTCTTCCACTTCACGCTGGCTGATGCCGTGAAATTCAAAAAACAGCGTCGGCCGTAGCGGCAAATCGGTCTTCGAATAGCGGTTGATCGCATCGATCTGTTTGTCATCCAGAAACTCGGCGCGGGCCAGCCCCGCGGCCAACTGGATCGCCTCGATCACCGTCTCCACAGCCCCGCGAACCGTGTCAAACGAGCACACAGCAGCCGCAACAGCTTCCGGTAGCGGATGCAGCCGGAGAATCACCTCCGTCAAAACACCCAGCGTTCCCTCCGCTCCGACAAAAAGGTGCGTCAGGTCATAACCCGCCGAAGACTTGCGCGCCCGGCCGCCCGTTTGAATCACACGGCCATCCGCCAGCACGACGGTCAGCCCCAGAACGTTCTCCCGCATCGTGCCGTAGCGAACCGCCGTCGTGCCGGAGGCCCTGGTACTGGCCATGCCGCCGATGGTGGCGTCGGCCCCCGGATCGACAAAGAACGTCAGCCCCGTGTCCTGCAAAGCCTTGACCAGTTGCAGACGAGTGACGCCCGCCTCCACCGTCGCATCGCAGTCCTCGACGCTGACCCGCAGGATCCTGTTCATCTCGCGCATGTCGAGCGCGATTCCGCCATGGATGGCATTGACGTGTCCTTCCACCGAAGTACCCGCCCCGAAGGGAATCACGGGTACGCAATACCGGGCGCTCACCCGCATGATTTCGCACACCTCTCGAGTCTCTTTCGGAAAGCAAACAACATCCGGTAAATGCGGAGCGTGGTAGGACTCGCCGTGGCTGTGGTGCTCGCGCTGGGTCTCCGACGTGGTGACTCTCGAACCCAGCAACGCTTGCAGCTCCGCCAGCACTTGCGGCAGGCTTCCCGCCGGACGGGCAACAGAAGGCATTCCGCTATCCTACGGAATCCCTGCGCCGCCAGCTATCGATTGATATCGTGTACAGACGATGAAGGTCCACCTGCCTTTCGCCGCATTGCTGCTTGTGTCGGCTGCCGCCGCTCAAGCTACTCGTTCGGAAGTGACGGTTCACATCCAGACCCCGATGTCCGCTCCGGCGTGGGCGCTCCTGGAACGCGAGCTTCTTCGCCACAATTCCCGCGCCGTCGAGCGCTTTGCCGAAAAGTACCTGGACGACCGGGGATACCTGGCCCACACTCCGCGATGGGGAACGCTCGATGGGCCCGACGATGCCATTGAGACCTATTGGAACTGGACGCTGCTTCATGCCCTGGGCGGATCGGATTCCGTCCTCACCCTCTTCAAAAAAGGCTACGAAGGACACCTGAAGCAGTACGGCGAGCTACGCACCACGCTCACCAAACTGGCAGCCAATGGAGCCTACAGCAAGGAATTCATCACCCAGTCCGATTGGTTCCACACTGCGGAGGGCATGCGCGCCTTCTTCCTGATGGCGCTTTCCGCCCCGAATGACGAGCTGTATCGCCAGCGGTCCCGGCGGTTCGCCGACATGTACACCGGCGAAGATCCCGAAGCTCCCAACTACGATCCGGTGAAGAAAGTCATCAAGAGCATCTGGACGGGCAGCAAGGGCCCGATGATGCATAAGGCGACAACCTATGACTGGGTGGGCGATCCCGTACCGGGCACCTTCCACCTGCTGCACAATCCGGCCGGCCGCGGAAAGCTGCTGGACCTGGAAGCCAACTACAAAAAAATGCTCGCCCACTGCGACGAGTACCTCGATAGTGTCGGCGACAATCCGCTGAATCTCGCTTCGACGATCCTGGGCCTGAACGCCTACATGCTCACCGGCGAAGACAAGTACCGGGATTGGGTGCTCGATTACGCCGGAGCCTGGAAGCAGCGGACCGAACAAACCGGAGGCAACATCCCCACCAATGTCGGCTTGGATGGCAAACCCGGCGGGGAGTACAACGGCCAATGGTGGAAAGGAACCTACGGCTGGAACTTCACGATTTTCGATGGCGAGCTGGAGCAGATCGCCCATCGCAACTACGTCACCAACGGCTCCTGGCCGGGATTCGGGAACGCCTACTTGTTAAGCGGCGATCCGGCATTCATTCAGGTGCTGCGCCGCCAGATGGACAACATCTACGCCCAGAAGAAAATCGAAAACGGCAAGACGCTTCTGCCCCAAGGCTATGGCGACCCGCGCGGGTACAAGCACAACGGCCCTCCCAGCTGGTATCAATATGGTCCGCGCTTGTTTACCGACCGGCTGGTCGAAATCTACCTCTGGTCGATGGACCGCAAGGATCTGGAGCGGGTCACGATCCCCACGACGTTCAACCCTCAACCCGGCGGCGGCTACACGGAACCGGACCGCTCGCTGGCCTGGCTTGGATTTCTCGACGGCAAAATTCCCGACTTTCCCGAAAAAGCGCTGCAGGCCGACCTCGCGCGAGTGCGCCAACGGATGGAAGCCATTCGCACGGACCAGACAACAGCGGATTCGCGGCTGGCGGACTATCTCCTGGACTACAACCCGGCGACGACCAACACCCTGGCTCATCTGACTCTCGGAGCGTACATGACACCCACCCGCATCTGGACGCTGCACAGCCGCTTCCGCTATTTCGATCCCGTGCAGCGCCGTGCCGGCCTGCCGGAGGATGTCGCGGCGCTGGTCGAAAAAATGGACGCCGGCTCCGCTACCTTGACCCTGGTCAACACCAACCCTCTCGACGCTCGCGAGCTGGTGGTCCAGGCGGGCGGCTATGGCGAGCACCGGTTCGATTCGGTAACCCTCGATGGCAAATCCTTGCCCGTAAACGGTTCGGTGCTGAACGTCCGGCTCAATCCGGGAGCGGGCGCGCGCCTCGCATTCCAGATGACCCGCTATGCCAACCGCCCCACTGTCGCGTTTCCCTGGGATCGCGGCTGGTACCCGGCAAAATGACATATTTACCGTAATCCCGATCGACATCGTGGTGTTAAACTGGGCGAAACGGAGTGCGCGCCAGCGTACCGGGAAGAACTTGGGGAGACAACGTCCATGTCGAAACTAGGCTTGAGCCTATTTGTATCTTTATTGCCAGCGGTTTGGGCCCAGCAGGCAACGATTCAGGGAGTGGTGACAGACCCATCGGGGGCGGTCGTGCCTGGCGTGAAATTGAAGGTCACCAACCGCGGGACCAGCATCACCGTGACCGCTGAAACAAACGAGCAGGGGTTCTACTCGATTCCGGGACTGGTTCCCGGCGGTTATCATGTCGAAGCCAACCGCCAGGGATTCGCGCTCTCGTCGGCGAACCTCACGCTGAACGTCAACCAGACCGCGCGTTTCGACCTGGTTTTGAAGGTAGGCACGGTGGGAGAAGCAATTGAGGTTTCCGCCACCACAACCATGATTGATTCCGAAACCTCAACGGTCGGACAGGTGATCGACAACAAACGCATCGTCGAGCTTCCGCTGAACGGCCGGAACTATCTCGACCTGGCGCAGTTGACGACCGGCGTCGCCCCTTCGTCCGGCTCTCGAACGTCCAGCAAGGGATCGTTCTCGGCGCTCGGAATGCGGTCGTATCAGACCAACGTCCTGCTGGACGGAATCGACAACAATTCGCGAGCCTCGGGCGGCCAGCTCGGCTTTGAAGCGCAAGCCGTCACGCCTTCCATCGACTCCGTTCAGGAGTTCAAGGTGGTCACCAACAACAACTCCGCCGAATACGGATTTCGAATGGGCGGCACCGTCATCGTACAAACGAAATCCGGCACCAACGGATTTCATGGAACGGCGTACGAGTTCCTGCGAAATGAAAAACTCGATGCGGTGAATTTCTTCGCCGTCGGCCAGCCGCGCCCCGCGTATAAACAGAACCAGTTCGGCGCCAACATGGGCGGACGGATCATTCGCGATCGAACGTTCTTCTTTGTGTCCTATGAGGGAACTCGGATTCGCAGCGGCGAATCGTCGATCTCCACCGTTCCTACGCTGAATTACCGCAACGGAAACTTTGCGACTGCCAGACCGATCTATGACCCGCTGACGACATCCGGCACCGGTTCTACCGCGACAAGGCAGCTTTTCCCGAATAATCAGATTCCGGCCGGCCGGATCGATCCGGTCTCCGCGAAGATCATCGCTCTTTATCCGGAGCCCAATCTGCCCGGCCTGACGGCAAACTATTTCTTCTCCGGAGCGAAATCGGACGACACCAATCAAGTGGACGCCCGCATCGATCATAATTTCTCGCCGGCCCATCGGCTGTTCGGACGCTATTCGCGGCGGATGTACGATGGCGTCGATCCGGGCGCGCTTCCGCTGCCCGCCGATGGAGGACAGTGGACGACTACGTCGCTGACTGCGGATTCCGTCGTCGGCAATCTCAATTCGACCCTGACGTCGACTCTCAATAACGAGCTTCGTGTGGGTTTGACGCACACCCCGTCGGTGCTCGACGTGCCGTGGACCGAAAACTTCAATCAGCAGCTGGGCATCCAGGGTATTGCCGACCTCGGCGACGACAACCAGCGTGGCATGTCGCGCTTCACGCCCACCGGTTATTCCGAAGTGGGTACGCGGTCATTCTGGCCGAATCGCAACAATCTGAACTTTCTGCAAATCTCCGATCACGTGATGAAAGTCAGTGGGCGCCACGTCTTGAAGGCCGGTTTCGAGTTCCGGCGCGAGCAGATCTTCCGGCGAGCCGCGCGATTTGCCCGCGGCCAGGCGGCTTTCAACGGCCAGTTCACACAAAACCCGCAAAGCCGCGGAAACTCGGGAGACGGAATGGCGGACTTTCTTGTGGGGTGGGCATCGGCTGCCAACATCGGCAACCAGAATGGCGAAGAGGCGCGAACGCTGAATTACTCCGTCTACTTCCAGGACGACTGGAAGCTCTCCCGCAGCCTGACTCTGAACCTCGGCTTGCGTTGGGACCGCTTCGGCATTCCTTCGTTCCACAACTCCGCGGTATCGCGGTTCGAGTTCACTCCCGGATCTCAGGAGTATCAAATCGTACGGCCAACTTCCGAGTCGGACAATGGCGGCCAGATGGACAACAACAACTTCGCTCCGCGAGTCGGCTTGGCGTGGCAGGCCAACGATAAGACCGTCTTCCGTTCCGGATTCGGGCTCTACTATGGCCAACCCGATGCGATCTCTCACGATGGAGATGCGCGGTTTGCCAACCTTCCACCCGACTTCACGGAGATCTCCATTCCCTCCGATCAGTTCCGGCAGCCGTCCATCATCGTGCAGGACGGATTCCCCACCGGCTTGATCCCCGCAACAACGGTCCAGGAGAACGTCACGGTGAAGACCGCCGTGCCCTATATGCCCAATCAGTACGCGATGCAGTGGTTCGCCGACATTCAGCGCCAGCTGCCCTTCCAGACCGTTCTGACCATCTCCTACCTTGCCGCGCAGGGACGCCACCTGGTGTGGACTCGCAACATCAATACCCCGCTCTCGCCGGGCTCGGCAGCGATCAAATCGCGGCGGCCGCGGCCATATTTCGGAGGAATCACATATCGCGATGCCGGCGGCAAGTCTTCCTATCATGGGCTGGCCTTCAAGGCGGAGAAACGCTACTCCAGCGGCATGACGTTTCTGGGGTCGTACACCTGGTCTCACGCCATCGATGACGGGGCCGGCACGCTGGACGATGGAACCCAGGGCGCCGGATCTCGCGATCCTTACAACATGCGGCTTCATCGGGGAAATTCCGCCTACGACGTGCGCCATGTGGTGACGGTCTCGGGCGTGTACGACCTTCCGTTCGGCAAAGGGCGCGCCCACATGAACACCTCCGGACCGCTCGACTGGTTTCTGGGCGGGTGGCAGTTGGGAGCGATCTTCAATCACCGCACCGGCCTTCCCTTCTCTGCCACCATCAGCCAGGATCTGACCAATACCGGAACAACGAACTATCCGAACCGTCTCGGGGATGGCAGCCTTCCCGAGGACCAGCGGACATTGGCGCGGTGGTTCGATGTCGCCGCGTTTCAGCCGGCACAGCAGTTTGTCGCCTACGGAAACTCCGGGCGAAATATTTTGTCCGGCCCCTCGGCAACCACAACCGATTTGAAGATCGGAAAGAACTTCCAGATCCGCGAGCGTTACCGGCTGGAGTTCCGGACCGAAATGTTCAACTTTACAAACACCCCGAATTTCGACCGGCCGAACACCAACGTCAATCTCCCGCAAGGCGGGCAGATTACCGGTGCGGCCGCCCCGCGGCGCATTCAGTTCGGCCTGAAGTTCATCTATTGAGGCTCCGGTGAATCGCAGAACGTTTCTTCAAACAGCCGCCGCCGCGCCGGCCATCTTATCCGCGCAGGCGCGCCGCCCGCCCAATCTGGTATTCCTTCTCGCCGACGATCTCGGTTACGGCGACTTGGGATGCTACGGCCAGAACCGAATCCAGACACCGAACATCGATCGCCTGGCGGCCGAAGGAATCCGGTTTACGCAGGCATATTCCGGGTCTACGGTGTGCGCGCCGTCCCGATGCTGCCTGATGACCGGAAAACATACCGGTCATTCGGCGGTTCGCGGCAATCGCAAACCGGAGCTGGGCATTCCGCAGGTGGAAGAAACTCTCGCCTCGGCGTTGAAGAAAGCCGGCTATGAGACGGCTCTCTTCGGCAAGTGGGGATTGGGCGGTCCCGGCACAGGATCCGTCCCCAATACCCGCGGATTCGACCACTTCTTCGGGTATCTGGACCAGCAGCATGCCCACAACGCCTATCCGGAGCACTTGTGGCAAAACCAGAACGAAGTCTTCCTGACCGACAACTGGTTCAACCAGCGGAAGAAATTCGCGCCGGATCTCTTCGCCGACCGCGCGGTCGAGTTTCTCTCCCAGCGCCGCAATCAGCCGTTCTTCCTGTATTTCCCCACCATCCTGCCGCACGCCAACAACGAGCTGGGCCGCTTGCAGGCCAACGGCATGGAATCGCCGGATCTCGGCCCGTATGGCGACCAGGCGTGGCCCGAAGTGGAACGAACCTTCGCCGCCGCCGTGACACGGATGGATAGCTACGTCGGGCGAATTGTCGAAGCCATCGAAAAAAGCGGCCAGTCGGAAAATACATTGATCGTCTTCTCCAGCGACAACGGACCGCACGCCGAAGGAAACCACAAGTCCACATTCTTCGAATCGTCCGGTCCCTATCGCGGCATCAAGCGCGATCTTTTGGAGGGCGGAATCCACGTCCCGGCCATCACCCGATGGAAGGGAACCATCCAGCCGGGCCAGACCTCCGGCGCGGTCTGGGCGTTCTGGGATGTCCTGCCGACAATGTGCGGACTGGCGAGTGCCGCTGCTCCTCCGCATCTCGATGGAGTGAATTGCACCGCCACCTGGACCGAAGGCAAGCCCGTCCGGCATGAATATCTCTACTGGGAGTTCCACGAAGGCGGCTTCGCCCAGGCGGTTCGCCAGGACAACTGGAAGCTCGTCCGGCAAAAACCGGGGTTCAAGGAAGAGCTATATGACCTTGCGTCCGATCCGTCGGAGAAAAAGAATATCGCCGCGCAACATCCGGAAGTGGTCGAACGATTGCGCAAGCTGATGCAATCCGCTCGAAGTCCGCACCCTTTATTTCCCGTACCCTGAGAAGCCCGTGGGGCAGGCGATCGCTTTTTCAGTCGCCTGCCCTTCATGCCACGAGAGCAGGCAGCGACCGGAAGCGGGTTCATGCGAATGCGCGCAATGTTTTTCCGCCCGGCGGGCCGTTCCACCTGAACGATCCCCATATCCTGACGGGAACGCTCAGTTCGCCAGCGGCGCGCCGCCCGGAACCAGAATCGGCCGGGTGTCCGTTGAATAGGAATGACGCTTCGCGGTAAAGCTGGCGTTCAGGTATTCCCCCATATGGATCTTTCCGGCAATCGTTTCGCCGCTGATCGAGCCGCTGAAAGTAAAGGGAATCGTATCGCCCGGAACGCTTTGTACACTGCGCAGCTTCACCTGGTCGCCGTCAATCACGCCAACAATGTCGCGCACGGAAAAATCGCCTTGGTGCACGCCCTGAAGACGGCCGTTCTGCTGCTCCAGGATGAAAGAGTGCTGGCTCTTGCTGCTGAAGAACTGAATATCGACGGTCCATCGGCCCGTCAGATTGATCGCCGGCGCGGCGGGAGCAGGCTTCGGACTGCGCGACTGCGAAAGCAATTGGTGAAGACGATCCGCGACGATGCGGTCGTCCCCCGGCTGCATCATCCAGGCCGTGATCTCCAGGGAAGTCGTGGAAGGCGACGCCGCGGCCCCGCGGCCCGCTCCCAGTGCGATCCTCGGCTTCGTCCGGGCAACGACTTCCGCCAGCTCTTCCCCGGTGATGTGCAGCTTTTCCGGATCCCAGGAAATGCTCAGGGACGGACTGCGGTTGGACAGTGCTGTGGGTTCATGCACCGCTGTCGTAATTCCGTTGACGGCCGAAACGCGCTTCGCAATCGTGTCGAGATAGGAAAGCCACTTCGTCCACTCCGCCTTGTGGTCGCGCTTGACCCAGGCTTCGACGGCGGCCACCATGCCGATCGTTTCTTCGCGCCCCACCTTGTTGTCGCGGCCCGGACCGTGATGCGGAGAGCTGGCCTGCCACGCCGACATCAGAATATCTTTGCGGCCCAGCAGAAGACCCGCGCACTGCGGCCCGCAGATCGCCTTGCCGCCGCTATAGGCCACCACCGTGGCCCCATTCGCCAGGTGCACATTGGGAATGGTCAGCACTTCGGCGGCCGCGTCGACAAGAATCGGAATGTTCCACGGCTTGGCCATTCGAGCGATATTGACCAGCGATAACGGCCCTTCCGCCGTCGCGCGGCCCGCCGTCAGGTAGATCATCGCCGTCCGCGGGCTCAGTGCCCGCTCGAATTCCTCCGCCGTCTCCACGGTGATCATCTTCACCCCGATATTCCGGACGGCATGGTCGTAGACGTTTCGCGAAGTTCGAGGCGCGACGACTTCCGTCTTCTCGAGACCGCGAAGATCGGGAATGCGCAGCAGCTTCTCCGGATTGCCGCCCGCGACACAGGCTGCCGTCACGTGCTTCAATCCCGCGGCGCAGCCCGCCGGCACCATTCCCCATTCGGCTCCCGTCAACTCGCTGAGACGCCGGCCCACTCCTTCGGCCAGCTCGTCCAGCTGCACATAGTGCTGAGCGGCGGCGTCCATCGCCGCGCGAACTTCCGGCAGCTCGATCGATGCTCCGATGATGGTGAACGTGCCGCGGCAGTTGATCACCGGCTCAACACCGATGGATTGATAGATCTCCGGCCCGGTCTTCAGCGGACCGGTGGCCGCGCTCACCTGCGGCGCGCCACCGATCAGCGCTGGCACGATGAGGCTGTTTCCAAGCTTCAGAAGCTCCCGGCGGGAAGTCTCTCCCGCCGCGGTTTCGGTTTCAGGCAGATTGTCCGGCATGCGTTTATTGGCTCCTTGCGGTCACCACTCTGAAACGACACGCTAGCATTCTGGATCGAAGCCGTCAAATGCGCCGGTCCCTGGGAGAGTTCCTTTGTTTTCGGTTCAGAAGTAATACTTCAGCGCCAGCTGCAGGTTACGCATGTTTGTCCGGGTCGACCGGATCTGGCCGAACGTCCCGTTGGTGATACTGGCATCCGGATTTCCCCACACCGGATGGTTTGGCAGATTGAACGCTTCAAACCGGAACTGCAACCGGTGCTTCTCGGAAAAACGGAAGTCTTTCAGAGTCGAAAAATCCCAGCTGAATTGTCCCGGCGTCGTGAGAGCGTTCCGGCCCATGGTTCCGTGCCGGCCGTCGGGCGTGCGGCTAAACGCCGCGGGATTCCACCAGGCATCGATATTGCTGTTCCAGCCTTCGAATGGATCCACTCCCGTTGCATCCGGACGGTCGAACGTATGCCCGGTGTTGGATGGATCGCCGCCCTGGAAAATATTCAGCGGATACCCGGATTGCATGGTGAAGATCGAACCCACCTGCCATCCGCCGATCAGCGCGTTCACAAACCCGTTGTCGATATTGACGCGGCGGCCTTTGCCGACAGGCAGATCCCACAGCACCGAAACCACCAGCCGCTGGCGCACGTCGAACGACGACAGCGCGCGCTCGCATTGGCGGCAATAGCTGTTCTGAGGAAACAGAGTGTCATTGCCCTGATTGCGGATCGCCGATGCCGTATCGATCGATTTCGACCACGTGTAGGCGCCAAGATAGGTGAGCCCGTTCGAATATCGCTTGGTCAACTTCACTGCCAGTGAGTTGTAGTTCCCTTTGCCGCCGTTATCGACTAACTGAATAATCCCGAAATTCGGGAATGGCGACCGGTTGGCCACCGAAATTCCGGAAGTGCGCGGCGCCGGCAGCGCCTCATTGACGGAACGCAAGCCCTCCAGCCGGCGGCTGAGGCTCCCCAAATACCCGGCTTCGAGCAGCGTGTTTCCAGACAGTTCGCGCTGAATGTTCAGCATGTACTGCATCGTGTACGGAGTACGGCGATCGTACGGATTGGCGAAAGCGTACGGCCGGAAAACATTGGCCACGCCGCCCGCGATCGAGGCAAAGGCGTTCTGATAAGTCAGAAACTTTGTGTCGGAGTTGTCGCGGAGACGCCCGGCCAGATTCCGCGCCATGTCGAACCGTGGATTTCCCGTGTCCTGTGACAAAAACATTCCGGCGCCCGCGCGAATCACCCATTTGTCCGTTGGCGCGTAGCTGAACCCCAGCCGCGGAGCCCAGTCGTTGTTGTCCCGCCCCACCAATCGCGCACCATAGGAGCCGTCACAGCGCACCGTGATGTCCGGCCAGCGCACGCTCACGCCCTCATAACAATTCTGCCGGGAAGGCGACTGCCGCATGAAGACCGGCCACATCTCTTGAGGAGCGGTCGCCGAGCGGTAGTCCGTGGGATGAACCTCATTCGGAACCATCGCGTTAAACAACGTTCCGGTCTGGTCGGTCCATGGCGGCGTATTTTCATAGCGCAGTCCCAAATTCACCGTCAGCCGGTTGGTGACTTTCCACGTGTCGTCGATGTACAGGAAGAACGTGTTGGCCCGGAAATCGGCCTGTGCGATCGAGACCGCGGCCTCCGCCTGATAGGGCTGGCCCAGCAGGAAATCGGCGAAGGAATCTCCCGTGATTCCGGTCACCCCCGGGTTCCGCGTGGCGTTTCTCTGGTAGCTCAGCTGGCTGCGGGCGAACTGATTGCCCACCTGGCGGTAGACGTCGTTGCGAAACTCTCCGCCGAACTTGAAGGTGTGCTTTCCGCGGGTCCAGCTGAGATTATCGATGAACTGCATCGACCGGTTGTTGTTCTCATAAGGACCTTCCGAAGAGTTGCCGAAACCGGAATAGCCGTCGGTCATCGAAACCGACGGGATTCCCCACTGCACCGGCGGCCCCGAAGCAAGCCCGGGAATACTCAGTTCGCCGACGACGTCCCGGGTGAACGCCAACTCCGGACCGGAGGTGTTGTAAAACTGCGTCAATCCGAACCGGAACTCATTCACCACCGACGGACTCAGCACCCGGGTGTTGGTCACCATGTACTGGTTAAAGTTGGTGATAATCTTGTCGCCGTTCAACTGAATGCCTTCCGTCAGTTGGTTCTCGTCACCCCAGCTGTAGCGCCCGAACCATTGCGAGTTCGCCGACTCGACGAAATCGAATCGCCCGATGAATTGATCGCGGTTGATCGGCAGCTGGCGGGCACGCTGGAAATTGTTCGTTGTTCCCGGAAGGTTCGGCGAAGGATAAAACTCCAGCAGCTTCTGCGACGTGGCATCCAGACGGCTGGTGGGAATCACGTTACCGGGAAACAGAGTTCCGCTGGGCGCGCCGGGGTTCGGCCGTGTCGCCGGATCGTAGATGCCGGTCGTATTGAACGGAAGAGCCGAGAAATCGCCTCCTCGCGCCGCCGCCGTGGGCACCGTGTAGATCGATTGCACGGCCCGGCGCTGGCGGAACCATTCATAGTTCGTCATGAAGAACAGGCGATTCTTTCCATCGAAAACCTTCGGGATCGAAACCGGGCCGCTCAGCGTAAATCCGTACTGGTTCCACTTGAACGGGTCCTTCGGCGGGCGCGCGGAAGTAAACGCGTAATTCTTCGCGTCCATTTTTTCGTTTCGAAGAAACTCGTAGGCTGTGCCGTGATACTCGTTGGCGCCGGACTTGGTCATGATGTTGACCTGCGACGTCCCGCGGCCAAACTCCGCCGGATAGATGCCCGTCTGTACCTTGAATTCCTGCAGCGCGTCGACCGACGGCTCCACCACGTAGGTATTGAAATTGGGATCCGTGTTTTCTACGCCGTCCAGCGTAAAGTGGTTGAACTGAGACCGCTGACCGGCAATCGAAATCGACCGGTCCGCGCGAATCCCGCCTTGCCGCGCGCCGGCCTGCCCCGCCGAAGGAAACCCGAAACTGACATTGGGGGAAAGCGCGGCCAGCGACAGCGCATTGCGCCCGTTCAGCGGCAGGTCCACGATTCGTTTGTTCTCAATGACCGTTCCGACCGTCGAGTTTTCCGTCTGAAGAGTAGCGGCAGACGCCGAAACTTCCACCGATTCGGTCACCTGGCCGACCGCCAGCTCGAAATCCAGGCGCAGCGTTTGCTGGACTTCGAGAGTGATGTCCCGCTGAACGGACGTCTTGAAGCCTGGCGCCGTCACCTTGGCCTCATACATTCCCGGATTCAGCGCGGGGAAGGAAAACACTCCCGCGTCGTTCGTTTTTACTTCGCGTGTCGCGGCCGTGCCGCTATGCGTGATCGTTACCGTCGCGTTTGCGACAACGGCACCCGACGTGTCGGTGACAATCCCAGTAATCCCGCCCAACGTCTGGGCCGCAGCCTGCAGCCCAACAAGAAACAACAGTACACCCGCAACCCAAATCCTCGTCATAGAGGCCCCCGGTAAAGCGAATAGATCGCCACCCCGGCGATCAAGCGAGTTTACTTATATCAGCGGTTCCCTAAAATTTCAAGAGATGCGTGGCAGCAGGATCAAAAGATAGTTTTCTGGTACTGCCAGTTCCAGTCAGGCCTGCGCAATCGGCGCGTCCGCCGGCAGAAAGCCCTGCGCGCGAAGTTCCAGCCACAACTCTTTTGGAATGGAGGCTGTCATCAATTTGAGGTTCTGATCCAGTTCGCCCGGCGTCCGGGCGCCGGGAATGGTGGCCGCCACCACCGGATGAGCCAGGGGAAACTGCAGCGCCGCCGCCTTGAGATCCACGCCATAGCGCTCGCAAATCTTGCCGATCTTTCGCACGCGATCCAACAATTCCGCCGATGCCGGAACGTAGTTGAACGTGGTCCCGCCGGCAAGAATGCCGCTATTGTAAGGACCGCCAATAATAATGCTGATCTGCTTCCGCTCGCACAACGGAAGAAATTCGGACAGCGAAGTGTGATCGATCAGCGTGTATCTTCCCGCCAGCAGGAAGCAATCGAAATCGCCTTCTTCCGCAAATTTCTTCAGCATTTCCCACTGATTCATTCCCGCCCCGATCGCCTTCACCACGCCTTGCTCCCGCAGCTTGCGAACGGCCGGGTAAGCTCCGCCGATGGCCGCCTCCCAGTGATCGTCCGGATCGTGAATCAGCAGAATGTCCACACGGTCCAGCCTCATCCGCTTCAGGCTTTCCTCGAAGCTCCGCATGATGGCGTCGTAGCTGAAATCGAAATCCCACCGGTAGGGACTGATGTTCTTCCACTGGCTGTCCGCCATCTTCGCCGGGTCTTCGGGAGTCAACAGCCGCCCCACCTTTGTGGACAGCACATAGGAATCGCGGGGAATTCCCTGCAGCGCCTCCCCCAACAGTTCCTCGCTCATGCCGTGACCGTACATCGGCGCCGTGTCGATGAAGTTCAGTCCGGAGGCCAGCGTTTGCCGAATGGCCCCCAACGCGTCGCTCTTGTCGACCGCGTCATAAAGCCCGGGAAGCGCGGCCGTCCCCAGCCCCAGACGCGTAACCATGACATCCGTCCGCCCTAAGCGCACTTTTTCGAAAGGATTCATCCGTCCGTCAGCCTATCGAACCAGGACTACGAATTTCCACTAATACCGATTGTCCCGCCCCGGCGTTTCCGCAGCGACGTACTGTGACGATAGCGATCCAACGCCCCGTGGGGCATGCGATCGCTTTTCAGTCGTTTTCAGTCGCCTGCCTTTTCCCCACAACTCGCCCGCCCACGGATCACTTTCCCCTTCACAGAGAAAAAACCCGGATTACCTCGTCGGACCATCAGGCCGCGTCATGTACTTCTGATACAGATCCGTGTGCTTATTTTCCAGGCTGGTGGAACGTCCCTTCACCCACAACGCTTTTACCTGCGTCCGGTGTTCCAACAGGTCCCCATCCGTCAGGACCAGATCGGCCCATTTGCCCGGTTCAAGGGAGCCGTACTCGCCGGCGATCCCCCAGATCTCCGCGGGCGCCAACGTCACCGCTTTGAGGGCAGCTTCCGGCGGCAAGCCGTAGCCCATGGCGATTCCCGCCTGAAACGGCAGATTCCGCGCGAACTGATTGTCGAAAGTACCGAAGGCGAACGGGATGCCCGCCTTGTGCAGTTCGGCGGGCAGTGAATAGTTCTTGTCGTAGGCGTCGTCTTCCTGTTCCGGCAGATCGGTCACGTCCCCAACGATCACCGGAACTCCCCGCTTTTTGATTTCCGGAAGCTGGGAGCCGGGCCTCCGGACATTCGCCAGAATCGCTTTGACCTTCTGTTTGTCGATGAATTCCAGCGCGGACTTGATGGTACGTTCGACGCTGGCAAACACAACTACCGGCTGTTTCCCTTCCAGCACCGGAATCATCGCCTCCAGCGCCAGGTTCGTTTGAAAATCCTTCGAGCCGGCGGCTTTTGCCTTCTGGTAGGCTCGCGCCTTGTCGAAATAATCGTTCAGTTCCTTGACTTGCTTGTCGAAGAACTTTTTCGCTTCGGTGTATGGCGAGCGCCCTGGACCCATCTCGAAGAAGTTGAACGTGCGGCTGTCCACCGTGGGAAAGACGATCTGCATCGCCGCCGACCGCCGCACTTCCATTTCTTCCCACGTCCACCCGGACAGGTGAATCAGCGCCACCTGGCCCGAAATAATCGTAGGCGCGCCTGCCTGGCGCGGACCGCCGGTCGCACCCGTCGACGGCATGGTCATGGCCATGGTGATTCCGTTCGCCCGGGTCACCGGAATAAATTCACTCTCCGGATTGACGGCAATCAAGGCTCGCAGTTGTGGATTGAAGACCCCCAGTTCGCCCGTGTCGACGGTCTCGCGAACGGACGAGATTTCCTGCAGTCCCAGCTCCGTTGCCGAGTTGATCATTCCCGGCCAAAGATGCCCGCCCTTGCCGTCAACCGTTTGGATGCCCTTGTCGGCCGGCAGCTTTGTCCCGATCGCGGCGATCTTTCCATCCTTGACCAGCACCATCGCTCCGGCCACTTCGGGACCGGAAACCGGATGCACCGTGACATTCTTCAACAAAAAGGAGTCGTCGGCAGCGGCGAAAGCCGCGCCGGCAGCCAGAAGAAACAGACCGGTCTTCATGCCGGCCTCCGCGGTGCGGCGTTCTTCTTCTGCTGCTGCTGCATTTCCTGCCGTGCTTTCTCAAGCATCTGCTTCTTGCGAGCGGCCTTTGCGGCTCGTTCCTCAATGTCCTTCTGCCGGTCGAAATAAAGGCTGCCGTCCACCCAAACCTTCTGCGCCACCGCCGCCGACGCCAGGGGATGTTTATCGAAAAGCACCAGATCGGCGTCTTTGCCCACTTCGATGGAGCCCACGCGATTGTCGACCTGAAGCTGCCTGGCGGGATTGATCGTAATCATCGCCAGAGCTTCCGTCTCGGTCGCGCCGCCGTACTTGATTGTCTTGGCGGCCTCCGTATTGAGACGCCGGATGACGTCGGCCGAATCGGAGTTCAGCGAAACCAGCACGCCCTTGCGCATCATCGCCACCGCGTTATACGGAATGGCATCGTAGGCTTCGATCTTGTACGCCCACCAGTCGCTAAACGTCGATGCTCCGGCGCCGTGAGCGGCAATTTCCTTCGCCACCTTGTAGCCTTCGAGAACGTGTTGCAGTGTCCGGATCTTGAAGCCGTAATCGTCGGCCACGCGCAGCAGCATCAGGATCTCATCCGAGCGGTAGCAGTGAGCATGCACCTGCCGCTTGCCCTCCAGAACTTCCACCAGCGGCTCCAGCTTCAGATCCCGCCGCGGAGCAATGGCGGTTTCCCCGCGCGCGACCTTGCCGTGATAGTCCTTCCACTGCGCCTGATAAATTCGCGCGTCGTTGAATGCCTGGCGGATGACATCCTCCACGCCCATCCGCGTGGCGGGATAACGCAGATTACTTGCTGAGCTCGACGGCCCGGAACCGGCGGAGCCCCGGCGCTTCGGATTCTCGCCCAGCGCAAATTTAATCGAAGGCTTCGCGCCTTCGAATTTCATGGCCTCCGCATCCTTGCCCCACCGCAGCTTCATCAACTGGCATTTGCCGCCGATGGCATTGGCCGAACCGTGCAGGACGTTCGCCGTCGTCACTCCTCCGGCAAGCGCCCGATAAATCGCCCCATCGGCGGGATTGATGACATCCTCGATGCCAACCATTGAGGAGACGGAGACGCTGCCTTCGTTGATCGCCTCGGCGCCGATGTGCGAATGGCAATCGATGATTCCGGGCATCAGGTACTGCCCGCTGGCCTCGATCACCTGCGCGCCGCCCGGAACCATCACCTTCTCTCCCACCTCTTTGATCTTGCCGTTCTCGATGACAACCGATCCTTTGAATGACGGCTTGGTGACCGGAAGGATCGTCGCGTTCTGAATGACGATGGTTTGGGCGCCGAGTGACACCGCCGCGATGGCGCCTGCGGCCAGAGCGGAAAGAATCGGATGCTTCATTGTGTTGCCTCCGGCTTGGCGGCAGCCGCGGCGGGCGGCGGCTCATAACGCACCCCGTCGACAAAAACGTACTCGACGCGCGATCCTTCCCGAAACAGATCGCCTCGGGTGACAACCAGATTGGCGATCTTGCCGCGATCGATGGAGCCCAGGCGATCGGCAACCCCGTAGATTTCCGCCGGAGACAGCGTCAGCGCCCGCAGAGCCTGATCGGCCGTCAGCCCCTTTTCCATGGCTCGCCGGATCGAACGTCCCAAATCCGCGGGAGGAATATTGTCCGTGTAGAAAGCGAAGGGAACTCCGGCCTTCGCCAGCGCGGCGGGAGTACCGGGAGCGTTCTCCCGCAACTCCAGCGTGCGCATCGTGTCCACTTCTTCCGGATCCCGGTCGCGCGGCGTTTCCGGCCATTTCAGCGTCACCAGCACCGGAACTCCCGCGCTCTTGATCGCCGCGGGAGCTTTGTAGCCGTCCAGCAGTCCGTACAGCACCGGATTCACATTCAGCTCTTTCGCGAATCGAATCATGCGATGGATTTCGGTTTCGCTGACGGCCGGCAGCAAAACACGTGGCGATTCCAGCACTCCTTCCAGCGCGCGGTCATAGGCCGG
This sequence comes from uncultured Solibacteraceae bacterium, assembly GCA_964515165.1. Taxonomy (GTDB): domain Bacteria; phylum Acidobacteriota; class Terriglobia; order Bryobacterales; family Bryobacteraceae; genus JAPKYZ01. The sequence goes on along the minus strand of CAZETQ010000001.1, from coordinate 8,152 downwards.
ACGCTCCAAACCCTGCGGTTTCTGGGAGTACAAATTCTTGGCGGTCCGGTAGCGATCGGCGTCGAGATAAACCTGCCGGATGTAGGAAATCGTTCCCATGAGAGATCCGGGAAATGCCGTAAACCCGTTGCGCGCCAGCGTAATGTACTGGCCGATTCCCTGATGCACAACCATCCGCCCCGCCTCTTCGCCGCCAAGATTGACGATCGCGCCCTGGCCGCCGAAAATTCCCGCCGCGGGAAATGTCGCCGATGTCGTATAGCCCGCGCTGCGGGCCGGTTCGACGCGGCGTTCCTGCGGACGCAGCAGGTCGGCCGCGCGCACCCAGCTATTCGTCAAAGGCCGGTCTTCCGGCCCCCGCGCGGGAGGCGGAAGAGCCTGCGGCCCTCCTCCGGGACGCGCGGCCGGTCCCGAACCGGATGGATTCGGCGCAGCTTCCGGAATTCCAATCGAGCTCAGTCCATCGATCAAACCGGGATAAACATCCAGCCCGGCGGCCTCCAGTACCCACGCATCGGACGGAACCGTCACGGCCGCGCCCACATCGGAAATCAATCCGTTCCGGACAACGACGGTCCCTTTCTCGATGACGGGACCGGAAACCGGATGCACACGGGCATTGCGGATGGCGACGACCGGCGGAGATTGACAGAAAAGCGCCGGAACGAGAATCGTCCACAGAAATAAATGCTTGCGCATACAAGGAGTGGATCTAACGATGATCGCAGTATGATGGAGGTTACACAAGTTGATGGCCAAACCGTCGCCGATCCGCTACACCGATGCGGGTGTGAGCATCGATGAAGCCGACCGGGCAGTCGGTCGAATTCGAAACTACGCCCGCCAGACATTTACTAAAGGAGTTCTCACCGACATTGGCAGTTTTGGCGGTGGATTTCGCCTGGGAAAGTATCGCGATCCGGTTTTGGTTTCTTCCGCCGACGGCGTGGGTACAAAGCTTCGAGTGGCCATTCTGGCGAACCGTCACGACACGATTGGCGAAGATCTGGTGAACCATTGCGTCAACGACATCATGGTGCAGGGAGCGGCTCCGCTGTTTTTCCTTGACTATTTCGCCGCGGGAAAACTGGACGCCCGCATCACCGCCGATGTGGTGAAAGGTGTGGCGAGGGGCTGTAAGGCGAACGGCTGCGCGTTGATCGGCGGAGAAACCGCCGAAATGCCGGGACTCTATTCCAACGGCGATTACGACATCGCGGGTTTCATCGTCGGCGCCGTGGAACGTTCGAAGATGCTGACCGGCAAGAGTATTCGCGCCGGTGACACATTGATTGGGTTGCCTTCCAGCGGCTTGCATACCAATGGATATTCGCTGGCGCGCAAGCTCCTGTTTGAAGTGGCCGGTTATCGAATCGATACGGCGATTCCGGATTTGGGCCGTACGGTCGCCGATGAGTTACTCCGCGTGCATGTCAGTTATCGAAAGCCGTTAACTGCCCTGATGAAGAAGGGCCTGTTGAAGGGCGCCGCGCATATTACGGGCGGCGGGATCACGGACAATCTGCCGCGCGTTCTTCCCAAGGGCTTGGGCGCGGAAATCGATACCGGTTCCTGGAAGGTTCCCCGCATTTTCACGCTGCTGCGCGAACTGGGCGGCGTTCCCGAAGACGATTGGCGCCGGACGTTCAATCTCGGCATCGGAATGATCTGCGTCGTGGCAAAAGAAAAAGAGACGCCGGCACTGAGACTGCTGTCGAAGGGAAAGGTGATCGGCCGCATCGTAAAGCAGAAGGACGGCGCGCGGGTGCTCTATCGATGAAGCGGCTGGGCATTCTGCTGTCCGGCCGGGGCTCGAACTTTGAAGCGATCGCCCGAAACATACGCAGCGGAAGACTCCACGCCGGGATCGCAGTGGTCATCTCGAACGTCCCAACGGCGCCGGGGCTCGACATCGCCCGCAGTTTTGGTTTGCACGCCGTCAGTTTGCCTTCAAAGGGTCTTTCTCGCGAACCGTACGATCAAATGCTGATTGCCGAACTGCGAAAATATGACCTCGATCTGATTTGCCTCGCCGGCTTCATGCGGCTGCTGAGCCCGGCGGTGATCCAGGCTTTTCGAGGGCGCATTCTAAATATTCATCCGTCACTTCTGCCGTCATTTCCGGGTTTACATGCTCAGCGCCAGGCATTGACTCACGGAGTAAAAATCACTGGGTGTACCGTCCATTTTGTCGATGAAGGACTCGATTCCGGTCCAATTGTCCTTCAGGCGGCCGTCCCCGTCCTAAAAAACGACACCGAGGAAACTCTTTCCGCGCGAATTCTGTCTGAAGAACATCGTATCTATACGGAAGCAATCGCGTTGGTGCTGGATAGCTGCGCTCATAACTAGAACGTAAGTGGAGGATAGGATGAGACTTTTTTATTGTTTGGCCGTTTTTTCGTCTATCGCGTTGGCCGATAGCGTTGTCATGAAGAACGGCGACAAGCTCACCGGTGAAATTTTGAATACGACAGAAAAAGGGGTTATTTTCAAGTCTGAATTTGCCGGCGAAGTGACCATTGGCTGGGACGACATTACGGAGGTTTCTTCAGCCAATCCCGTGATCGTCACCACCAAGGACGGCCGCAAGATTACTGGTACGACTCGTACCACGGATGGCCGCGTCGTCATCACTCCGCAGGGGGCCGAACCGGTCGAAGTGCCGAAGGAAACCGTTGCCGCCGTACGAAACGCGGCCGGGCAGGCAGCTTTCGAGCAGTTGGAATTCCGGCAGCTGCATCCCGGATTCCTGGATCTGTATACCGGATTTTTCGACTTCGGCATCGCCGGCGCCCGTGGCAACAGCAAGACGCAGAGCTACGCTTCCACTGCCAAGATGAACCGGATTACCGACAAGGATAACTTCGGAATCTATTTCAACCAGATTTATACGTCCAACTCAACGTTGGGCCCCAAAGAAGTCACCGCGCAAGCGATGCGCGGCGGCTGGAACTACGCGCGAAACCTCGGCCCCAAGTGGTTCCTGCAAGGCTTCAACGACTACGAATACGATCGCTTCCAGGGTCTGGACCTGCGCGTCGTCGTCGGCGGCGGTCTTGGTTATTACTTCATCAAGAACGATAAAGGACTCCTCTCGGTCTCTGGTGGTGCTTCCTGGAACCGTGAGCAATTCGGCGTCTTCCCGCCAATATATCCCGAGGGGTTGCTGCGGAACAGCGCTGAAATTTACGCCGCGCAAGAGTGGGTGTACAAGCTCAATCGAGTTTTCTCCATCAACGAGAAATTCGTCATCTTCCCGAATATGTCAGACCTGGGAAGCTATCGTATTAACTTCGATACCAGCCTGGCCGCGGCGGTCAATCGCATCTTCGCTTTGCAATTAACCGTCAGCGATCGTTATCTCGCCAACCCGTTGCCTGGCCGCCGCTCGAACGATATTCTGTTCAGCGCCGGTATTCGCGCCACCATCCCGACCCGGGAGAAGGGAAAGTAACACTTGCACGATCACGAGCATTCGCACGAGCATCAGACCGTCCCCTCCGACCTGACTCTTCGTGTCAAAGCGCTGGAATCGCTGCTGGTGGAAAAGGGGCTGGTGGATCCGGCCGCGCTGGATGCTCTGGTAGACGCGTTCGAGAACAAGATCGGCCCGCGCAATGGCGCGCGGGTCGTCGCTCGAGCGTGGACAGATCCGGCATACAAGAGCCGCCTTCTGTCCGATGCTCCTTCCGCCCTCGCGGAGTTGGGATTTTCCAGTCACCAGGGCGAGCATATGGTTGTCCTGGAGAATACTCCGAAGGTTCACAACCTGGTGGTTTGCACGCTCTGTTCCTGCTACCCCTGGCCGGTGCTGGGACTGCCTCCGGTTTGGTACAAATCGGCGCCATACCGGTCCCGGGCCGTCATCGATCCTCGCGGCGTTCTCACAGAGTTTGGACTGCGGCTACCGGAAGATGTCGAGGTTCGCGTCTGGGATAGCACAGCGGAGCTTCGCTACATCGTCCTGCCGGAGCGGCCCGCCGGAACCGAAAATTTCACGGAAGACCAACTGGCGGAGCTGGTCACTCGCGATTCGATGATTGGTGTCGCGCGATGAACGGCGTCCACGACATGGGCGGCATGCAGGGATTGGGCCGGATCGAGTACGAAGAGAACGAGCCTCCGTTTCACGCTGCCTGGGAGGGTCGTGTCCACGGCCTGAATCGCGCCATGGGCGCGTGGGGAAAATGGAATCTCGATGCGTGGCGGCACGACATCGAGCTGTTGCCTCCGGCGGATTATCTCCGGATGTCCTATTACGAGAAGTGGCTGACAACGCTGGAACAGCGCGTTGTTCGCTACGGTTTCGTCACCGAAGAGGAATTACAAAGCGGCCAGCCATCCGGCGCGGCAAAGACCGTTCCACCCTTCACGGCAGACATGGCTCGGGCGGCGGACCGCGGCATACCGTCCAGCGTGGACCCGTCCATCCCGCCAAAGTTCCACCTCGGCGATCGCGTTCGCGCGCTGAACATCCATCCCACCGGCCACACCCGGCTTCCTCGCTACGCGCGGGGAAAGAGCGGCGTGATCGATCGCGATCACGGCGTTTACGCCTTTCCGGATACCAACTCCAAATACGAGGGCGAGAAGCGCCAGCATGTCTACTCCGTCCGGTTCGCCGCGCAAGAGCTTTGGGGCAGCCAGGCTTTCCGCAACGACTCCGTCTATGTCGATCTCTGGGACGACTATCTTGAGCACATCTGAATCCGACCGGATCGCCGCGCTTCCAAAACTTCCCCGGGATGAAGGCGGCCCCGTTTTCGCGGAGCCGTGGCAGGCGCAAGCATTCGCTCTTGCGGTGAAGCTCTCCGAACAAGGCCATTTCACCCGGAAAGAATGGGCGGCGGAGTTAGCTGCCGAGCTCAAGGCCGCGGAGGATCGAGGCGAGCCGGATGACGGCACTCGATACTACGAGCACTGGCTGGCTACCCTCGAGCGGCTTGTCGCCCGCAAAGGGCTGACGAATTTCCCGGAGATGAGCACTCGCAAGGAAGCGTGGGCCGATGCCTATCGCCACACACCCCATGGCAAGCCGGTTGTTCTGAAGTAACGCCTAAAGAATCCGTTGGAGTTCTTCGCGCAAGCGATCCAGATCGGTCTCGCTGTTATAGAAATGCGTGGACACCCGGAGGTTTCCGTGACGGGCGCTGACCAGCACCCGGCGGGACTTCAATTCGCGCGCCAGCAGCGATGCATCGCAGCCGTCAAATTTTCCCGCCACGATGGGGGAATCGAAAAGCTCTCCGCCCTGCACGCCGGCGCCTAGAGCCCGGAGAATCTCGCGCGTCTTTGTGGCAAGCTCCAGAACCCTTTTCTGAATTTCCGCGGGCCCGATCTCCAGCATCATCTGAACGGACTGCTCCATCGCGTAGAGCAGCGACGAAGGCAGCATCGCTCCTTCATATTTTTCCGCGGCATCCGTCAGTTCTGGAGTGCCGTGATGCAGCATGTCGACGTTGCGCCAGTCCTTGTGGCTGCGCCAGCCGACGACGTTCGGTCGTAGCCATTTGCGGACATTGGGCGCGACGTAAAGGAAACCAGCGCCGTTTGGCGCCAGCATCCACTTATACCCATGCACGGAGAGAACATCCGGCTGGACTTCGTTGATGTTCAATTCCAGCGCGCCGAGCCCCTGCGTACCGTCTACATAAAGCAGCACGCTACGGTCGCGAAGGAATTTGCCAAGCTGCGCCAGCGGCGGCCGAAGGCCATTCACGTAGCTCAGCATGCTGATCACAACCAGCCGCGTGCGCTCCGTTACGGATTCATAGAGACGATCCCACGGCACTTCGACCAACTCCACTCCACGTTCGGCCAGCATCGCCGGATAGTACAGGTTGTTCGGGAACTCCTGCTCCAGCGTCAGGATCTGATCGCCGGACTTCCACTCGATTCCGCCCAACAGCAGCGAGAGGCCACTGGATGCATTGGGAACGAACGCAATCGAATCCGCATCTGCATGGATGAGCTGTCCGATGGATCCCCGCAGCCGGTCATGATCGGCAAACCAATCGAGAAAATCCATGCAGGCCACTTCGTCGCGATGTGCAAAATGTTGGCTAACTGCTTGCGTGGCGCGAACCGGCAGTTGACCGAAAGTAGCCGTATTGAGAAACGTCCACGATTCCAGGGCAGGAAACTGCGCCCGGATCGCCGCCCAATCAGGCTCCATGAATCTTGCCGGTCACGAAGCGAATGGCGTCGTCCACTGCGATATCGGCAGAAGCCTTGGTTCGCCGCTCGACGATTTCCACCTGGCCCTGCGCCAGTTTCTTCCCGACTGTGATTCGCCACGGAATGCCGATCAGATCGGCATCCTTAAATTTGACACCCGGCCGTTCGTCACGATCGTCGAGCAGCGGATCCAGGTTCGAAAGTTTCGCCTGTTCATACAGGCTGCGGGCCGCGTTGACCTGAGCCGAATCCTTTGTATTGACCGGCGTGATAACGACATCGAACGGAGCGATGGCAGCCGGCAGAGACATTCCGTCTTTGTCGTTGTACAGTTCGACCGCTGCACTCAAAATCCGCTCCATCCCGATGCCGTAACTGCCCATAATCACCGGAATCTCTTCGCCGGCTTCGTTCAATACGTTCAAACCCATCGATTTCGAATACTTGTAGCCAAGCTTAAAAATGTGCCCGATCTCCATTGCCTTGGCCATTGAAAGCGGCTGTCCGGTCTCGGCATGGAAATCCCCGGCCACCACCTCCCGGATATCCGCATATTCGGCGGTGAAGTCTTTGCCGGGAGTGACGTTCTTCAAGTGATAGTCGTCTTTGTTGGCGCCGGTGACCATATTGCGGCGGCCCTTCAACGCCTCGTCGGCAATGATTCGCATCTTGGCTGGAACCTGAACCGGACCCAACGAGCCCGGGTCGGCTCCGAACCATTCGCGAATCTCTTCGGGATGCGCCGGACGCGCCTCGCCGGGCGCCACGCCGCCAAACTTCGTTTCGCTGAGCTGGTGATCGCCGCGCAGCAGCGCGATTACCGGCTTGCCGTCCACCACCTGCACCACGCTCTTGATAAGTTGCGTCGCCGGAAGACCGAGAAATTCGGCCACTTCGTCGATCGTTTTCTTGCCCGGTGTGTGAACATCTTCCGGACTTAGTTCCTCTTCCGGGTCGGCTGCGGCAGGTGCTTGCGCGCGAGAGGTAGCCTTTTCCAGATTGGCCCAGTAGTTCGCTTCCCGGTTGAAAACGACCAGATCTTCGCCGGCGCCGGAAAGAACCATGAACTCGTTCGACTCGCTGCCGCCCATTGCGCCGGAGTGCGCCTCCACGATGAAGAACTGCAGCCCGCAACGGGAGAAGATCCGTTTGTAGGCCTCCTTGTGCTTGTCGAACGACGTGTCCAAACCCTCCGGCGCCAGGTCGAACGAGTAGGAATCCTTCATGAGGAACTGCCGCAGCCGCAGCAGGCCGGACTTGGGCCGGGGCTCGTCTCGAAACTTCGTCTGAATCTGATACCAGATCTGCGGAAGCTGCTTATAGCTGCGCACCTCGCCCCGCGCGATCGAGGTCATGACTTCTTCATGAGTCATGCCGAGACAGAAATCGCGCCCGAAACGGTCCTTCAAGCGGAACATGTCGGAACCGATGCTTTGCCAGCGGCCCGATTCCTGCCAAACCTCTGCCGGATGCAAAGCGGGGAGAAGCATTTCCTGCCCACCGATCGCGTCCATTTCCTGGCGAACGATGCGTTGAATCTTATGGAGCGAGCGCTGCCCGAGGAGGAGATAGTTATAGAGTCCGGCGCCGAGCTGGCGGATGTAGCCCGCCCGCAGCAACAGCCGGTGACTGGCAACTTCCGCTTCCGCGGGATCTTCCCGGAGCGTAGGGATGAAAAGCTTGGACCATTCCATTTTGAAAGGGAAACTCCAGGTTACCGCGCTACGACGGAGACCAGCACCAAGATGGATTATTCGATCGACAAAGGAAGAGGTCCTGTTTGGCTGAAATGAGCATCCAGGAGACCTGCAAATTCCTGGGGCGCTGCTTCCGGCTGACCGGCGTCTTCGGGAGTCTCGTCCCGAAGGTGTCCGCCTGACAGCTTCTCGTTGATGAATTCAGAGTCTTCTGCCACAGGCGGGGCGTCCGACGCCGCGGCGGCTTGTTCATTTTCCTGCGGGACAGGGTAGAG